>NZ_JBIAEC010000003.1:517949-708287 GCF_042868225.1 Streptomyces sp. NPDC007856 | reverse complement strand
GCCATCGCTGGACGATCGAGCGCACGATGTCCTGGCTGGGCGGCTGCCGTCGCCTGCACCGCCGCTACGAGCGCAAGGCCGAGCACTTCCTGGCCTTCACTGCCATCGCCTGCAGTCTCATCTGCTACCGCAGACTCTCCAAATGAGACGACGTCTAAGAAGGCCCAGGCCAAGGGCAAGAAGAAGGCCCGGCGGAAGAAGCCCAAAGAGTAGGGCCGAGCCCGCTCCGCTCACGCATCGCTCACGCAAGCCACCCCACAGCGCCCCCGCCGTGTGACGCGCCATACCCCGAGCAACACAAAACCCCAGGTCAGCGACTATCTGACCTGGGGTTTCCGTGGAGCCGCCTTCGGGATTCGAACCCGAGACCTACGCATTACGAGTGCGTTGCTCTGGCCATCTGAGCTAAGGCGGCGCGCCGTCCGCACCATGGTGCGATCGGCAACGTCGGTAAGTCTACACAGTTTCCGGGGGTGCTCCGACCAAGCCCCGGAAGCGGGGGATCCGGGGCGGGCCGCAGGGGTGTGGCAGGGGCTATGAGCAGCGTTTTCCGGCGGTGGGCGGGGTGCCGCGGAGCAGGTAGGTGTTGATCGCCGTGTCGATGCAGGTGCTGCCGCGGCCGTAGGCGGTGTGGCCGTCACCGACGTATGTCAGGAGGCGGCCCGAGGAGAGCTGGCGGGCCAGGGACTGGGCCCAGTGGTAGGGGGTCGCGGGGTCGCGGGTGGTGCCGACCACCACGATCGGCGCCGCGCCCTTCGCCTCGATGCGATGCGGCTCACCCGTGGCCTTCACCGGCCAGTACGCGCAGTTCAGCGAGGCCCAGGCCAGGCCGTCACCGAAGACCGCAGACGCCTTCTCGAAGGCGGGCAGGGCCTTGTCGACCTGCTCGGGGCCGGTGAAGGCCGGCGGCAGGTCCAGGCAGTTCACGGCCGCGTTGGCCATCATCAGGTTGCTGTAGTGGCCGTCGGCGCCACGTTCGTAGTAGCTGTCGGAGAGCGCGAGCAGGCCCGCGCCGTCGTTCTTCCTCATCGCGGAGGTCAGCGCCACGCGCAGCTGTTCCCAGGTGCCCTGGTCGTACATCGCGGCGATCACCCCGGTCGTGGCCAGCGACTCGTTCAGCTTGCGTCCGTCCGCGTCGCCCGCCGTGATGGGGTGCGCGTCCAGCTTCCGGAAGAACGTCCTGAGGTGGGCGCCGACCTGCGCCGGCGATGTGCCGCTGCTGCCGAGCGGGCAGTCGGAGTGCCGTACGCAGTCCTTCGCGAACGCCTCGAACGCCGTCTCGAAGCCGGCCGTCTGGTCCAGGTTCATGCGCCGGGAGTCCACGGACGGGTCCATCGCGCCGTCCAGGACCATCCGGCCCACCCGGTCCGGGAACAGGCCCGCGTACGTCGCTCCGAGGAACGTGCCGTACGACGCCCCCACGTAGTTCAGTTTCGGATCACCCAGGACCGCCCGCAGGATGTCCATGTCGCGGGCCGCCTCGACGGTGGAGACGTGCCGCAGCAGCCGCGCCGAGTGCGCCCCGCAGCTCTCGGCGAACGTCCTGTCCGCCGAGACCACCGCGTTCTGCTCCTGCTGGTCGTCGGGCGTCAGGTCCGTTTCCGTGTAGGTGTCCATCTGGCGCCCGTCGAGGCACTTCACGGGCTCGCTGCGGGCCACGCCCCGCGGATCCACCGCGACCATGTCGTAGCGGGCGCGGACGTCGGCCGGGTAGCCGATGCCCGCGTAACTCTGGACGTAGGCCACCGCCGAGCCGCCGGGGCCGCCGGGGTTGACCAGCAGCGAACCGAGCGGCCTGCCCTTGCCGGTGGCAGGCTTGCGGGTGACGGCCAGCCGGACGTCACCCGCACCGGGATCGGCGTAGTCCAGCGGGGCCTTCATCGTGGCGCACTGGAAACCAGGGGCACCGCAGCCGCGCCAGTGCAGCCGCTGGGAGTAGTACGGCGACAGCGCTGACGGCGTCGCATGGGGCAGCGCGGCCAGCACCGCGTCCGCCGCACCGCCCGCCGACGTCGAGCTCCCGGAGGAGCAGGCGGACACGAGCAGGGCGGCCGCCGCGAACAGGGCGGCCGTGAGGCGAGCCGACGTCCGGGTGCGGGCGCCCCGGGTCCGGCGGAGGGATGGGCTGGTGTGCATCAGGCGAGCGTAACGCTGTGCGATGCTCCGGATGCGGTGCGTGGGATCAGTGGGCTCGTACGGGGGACAACGGCGGCGGCTTCGTAGCCGTGACATCGTCCGGTGACGTCGTCTACCCGTGACATCGCCGGTCGGCCTCCCGGCGCGGTGTTCAGCCCGCGCGCAGCGCCATCGTCATGGCCTCCACCGCAAGCAGCGGGGCCACGTTGCGGTCGAGGGCCTCATGGCATGCGGCGATCGCCTCGATACGGCGGAGCGTGGATTCCGGGGTGCTGCCGCGCGCCAGCCGCTCCAGGGCGTCCTCGGCGTCCGCGTTGGCGATCGCCACGCTTGAGCCGAGCTGCAGGGCGAGGACGTCGCGGTAGAAGGCGGTGAGGTCGCCGAGGGCGATGTCGAGACTGTCGCGCTGCGTGCGGGTTCTGCGGCGCTTCTGCATGTCCTCCAGGTCCTTCATCACACCCGCCGTGCCGCGGGGCAGCCGGCCGCCCTGGACCGCGCCCAGCGCCGCCTTCAGCTCCTCGGTCTCCTTGCCGTCCATCTCCTCGGCGAGCTGCTTGGCGTCCTCGGCGGCCGCGTCGACCAGTTCCTGGGCGGCCCTGAGACAGGCACCGACCTCGTCGAGGCGGAGGGGCAGCTTGAGGACGGCCGCGCGGCGCTCGCGGGCCGCCGGGTCGGTGGCCAGGCGCCGGGCGCGGTCGACGTGCCCCTGGGTGGCGCGGGCGGCGGCCGCCGCGACCTCGGGTTCGATGCCGTCGCGCCGTACGAGCATGTCGGCCACCGCGTCCACGGACGGCGTGCGCAGGTTCAGGTGGCGGCAGCGGGAGCGAATCGTCGGCAGGACGTCCTCGACGGAGGGGGCGCACAGCAGCCAGACCGTGCGCGGAGCAGGCTCCTCCACCGCCTTGAGGACGGCGTTGGCCGACTTCTCGTTCAGCCGCTCGGCGTCCTCCACCAGGATGATCTGCCAGCGGCCGTTCGCCGGGGAGGTGAACGACTTGCGGACCGTGTCCCGCATGTCCTTCACCAGGATCTCGGAGCCCACGGCGGCCACCGAGGTGACGTCCGCGTGGGTGCCGAGCAGCGCGGTGTGGCAGCCGTCGCAGAAGCCGCAGCCGGGGGCTCCGCCGAGGGCGCGGTCGGGGCTGACGCACTGCAGGGCGGCTGCGAAGGCCCTGGCCGCCTGGTTCCGGCCCGCTCCGGGCGGCCCCGTGAACAGCCATGCGTGCGTCATCTTCGACGTCTCGGGCAGCGGCTCGTCGGCCGCGACGGCCGTGACGAGGGCGTCGGCGTCCCGCGCGGCCGCGTCGAGCACCGCGCTCACCTTCTCCTGCCCGACGAGGTCGTCCCATACGGTCATGGGTCACGCCGCCCTTCCGTCACACTCCGCGTTCCTGCCCCCCATTGTGCGGGCGGGCACTGACAACGCGGTCCGCGTGCGCGCCGACGGCCGGTGGGAACGGTCAGGCGGCGCCGGCCGGTGGGAACGGTGAGGGCGGCGCAGGCCGGTGTACGACCCGCGCCGCCCTCTGTTCGCCGCGCTCGCCGGTAGCGGCCGTGCCGGCCGTCAGCCCCGCCGGCCCCGGCCCCGGCGGCCCTGCTCCTCGTCGTGGTCGCCGTGCTCCCGCTCGTCGTAGGACCCCAGCAGTTCGTCCGCCAGCGACGGCAGGTCGTCCAGCGGGGTCTCCTCGGCCCAGTCGGAACGCGGCCGGCGGCGAGGGGTGCCGTCGGCGTCGATCTGCGGCATCTCGCGCGTACGGTCCTCGGAGCCGTCGGGGCCCGCGGCGGACCGCTCGTCCCGGAAGAAGCCGGGCGGCAGCCGGTCAGCGGGGGCGTCATCCCGTACGGGCGGCAGTACGGCCGTCTCGTCGGCCGCACCCGGAACCACCGGTGGCAGCACCGCCGTCTCGTCGGTCGCCCCCGGAACCACCGGTGGCAGCACCGCCGTCTCGTCGGTCGCACCCGGAACCCGGGGCAGCACCGCCGTCTCGTCCGTCGCGCCCGGAGCCGCCGGAGGCTGCGGCAGCTCGGCGGTCACCTCGGAGTCCGGGTGGGAGGCGCCGGAAGCCTTGGTGTCGTGGACGTCCTGGGCGTTCTCGGCGGAGTCACGCCGCTCCTCGCGCACCGGGCGCAGCACCGTCGTCTCGTCCGTATCCGCCCCGCGCATGCCCGGATCGCCCTGGCTGGGCGAGACCACCGGGGTGGGAACCGTCACCGCGTCCGGGGCCGGGCCCGGCGCGGCCGGCAGGGGCGTGCTGGACCGGCGGGCCGCCGTGTCGGCCGCCGCCGCTGCCTCGGTCGCCTGCCTACGGGCCTCCTCGGCGCGCAGCAGCGCCTCCTCGGCCTTGCGCTGCTTCTCCAGGCGCCGCGCTTCCTCCTCGGCGCGCAGCCGGGCCTGCCGGGCTTCTTCCTCGGCGCGCAGCCGGGCCTCCTCCTCGGCCTGCTTGCGGCGCCGCTCCTCCTCGGCCCTGCGGCGGGCCTCCTCCTCGGCGCGGGCCTTCTCCTCGGCGAGCAGCCGCTGCCGCTCCTCCTCAGCGCGCCGGGCGGCCTCCGCGGCCCGCTGCCGGGCCTCCTCCGCCTGCCGTTCGGCCTCGCGGCGCTGGGCCTCCTCCAGCTCGCGGCGCTTGCGTTCCTCCTCCTCGGCGCGCAGCCGGGCCAGCTCCTCCTGGCGCTCGCGCTCCAGGCGCTCCTCCTCGGCCTTGCGCGCGGCCTCTTCCTCGGCCTTGCGGCGGGCCTCCTCCTCGGCCTTCTTCCGGGCCTCCTCCTGGGCCTTGACCTCGGCCTCGGACAGCGGCAGCACGGTGTCGAGCCGATGCCGGATCACCGTGGTGACGGCCTCGGGCTCCTGGCCGGCGTCCACGACCAGGTAGCGGCCGGGGTCGGCGGCGGCCAGCGTGAGGAAACCGGACCGCACGCGTGCGTGGAACTCCGCCGGCTCCGACTCCAGCCGGTCCGGCGCCTCGGTGAACCGCTCGCGGGCGGTCTCCGGCGAGACGTCCAGCAGGACGGTCAGATGCGGGACGAGCCCGTTGGTCGCCCAGCGGTTGATGCGCGCGATCTCGGTCGGGGACAGATCGCGGCCGGCGCCCTGGTAGGCGACGGACGAGTCGATGTAGCGGTCGGAGATGACCACCGCGCCGCGCTCCAGCGCGGGGCGTACGACGGTGTCGACGTGCTCGGCCCGGTCGGCGGCGTACAGCAGTGCCTCCGCGCGATGCGACAGGCCCGCCGAGGAGACGTCCAGCAGGATCGAGCGCAGCCGCTTGCCGACGGGCGTGGCCCCCGGCTCGCGGGTGAGCACGACCTCGTGGCCCTTGCCGCGGATCCACTCGGCGAGGGCCTCGGCCTGGGTGGACTTTCCGGCGCCGTCGCCGCCCTCCAGGACGATGAAGAAACCGCCCGCCGCCGGTGCCTCGACCGGGTCGTCACCGCCGAGCAGCGCGTCCTTGAGGTCCTGGCGCAGCGGGATGCCGGAGCGGTCGTCGACCTTGGCGAGCACCAGCGCCGCCACCGGCAGCAGCAGCGCGCCGACCAGCATCAGCGTGAAGGAGGCGCCGCCGTGCGCGAAGACGAACTTGCCGTTCTCCAGCCGGTGCCGCCCGATGAGCCCGGCGGCCATGGGCGCGATCAGCGCGCCGAGCGCCACGAAGACCCGCACGACCGCGTGCAGGTGCTCGGTGACGCGCCCCCGGCGGTAGTCCTCGGTCTCCTGGTCGAGCAGCGCGTGCCCGGTGTTCGCGGCCACGCCCGCGGTGACGCCGGCGAGCGTGACGATCAGCAGGACCGTGGTG
The DNA here is from genome assembly GCF_042868225.1 of Streptomyces sp. NPDC007856. Classification (NCBI taxonomy): domain Bacteria; kingdom Bacillati; phylum Actinomycetota; class Actinomycetes; order Kitasatosporales; family Streptomycetaceae; genus Streptomyces; species Streptomyces sp. NPDC007856. The sequence goes on along the minus strand of NZ_JBIAEC010000003.1, from coordinate 702,363 downwards.
ACGTCCGGGACCAGACCGGCGGCCAGCAGGGCGATGCCGGTGAAGGCGATCGCGAGGGCGAGCAGCCGGCGGCGGGAGAGCGACGGCAGCAGCGCCGGGGCCGTACGGATGCCGACGGCGACACCGCCGGTCAGGCCCAGCACCAGCAGGCCGTACAGCACCGGGCCGCCGCCCAGGTCGGTGGCGTGCAGCACGCACACCGAGACGGCCGCCGCGATGGCTCCGGCGACCGCGGCGGCGGCCGGGACGAGCAGCGGGATCGCGCCCGTACGGCCCTTGTCGACGCCGGTGCCGGTGCGCGGGCGGCGCAGGCCCTCCAGCGGGGACCGCGCGCGCGGGGTGCGCACGTCGGGCAGGTCGAGGAAGGTCAGCACGGACAGGGAGGCGGCGAACAGGCCCGCCGCCACATACGCCCCGAGGGCCGCGTGGTGCTGGTCGAACCAGACCACGCCGGTGCCGAGCAGGTTGTTGAGCAGGCCGGCGGCGACCAGCGCGGCGGCCGCCAGCGGTACGGCGAGGAAGCTGGTGCGCAGCGACAGGCGGCGCAGGGCGTCCATGTGGTCCGGCAGCGGCCGTACGGTGGCACCCTCCGGGGGCGGGCCGGGCAGCAGGGCGGGAGCCGCGCTCTCCCGGCAGACCGTCCACAGGCGCTCGGCGACTCCGGTGACGAAGGCGGTGACCAGCAGGACGGCCAGTGCGTTGTCCGGGGTCCAGTCGATCCACAGGGGCGCGACGATCAGCAGCGCGGCGCGCACGCCGTCGGCGCCGACCATGGTCCAGCGGCGGTCGAGCGGGCCCTCCTGGGCGGTGAGCGTGTTCAGCGGGCCGAGGAGGACCGCGCCGAACAGCAGCGCGGCGAGGACGCGCGCGGCGAAGACCGTCGCCACTGCGAACGCCACGCCCCGGTATCCACCGCCGAACGCGCCCTGGGCGATCGCCGCCTGGAGGGCGAGGACGACCAGGACGAGGAGGGCGAGGGTGTCGCCGACGCCGCTCACCAGCTGCGCGCTCCACAGGCGTCGCAGCTCGGGTCGGCGCAGCAGGGAACGGACGGCGCGCTCGCGGGAGTCCGCGACCAGTGCGTCGTCCGGGGCTGTGGTGGTGGCCGTTGGCTGCTCGGCTCGCGTCATGCGTTCAGCCTATCCGGAGGCACCGACACCACACCCCGCCGCTCCTGGCATGCGCACGCCCCGACATCAAAGTGATGCCGGGGCGTACCGAAGTGATACAGAGGCGAAGCCTTCGCGAAGCCGAACAGCAGTGCGGAGGCTGACCAGGCCTCGGCGCTCGGTCTGCGCACTCAGGCCTCGGCGGTCAGTCCTCGGTGGTCAGTCCTCCGCGCCCGACGCCGTCGCCTTGGAAGCCGTGGCCTTCTTGGCGGTCGTCTTCTTGGCCGTGGTCTTCTTCGCGGCCGCGGTCGTCTTCTTCGCCGCCGTCTTCTTGGCTGCGGTCTTCTTCGCCGGGGCCGCCGCCTTCTTGGCCGGGGCCTTCTTCGCGGTCTTCTTGGCGGGCGCCTTCGCGCGCTTCTCGGCGAGCAGTTCGAAGCCGCGCTCCGGGGTGATCGCCTCGACGCTGTCGCCGGAGCGCAGGGTCGCGTTGGTCTCGCCGTCGGTGACGTACGGCCCGAAGCGGCCGTCCTTGACCACGACCGGCTTGCCGGAGACCGGGTCCTCGCCCAGCTCCTTCAGCGGCGGCTTGGCGGCGGCCCGGCCACGCTGCTTGGGCTGGGCGTAGATCGCCTGCGCCTCCTCCAGCGTGATCGTGAAGAGCTGGTCCTCGGACTGCAGCGAGCGCGAATCCGTGCCCTTCTTCAGATACGGGCCGTAGCGGCCGTTCTGCGCGGTGATCTCCTGGCCGTCGACGTCGGTGCCGACGATCCGCGGCAGCGACATCAGCTTCAGCGCGTCCTCGAGCGTGACCGTGTCGAGCGACATGGACTTGAACAGCGAGGCCGTGCGCGGCTTGACCGCGTTCTTGCCGGTCTTCGGGGTGCCCTCGGGGAGGACCTCCGTGACGTACGGGCCGTAGCGGCCGGCCTTCGCGACGATCGGGTGGCCGGTGGCCGGGTCGGTGCCCAGCTCGAAGTCGCCGCTGGGCTTGGCCAGCAGTTCCTCGGCCAGCTCGACGTTCAGCTCGTCCGGCGGCAGGTCGTCCGGGACGTCGTGGGACTGGTACTCCTCGGTGCCCTTCTCGCCGCGCTCGACGTAGGGGCCGAAGCGGCCGACGCGGAGCACGATGCCGTTGCCCACCGGGAACGACGACACCTCGCGCGCGTCGATGGCGCCCAGGTCGGTCACCAGCTCCTTGAGGCCACCGAGGTGGTCCCCGTCGCCGTTGCCCGCCTCGGCGGCGCCGCCGTGACCGGTGCCTTCGCCGAAGTAGAAGCGCTTCAGCCACGGCACGGCCTTGGCCTCGCCGGCCGCGATGCGGTCGAGGTCGTCCTCCATCTTGGCGGTGAAGTCGTAGTCGACGAGCCGCCCGAAGTGCTTCTCCAGGAGGTTGACCACGGCGAAGGACAGGAAGGACGGGACGAGCGCCGTGCCCTTCTTGAAGACGTAGCCGCGGTCGAGGATCGTGCCGATGATCGACGCGTACGTCGACGGGCGGCCGATCTCGCGCTCTTCCAGCTCCTTGACCAGGGAGGCCTCGGTGTAGCGCGCCGGGGGCTTGGTGGCGTGGCCGTCGACCGTGATCTCCTCGGCGGACAGCGCGTCGCCCTCGGCGACCTGCGGCAGCCGGCGCTCGCGGTCGTCCAGTTCGGCGTTCGGGTCGTCGGCGCCCTCGACGTAGGCCTTCAGGAAGCCGTGGAAGGTGATCGTCTTGCCGGAGGCGCTGAACTCGACGTCCCGGCCGTCGGCGGCGGTGCCACCGATCTTCACGGTCACGGAGTTACCGGTCGCGTCCTTCATCTGGGAGGCGACGGTCCGCATCCAGATCAGCTCGTAGAGCCTGAACTGGTCGCCGGTCAGGCCGGTCTCGGCGGGAGTGCGGAAACGATCACCCGAGGGGCGGATCGCCTCGTGGGCCTCCTGCGCGTTCTTGACCTTGGCGGCGTACGTGCGCGGCTGCGGGGGCAGGTAGTCGGCGCCGTACAGCTGCGTGACCTGGGCGCGGGCGGCCGCGATCGCGGTGTCGCTCAGCGTCGTGGAGTCCGTACGCATGTACGTGATGTAGCCGTTCTCGTACAGCTTCTGCGCGATCTGCATGGTCGCCTTCGCGCCGAAGCCGAGCTTGCGGCTGGCCTCCTGCTGCAGCGTCGTCGTACGGAACGGGGCGTACGGCGAGCGGCGGTACGGCTTGGACTCGACGGACCGCACGGAGAAGCGCGTGCTCTCCAGGGCGGCGGCGAGGGCGCGGGCGGTCGCCTCGTCGAGGTGGAGGGTGTTCTCGCTCTTGAGCTGCCCCAGGGAGTCGAAGTCGCGGCCCTGCGCGATCCGCCTGCCGTCGACGGTCTGGAGGCGGGCGACCAGCGACGACGGGTCCGACGGATCCCCCGCACGGCCGGTCGCGAAGGTACCCGTCAGGTCCCAGTACTCGGCAGAGCGAAACGCGATGCGCTCGCGTTCCCGCTCGACGACGAGACGCGTGGCGACGGACTGGACGCGGCCGGCCGACAGGCGCGGCATGACCTTCTTCCACAGGACCGGCGAGACCTCGTAGCCGTAGAGCCGGTCGAGGATGCGGCGGGTCTCCTGGGCGTCGACCAGCTTCTGGTTGAGCTGGCGCGGGTTGGCGACGGCCTCGCGGATCGCGTCCTTGGTGATCTCGTGGAAGACCATCCGCTTGACCGGGATCTTCGGCTTGAGGACCTCCTGGAGGTGCCAGGCGATCGCCTCGCCCTCCCGGTCCTCATCGGTGGCGAGGAAGAGCTCGTCGGAATCCTTCAACAGGTCCTTGAGCTTCTTGACCTGCGCCTTCTTGTCGGCGTTGATCACATAGATCGGCTGGAAGTCATGGTCGACGTCCACACCGAGGCGGCGCACCTCGCCGGTGTACTTCTCGGGCACCTCCGCGGCGCCGTTGGGGAGGTCGCGGATGTGCCCGACGCTCGCTTCGACGACGTAGCCGGGGCCGAGATAGCCCTTGATCGTCTTCGCCTTGGCAGGCGACTCGACGATGACGAGTCGGCGGCCGCCCTGTGCGGTCTCGCTGGTCGGGGACAACTTCGCTCTTCTCTCCGGTCGACGCTGGGGCCTCCCCAGGGCTTCATCCCGGGGTCGCGGCGTACTGCTGGCACGTGTGACGCTGCGGAGTGTGACGGTACATCCCGCCCCCGTGTCAAACGGGAAAAGCCCACAACGGCCACTCGAACGGTAACCCGACTACCGCCATTCCTGCCGCCCGGACTACCGGGTACCCACCCGAGGCATGTCCGGAGCGTGACGCTCCCCTTACTTCCGCGGCACTCTCACCGCCGCGCGCCTGACGATGTCAGAGGCGGGTCAGGCAGTACACACCGAGGACCAGCGCGACCGTCCCGGCCACACTCGCGAGGGCCGCCGATGCGACCTGGTTCACACCGTGGGCCACCGGCTCGCGGCGCCTGAGGCGGGTGCCGGTCCAGGCCAGCAGGGCGCCTCCGAACAGGGCGAACACCGCTCCCGCGAAGATCGCCGGCCCGCTCTCCATCCTCCGCCCACCCCTTCCGCGCCGTCCGGCTCTGCCCGCGCCCGGAGACTGGCACGCCCGGGAGACGAGCGAGGGACGGGCGGGCGACATCAGGGTGAACGGCCGGCCGGCGCGATATCGCACACATGACCGAATAGAGACCTTGACCGGTCCGGCAGCCATATTTTTCCGGCCGTTTTCCCGGCGTCGGCGCGTCATGGCAGCGGCATGGACGCGCCACGGCACCCCGGAACGGGTCCGCACCGACCCGTGCCACCGGCATACGACGATGATTCGGGCGCGGCCACGAGGGCATCGGGGGACGGCTACGACCGAGCCGGTATCCGGCGTACCTCAGGCGACCCAAGCCGCCCGTAGCCCGCCGCACGCCGGACCAGCCGCCGCAGCCCTGTCGCCCCGCCCGCCCGGTCAGCGCGCCGGGTCGAGGAAGCCCTGCTCCACCAGCAGGCGGATCTGCGCGGGCGTCCGGTCGCGGAGCACCACCGGGTCCTCCTGCATGAGCTGGGCGATGGCGTCCAGGATGCGGCCCGCGCTCAGTGTGCCGTCGCAGACGCCCGCGAACCCGGCCCCGACGGTGTCCACCTTCGTGGCCCGGCGCATCCCGCGGTGCTGGCGGAGCACCACATGCTCGGGGTCCTCGGCACCGGGCAGCCCGACCTGCTCCTGGACCACCTCGGCGGCGAGCCTGAAGTGGCTGTCGAGCAGTGCCGCGTCGTCGTGCTCCCGGAGATAGTCGAGACGCTCGAAGTGCGCCCGGATCGTGCCCCCGAGAGGCTGTTCGACCGGGTGCGGCCACTCCTCCACCGTGACGACGGGCTCTGCGGAACGGGTCCGGCGCAGGGTGATCCAGCCGAAGCCGACCGCCCTGACCTTGCGCGCCTCGAACTCGTCGAGCCAGGCGTCGTAGCGCGCCTGGTACTCCGCCGGGTCCCCGCGGTGGTCACCGGCGTCCCTCAGCCACAGCTCGGCGTACTGCGTGACGTCCTGTACCTCGCGCTGCACGATCCAGGCATCGCACCCGCGCGGCACCCACGACCTGAGTCTGTCCTGCCAGTCCTCCCCTGCCACGTGCTGCCAGTTGGCGAGGAACTGCGCGAACCCGCCCTCGTTCAGCCGTTCCCCCGCCTGCTGAACGAGCGAGCGGCACAGATCGTCCCCGCCCATGCCACCGTCCCGGTACGTGAGGCGGGCGCCCGGCGAGATGACGAAGGGCGGGTTGGACACGATCAGATCGAAGGTCTCGTCGTCCCGCACCGGTTCGAACAGCGAGCCCTCCCGCAGGTCGGCGGCGGGGGCGGCGGAGAGCGCGAGCGTGAGCGCGGTGATGTGCAGCGCGCGCGGGTTGAGGTCGGTCGCCGTCACGCGCGTGGCGTGCTGGGCGGCGTGCAGCGCCTGGATGCCGGAGCCGGTGCCGAGGTCCAGGGCGGACGCCACCGGCGTACGGACGGTGATGCCGGCGAGGGTCGTGGAGGCACCGCCGACGCCGAGTACGACGCCCTCGTCGCGCTGCCCGATCCCGCCGGCTCCGCCGACCGCGCAGCCCAGGTCGGAGACGATGAACCAGTCCTCGCCGCCGGGACCGCCGTAGGGCCGTACGTCCACGGTGGCGGCCACCTCGTCGCCGCCCACGCGCGTGAGCCATCCGGCTTCCAGCGCCTCCTCGGCCGGTAGAACGGCCGCCACGCGCGCGTACGGCACCGGTTGCTGGAGCAGGAACAGCCGTACGAGCGTCTCCAGCGGCGTGTCGCCACGGGTCGCCCTCAGTGCGGGCACGGTCTCGCTGCGGGCCAGCGCCGCGTACGCGGGGGCGCCGAGCAGGTCGAGCAGCCCGTCGGCGGTGAAGGAGGCGGCCAGCAGCGCCGCACGCAGGCGCGCGGCGATGTCGGGCCGGTCGGAAGCGGGCAGGGAAGCGAGTCCGGAGTCAGTCACACCCCCCATTGTGGCCCGCGGCCCCTCCCGGACGCGGCCTCAGCACGCCTCACGGCTGGACCCCCGCACGCCTCGGGACCCGGCCGGGCCACGGCCCGCCGGACGGCGGCGGCCAACGACGGGAGCGGGCCCCGCAACCGGCGCACGCCACCCCGGGATACGCCGCGGTCGGCCGAGCGGGGCTCGCGAGCCGACCTTCCGCTCCGCGGACCGAGACAGTGCAGCCGACGCCGTGATCCGCGACCGCGTTCCGCCGACCGTGATCAGTCAGCCGCAGCCACGGGCTGTCGTCCCGTCAGCTGCAGCCGCCGACCGCCATCCGGGTCAGCCGGCCGACGGCGAGGACGACGACGCCGTTGCGGCGACCTTCTTGCAGCTGGCCTGCTGGGCGATGGCGTTCTTGACGTCGCCCTGCTGGAGCTTCTCCAGCGCGTCGGTGCCGCTCTGGTGCTGCTTCTCCAGGTCCGTCATCTGCACCGCGATGTCGTGCAGACCCGAGGCGAACTTGGCCTGGTCCTTGGTGTTCAGCGCGTCGACCTGCTTCTTGAGGCCGGCGTAGGAGGCGGAGAGGCCGTTGAAGCTCTTCACGACGTCCTGGAGCCGCTTGGCGCCGTCCTGGACACCGGGAGGCGCACCCGCGTCGCTGACGGCGGCGGCTATCGCCTTGTAGCCGTCGGCCATGTCCTGGAAGGCCTGCGAGTCCGTCTGCTGGAGCGTCTCGGGCTTGGCGGTGTCGGCGGCTGTCGTACTGATCGCCGCGTTCGCCGCCTTGATCTTCGCGTCCTGAGCGGGCACCGCGTCACACACCGACTTGGCCCAGGCGACCAGCTTGGGGTCGGGTCCCTTGTCACCGCCGCTGCTGGTGCATCCCGACAGCGCCACCACCAGTACCGCACCGCCGGACAGTGCGGCCGCGAGCTTCTTGTTCACCGGATTGGTCCCTTCCCTGGCTCTCGGCCCACGGACCCTACACGGCGGACCCACACCCTCCGCATCCCGAAAGCCCCCTAAGGATCCCTTTGCGACCCTTTGCACCATGCGAGAGAAGGCTCACCACGTGGGCGAGCCCACAGCCACGCCCGCAGCCGCGCCACAGACGGAAGCGGGCGGGCGGCGCGTCAGTACGCGCCGCCCGCCCGCCCGTTGAGCAGGGCCTTCCCGGAAGATCTAGGAAACCACCGCCGTGTTCGGTGAGTTGGAGACCCGCTCGGCGCTCTCGTCGTCGCCGACGGCGATACCGCGCCGCTTGGAGACGTACACGGCAACGACGATCACGGCGAGCGCGAGGATCGCGATCGCGATCCGTACGCCGATGCTCTTGTCGCTGCCGTAGGAGAACTTGATCACCGCGGGCGCGATGAGCAGCGACACCAGGTTCATGACCTTCAGCAGCGGGTTGATCGCCGGTCCCGCGGTGTCCTTGAAGGGGTCGCCGACGGTGTCGCCGATCACCGTGGCCGCGTGGGCCTCGCTGCCCTTGCCGCCGTGGTGGCCGTCCTCCACCAGCTTCTTGGCGTTGTCCCAGGCGCCGCCGGAGTTGGCGAGGAACACCGCCATCAGCGTGCCCGCGCCGATCGCGCCGGCGAGGTAGGAGCCGAGCGAGCCGACGCCGAGCGTGAACCCGATGAAGATCGGCGCCATGACGGCGAGCAGACCTGGTGTGGCCAGCTCCCGCAGGGCGTCCTTGGTGCAGATGTCGACGACCTTGCCGTACTCGGGCTTCTCGGTGAAGTCCATGATCCCGGGCTTCTCGCGGAACTGCCGCCGCACCTCGAACACCACCGAACCGGCCGACCGCGAGACGGCGTTGATGGCCAGTCCGGAGAAGAGGAAGACGACCGCCGCGCCCGCGATGAGGCCGACGAGGTTGTTGGGCTGCGAGATGTCCAGGGACAGACTCAGCGGCGCGCCCGGCCCGGTGAGTTTCACCCCGACGTTCTGCACGTTGGTGGTGATCGCGTCGCGGTACGACCCGAACAGCGCCGACGCGGCGAGAACGGCGGTGGCGATGGCGATGCCCTTGGTGATGGCCTTGGTGGTGTTGCCGACCGCGTCCAGGTTGGTGAGCACCTGCGCTCCCGCGCCCTCGACGTCGCCGGACATCTCGGCGATGCCCTGTGCGTTGTCGGAGACCGGACCGAAGGTGTCCATGGCGACGATCACGCCGACCGTGGTGAGCAGGCCGGTGCCGGCCAGCGCGACCGCGAACAGCGCGAGCATGATCGACGTACCGCCGAGCAGGAACGCGCCGTACACCCCGAGCCCGATGAGCAGCGCGGTGTAGACGGCGGATTCCAGTCCGACCGAGATGCCGGACAGGACGACGGTGGCCGGTCCGGTGAGGGAGGTCTTGCCGATGTCCCGGACCGGGCGGCGGTTGGTCTCGGTGAAGTAGCCGGTCAGCTGCTGGATGACGGCGGCGAGCAGGATGCCGATCGCCACCGCGACCAGGGCCAGGATCCGCGGGTCGCCCGCCTTGCCCCTGATCGCCGCGTCCGTCACGCCGTGCAGCGCGGAGTACTTCGAGGGCAGGTAGACGAAGACGGCGATCGCGACCAGCGCGAGCGAGATCACCGCGGAGATGAAGAAGCCCCGGTTGATCGCCGTCATGCCGCTGCGGTCGGCGCGCCGCGGGGCGACCGCGAAGATGCCGATCATCGCCGTGAGGACGCCGATGGCGGGCACGAGCAGCGGGAAGGCGAGTCCGGAGTTGCCGAAGGCGGCCTTGCCGAGGATCAGCGCGGCAACCAGGGTCACGGCGTACGACTCGAAGAGGTCGGCCGCCATGCCCGCGCAGTCGCCGACGTTGTCGCCCACATTGTCGGCGATGGTCGCGGCATTGCGCGGGTCGTCCTCCGGAATGCCCTGTTCGACCTTGCCGACCAGGTCGGCGCCGACGTCGGCGGCCTTGGTGAAGATGCCGCCGCCCACACGCATGAACATAGCGATCAGGGCGGCGCCGAGGCCGAAGCCCTCCAGCACCTTCGGAGCGTCGGCCGCGTACACCAGCACCACGCAGGAGGCGCCCAGCAGGCCGAGCCCCACCGTGAACATGCCGACGACGCCGCCCGTGCGAAATGCGATCTTCATCGCGGTGTGCGAGACGGTGGTGAGATCCTTTTGCGGTTCGCCCGGTGCCGGTGTGGCTTCCCGGGCCGCCGCGGCGACCCTGACATTGCTGCGCACGGCGAGCCACATGCCGATATAGCCGGTGGCCGCCGAGAACGCCGCTCCGATCAGGAAGAACACCGAACGTCCGGCACGCTGATTCCAGTCGTCCGCGGGCAGCAGCATGAGCAGGAAGAAGACGACGACGGCGAATACGCCGAGCGTGCGCAACTGCCGGGCGAGGTACGCCTTCGCGCCTTCCTGGACCGCCTCGGCGATCCGCTTCATGCTGTCGGTGCCCTCGCCCGCCGCCAGCACCTGGCGCACCAGGATCCCCGCGACCACCAGCGCGGCCAGGGCGACCGCCGCGATGACGGCCACCATGATCCGGTTGTCGGCGGTCAGGACTGCGGCTGCGAGGGATGTGAGGTGACCCGATTGAGGGGTAGAAAGCCCCGCCATTCGTCCTCCTTGACGCTTGGGCTGAGCTCAAGATGTGGGGATTCTAGGTACCTCAGTGTGATCTAAACAGAGCGCGGTAAACGGAATTCTCCTCCGCCGACTCATCAGTAAATGATCGAGATCCCGCCCCGACAACCCGAATGGAGTAATGCCCCGAGGGCATTCTTTGATCGTGAATTCCTTCACGAATTCGGTCGGGTGCCGCCGCACGCTGGAAAAACACCGAGGGCCCTGCCAGGCAGGGCCCTCGTCAAGTGGTACGGCAGCGCTCAGACCAGCGCCGTGGCCGGGGGTGCGGTCGGCCAGGTCATGCGGATCAGGCCGCCGTCGTGTCCGGTGGTGACCTGGACGTCGTCGACGAGGCCGCTGATGACGGCGAGGCCCATCTCGTCCTCCTCGACCTCCGCCTCGCCGTCTCCGGCTCCGGGCGTGTCGCCGGGGGCGGCGTGCGGCGCCTCGTCGCCGACCTCGATGGAGAACTGTTTCTCCTCTTCGATCAGCGCCACCTTCACGGGCGCGGTGATGCCGCTGCTCTGGTGCAGTCCGACAGCACGGGAGCAGGCCTCGCCGACGGCGAGCCGGACCTCGTCCAGGACGGCCTCGTCCACTCCGGCCCTGCGTGCCACCGCGGCCGCCACCAACCGGGCGGTCCGGACGTGCTCGGGCAGCGCGCTGAAGCGGAGTTCGACGGTGGCCATGCATCCCCCTCGCGACTACGGGCGTGCGGTCGGGGGCGGGGCCGCCGAGAGCCCGCACCCCCTGCTGTGCTTCTGTGCCCGGGCCGCTTCGAAGCCCGGGAAGGACCCGGTCGACGAACCGGCCGCGAACGCAGCGAGCCGGACGTGACCGGCCGACGCCCGACTCCGAAGGGAGCCCGGCGCCGGTGACCGGTCCAGGGTCAGTCGGTGGCCGCCACCGCTTCCTCGACCGAGGTGTGGATCGGGAACACCTTGGTGAGGCCGGTGATACGGAAGATCTTCAGAATGCGCTCCTGGTTGCAGACCAGGCGCAGCGAGCCCTCGTGGGCACGCACTCGCTTGAGGCCGCCGACCAGCACGCCGAGTCCGGTGGAGTCGAGGAAGTCCACGCCCTCCATGTCGACGACGAGGTGGAAATTGCCGTCGTTCACCAGCTCGACCAGCTGCTCGCGCAGCTTGGGCGCGGTGTATACATCGATTTCGCCACCGACCTCGACGACCGTACGATCGCCGACGGTACGGGTCGACAGGGACAGGTCCACGGATCCTCCAGCACCTTGCTATCGAGCGGACGCCCCTCGGGACACCTCGGCGGCCCCCGGGACGCATCGCCAGCCGCGATGGCATTCAATCACTTACCGGCAGGCGTGCACGACGCCTTGGCTCCATTGTCCGTCACGCCAGTGACACACTCGGTGCCGATGGCCAAGAATCACCGATCCGATCGATCCCCGGCGAACCCGGCGTCCCGCCCGTCTCCGGGCGCGGTCCTCGACCGGCTCGCCTCCGGGCCGAGCCGGTCTGCGCGCATCACTCATACGGAGCACTTGCCCCCGCGCGCGGGCCGCCATGCCGTCTGGCCTGACCGAATCCGGTCCGAGGTGATCGCGGCCGTCCAGGCGTGCGGCATCGAACATCCCTGGGCGCACCAGGCGCTGGCCGCAGAGCACGCCCTGGACGGCGATTCGGTGGTCGTCGCCACCGGCACTGCCTCCGGCAAGTCCCTCGCGTACCTCGTGCCGGTCCTGTCCACCCTTATGGACGGTTCCGAGGCGCCGAACGGCCGAGGGGCCACCGCCCTGTACCTCGCCCCCACCAAGGCACTTGCGGCGGACCAGTGCCGTTCGGTGAAGGAACTTTCACAGCCGCTCGGCACCTCGGTGCGCCCGGCCGTGTACGACGGCGACACCCCGTTCGAGGAACGGGAGTGGATCCGCCAGTACGCCAACTACGTCCTCACCAACCCCGACATGCTGCACCGCGGGATACTCCCCTCCCACCCGCGCTGGTCCTCCTTCCTGAAATCCCTCAAGTACGTCGTCATCGACGAGTGCCACACCTACCGGGGCGTCTTCGGCTCGCACGTCGCCCAGGTGCTGCGCCGGCTGCGCCGCCTGTGCGCCCGTTACGGCGCCTCGCCCGTCTTCCTGCTGGCTTCGGCGACCGCCGCCGAGCCCGCCGTCGCCGCCCGCCGGCTGACCGGCCTGCCGGTGACCGAGGTCGCCGACGACGCCTCTCCGCGCGGTGAGCTGGTCTTCGCCCTGTGGGAGCCCCCGCTCACCGAGCTGCACGGCGAGAAGGGCGCACCCGTACGGCGGACCGCCACCGCCGAGACCGCCGATCTGCTGACCGACCTCACCGTGCAGGGCGTGCGCTCGGTGGCCTTCGTACGGTCCCGGCGCGGCGCCGAGCTGATCTCGGTGATCGCCCAGGAGAAGCTGGCCGAGGTCGACCGCTCCCTGGTCCGGCGTGTCGCGGCCTACCGCGGCGGCTACCTCCCCGAGGAGCGCCGCGCCCTGGAGCGCGCCCTGCACTCCGGCGAGCTCCTCGGGCTGGCCGCCACGACGGCCCTGGAGCTCGGTGTGGACGTCTCCGGGCTGGACGCGGTGGTCATCGCCGGCTACCCGGGCACGCGCGCCTCCCTGTGGCAGCAGGCGGGCCGCGCGGGCCGTACCGGACAGGGCGCCCTCGCCGTGCTGGTGGCCCGCGACGACCCGCTGGACACCTTCCTGGTCCACCACCCCGAGGCCCTGTTCGACCAGCCGGTGGAGTCCACCGTCCTCGACCCCGACAACCCCTACGTCCTCGCCCCGCACCTGTGCGCCGCCGCCGCGGAACTCCCGCTGACCGAAGAGGACCTGGACCTCTTCGGCCCCGCCTGCGCGGACGTGCTGCCGCAACTGGAGGCCGCGAAGCTGCTGCGCCGGCGGACGAAGGCCTGGCACTGGACACGCCGGGAGCGGGCCGCCGACCTGACCGACATCCGCGGCGCGGGCGGGCGCCCGGTGCAGATCGTCGAGTCCGGCACCGGCCGCCTGCTCGGCACGGTCGACGCGGGCGCCGCGCACTCCACGGTCCACGAGGGCGCCGTCCATCTCCACCAGGGCCGCACCTACCTGGTGCGGCAGCTGGACCTGGAGGACTCGGTCGCCCTGGTCGAACAGGCCGACCCGCCGTACTCCACGGTCGCCCGCGACACCACCTCCATCTCCATCCTGGAGACCGACACCGAGATCCCCTGGGGCGCCGGCCGCCTCTGCTACGGCTCGGTCGAGGTCACCAACCAGGTGGTGTCCTACCTCCGAAGACGCCTCATCACCGGTGAAGTGCTCGGTGAGAGCAAACTCGACCTCCCTCCTCGTACCCTGCGCACCCGCGCGGTGTGGTGGACCGTCACCGACGACCAGCTCGACGAGGCCCGGATCACCCCGGAGATCCTCGGCGGCTCCCTGCACGCCGCCGAACACGCCTCCATCGGCCTGCTCCCCCTCTTCGCGACCTGCGACCGCTGGGACATCGGCGGCGTGTCGATCCCGCTGCACCCGGACACCCTGCTGCCCACGGTCTTCGTGTACGACGGCCATCCCGGCGGCGCGGGCTTCGCCGAGCGTGCCTTCCACACCGCCCGCACCTGGCTCGCCGCCACCCGCGAGGCCATCGCCTCCTGCGAGTGCGAGGCCGGCTGCCCGTCCTGCATCCAGTCCCCCAAGTGCGGCAACGGCAACGACCCACTGCACAAGAGGGGCGCGGTACGGCTCCTCACGGTGCTGTTGCGCAGGGCGCCGGAGGAGAAGCCGGACGAACGGGGGGCGGAGGCACCGGCTGCGGGGGGACAGTCGGCGGAGTAGCCGGCTCGGGGGGAACAGCCACGGAGGAACCCACTCCGGGGCAGGCGCCGCGGGCTTGCGTGTGCTCGGCAGGGGGCTCTACGGCGTGGGGGCTCGCCGTACGGAGGGTCTCGGCGCCGGTCCTCCCGGTGCGGGGGCGGTTTCCGGTGCCGGTCTTCCCGGTGCGGATCCGCCCGGCACCGGTTCCGCCGGCCCCGCTCTGGCCCTGGCCTCCGCCGCGAACGGTCCTCTTCCCGAGGCCGCCGTGACGTCCGAGGTCTCGCCGACGATGGCGCACCGCACCAGCCGTACCCCCTGGGCCGTCGCCACCCGCCCGGCCCGCGCGCAGGCCGCCGCGCCGCCCTCCTCCCAGTGGGCCGCCGCCGCGAGCGCCGCCAGATCCGCGCCGCCGGCCGCCCGGTGCCGGACGACGACGGCCTGGCCCAGCGCGAGCACGGCGCCGAACACCGCACACAGCACGGCCATCGCCCCCAGGCTCCACACGGTGGCGGAGCCCCGGTCGGAGCGCTGCCGGCTCGGCACCGGGCCGGGCCCCTGCTCGGAGCTCTGCCGACTCCGCCCAGCAGACGCCTGATCCGCGTGCCGCCGATCCCTCACCGCACCTCGTCTCACGGCGCCGCCTCCCCGGTCGCCCCGGTCGCCGTGGTGGCCCCCGTCGCCGCGGTTTCCTCGGCCGGTGCGACGGCCTGCTCCCGCACCTCGAAGGGCAGTCCGCTCAGCACCGGCGGTCTGGCCACCACCGTCACCCGTACCTGATCGCCCTCGCGCCCGACCGTCACCCGGGCGCCGCGCGGGGCGGCCTCCCGGGTCACCGTCACCACGGCGTCGGCCGGGTCCTGACGGGCGGCGGCCCGGGCGCCGATGCGGGCGGCGTCCACACACTGGATCTGTGCGGCCACCACGAGCAGCCCCCAGACCAGCGCCATCGTGAACGCCACCAGCACGCACAGCACCACGGCCGCCTCCGCGGTCACGAACCCCCGGTCCCTCCCTCGCTCACATCCGCTCACTGAGGGCCTTCTTCACGATGTCCTGCAGCTCCGCCCGGACCTGGCCGCTGGTGACGACCTCATAGAGCAGCAACGCGAACCCGACGGCCGCGATGATCCCCATCGCGTACTCGGACGTCACCATTCCGGCGTCCCCGTGGCTCTTCCGGCACAGCCGTACCGCCGCCGCTTCCTTGATCTTCCTGTGCATTCCAACCCCCGTGGGATTCATGGTCTTTGTGTTTCTCCGCGATTGCGCGGTCCGTCGACCGCTCGGGCTCGTTCGCTCTCGTACGCCTCATCTGCCTCCCATCACGCCGCCCGCGAGTCCGATCACGACGGGCAGCACGCCGACCGCGATGAAGGCGGGCAGGAAGCACAGGCCCACCGGCGCGGAGATCAGTACGGCCGCGCGCCTGGCCCGGGCCGTCGCGGTGCGGGCCCACTGCGCGCGTGCGTCGGAGGCGAGGCGGGCGGCCGGGCCGGCCGCCGGAAGCCCGGACTCATCGGCCCGCTCCAGCAGCCGCGCCAGTGCTCCAGCGCCGGGCAGCTCGGCCAGCCGCCGCCAGGCGGCGGCTGGTTCACCGCCGAGCCGCACCTCGGCCGCGCCCCGCGCCAGCGCCTCCCCGACCGGCCCGTCGAGCGCCTCCCCCACCGCCTGCGCGGCGATCACCGGTCCGGCACCGGCGGCGACACAGGCGGCCAGCAGATCTGCGGCGAGGGGGAGTTGGCGTGTGGCGGCGGCCGTGTCGACCGGTTCCGACCGGTCGGCCGTCAACTGCCGGCTCCGCCACCCCCGCAGCACGAGCCCGACGCCCAGCCCCAGCACGGCCCCGGTCGCACCACCGACCAGGATCCAGGCACCGCACGCCGCCCCGGCCGGCGGCAGCCACCGCCGCACCGTGTCCGCCGACGCGAACCGCCGTCCGGGCACCGGCACTTCCCTGCCGAGCAGCTCGGCCACCCGTCGCCGCGCCCGTCGTCGACTCCGGGCCAGCGCCAACCGCTGAACCACCCAGCCGACGGCCGGCACAACGACCCCGACCGTCCCCAACCTGTGGACTACTTCCCCGCTCATGCCGCCCGCCCTCCCCACTCGTCCCAGCCGACGCGCCCCATCACGCGCCCACCTCCCGCACACCCCGCTCCCCCACTGATCGCCGCAGGCTCCCGCACGTCCCCGCGCACTCCTCGCCCCGGATGCCCTGCCCAGCACGCCCCTCGCGCGCCCAACCCCGAAACCCGCACCGCCACCGCTCACACCGCCCCCGCTCCCCGCACGATCCGCACGGCCCACCACAACCCGGCCGTCTCGAAGGCGGATCCGATCGCCAGGCAGCCCAGGCCGGCGCCCGTGTGCAGCAGGACGTGGAGCGGGTCGGCGCCCATGGCCGAGCCCAGGAGGAGGCCGAGGGCGGGGAGCGCGGTGAGCAGCACCGTGGTCGCCCGGGCGCCCGCCAACTGGGCGCGCAGGTCGGCGCGCTGGTCCCGCTCGGCGCGCAGGGCCGCGTCCAGTCGGTCCAGGCCCGCCGCGAGCCCGGCACCCTGGTCCACGGCCACCCGCCAGCACGCGGCCAGCCCGAGCAGGCCCTCGGCGCCCGGCTGCCGGGCCGCCGCGGTGAGCGCGCCGGGCACGTCCCCGCCGAACCGCGCCGCCGCGACAACGGCCGCCTGCGCCTCGCCGAGCCCGCCGGAGTCCCGCGCCGCCCGCAGCAGCGCCTCGCCCGGCTGTCGTCCGGCGCGCACCTCTCCGGCGAGAGCCCCGCACAGGGCGATCACCGCGTCCGCCCGCCGTTCCCGGACCCGCCGGGCCTGCCGGGCCAGCCGCACCCGGCGCAGCACCGGCACCCCGGCCGCCCCCGCGACGACCGGAATCACCGAGGCCCCCAGCAGCCCGAGCAGCAGACCGGCCGCGAGCGCCCACCACTCGGCCCCCAACCGGCCGCGCAGCCGCCGTAGTTCCGCGAGGGCCCGGGCCCAGGAGGGTGGGCCGGTCGCGACCACTCCGCCGCCCGCCAGCAGCAGCCGCGCCCGCCGCATGCCGTAGTGCCGGCCGCCCAGCAGCCAGACCAGCGCGCCGAGACAGATCAGCGCAGCGCCCATGGACGTCTCACCGATCACTTCCCGCACTCCTTTCCGAGTCCGCTCCGGCGTCCAGGAGCCGCTCCAGCCGCTCCCAGCCCCGCTCCCGCACGAAGGCCCGCGCACTCCAGCGCAGGGCCGGCACTGTCCGGACCAGCCCCGTGGTGTCCCGCTCCAGCACGTGCACCTCGGCGATCCGGCGCCGCCCGGACCGGTCCCGTACGAGGTGCAGGACCACGGAGAGGGCGGCCGCCAGCTGGCTGTGCAGCGCGGCCCGGTCGAGCCCCGCGGCCGTGGCCAGCGCCTCCAGCCGGGCCGGGACGTCTCCGGCGGCGTTGGCGTGGATCGTGCAACAGCCGCCCTCATGGCCTGTGTTGAGGGCCGCGAGCAGGTGCACGACCTCCGGTCCGCGGACCTCGCCGACGACCAGCCGGTCGGGCCGCATCCGCAGCGCCTGCCGGACGAGGTCCTCCAGGGTGACCAGGCCGGCGCCCTCCTGGTTGGCGGGCCGGGTCTCCAGCCGGACGACGTGCGGATGGTCCGGTCGCAACTCGGCCGAGTCCTCGGCGAGCACGATCCGCTCGCCCGCCCCGACCAACCCCAGCAGGGCGCTGAGCAGGGTCGTCTTCCCGAACTCCGGATAATGACGCCTCTACTGGTGCACACTCAGGTCATGAAGAGCACTCCAACGGGGGACGCCCGGACGCGCGCGGTCATCTACTGCCGCATCTCCCAGGACCGCACCGGCGCCGGCCTCGGCGTCGACCGCCAGCGCGAGGACTGCGAGGCCCTCGCCGAGCGCAACCACTGGGACGTCGTCGAGGTGTACGTCGACAACGATGTGAGCGCGTTCTCTGGGAAGAAGCGCAAGGGGTATCGGCAGATGCTCGCCGACCTCGACGAGGGCAGGGCCACTGTCGTCATCGCCTGGCACACGGACCGCATCCACCGCTCCCCGCTGGAGCTGGAGGAGTACATCAACCTGTGCGAGCGCCGCGGCGTCGCCACCCACACCGTGCAGGCCGGGGAACTGGACCTCGCCACGCCCACGGGCCGGATGCTGGCGCGGCAGCTCGGGATCATCGCCCGCTACGAGTCCGAACACAAGGGCGACCGTGTCGCCAGGGCCCGCCGCCAGAAGTCGCTGAAGGGCGAGTGGACCGGAGGGATCCGCCCGTTCGGCTGGGGCGTGCCCACGGGTGAGATGAAGAAGAAGACCGACCGGAAGACCGGCGAAGAGGTCGAGGTGCCCGAGCTGGACATGCTCAAGGCCGTGCCCGAGGAGGCCGAGGCGCTGCGGTATTGGACGGACACGATCCTGGCCGGCGGGTCGGTCCGCGGCCTGGTGAAGTGGTGCGCCGACAAGGGCATTCTCACCACCAGGGGGAACCCGATCACGCACACCGACATGCGGGACATGCTGATGCGGCCCAGGAACGCCGGGATCGCCGTCTGGCGGGGCGAGGAGGTCGGCCGCGGGCAGTGGGAGCCGATCGTCGACGAGACGAAGTACAGGGCCGTCCTGGCCATCCTGAAGGACCCGTCCCGGACGACGACGCCGGGCGCCCAGCCGAAGTGGCTGGGATCGCTGCTGTACCGGTGCGGGCGCGGGGAGTGCGACAAGTTCGTGTACGTCACCCAGTCCGGCGGCCGGCGGTATCCGTCGTACCGGTGCCAGGACGGGCACGGCGGCGGCCGGCGCGCCGAGATCCTCGACCAGTACGTCGAGGACGTCATCGTCGAGCGGCTGTCACGCCCCGACGCCCACGACCTGCTGCTGCCCAGCGGCGACCAGGTCGACGTCGCCGCGCTGCAGGCGGAAAGCGAGCAGATCCGCCGGCGCATGACGGACCTGGCCGGGCTGTTCGGTGCCGGGCAGATCGACATGGTCCAGTTCACCGAGGGCACCGACACCGCGCGGGCCCAGCTGGAGGGCGTGACGAAGCAGCTGGCGAAGGCTGCGATGCAGGACCCGCTCGTCGGCCTGGTGGGGGCGCCGGACGTGCGGAAGGCGTGGAAGGCGCTGGAGCTGGAGCAGAAGCGGAACGTCCTGCGGTCGCTGGTCGAGGTGACGCTGAAGACGCCGCGGCCCGGTCGGATGCCCGATGGCGGCTACTTCGACTACGAGGCGGTCGTGTTCGCGTGGAAGCGAGGGAGGCAATAGCCTCAGGGAGCGCCGCATCTCTCGACATCTGAGCGGCCGGATTGGGACGCCTCGCTATCGGCTAGCTTTCCAACAAGGGCAAGTTGTGTACCGGCTGCTCGGGCGGCTTCCCGGTTTCCTCTTTGGTCAACCGAACCCACTCTTCCGCCACAAACTTAACCGCGTATTCCTTCCGATCTTCGTCACGAGCTCGGTCGGGTAGCGGCTCCTTTCTCGCATCGTCCGCCCACCAACTGCGGACGCCACGGAGACTCAAGATCTTCAGGACCTCTGGGTCTTGGATCTGATGGCGTGCTGCGGCTCTGAGCAGCGCGTTCTCTGCTTCATAGGTGTCGCGAATTGCGGCCTTGAGCGCGTCGCGGGCTTCCTCTTCGTTCGCTTTGGCTCTCTGATATTTGAGCTTGGCTGTACGGACCAGCATCTTGGCGTCGTTGGATGCTGGTTGCCCACTGAAGAACTCGTCCAGCGCTACGCCCAGCGCGGCGGCAATCGCGACCAGCTCGTTGAGGCGCCATGGCCTTTCACCGCGTTCGATCTTGGCGATCTGTGTCTGAGACAACTTCACGTCGTGGTGTCCGGCCGCTCGATCCGCCGTCAACTTGTCGGCGATCTGCTGCTGCGAAATCCCGAGGGCCGTGCGGATCTGCTTCAGGTTGAAGCTCGCAAGCCTCTCCATATCCAGGCCGTCCAGAGGATGCGGCGGATCGTAGTCAACGTTCTGCCGTTCCCCTTCCTCATGGACGAGCTGCATGGCCATGTAGACCTGCTCCTCGTCGTCAGCTACTCGCGCGTCCAAATCGTCCGGCTTCACGTCAGGACTCCTCGGCATAGTTCGTCATGAGCTGAAGGTATCAGGCCGTTTCCGGGTTGACACCCCCACGTCTGCGTGTACTGTCGTCCCGTAAGCACGCCACGTTCTCATCTTCTCAGTCCATTACAGACTGACACTGGGTGGCACTGCCCGGCACAGAGCGACACAAGATCAGAAAGGTGAGGCAATGACAGCGCCTCCTCACCAAACGCGGGCGGGACATGCCGCCCGTGGCATGCAGCTTGAAGAGCTGCTCCGACTGCCCGTCATGGTCGACCTCGAGACGTCCAACCGGGCATTCCTGCTCGGCCGTACCAAGGGCTTCAGCCTGGCCAAGGCGGGTGACTATCCGTGTCAGGTCATGCGGGTTGGCCGCACCTACCGCGTCAGCCGGGCCGCGCTGCTCCGCGCGCTCGACATCGATCCCAACGCGAGCGGCGCCGGGTCTAGCCACCCGACGCCGCCTTGCGAGAACGACCCTCACCACCAGCGCTAACTAGCAAGACGGCGACGCCCGGGGTCTAGCCACCCCATTAGCGCCGCCGCCGGAAAGAGAACGTCCTCATGGCCATGAAAGCACAGCCCGTCGAGGCGGCAAAGGCGCCGTCGTCCCTTCCCGAGCAGAGCATCACCGCGAGCCTGACCGTCGAGATCATGAACGACCTCGACAACGGCCAGCCCGCGCTGCTCGCCAGCACCCACGGGAACCAGGGTGACCTTCAGGTGGTCACCGTGGCACAGATCCTGTCTCAGGCCGCCGAGGCACGGAAGGACATCACCCGGATCGAGCAGCTGGCCGCCCAGTACGAGGCCGCGGCCGCGCCGAAGATCCCCTCGCGCACCTGGTCATTCACCGACCGGGAGACCGGCGAGCCGCGCACCATCACCTGCCTTCAGGGCTGCACCAGCGACCACACCGGCGACATCGCGACGCCCAGCTACACGCTGGACGTCTACTGCTGGAACACCGACGGCAGCACCTCCGAAACCCTGCCCATCGACGGGGCCGGGCAGGACGAGGACTACCGCATCCTCGACACCGTCATCGCGCACGAACCGTTCTCCGACAACCCCGCCCGCCGCGCCCCCCACGCAGTCGTCGAGGTCATCGACGAGCACTACATCGGAGACCTCGACGAGCACGGCCTGCAGGGCGTCATCGACACTTTCGAGCGGCGCCTCGCCGTGATGCGACTGCGACGCGCCGAGCTGGCCCGCATACGCGCCGACTACTTCGCGCGCCAGGCCGCCGAGACGGGACTGTGCCCCATCTACCCCGGGGTCTGCACCGAGACCGGTCCGCACGACGACCACGCCAGCCACCTGCACAACGCCGTCGACTACGGCTTCGTGCACGTGTCCGACGGCAAGCCTCTCCTGTACATCGGCGGCGACGAGTTCAACCCCGCGGATGCGGCCGCCAAGGCCGCGGAACTCCGGGCCGCCGCCGCCCAGATCGAGGCCATGGCCTCCAGCGCGAAGGCACAGGCGTGAGCGCGGCGACCACAGAGCAGGCGTCGGTGTCTGGCATGGCAGACACCGGGCGCCCGGCCCGGCCCGCCGGCTACTGGGACAGGGTCCGTCGCATCGTCGACCAGGCGCCGCCCCTCACCGACGACCAGCGCGCGCGGATCCGCGCCGCATTCCACCAGCCCGCTCCCAAGGAGGCGGCGGCATGACCGAGCGACGCCCGGGCCAGTGGCCCGTCGACGAGCCCGCCGACCTCGACCAGGCCAGCGACGACGAGCTGTACGTGCAGCGCGCCGGCGAGCGGGCGCTGCACGAGATGGTCCTCGACTCCATCCGGCACGACCTGGAGCAGCAGCCCAGCGCGTTCACGGTCGTCAGCGCGGCCCGCAACTGGTGCAACCGCATCACGGCGGCTGCCGAGGAGATCGCCCGCAGCAAGCGCAGTACCGCCTGAGCCGCGGGCGGGCGCCGTACCTCCCCCCGGCGGCGCCCGCCCGCACCCCCACGAACCAACTGATCCAGCTCGTAGAAGAGAGCAGTTCGTGACCGTCGGCCTCCGCATTCCCGCCCAGCTCCCGGCCGCCGCCGAGACCTACGCCAAGGCGGGCATCAAGGTCTTTCGTGTTCGGCGGAACAAGACCCCATACGCCAACTGTGCGCGCTGCGACCGGCAGAGCAGCCTGTACATCAAGCACCGCCCCGAGGACTGCCAATGCGGCGTACCCACCTGCCACGGGTTCTGGGCCGCTACCACTGACCTCGACCTCGTCCGCCGCTGGTGGCGCGAGGAACCCGACGCCAACATCGGCGCGCCCTGCAAGCTCAACGGCTGGGCCGTCGTCGACATCGACCCCCGCAACGGCGGCCGCGAATCCTACGAGGCGCTGGAGAACCGGGTCGGCGTCCTGCCCGGCACCACCATGCAGCTCACCGGCGGCGGAGGCCTGCACATCCTGTACCGCTCCCCCGACTTCGAACTGCCCGGCCTGCTCGGTCCCGGCATCGACTTCAAGCACAACGGCTACATCCTGCTCGCCCCCTCCGTGCACGCCTCCGGCGGCCGCTACCAGTGGGTAGGAGACGGCACGTATGCGGCACCCGCCGTCGACTGGCCGGCCACCCTGCTGCCTCGGAAGCAGCGGCGCACCGTGCCCCCCGCCCGCGCCACGCCCCGCCACCGGTTTCCCCCGCAAGAACGACCGAAAGGGCGCCCTGGCGGCGGCCGCATGTGGACCGTGGCCGACCTCGTCCAGCACGTCATGGACTCCCACGAGGGCAACCGCAACAACGCCTTCTTCTTCGCCGCGTGCCGCGCGCACGAGCTGGCCGAGCAGAACCTCATCGACCTCGGCGAGGCCGAGCTGGGCCTGCTGTCGGCGGCATCAGCGGTGGGACTCACCGACTCGGAAGCGAGGGCCTCGTTCGACAGCGCGTCCACCAGGCCGAGCGACCGGGGGTGGGTGGCGTGACGACCGACTTCGACGCCGCGATGGACGCCTACTTCGGCCCGGACGGCGAGGAGCCGCCCGTCGACTGGGGCGACGTGGACGCGGAGCCCGCGGGCAAGGAGCCGGCTCCCCGCACGTGGGCGGCGCAGGACCTGCGGTCGGTCCTCGACGGCAGCTACAAGCCGCCGCAGCCCACCGTCGGTCGGCGAGACGACGGCGTCGGCCTGTTCTACCCGGGCCGGATGAACAGCGTGGCCAGCGAGTCCGAGGCGGGCAAGACGTGGTTCGCCCTCATCGCCTGTCTGCAGGAGATCAACGACGGCAACCACGTCTTGTACCTCGACTTTGAGGACGACGCGGGCGGCGTCGTCGGTCGGTTGCTGTGCCTCGGTGCGAACCCGGCCGTCGTCCTGGAGAACTTCCACTACGTCCGCCCGGAGAACAGCCCGAGCGACATCGACCTCATCGACCTGGCCACCGTCCTCGACCACGAGCCGACCCTCGCAATCGTCGACGGCGTCACCGAAGGCATGAGCCTCTTCGGCCTCGAGCTGAAGGACAACACCGACATCGCCAAGTTCGGCCGCCAACTGCTGCGCCCGCTCATGAACAGCGGCGCCGCGGTCGTCACCCTCGACCACGTCGTCAAGTCGTCGGAGAACAGGGGCCGGTACAGCATCGGCGGCGTCCACAAACTCAACGGCCTCAACGGCGTGATGTACATGCTGGAGAACCGACGCCCCTTCGGCATCGGGGTGACCGGCAAGTCCACCATCCGCGTCGCCAAGGACCGGCCTGGCCAGATCCGGAAGAACGGTCTGTCGCACTCCAGCGGCATGCACTGGTACGCCGACCTGGTCGTCAAGTCCGAGTCGCAGGAGTACGCCGAGGCCCACCTGTACGCGCCGATCCAGCGCGACGAGGAGGACCGCGAGGCCGACGAGGACGCGCGCCGCCTGCGCGCGCTGCAGAACAAGGTGCTCGACGCGCTCGCCGGAGCACCCGGCCCGCTGCCCGGCAAGGGCATCGAGGACCGCGTCGCCGGCCGCGCCGTGGACGTGCGACGGGCGGTCGCAGCCCTCGTCGACTCCGGCCGGATCGTGACCGAGCCGGGCCCGCGCGGCGCCACTCTCCACAGCCTCGCCACCCCGTCCACAAATGGGGACGAACTGCCCGAGGAGGAGGCCGCGTGACCTCGTCCCGGGCATGGGACGAGGTCGTCTGTCCCACTCTGCCCCACTTCATACACCCCTCTTGATCGACAACTCCCGGAAATGACCTCGTCCCACCTCGTCCCACCTCGTCCCGGACGAGGTCGTGAGTCCTCGTCCCTCGTCCCACTTCTTTAGGTGGGACGAGGACGAGGTCACACACAGGGTCCACGACCGACCACGCCGCCGGGACGAGGTCAGCACACCCGCAACAGGAGGCGCCTCAATGCCCGTCCCCAACACCCCGCGGCCCGCGCGATGAACGTCGACGACATCGTGGCCGAGAAGATCGCCGCCGCCCGGATCCGCGCCGAGAACGCCAAGCGCCGGCGCGCAGCCCTCGCCGCCGCCCGGCAACGCGGCCTCGCCGCCCGCCACGCCCAGAAGCTCCGCAGCCAGGCCAGTCGTGGGGATACGCCCACGGTTGCCGACACCACCACCGAGGAGAACCAGTGACCGAACGCACTCTCGCCCCCGGCACGCTCGAGGCCGCCGCCGACGACATCCGCGACCACGGATACGCCATCGTGCAGACCCGCATCGAACGCGTCCCCGCCCGCTACCGCAGCGCCCACTGCCTGGAGTTGGACGGATGCTCACGGCCAGCGACCCTCGTGACCCTCGCCCTGGCCGAGATCACCGACGAACCAGGCGGCGCGATCGGCTTCAGCTTCGCCAGGGACGGCGCTGGCCGCCTCATCCGCACCTCGACGTGCGACGAGCACCGTTGCGAGGCAAGCCACGACGTCTACTACGTGCTCACCGGCCGCACCCGGCCGGACGGCATCCGCGCGTTCGACGTGCCCGGCCAGCACATGAACTGGCTCTGACCCGCACGGCAACGGCCGGCCCGCGGGAACCGGGCCGGCCTCCCGCTCAGCATCCCGCACCAGGTGCGTCAAATGACGCACCTCACCCCGAAGGAGACCAGCTGATGGCTGGAGAGACCGTCATCACCGTCGTCGGCAACCTCGTCGACGACCCCGAGCTCCGCTTCACCCCGGCCGGCGCCGCCGTCGCCAAGTTCCGCGTCGCGTCCACCCCGCGCGTCTTCGACCGACAGACGAACGAGTGGAAGGACGGCGAGACCCTGTTCCTCACCTGCTCGGTGTGGCGGCAGGCCGCCGAGAACGCCGCCGAGTCCCTCGCCCGCGGCACGCGGGTCATCGTCCAGGGCCGGCTGAAGCAGCGCTCCTACGAGGACCGCGAGCAGGTGAAGCGGACGGTCTACGAGATCGATGTGGACGAGGTCGGCCCGACCCTCGCCCGCGCCACCGCGAAGGTCACGAAGAACCCGGCGTCTGGAGTCCGTACCGGCGAACGGAGCCCAGGGGGCGATCCGTGGGCCGGCGCCCAGCCCGCCAACGGCCAGCAGCAGAACGGCGGCTGGGGTGGCAGCCAACGCTCCTCTTCCCAGGAAGACAAGCGTTCTGCCCCAACCGCCCGACAGCAGGGCGCCGGCTACTCCGACGAACCCCCCTTCTAAGCCCGGGAGTACGACATGAGCGACCACGAGATCCAGCTGCTCGTCATCGGCATCGCCATCGGCATGGACCTGATGCTGCTCGTACAGATCCTCTTCGGGATCCGTGACGACCGCCGGGACCGTAAGGCCCGGCTCGCCGCCCAGGCCCAGCTGCAGCACCGCGTGGAGGCCCACCGATGAGCAACGCAACGACCGCAGCCTGGTCGTGGAAGGACGGCAAGGATGCTGTCACCGCAACCTGGCAGGTGGGCGGCTGGCCCGTCGACCCCGCCGGGCCGGAGGGGCGCATGCAGCCGTGCCGCTCCACTCTGGCCCGCCGGGCGCAGGGTCTCGGCCCCTGCCGGAAGCCGGCCGAGTGGAAGATCGAGCGCCGTACTGGCCGACGGATCACGACCGGCTGGTACTGCACCCGGGACCTGCCCTCCACTGAGGCTCCACCCATCGACGCCGAGCAGGTCTCATGAACCCGTGTGGCCTGTGCGAGCGCGACCTCGAGCACGGCTACCTGTGCCCGGGCTGCGCTCGGGCCACGGCCCGGCACCTCGACCGCATGCCGCGCATGTACGACGCCCTCGCCGCGTTCCTCCACCCCGGCGGCCGCCGGCCCGAGCTCGGCCGAGCCCGGCCGGTGGAGGCGCCGCTGCCGATCGCCGAGCCCGCGTTCAACCTGCGCGGGCCCGGCGGGATCGTCGGCATCCTGGAGGACTGGCGGTCCGCCATGCAGTCCGACCGCGGCTGGGGCGAGCCCGCTACCACGGGCGACACCCCGCGCCGTGTCGCCGTCGCAGCCCGGGCCCTGTCCATCAACCTCGACTGGATCGCGGCGAGCTGGCCGATGGCCGGCGCGTTCGCCGAGGAGATCCGCGACCTGGTGCGGGACGTCACCTCGATCGTGAACCCGCCCGAACCGTCGCTGCGGCTCGGTAACTGCCCGGCCGTCTTCGAGGACGGTGTCGTCTGCGGGGCCGTCCTGCGCGTCCCGCACGGCACTGCCAAGGTCGAATGTCAGTGGTGCAACACCGTCTACCCGCCCGAGACTTGGCTCGTCCTCGCGTCCGGTCATTGGGCGGACGGCGATGCGGCATGACACCCTTGACCGAGATAAGCACCCCTGCTTATGCTTGTGGTCAGGCAGTCGCCTCCGGTACGAGGAGGGACGTGACTACGTGGAAAGAACGGCACGACGAGGCCGTCCGCAAACAGCAAGCCGCACAGCGCGCCTACCAGGACGCCACCGACGAACGGGCCCTCGCCCTCATCGCCGGCGTCGACGAACTCGGCAGCCAAGCCGCCGTCGCCAGAGAGCTCGGCGTCAAGACCCCCAGCGTCAACCAGGCGATCCGCGCCTATGAGAAGAAGCAGCAGCCGTAGAGCTCTGCCCCACAACTGAAGACGGCCCAAGGCCGGGATTGCCGTCCCAGCCAAGGGCCTGACCGAACCGCCTACCTGACCTAACCAGGAGGAGATCCGGCTATGGCCGATCTTGCCATGCCCGCGCACGAGCGCGGCACCACCCAGATCCCCGCATCCACCGAGGCCCGCGAGCTGCGCGACCTGCTCGCCGCCATCCGCGAGGCCCTCGCTCTCCCGTTCGGAGTCGCCGACTACCAGCAGCGGCTCCTGGAGCGCGCCGCCTGGGCCCGGACCGTCGCCGACGCCGTCCTCGACGACCCCGGCGAGGACATCGGCTGGAACGCCGACTACCTCCGCGGCAAGCTCGCCGCCCTGGACGCCGAGGCAGGTGCCCAGTGAGCACCGAGCCCCGCACCGCCACCGTCAACATCCTCGTCACCAAGCCGCTGGAGATCGACGAGCCCGACTGGTGCACCGGCCACCGCACCGACCAGGCGCAGTTCAAGCCGGACATCACCCACTACGGACCCGAGCACACCATCGCGGCCAACGGCATCCCGGTCTGCCGCGCGATGCTCTCCCAGTCCCCCTTCGCCAGCAGCGAGGAGAACCGGGAGGTCTGCCTGTACGTGGAGGAGTGCGACTTCACCGGCTCCTACGCCCCCGACGAGGTCGAGCAGCTCGCCGACGCCTTCACCCAGGCCGCAGACCGGCTCCGCGCCCTCGGCCACGACCTCTCCGCCGCCCTCGCGGGAGGCGGCCAGTGAGCACCCGAGACCTCACCCGCGGCCAGGCCGTCGTCCTCGGCGCCGCCGCCATCGCCATGGTCATCGTCGGCGGCTTCGGCGCCTGGGGCACCTACAGCAACGCCGTCTCCGCCTTCCACCGGCAGGCCACCGCCGCCGGCGTCGTCGCCGCCGGCGAGGGCCTCACCTTGATCCTCGCCCTCATCATGCTCGGCAGGACGATGCTCGGCATGGCGTCACCGGTCGTGGTGCGGGGCGGCATGTGGCTCGCCCCCGTCTCCGCCAGCTGCATCGGCGTGGCCATCGCCAACGACGTTCGCGAGGCCGCCGTGTACGCGGTGACCCCGCTCGCCATGTCCGGCGCCGCCGAAGGCCTCGGGCTGATCGCCCGCAGCATCGTCGTCTACCGCACCGGCGTGGACGCCGAGGTGATGCGCCGCAACGCCGATGCCGCCCGGCAGCTTGCCTTCCAGCGGGCCGTCGCCGACGGCCACCCGGGCAAGTGGCAGCGCAAGCTGGCGGTCCGCCGCTACTGGCGGCTGGCCCAGTACGTGGGCGTAGGCGACACCGAGCTGGGCGCCGGCCTGGTCGACGTCCAGCGCGTCCGGGTCCGCGAGGGAGCCGATGCGGCCCTCGCATCCATGTACGGCGCCCCGGCGGTTGTGAGGTCCCAGGAGGACCTCACAAAGTCCCGGACGGCCTCCGCCACGGAGGTGCTCCGGGCTCGCTTCGCCGAGATGGACCCGTCCGACGCCATCCGCCTCGCACACGATGCGCGACCTGATGCGCCCCCGGCCGAACTCGCCCACCTGCTCGGCACCTACGGCCTGCCCGTCGACCCTGTAGCGGTCGCTCTGGTCCTCGGCAACCGGCCGCCGGAGTACGAGGTGCATCGACCTGATGAGGCTGATGCGCTGCAGGTCAACGCCCTGGAGCCGGTGACGCTCGAAGCCGCGGTCGTCGAGGCCGCATCCATCCTCGGTCCGGACGCCAAAGCCCGCGAGATCGCCGAGCACGTGGCCCGTCGCCGCCGCTTGGTCGTCACCGAGAACTACGTCCGCACGGCCCTGTCCCGGGCGGCGAAGAGGCCGCAGGACGGCGTCCAGGGCGACGAGATGCGAGGGGGATACGCGTGATGCGCTGGATTCTCTTCGGCGCCCTGCTGGGGGTGCTGGTCGCTTTCCCGGCCACGGCCACGCTGGTCGGTACCACCGTCCTGGCCGTGGTCTCCCAGCCCCTCGTCATCGCCTTCGCCGCCGGCGCCCTGGCCCGGCCTGTCATCGGTCGCCGCGTCAGGGGGTGGACGGCGTGAGCGACGCCCTCAACAAGGCGGAGGCCGCCGTCCGGGAAGCCTGCGACAACACCGACGTCACCCGGATCGTGGCCGCGGTCATCGCCGCGCAGCAGGCCGTACAGCAGCAGGCCCCGCACGCGCCCGCATGCCAGCACCAGCACAAGCCCGGCCGCAGCGCCGGCGAGTGGCTGGCCATCAGCTGCGCCGTCTGCGTCGGCGGCATCGGGATCGCGTTCGCCTCGATCGCGGTCGCCATCGGCGGTATCTCCGTCGCGATCCTCGCCCTTGTCCTCCGCGCCATCTGGCGCGACTTCCAGAAAGGCCACTGACATGGCCGACGACCTCAAGTTCTCTGACTTCACCACCGGCGAGAAGGTGCACATCGTCGCGCTGACCGCCCGTGCCGCCAAGCGCGGCATGGCCGACGACGGCAGCGGCAACGTCGACATCAGCGACCTGCAGCGCCGCATCGAGCGCATCGAGAACGCGGCCCTCCGCCGCAAGAACCGCAAGTAGCCCCGCCCCGGGGGCGGCGTCCTACCACCAAGCAGCCGCCGTCCCCGGGCCTCCCGACCACAGCAAGAGGCAGGAAGCCACCAGCATGACGGAGACCGTCGTTCAGCTCCACAAGGACGCCCACCAGGATGCCCGGGACGCCGAGGACGCCCCCCGCGTCCTGACCGAGACCATCATCGACGTCATCCAGGACGCCCAGCCCAGGCCCGTCGACCCGCCCAACGCCAACGCCGAGCCCGGCAGTTGGCTCGCCGAAAAGCAGGCCTACCTCGCCGAAGCACCGCCCGTCGTCCCCACGTTCCTACGCAACGCCGCCGAGTTCGTCGACGCGGCCCGCTGGACCGTCTCGTACTACGCGCACGTCACCGCCTTCCACGCCCTCCGTGCGCCTGTCTACCTGGCCCGGCTTCTGCTGCGCGCCCCACGCGGCGCCGGCCGACTCGTCGTCCGCTGGGGCAAGTGGGTTGCCGACACCGAGGCCCGGCCGGTCGAGGCCAAGGCCGCCGCCTCGGCGGACATCGAGGCCTGGCTCGCCCTGTCCCGCGAGCACTCCCGCCGTGTCCGCCCGCGTCGGATTGCCTCCCTCGCCGTGGCCACGGTTACCGGCATAACGACGCTGGTCAGCAGCTTCCTGGTGCCCGGCTGGACCCTCACCGCCTACGTCGCCGCCGCCGCGGTCACCGGCTGCTTCGGCAAGAAGGGCGACAAGCCGCTCATCACCCGCTACGTCGCCACCAACGTCCTGCGCCGCCTCGACAGCACCGAGGTGTTCGACGCGCTCGCCGCCATCGGCATCGAGGGCAAGAAGGGCCGCCGCGGCGTCGAGTTCGCCTCCGAGGTCATGCGGGACGGGCCCGGCTGGCGGGCCGAGGTCGACCTTCCCCCGGGCGTCGAGGCCACCGCGGTGCTGGAGAAGCGGGCCGCGCTCGCCGCCGCCATGCGCCGCCCCATCAGCACCGTGTGGCCGGAGGCCGACCGCACCGCCCACCCGGGGCGCCTGGTGCTGTGGGTCGCCCAGCGTGACCCGGCCAAGGCCGGCCGGAAGCTGTGGCCGCTCATGAAGGACGGCCAGGCCGACGTCTACCAGCCGCTGCCCTACGGATTCGACCCGCGCGGCAACCTCGTCGAGATCACCCTCATGTACTCGAACCTGCTGGTCGGCGGCATCCCCGGCAGTGGTAAGACCAGCTGTGCACTGGCGATCGTCCTCGGTGTGGCCCTCGACCCGTCGGCCGAACTGTGGATCTACGAACTCAAGGGGTCCGGCGACCTCGACTCGGTCAAGCCCATCTGCCACCGGTACGTCAGTGGTGACGAGGATGAAGACCTCGAGGCCGCGCTCGCCGGGATGCGGTCCGGGATCGCCGAGTACCAGCGGCGCGCCGCGTTCGTCCGCAGCCTGCCCGCCTCCGAGGTCCCGGAGGGCCGCAAGGTCACCCGGGCGCTCGCCGAGAAGTATCCGGAGCAGCAGCTCGGCCCCCGGGTCATCGTCATCGACGAGGTCCAGGAACTGTTCACGCACCCCGAGTACAAGGAGGAGGCAGCCGCCCTGGCGACGCGCCTGATCAAGAAGGCGCGCGCCTACGGCATCATCCTCATCCTGCTCACCCAGAACCCCGACGCCCCGTCCCTGCCCACCTCCGTCTCCAGCTCGGTCGGCACCCGCCTGTGCCTGGCCGTCATGGACTGGCGGGCCAACAACAACGTGCTTGGCACCAGCGCCTACGAGCGAGGCCTACGCGCCACGGACATCAGCATCGACGAGCAGGGCACCGGCATCCTCGCCCGCGGCCGTGAAGGCATCACCGTGCGCGCCGCGTTCATCAAGCAGACCGAGGCCGAGGACATCGCCAAGCGTGCGCTCGCGCTCCGCACCGCAGCCGGCACCCTGTCCGGGCAGTCCGTCGGCGCGCAGGTCGAGGAGCTCGACGTCGAGACGGTCGTCGACCACGTCCGCGCAATCTGGCCGGACGGGATCGAGGCCGTGCACTCGCACCGGCTCGTCGAGGCCCTCGCCAGCTACCGGCCGGACCTGTACAAGCCCTGGCTGGAGATGGACGCCGCTGCGGCCTCGACGGCGCTCAGCACGGCGCTGAAGCCCTTCAAGGTGTCCACCCGGCAGCTGCAGATCCGGGACTGCTGTGGCGGCGCCAAGGGCGTCCGCTACGCCGATCTCCCGGCCGTCGAGGACGGCGACTGACGGCCCGCGGGCCGGTTTCGGGAAGGGGTTGAGGTTTCACCCCGACCCGAAACCGGTTTCGCCCCCGATATCGGGTCTGAGCTGGCAAGTTTCGGGTTTCGGGCCACACCGGGCAGCCCCCGATTGTGACCGGAATAGCGTTCCGGTCACCCCTCTGCGCCCGACACCACTGACGCATCATGGATGCCATGGAGTCGACCAACCTGCGGCCCGGCCACCTCACCGCCCACCAGACCGCCCAGCAGCTCGGCATCACCCTCGACGGCGTTCGCCAGCTCGTCCACCGAGGCAAGCTCAAGCGGTCCGGCGGCAGCCCGCGCCAACCCTGGTACGCCACCGAGGACGTCACGATCCTCGCCCTGAAGCGGGCCCAGCGCGACGCCGCTTGACCGCAGGTCAGAGCAGTGTCACGATCTCGGTGTACAACTGTGCCCTCACGCGGCACCACAGACCACAGATGAAGCCCCAGCCGATGTCCACAGGCTGGGGCTTTCGCTGTGAACGGGCGGCCCGTGGCAGAGCGGCCAAATGCACCAGCACGGCGGAAGGGTCTTCGCGGTGCTGGGCGGGGAAAGGGCGACCCTGCCCCCACCCGCCGTGGGTTCGAATCCCACCGGACCACCCGACCACACAGGGAGGACGCCATGGCACGCCGCCGTATGCGCCCCTGCCTGGTGTGCGGCACCCTCACCCGCAACCCCTCACGCTGCGACCCACACCAGCAGCAGTGGCAACAGCAGCAAGACCGAGTGAGAGGCAGCGCCCACCAGCGTGGCTACACCCAGGCCTGGCGCACAGCAGCAGCCCACGCCGTAGCCCAGCACCGCAGCGAGTGGGGCGACTACTGCCCAGGCTTCAAGGTGCCTGCTCACCCAGCGACCGACCTCACCGCCGACCACATCGTGCCCAAGGCAGCCGGCGGCACCGACGACCCGAGCAATATCCAAGTCCTCTGCCGTGGCTGCAACAGCAGGAAGCACGCACAGTCCACCTGACCACCACCACGGTCACCCAGGGTGATGCCCGAGGTCGGCGACGTCGCATAAGGGGGGCGGGGTCGATCTCGGGAGCAAGATCGTCCCCGGACCCGGCCCCCCGCCCCAAAACTTCGCGTAGGGGTTCTGAGCCGTTTTTTCGAGGGCCAGCGTCGCCGCGTAGGCTTCCGCGCTCGATTTTGACTTCACAGCGTGACTTTGCGTGCCTTTACCGGGTGATCTCCGGGGCCTCGGTGCGCAAGTACACGATGGCGTTCGCGAGGGTCTCCGGGTTCTCCTGGGCCATCCCGATCATGACGTTGCAGTTCTGGCAGAGCAGACCCCGCACGGCGCTGGTGTCGTGGTCGTGGTCGACCACCAGTCGCTTGCCCGCAGGCGGTTCTCGCCGACAGATGGCGCATCGCTCACCGGCGGCGGCCAGGAGACGGTCGTACTCCTCCGGTGTGAGTCCGTACTTGCGGCCGAGGTCAAACGTCCGCCACTGGTCAGCGTTTTCCGAGTAGTAGCTCCGGTGGTACTTCGCGATCCTGGCCTTCTGGCACTCATCGGAGCACGTGGTTGCCCTCTTACTGCGCGTTCGGGGGATCTGCTCGTTGCAGATACAGCAAGGGCGCGGCTTCCACGGGGTGTTCTTCACGCGCTCTTTGACACTCTCGAGCCGCTCCTCGTGGTAGCGGTCGTGGCATTCCTGGCAGCGTTTCGGGTGAGGTCCTCGCTGGCCAAGTCTCGGGCGTGCGGCCCCGCCGCAGTCAACGCACAATCGCATGACCCAATAGTAAGTCAACTAGTGGGGTAGGTGGTCGAGTTGCCGGGACCGCCGCCGAAGCCTGTTAGCGACCGCCAAGGACGCCACCGCGCCGATCTCGGCATCGTCCGTCTCGCCGGGGAAGCGCCGGCCGCACCGCCCAAGCTGTGCGCCGCCGCGAACCGGGCCTGGAACGACTACTGGACGGACGTTATCGCCGGCGTGCTACGTCCTGGGGACGCACCCCTGGTCGACCGGTGGATCCATAACGTCGACCGCTATCACCGGATCATGCGGCTTGCCGACAAGGAGCCGGTGGTCGAGGGCTCGACGGGCCAGCAGAAGCCGAACGGTCTCTATGACCTCGCGTTCAAGATCGAGGCGTCGATCAAGGCGGATGAGCAGCAGCTAGGGATCGGGCCCCTGAACCGTCTTCGGCTCGGCGTGAAGATCGCGGAAGGGGCCAAGTCGCTCGCGGACCTCACCGCGGAAGCAGAGGAGGGCGACGACGATGACGACCCGCGCGCCTTCCTCACCGGTTGAGGTCCTCCCCTGGCCTGACTCGGTGCCCAAGCCGTTGTCGGCGCCTCCGCTGACGACGGCGCGCAGCGATGGGCCCAAGGTGATCCGGTGGATTGAGAAGCACTGCCGGTACGGCGAGGGCGACCGGTTCGGGCAGCGGGTGAAGCTGGAGCTGTTCCAGAAACTGTTCCTGATCTGGCTGTTCGAGCTGAAGCCGGACGGCACCCGGCGGTACCGGCGGGCGCTCCTGGAGGTGCCGAAGGGTAACGGGAAGACGCCGATCGCCTCGTGGGTGGCGGCGTACCTGCTGGCGACGCAGCGCTCTGCCGTCATCCCGGTCGCTGCGGCAAGCTACGAGCAGGCCGAGCTGCTCTTCGGTGACCTACGGACGTCCGTGGCCGAGTCGCCGACGTTGAGCCCCCTGTTCCACGCCTTCGAGGGCGAGGTTCAGGTCAAGGATGGCCCCGGCCGGGCGTACAAGGTCGCCGCGGTGGCCGGCACGAACGACGGTCAGCGTCCGAGCGCGTTCTTCGCGGACGAGATCCACGAGTGGACGGGCAACAAGGCCCGGGTGCACCTGGTCATCGCCAACGGCGCCGCGAAGCGCGCCGGGTCGGTCGTGGTGAACACCACGACGCCGGGCGCCGACCTCGACTCGATGGCCGGCAAGCTCCACGAATACGGCATCAAGGTCAACTCCGGTGAGATCGAGGACCCAGAGTTCCTGTTCGTGTGGTGGGGATGTCCTGAAGACCGCTACGACCTCAACGACCACGAGCAGCTGCAGCAGGCCATCCGGGACGCCAACCCCGCCGCCGGCCTGTTCCTGTCCGTTCCCGACGTCGCAGCCCGCTTCTACCAGATCCCCCGGCACGAGTTCGTCCGCTACCACCTCGGAATCTGGACCACGGTCGCCGAGCGGTGGATGCCCGCCGGCGCCTGGGAGGAATGCCAGCGCAGCGAACCGGTCCCGGAGGGCGCCGAGGTCTGCCTGGGCTTCGACGGCTCGTACAACGGGGACTCGACGGCCCTGGTGGTCGTCTCCTGCCCCCAGGACGAGGACGAGCTGCCGCACGTGGACGTCGTCGAGGCCTGGGAGCGCCCCGAGAACGTCATCGGTGACTGGCAGGTGCCGATCCTCGACGTCGAGGCCGCAATCCGGGACGCGTGCCGCCGCTGGCAGGTACGGGAGATCGTGTGCGACCCGTACCGATGGGCGCGCACCTACCAAATCCTCGAGGACGAGGGCCTGCCCATCGTGGAGTTCCCGCAGAGCCCGGCTCGGATGATCCCGGCGACGACGCGCTTCTACGAGGCCACGGTCAACAAGCAGCTGACCCACTCGGGAGATCCGCGGCTCGCCCGCCATATCGGTAACTGCGCACTGAAGGTCGACGCCCGCGGCGCTCGGCTGACCAAGGAGCACAAGAACAGCCGCCGCAAGATCGACCTTGCGGTGGCCGCCGTGATGGCCCTCGAACGGGCCTGTCAGGAACCCGAGCCCGAGCCGACGCCGCAGTTCTGGAGCTGGGCCGACCTGTAGGAGGTGCCCGTGAAGCTCCCCCGCCTGAAGCGGCCACGACGGACGCTCACCGACGTCACGGACGTGGTCGGCGTCGGCTGCCTGGTGGGCGCGGCCTGGTGGTGGCAGCCCATCCTCGGCCTCGTCGCGACTGGCGTGGCCATCATCGGCATGGGATGGGTGGTGGACCGGTGAGTCTGTTCCGCCGTGGCGCCGAGCGCCGCACCATCCAGCAGTTCGGGGACAGCAGCATCCCCACGAACGGCTCGCTGATGACGCCGACGGCGTCCGGCGTGCCCGTGAACGACCAGACCGCCATGCAGCTGATCGCCGTGCAGGCCTGCGTGCGCATCCTGTCGTCGGCGATCTCCCGGCTGCCGCTCAACGCCATGGTGATGCGCGATGGCGTCCAGGTCCCGACCCCGGCGGCCCCGACCATCGTGGTGGATCCCTTCGGCGGGGCCAGCAACACCCGCTTCCCGACCAGGCGGGCCGGCCTGAAGCAGATGGCTATCTCCCTGCTGCTGCGCGGCAACGCCTACGGCATCGTCACCGCCCGGGACCACCTGTACCGCCCGTCACGCATCGCCGTGCTGCATCCCGACCTGGTGAAGGTCACGATGAACGAGGACGGCGGCCGGGACTACGAGGTCAACCGGGTTGCCGTGGACGACCCCCGGGACATGGTCCACCTGACCGGCATGTGTATGCCCGGATCCCCAACTGGCCTGTCCCCGATCGGCTACGCCCGGCAGTCCATCGGTCTCGGCCTGGCAGCCGAGCGCTTCGGTGCGCAGTTCTTCGGCCAGGGCGCCCACCTGTCCGGTGTCATCACCGTCGACGGCGACCTCGACAAGCAGCGGGCCCGGCAGATGAAGGAAGGGTTCGAGGCCAGCCATAGCGGTCTGGCGAACGCGCACGCGATCGGTGTGCTGTCCGGCGGGGCGAAGTGGCAGCCCATCTCCGTCAATCCCGAGGACGCCCAGTTCCTGCAGACCCGCGCCGGCCAGAACCTCGACATGGCGATGCTGTACGGCGTCCCTCCCCACATGCTCGGCCAGGTCGACCGCACCACCAGCTGGGGCACCGGCATCGAGCAGCAGGCCATCGGGTTCCGCGTGTGGACCCTGGACGACTGGCTGGGCACCTTCGAGGACGCGTGGACAGCGATGCTGCCGCGCGGCCAGTCCGCCCGGTTCGACACCAGCGAACTGGAGCGCACCGACACCGCCGGCCGCTGGTCCTGGTACGCCACAGCCCGAACCATCGGCGGCATGACCCAGAACGAGATCCGGGCCAAGGAAGGCCTGCCCCCGATCGAGGGCGGCGACGACATCGCGGCCCCGCTGAACAGCGCGCATTCCGGCGACAGCACACCACCCGCCCCGCCCGGCGACGGGCCTCCCGCCCTCGACAAGGAGCCATGATGGACCTCTCCGTCCGGGCCGAGCGGCCCACCACCATGCAGCACCGCGCTATGCCGTTCCGCGGCGTGGAGCTGCGCGCCAAGCCCGACGGCACCGGCGGCGACGCCCTGACCTTCAGCGGCTACGCCTGCGTCACCGAGCAGGGGTACGAGATGGAGGACTGGCTCGGCCCGTTCACCGAGGTCGTTCGCCAGGGCGCGTTCACCAAGACCCTCGCCGAGAACGCCGACGTGCCGTTCCTCGTCAACCACAGCGGTCTGACGCTGGCCAGGACCAAGTCGGGGACGCTGCGGCTGGCCGAGGACGACACCGGCCTGCACACCGAGGCCGAGCTGGACCCGGCGAGCCCGCACGTGCAGGCCCTGCGCTCGGCGATGGAGCGCGGCGACGTCGATGAGATGAGTTTCGGGTTCTGGATCACGCGTCAGCAGTGGTCCCCGGATTACGACCAGCGGGACATCCTCGAGGTGAGCCTCAACAAGGGCGACGTCTCGGTGGTCAATTACGGGGCCAACCCGAACACGGCCGGCGCGACTCTCAACTCGCGTGACGTCACGGCGCAGTTGCATCGCCTGTCCGCCGACGAACGCCGCGAGGTGTTCGACCGGCTCGCCGCCGAGTTCGCCGAGGCACCCGCGCCCGTCGAGGACACCCCGGCGGGGCCGTCCCTGTCGTTCCTGCAGGCCCGTGCCCGCGCGCTGGCCCTCTGACCGTTTCACCGCCTGCCGACCGCGCCGGAGCCGCGCCGGCTGCCCACGCCGGACCCCGCCACGGGGCACCACCTGGGCGCCACCCGAGCCACCACCCGAGGTGCAGGCACGCCATCACCACCATCCGCGTCTGAAAGGACGACCATGCCCAACACTGTGATCCAGGGGCTGATCGAGCGGCGTGCCGAGCGCAAGACCGAGCTCGACAACCTGCTGAAGACCGCCCAGGACGAGAAGCGCGACAGCCTGAACGAGGACGAGCAGCAGCGGTTCGACGCTCTGGAGAAGGAGATCCGGGAGATCGACGCCCGGGTCGCCGAGCTCGACGAGGCCGAGCAGCGCGACGCCCAGGCCGCCGACATGGCCAAGCGCTACGGCGTCGGCCGTGTCGAGGTCGTCTCCGAGCCGATGACCTACGCCCGCGAGTCTGGTCACTCCTACTTCCTCGACCTGGCCCGGGTGCAGCTCAACCGCGGCGACGGCGACGGCGGCGTGTCCGATGCCCTCGCCCGCCTGCAGCGGCACGGCGCCGAGGTCGACGTGGAGATGCCCAAGCGTGAGCGGGCCCGCCGCGCGGCCGCCGACCGCGACCGCGACTCCCTCGACCGTGAGCTGGGCGTGCGCGGCCGCGGCACCGTCTTCGAGAAGCGCGTCAACCCGAACCGCACCGACGGGCAGGGCGGCTACTTCGTGCCGCCGCTGTGGCTGGTCGACGAGTACATCGACCTGCCGCGTTTCGGCCGGACGTTCGCCAACACCGTGCGGAACATGACCCTCCCGGGCGGGACCGACTCGGTGAACGTGCCGAAGGTGGCGACGGGTACGGCGACCGGCGTGCAGACGGCGGATGCCGCCGCGGTGACGAGCCAGGACCTGACGGACACCAGCGTGTCCGCGCCCGTCCGCACGATCGCGGGTCAGCAGGACGTCTCCATCCAGCTGCTGGACCAGTCGCCGGTCGCGTTCGACGAGGTCGTGTTCGCGGACCTGATCGCCGACTACAACCAGCGGCTCGACACCCAGTGCCTGAACGGCTCGGGCGCCTCCGGGCAGCTGCTCGGCGTGCTGAACGTCTCCGGCATCAACTCGGTGACGTACACCGACGCCACGCCGACGCTGCCGGAGCTTTACGCGCCGCTGATGCAGGCGCTGTCCCTGTCGGCGAAGAACCGCAAGATGATGCCGTCGGCCGTGTTCCTTACGCCGTCTCGCTGGTTCTGGATGGCCTCTCAGCTCGACTCGCAGAACCGGCCGTTCATCCTCCCGGAGACCAACGCCCCCTTCAACCCGCTGGCCCTGCAGACCGGCGGGGACGTCGAGGGCCCTGTCGGTCGGGTGCTGAACTTCCCCCTCCTGGCGGACGGCAACATCCCGACCAACCTCGGCGCGGGCACCAACGAGGACCGCGTCATCGCGGCCCGCACTTCGGACCTGTACCTGTGGGAGGGGTCCATGCGGACCCGTGTCCTGCAGGAGGTCCTCAGCGGCACGCTGCAGGTCCGGTTCCAGGTCTACAACTACGCCGCGTTCATGCCGAACCGGCGCCCGGAGACCATCTCGGTCATCTCCGGTACCGGCCTGATCGCCCCGACCGGCTTCTGATCCCGCCAGCTCCCCGGGCCGCCGTCTGAGGGTGCGGCGGCCCGGGGCCCATCCCCCAGTGAGGAGAGTGCGCGATGCATGATCGCGTCGCTGAACTGGCCGGTCTCCGGGCGGAGCTGGCCATCTGCAAGAACGGGCCGCGTGAGACGCGGCGTGAGAAGACCGCCGAGGTCCAGGAGCAGATCGACCGCGTGAGCGCCGAGGTCCAGGAGCAGGCCGAGGCCCTGGAGAAGCAGGCGGACGAGCTGCTGTCGAACGGCCAGGACGGCGCGGCCGGCGCGGCGCGCGAGCAGGCCCGGGCCCTTCGCGAGGCCCTGGAGTCCGACGGCGACGGCACCGAGGCGAAGCGCGGCGGGAAGCGCACCGCGGCCGCAGCGAAGCCTCCGCAGACCCGCTGACCGGGAAGGGGGCGTCATGCTGATCTACTTCACCGGCCAGGACGTGCGGCTGTCCGAGACGATCCTGGACGACACCGGCGCCCCCGCCACCGGCACCCTGACCGTCACGCTGACGGTCACCAACCCGAACGGCGTCACGTCGACCCCGGCCGTCACCTCGGCGGGCTCCGGCGTCTACGTGGCCGCGGTGCCGACGGTCGCCGTGGCCGGCACCTGGCTGTACCGGTGGACGGCGACCGGAACCGGCGTCGGCTACGCCAGCGAGGGCCAGTTCCAGGTCCGGCCGCCCGGCATCGAGCAGATCGTCGATCTGAACTCGGTCAAGGCCCACCTGAACATCCCGGCCAGCGACACCAGCCAGGATGCCGAGCTGCAGGGCTTCATCCTCGCGGCCGGCGAGCTCGCCCGGGACGTCGTCGGTCCGCTGCTGCCCGAGCAGCACACCGAGTGGCACAACGGCGGCAGTCCCACGATCACCCTGGACTGGCTGCCCGTTGCCTCCGTCCAGTCGGTCACCGAGTACGTATCGGCCTCCACGTGGGTGCTCACCGAGCAGCCGCTCGGCACGTCGACGGACGCCTACGGCTACACCGTCGACCTCGACCGCGGCCAGATCACCCGGCGGGCCACCGGCGGCGCCGTCTGCTTCCCCCACGGCGTCAAGAACGTCAAGGTCGTCTACACCGCCGGACGTGGCGGCAGCATCCCCTGGACGGTCCGGCTCGGCGGCCTGGAGCTCATCCGGCACCTGTTCCAGCTCACCCAGCAGGGCGGCCGGCCACGCTTCGGCGGCGCCGCCCTGGACGGCGAGTCGATGGGCGTCCCGACCGGGTTCGCCCTGCCGCAGCGCGTCCTGGAGCTGTGGCAGCCCTTCAAGCGGCCCCCGGGGATCGCATGACCACGCCCATCGGGAACATCCCCGCCTCCAGCATCCCGGCCGCCCGCGCCTGGATCCTCGCCGGGATACAGGCGCAGCTCGCCCTCGACAAGGGCGTGCTGGTCTGCCTGGACGAGCCGGGCCCGTACCAGCCGGACGACATCATCGCCGTCGGTGACGTGCACCAGCAGTACAACCCCGAGAACGTCGTCGGCTCCGGCGGCGCGTACTGGCTGCGCGAGGACTACACGATCACCGTGACCGTGGACGTCTACCGCGGCGGCGACGACGCCCTGGGTGTCTTCTCCCGCGCGCGCCATCTGGCCGACCTGGTCGTGGCCGTCGTCCGCTCCGATCCGTCCCTGGGCGGCGCCGTCGACCGCGCCCGGCCCGGCATGGTCACGCACACGTCCGGCTGGAGCGAGGACCACAAGGGCCGCCAGTGCGTGATCGAAATCGGCATCGACTGTCTCAAGACCCTGTGAGGGAGGCCGCAGTGCGGCGCTACACCTACAACGGCGAAGAGGGCCGCTACTACCCGACGCTCGGCCTCACACCCGAGCCGGGCAAGCGGTACCCCCTCGACAGCAACCCCGGCGACGGCGACTGGACACCGCCGGACCCCGAACCCGCCCCGGAGGCCGAGGAAACGGCCGAGGCAGAGCAGAAGCAGGAGGGCAGCGATGCCTAAGCCGTCCCATCTCTCAGTGCTCGGCGTGGCCAAGGAGGTCACCCCGGGTACCGCGGTCGCCGCGGCGAAGTGGATCCCGTTCAAGACGCTGACGCCGAAGGACGACGTCAACCTGATCCAGGATCAGGGGATGCGCGGCTCGGCGGTCGACGTCTACGGCATGTACGCCGGGCAGAAGGGCGCCGAACTCGACCTGGGCGGCGACGTCTACGCCGACACCATCGGCTGGCCGCTCGTCTCCGTCCTGCCCGACCTGACCACCACCGGCGCCTCCGCCCCGTTCTCGCACGCCATGAGCACGCTGAACACCGGCGACACCCAGCCCCCGTCGCAGACCTGGACCATCTTCGACCCGCTCGGCACCTGGCAGTACGCGGGCGCACAGTTCTCGGAGCTCGGGTTCAAGTGGAACGCCGACGGCCTGTTCGAGTGGTCCGCCAAGGCCATGTCGTGGGCGTACACCACCACGACGACGCCGACGCCGTCCTTCACCAGCGTGCCCCCGGTGGCCAACTGGAACATCGTCGTGAACATCGGCGGCACGCCGACGTTCGTGCAGGACGGCGAGCTGACCATCAAGCGGAACGTCACCGCGATCCGCGGCGCGGCCGGCACCCAGAACCCGTACCGGATCTGGACCGGCGACATCTCCGTGGAGGGCAAGGCCACCCTCGTCATGGAGGCCGCCACCCAGCGCACGAACTTCCAGAGCGCCACCATCCAGTCGTTCGACGTCTCCTACACCCAGGGCGCGGGCGCCTCGCAGAACGGCCTGCAGCTGCACTGCAGCCAGGTCGCCTTCACCGAGGGCACGCCGTCCTACGGCAAGGAGTACATCGAGCTACCGATCAGCTTCACGGCCATCGCCAACACCACCGATGCCGGCACCAGTGCGGGCTACAGCCCCATCAAGGCGACGCTGACCAACGCGGTCACGTCCGGCACCTACAAGTAGAAAGATCACACCCTCATGGCTATCCACCGTCACCAGCTGCCCGGCGGCGCCTGGGCCGACCTGCGCGATGCGTCCGAGGTGTCGGAGCGCCTGCGTCGGCCCGTGCGCGCCATCCAGATGAAGCTCGCCCAGAATCCCGCGTTCGCGGGCGTCGTCAAGGACGCCCAGGACAAGGGCGTGAAGCAGATGGACGACATCGACGAGTCCGACGCCCTGAAGATGGCCCAGGACATGGGAGACGAGGCCTTCGCCCTCATGGACGACCTCAACGACCGGCTCATCCTCTCGCGGGTGGCCGGCTGGTCGTTCGACTTCCCCGTCACGCTGGACACGCTGCAGGACCTGCCCGGACCGGCCTACGACAAGCTCAAGGAAGTCTGCGCCGACGGCGCCCTGGACAACGGGCCGGACTTCTCGCCGTCCACCGAGGCGGAGAGCCCTACCGCGCCCTCTACCGCCTCCGCGTAGCGCTAGAGGGGAAGTACGACTACCCCGCGCACCAGCTGCCCATGGACGCGTACCGGGACTGGCAGCTGTGCCGCGTGGTGGGGCCGCCGAACACCTGGATGGACCTGCCGGCCGAGCGGCTCGACTGGATCCTGGCCGTCGACGGCGCGGTGGAGCAGGCCAAGGCCAACGTCCAAGAGGAGGCAGCCCGTGCCTGAAGGCATCACCGTCGTCGTGCGCGGCACCAAGGAAGTACGGGGCGCCCTGACGCGCCTGGACCGGGAAATCGACCTGGCCACGGTCCGGGCGCTGAAGGCGACACAGGCCCTGGCCAAGAAGAGCATCAGGTCCGGGATGCGGGGGCGCCCGCGATGGGACCACCGGGGGAAGTCCTCGAGGACCGGGCCCACGGTGAACCTGAACCTGACCCCGCACCACGTGGCCAAGGGCGGCGGCCCCGGCCGGCTGACCGGGAAGCTCGTGCGCGGCGTCGGCGGCGTCCGCAAGCCCAAGCCGCTGCCCGGCGGAGGCTTCCAGGGCGGCGTCGGCGTCGGCGGCGGCGTCCGCAACCTCTACAAGAAGCGCATCGAGGGCCAGTACCCCTACGTGCGGCCCGGCGTCCGCAAGGCCGAGCCGAAGATGGCCGCCGTCTGGCAGACCCACTGGCGGCGCGCGACCAGCATCTGATCCACCGCAGCGCACCCAGGGGAGGTGATTCCCTTGGGCGCACTGCCCCCGGTGTTCATCGAGTTCCTGGGCCACTCCAAGGGCGTCAAGACGGCCATCGCCGAAGTCAAGACGGAGATGGCGGGCGCCGACGCCGCCGGAGCCGGCGCGTTCAAGCGCACCGGGCTGATGGCCAAGGCCGCGGTCGTCGGCATCGGTATCGCGGCCGCCGGCGTCGCCATCCACACCGCCAAGATGGCCGGTGACTTCCAGCAGCAGATGACCCGCGTCCGCACCGGCGCGGGAGAGTCCGCGAAGAACATGAAGATGGTCGGCGACGGCGTCCTGGCCATGGCCGGGCAGGTCGGGCAGTCCACGGACGAGCTCACCAAGGGCCTGTACATGACGGAGTCCGCCGGCTACCACGGCGCGGACGCCCTGAAGGTCCTCAAGACGGCGGCGATGGGCGCCAAGGTCGGTGCCGCCGATCTCAACACGACCACAGACGCCGCCACCACGGCGATGAACGCCTACAAGCTGGGCGCGGGCTCCGTCACCGACGTGATGAACAGCCTCATCGCGACCGAGGCCGAGGGCAAGACGAACCTCGAGGCCCTCGCGGGCTCGATGAGCACGATCCTCCCGGTCGCGGCCGCCGCCCACGTGGGGCTGCATGAGGTCCTCGGCGCGATGGCGACGATGACCGCGCAGGGCACACCGGCCG
Source organism: Streptomyces sp. NPDC007856 (assembly GCF_042868225.1). Classification (NCBI taxonomy): domain Bacteria; kingdom Bacillati; phylum Actinomycetota; class Actinomycetes; order Kitasatosporales; family Streptomycetaceae; genus Streptomyces; species Streptomyces sp. NPDC007856. The sequence continues at coordinate 658,358 of NZ_JBIAEC010000003.1, read as the reverse complement.
CCGTCGCCGCGACCTACCTGCGGCAGACCATCGGCCAGCTGAGCAACCCCAGCAACAAGGCCGCGACCGAGATGAAGAACCTCGGCCTGTCCGCGGTCCAGGTCGGGCAGAACCTCGGCAAGCGCGGGCTCGCCTCGACGCTGACGATGCTCACCGACGCCATCCAGAAGAAGATGGGCCCGGCCGGCACCGTCATGATCCGGCACCTGCAGGGCGCCGCGAAGAACACGTCGGAGTTCCAGCGGGCCCTGGCGAACCTGCCGCCCCAGCAGCAGACATACGTCGGCGCCCTCGCCACGATGGTCGGCGGTACGAAGTCCATGCAGGCGGCGCTGCAGCTGACCGGCCCGCACATGAAGGACTTCATCAAGAACACCAAGGGCATCGACGAGCACGTCAAAAAGGGCGGCAAGTCGATCGAGGGCTGGAGCGACGTCCAGAAGAACTTCAACCAGAAGATGGACGAGGCCAAGGCCTCGGCGCAGGCCCTCGGTATCCAGGTCGGGCAGATGCTGCTGCCCGTCATGCAGCGCATCATGACGGTCGTCGCCGCCGGCGTCACCTGGCTGACCAAGCACAAGGACGTCGCCAAGGCCCTCGCCATCATCATCGGCGTCGTCCTGGTCGCGGCCATCGCCGCCATGACCGCAGCGCTGTACGAGATGGCGGCCGCGGCCGCGGTCAACCCCGTCACCTGGATCGTGCTCGGCATCATGGCGCTGATCGCCGCGATCATCCTGCTGGCGATGCACTGGAAGACCGTCTGGGGCTTCATCAAGCGGATCGCCGGCGACGTCGCCAAAGCAGTGTCCGGCGCCTGGGACTGGGTGGCCTCCCACACCGCCAGCGTCTGGCACTCCATCACCGACTGGGTGAAGGGCGCCTGGCACACCGTCGCCCAGTTCTTCTCCTCCGCCTGGCACAGCGTGGCCGATCCGATCGTGCACGCCTGGCAGTGGGTGAAGCAGACCACGGCGACCGTGTGGAACGGGATCAAGGACTTCTTCAAGAAGTGGTGGCCCTTGTTGTTGGTGATCTTCGCGTTCCCGGTCGCCGTCCTGCTGGCGATCTGGAACCACTGGCACAAGCAGATCGTGTCCGTGGCGAAGACCGTCTGGAACGGGATCAAGTCGTTCTTCCACTCCGTGTGGAACGGGATCAAGGCGGTCGCCTCCGCCGTGTGGGCGGTCATCCAGGCCGCCGTCATCGACCCGATGCTCGCCCTGTGGGCCGACCTGCAATCGCTGTGGAAGACCATCTCCGGCTGGCTGTCCGCCGCCTGGGGTGGGATCCGCTCGGCCGCCGCCACAGTCTGGTCCCACATCAAGTCCGCGATGATCACGCCCGTCCTGGGCGCCCTGCACGCCATCTCCAACCTGATGGGGCAGGTCGCGTCGTCCATCTCCAGCCACCTGACCGCGGCCTGGAACCAGGCCAAGTCGTGGGGCGGCAAGTTCTTGTCGATCGGCAAGAACATCGTGATGGGCATCATCCACGGCGTCGAGTCCGCTGGTGGCGCCCTGTTCAGCTCGCTGAAGCACCTGGCCTCCGGTGCGCTGAACGCGGCGAAGTCCTTCCTCGGCATCGCCTCGCCGTCGAAGAAGTTCGCCGAGATCGGCGCATTCGTCGGGGCGGGCCTGGTCCAGGGCCTCACCGGGACGACCTCGCAGGTGAAGTCGGCGTCCACCCGCATCGCCCAGATGCTGTACCGGCAGTTCGGGTCCTCCGGTCACCGGCACCTGCAGAGCCTCGTCCGCAAGGACGGCGCCGAGCTGGTCAAGCTGGCCAACCAGCGCGACAGCATCGCCAAGCGGCTGAAGGACGCCAACAAGAAGCTCGGCGACCTGCAGAAGCAGTGGACCAAGACCCGTGACGACGTGGCGTCCAGCGTCATGCAGAACGTCTCCATCGTCACCGCCCTGCCGGAGAACGCGGTAGCGCTCACCAGCCAGGACGTGGTCGCGAACATGCGCGACCAGGTCGCCAAAGCCACCAAGTTCGCCGCAGACCTGCAGGCGCTGCGGAAGAAGGGCCTGTCCGCCGACCTGATCAAGCAGCTCGCCGACGCGGGTGTCGACCAGGCCGGCGCCACGGCGGCCGCCCTGGCGTCCGGCAACAGCAGCCAGATCGCCGAGATCAACAAGCTGCAGAAGCAGGCCAAGACCGCCGCGGGCAGCGTCGGCGCGGCGACGGCCGACGGCATGTACAAGGCGGGCATCGACTCGGCGAAGGGCCTGATCAAGGGCCTGCAGTCGCAGCAGAAGGCCATCACCAAGGCCATGCAGAAGATCGCCAAATCCATGGCGAACGCGATCAAGCATGAGCTGAAGATCCGCAGCCCCTCGCAGGTGTTCCACGAGATCGGCGGGTTCATCACCGACGGTCTCGCCAAGGGCATCCACGCCGGGTCCCGGACCGCCGAGGCCGCCGCGCTGGCCATGGCCGGCGCCGTCCGGACAGCCGGGACACCGGCCGTCCCGAGGATCGCGGGCATGCGCACGCCCGCCTGGGCGGCCGCCGGAGCACACGGGGCCGTCCTGGAGCACACCACCATCGTCAACGTCGACGGCGAAAAGCTGTTCCAGACCATGCAGCGCCGCTCCCTGCAACACGAGCGACGCAACACCAACAACGGCCTCTCGGCCAAGACCAGCAGATGACAAGGGGGCCCTCGTCGTGACCGTCCCGCCCGGATTCCCCCTCGACGACGGCCCCCTGATCGGCACCTGGCCGCGCGTCCTCGTCCAGATCGCCTGGAACACCGGCGGCAACTCCACCGCCCCGAACCACTGGTACACCGTCACCAAGCGGCTGCGCGGCGGCTGGAAGGCCACCCTCGCCGGACGGCAGTACGAACTCGACACCGTCACCAGCGGCTCGATGACGTTCAAGCTGGACAACCTGGACGGCGCGTTCGACCCGGACAACGCGAGCAGCTTCTTCTACCCCTACGTCCTGCCCTACCGGCGCGCCCGCCTGGTCGTGATGACCACGCCCTCCCAGAACCTGCTGTACCCGTGGGTCGCCGCCGGCACCAAGACCCAGTCCATGGCCGTCTCGACCGGCACGTTCGGCACCGTCACGGGCCTGTCGCCGTCCCTCTCGGGACTGACCACCGCCCAATCGTGGGCCCTACCCAACGGCACCGCCGCGTTCGCCGCCGTCGGCCTCTCGGGGGATATCCAGTCCTGGTCAGACCACGACTGCGAAGGCACGACCGTCACACCTGGCGCCAGCTACGGCTTCGCCCTCGACGTTCAGCTGGCGTCCGGCGGCATGACGAGCCTGGACCTCAAGCCGCGCATCGGGTGGTACGACCTCAACGGCAACCTGCTCTCTCGCAGCATCGGCACCGTCACGTCGGTCACCACCGCCTGGTCCCGCCTGTCGATGACCCGCACCGCCCCGGCCGGGGCCGCGTTCGCCATCGTCAGCCTGTCCACGAACATCGCCACCACCGCCGCCACTACGGTGCGCACCACCGGCTGGCAGCTGGAGCAGGCCGCCGCGCCCACCGCCTACGCCTACCCGGGCGACTGGTCCCAGCTGTGGCAGGGCTTCGTCGAGCGCTGGCCGCAGGCCTACGACAACAACGGCAAGTACGGCGTCGTCGACGTGACGTGCGTGGACGCGCTCGCCCCACTCTCCCAGCTCACCTACCAGCACGTCATGCCGGGCTGGCTCGCCCAGACCCAGTCGGCCAGCCTGCAGTGCGCCTACGACCTCGCCTCCACCGGCACCAGCCGGGACGTTCCCGCCGGCACCGCCTTCCTGCCCTACGCCGGCGCCCAACTGTCGAACGGCTGCCTGGACGTCGTCGGGGCGAACATCACCTACGGCACGTCGATCACGTCCACGACCGCCCAGGGAACGCTGTGGGGCGTACCGGGCCCCGTGACGACGCTGGCCAACAACCAGGCCGCATCACTCGGCAACAGCGCGGGAGCCACCTACCTGCAGCCCTGGGACGGCATCGACAACCTGATGCTGCCCAACGGCGGCTGGACCCGGCTGATCTGTTTCCGCACGACCAACCAGCCCAGCACCGGCGGCCGCTTCAACGTGGCCACCCTCTGGGGCGCCACCGGCCCCGGCTACCTCACCGGCAGTGGCAACCAGTCCGTCGCCAACCTGGAGATCTACAGCGACGGCCACTGCACGATGAAGCTGCAGAACGCCGGGAACACCTCGTCCACCTACTTCCTGAACAGCTTCGTCTACGTCTGCGACGGCAATTGGCACTGTGCCCTGATCTCCCTGTCTGCGGACGGGAAGACGGCCCGGCTCTGCGTCGATGGGTCCTGGACCTCGGTAACCCTCAGCTCGAGCGCCGCCTCGTCCACCTACACCATCGACGTCATCGGGGCGACGCTCACCACGAACGGCGAGAACACCACCCCCTTCAACGGGGACATCGCCTACTTCGCCCAGTGGAACACCGAACTCGACCTGGTCACCTCCCTCACCCTCACCCGCGGCTTCGCCACCGGCTGGTCGGGCGACACCGTCGCCAACCGCATCAGCCGCCTGCTCAACCTGGCCTCGTTCCACCCCGGCAGTGCCGTGGCCTTCCAGTTCCTGGGATCCGTCGGCACGCTCGGCTCGATGGCCCTGGACGGGCGCAGCGCCCTGGACGCCATCCAGGAGTGCGCGGACACCGAGAACGGGCAGTTCGCCGTCGACAACTTCGGCAACCCCACGCTCTACGGGCACGTGTGGCGCTGGATCCAGAGCATCCCTGTCGCCACCTTCGGCGAGAACACCGCCGCCGGTGAGATCCCCGTCAGGGGCGACATCAAGTTCGAGCAGGACCCAGCCCACCTCTACAACGACGTCCAGATCACCATCGACGGCGCGGCAGACGGCACCGACCTCAACCGGCTCCAGGAGGTGCAGGACACCACCAGCCAGAGCGCCTACTTCCCCCAGACGCTCACCCGCACCATCAACCCCAAGGCGGTCGCCACCGGCACGAGCATCGCCAACTACCTGCTCAGCCTGTACAAGGACCCCCACACCCGCCTGCAGGGCCTCACCGTCGACCTCGCCCACAACGCCTCCTTGCAGAAGAAGGCGGCGGCCCTTCACTTCGGCGACCTCGTCCGCGTGATGAAGCGCCCCACCCTCGCCCCAGCCAAGCAGCTGGACGGGTTCATCGAACAGCTGGAGTGGTCCGGAGACGACACCGGGGCCGTCCTGCAGCTGGCCCTGCAGGTCTCCCCGGCCTCGCAGTACCGCTACTGGATGATCTCCGCCGCATGGGCGGCCCTGTCCTCCTCCATCGCGGCCGGCGTCAATGTCGTCACCGTCGGGCCGATCTCCGGGAACAGTGCGATCGCCGCCCAGTACGTCATCCCGTCCGGGTTCCAGATGGTCCTCGGCTACGGCACCGCCAACGCCGAGACCGTCACCGTCCAGAGCGTCCAGACCGTCGCCCCCGGCTACAGCACGGTCCAGCTCACCCTCGCCGCGAACACCGTGAACAGCCACAGCAGCGCAGACCTGATCTGCTCGCCGCTGCCCTCCATCGCGCTGCCGCCCGGCGGCACCTACCCCTCCTGTTTCGACGCCGCCGCATCGTTCGGCGGCACCCAGCCCCTGTTCGGCTTCGGATGACCCCGGAGGAAGCCCCGTGACCACCCGTCCCTCCATCACCCAGGCCACGGCAGGCTTTCCCGCCTCGGACGCCTGGTGGAACGCCCAGGTCTACAACCCGATCAACTACCTGTACGGGCAGCTGTATATCGAGGCGTACAAGGCCACCGACTGGCAGATCACCAACACGACGACGTTCGCGTCCGACCCTGATCTTCAGTGCACCCTGCTGCCGAACAGCACGTACCGCGTGGAGATCGCTCTCCACTATGCGGCCATCGACCTCGCCCGGCTGAAGACGCAGTGGCTGGTGCCTTCCGGCGCGACCGGCAACCGCTCGGCCGTCGGCCCCGACCAGGGCGTCATCCTCTCCGGAACCTCGTCCGGCGGCAGCGGCCGCTGGGGCGTGCACGCCTTTACCACCGCCGTCACCTACGGCACCCGCGACAGCAACTCCAACATCTGTGCCGCCATCGAAGAGGGCCTGATCTTCACCGGCGCGAGCGGGGGCACCTTCGCCCTCCAGGCCGCGCAGACCACCGCCAACGCCACCTTCAGCAAGGTCGCGCAGGGCTCGTATATGCGCGTCAAGCTGCTCTCTTAGGAGTCCCCGTGGACCTTCCGTACCCGTACTACCGGCTGCAGGCCGACGGCCCCAACGAGACCGGCTTCGGCTTGCTCGTGCACATCGAGGAGGGCGCCGGCGGCCCGCTGCCCGGCATGACGACGCAGGGCGTCCTCGACAGCCTGCGCGCGCTGCTGGAGGGCACCGGCGGCACCGTCACGACGACGCTGGCCCTCTACGCCATCACCACCACCGACAACCCGTCCTGAGGGGCTCCAGTTGAGCACTACACCCGCCCTCCGTCAGTTCCGCCTGGGCAAGCTGCCCGCACAGCCCGCGCGGCCGCAGCTGCGCCTGTCCGCCGTCCTCGCCGAGCGACTGGCCGCTCCGCCCGCCTCCGCGGACTGGCAGGACGACCGGATCACCTGGCCCATGTATGGCAACGACACCATCGGCGACTGCACCTGCGCTGGCGTCGGCCACCTCGTCAACCAGCTCACGTTCTACGGCTCCGGCGCGGAGAAGCTGCCCGCCGAGAAGTCCGTCATCGGCATGTACTCGGCGATCACCGGCTACACCCCGGCCGACCCGGACAGCGACACCGGCGCGTACTGCCAGGACGTCCTCGGCTACTGGCGCAAGACCGGTTTGGAAGGCCACAAGATCACGGCCTACGCCTCCCTCGACGTGTCCAGCCTGACCGAGGTCAAGCAGGCCATCGCCCTGTTCGGCACCGTCTACGTCGGCCTCACCGTCCCCGATTCGGCCATGGACCAGTTCAACGCCGGGAAGACCTGGGACGTCGTGAAGGGCGCCAAGCCGGAGGGCGGCCACTGCATCATCGTCGGCGCCTACGGCTCAGGGAAGTTCGGCCTCGTCACCTGGGGCACCGAGACCCAGATGACCGAGGCATTCTGGCGGACCTACGTCGACGAGGCCTGGGTGGTCCTCGACGCCGACGGACTGCAGAAGGCCGGCGTCTACTTCACCGGCGCGCCGAGCTGGTACGCCCTCGGCCAGCAGTACGCCGCCCTCACCGGCCAGCCCAACCCCATACCAGCCCCCGCGCCCCCCGCCCCCGCGCCCACGGACGCCGACAAGGCGCTCGCCAACGCCGCCCACAAGTGGCTCACCACGAAGGGACTCTGACCATGGCACGCATGCCCGGGGCGACATGGATCGGCCCGACCCCGAACCAGCGGACGGACGGCATGGTCGAGGTTTGCGGCCTCGTCCTCCACATCCAGCAAGGCACCGAGACCGGGTCGGAGGCCTGGTTCAAGAACCCCGCCTCGCAGGCCTCCAGCCACTTCCTGAACCCGAAGACAGGCGGCCTGCGCCAGCTCGTCGACACCAAGGACCGCGCCTGGGCCGAGGCCGCCGGGAACGCCCACTGGGTCTCGATCGAGAACGAGGGCTACGCCGGCGACCAGCTCACCCCGAGCCAGCTGGAGAACGCCGCGCAGCTGCTCGCCTGGCTGCACACCCACGACGGCGTGCCCCTGCAGCCGACCGACAACCCGGACGGCCGCGGGCTGGGCTGGCACGGCATGGGAGGCGAGGCATGGGGCGGGCACACCGGCTGCCCCGGCGAACCCATCAAGGCACAGCGCGGCGCGATCATCGCCCGCGCCAGGCAGATCCTCGGCCTCGACCACCCGCCTCAGCCGGCGCACGAGCCGTTCCCCGGCGTCTCGTTCTTCACGGCCGGCCGCCGCTCCCCGGTCATCGCCGCCATGCACCGCCGCCTGGTCGCCGAAGGCTGCGGCCGATACCAGTCCAACGCCAACTCGGACGTCTGGGGGCCCGGTGACGTCCGCTCCTACGCCGCGTGGCAGCGCAAGCTCGGCTACGCAGGCAGCGCAGCCGACGGCATCCCCGGCCCCACCTCGTGGGCCAAGCTCCACGTTCCCAACGTCTGACCCCGGAAGGACCAGCACATGAAGATCTCCAAGATGTGGAAGGCCGTCGTCGCGGGTGCGGCCGCCGGCGCCGCGGCCGCCGCCACCGCCGTTCAGGACGGAACGGTCACGGCCGCCGAGGGCGTCACCATCGCGCTCGCCATCCTCGGCGCGCTCGGCGTGACCTGGGCCGTCCCCAACCGGCAGACCAGCAGCACCACGAGCGACCAGCCCAGCCTCTGATCGGAGCACCACGTGGCCGATGAGCCGTCGAACTCTGAGCTGTGGCGGCTCATCACCGACGTGCGCGCCGACCTCTCTCAGCGCCTCGACCAACTCGTGCGCCGGGACGTGTACGACGCGCGGGAGTCCGCCCGCGACCGCGCCATGGAAGCCATGCAGCGAGACATCCAAGAGATCGAGGACGACCGGGAGAAGGAAGCCGACCGCCGCGCGGGTGACCGGCGCCTCATCTTCACCGCACTGATCGCGCCGGTCATCATGCTCGTCGTCATGATCTACCTGGCGTCGCAGGGGGTGAAGGTATGAGCCGCGTTGCCCGCCGTCGGCGCAGCGACATCGTGTTCCTTCTGGCCGTTGCCGCAGCGCTGGCTGGCGTCTTGTGGATCGTCGTCACCTTGCAGAGCCTGGCCGCCGACCTGCACACGGCGAACCAGGCCCGCGACGCGCTCGCCCGCCAGGTGCAGCAGCTGGGCGCGAAGCCTGTCGCCGGGCCTCCCGGCAGCCGCGGCGAGCCTGGCAAGAGTGTGGTCGGCCCGCAGGGACCCCAGGGCGAGCAAGGCCCGACCGGACCCGAGGGGCCGACCGGACCGTCCGGGGCGCCGGGCAAGAACGGGAAGGACGGCGCGAACGGAGTCAGCCAGACCGGAGCCCCCGGCACCAACGGGGCCACTGGACCGGCCGGGCCCCAAGGCCCGCAGGGCGAGCGGGGGCCGGCCGGTCCTCAAGGCCCGCCGGGCGCCGACGGCAAGGACGGCGCGGACGGCAGGGACGGGCAGACCTGCCCGGACGGGTACTCCCTACAGGCGCCGGCCTGGGACCCCGACGCTCTGGTCTGCCGGCGCGACGGCGCCCCGCCATCGGAGAAGAGGGACAGCAGCCTGCTCGGCATGGGGCTCGACCCGCAACGCCGCCAGTACGCATGACGAACGCCCCCTGCACGGCCCCATCGCGGGCTGTGCAGGGGGCGTTTCGTCATGCCCGGGGTCAGTGCAGCGCGTCGATGGCCTTCACGATCAGCGCGCGGGCATCGGCCCCGTACACGGCCATGCCGCGCAACTGCTCGAACGCCTTCAGGTAGAGGGCGATCTCCGACGGCTGCGTAATGTTCACCTCCGCCGACAGGAACTCGACCGACACGAGACTGTCGTCGTACATGTGGAACGTCTCGACGGGCCACTGACGGCGCGCCCGCGTCGCCATGGGGATGATCCCCAGCGACACCTGGGGCAGCGCGCCGGCTGTCAGCAGGTAGCCGAGTTGGGCAGCCATCGCGTCCGCGTCGCCCAGCTGGGAGTACAAAACGGCCTCCTCGATGAGCATGACGAAACGGTGCCCTGGCTCATGGATGACCCGGGAGCGCTCGACCCGGGCGGCTGCGGCCTCGGCGCCGTCGTTGACGGGGATGCCTCGAAAGTCGGCGATGCTGCTCAACAGGGCGGACGCGTAGCCCTCGGTCTGCAGCAGGCCAGGGACCATCGTCGAGGAGTAGACCCGGAACAGCCGCGTCTCGTGGAAGAACTGGACGACACTGTCCTGCAGCTGCTTCATCCCGCGCCGCACCTGGTGCCGCCACTCGCTGTACATGGACTCAGCGTTCAGCGACTGCGTGACCAGATCCTCCGCCTGGTCGACGGCCCCGCAGGCGACAGCCCAGGCCCGTATGTCCTTCGCCGACGGGGCGGTGATGGCGTTCTCGACGCGGGACGTCTTCGAGTGATGCCAGCCGCACCGGTCGGCCAGCTCAACCACCGTCAGCCCGGCACTCTTGCGGAGGTCGCGCAGCCGCAGCGCGACGACCTGGCGCGCGGCCTGGGCAGACGAGGACGGGGAGATCGGCATGTGAGCTGGCCTGTCCGGTGCGTGCTGTCAGTGGATCTCGTACTGCTCGTGCGGGGTGGCGCGGGACCACACGGCTTCGAACGCCTCGGCGCACAGCTTGGCCGCGGCCGGGTCGTCGACGATCTCCTCGCCGGTCCACGACCCGTCGCCGGCGAAGTGGTTCCAGTGGACCCAGCGCTCGTCGAAGAGCCAGAAGTCGTTGCCCGGCAGCGCGATGTCGGAAGCCTGCCGGCGGGGAAGCCACCGCACCTGCTCGCCCGCGGCGACGTTGGTGAAGGTGCCGTCGTACAGGAAGCGCGTGTACTCGCTGACCGGCTCGGAGACGATGCGCGCCCGGCGGACGACGACGCCGCGGCCCACGGTCTCCTGGATGAGGTCGAGCCACGGCCGCCACCAGGAGGTGCGGTCCGCCGGGTCGTGACGGAAGCCTGCCCGCCACTGGGCGAACGGGCCCTCTTCGTAGTCGACGGCGTAGGAGTCCCGCATCTCGAGGTGCACGGCTGAGCGCGTGCAGCCTGCGATCAGCTCATCGAAGGTTGGAACGCTCGACGGCATCGCACGCCTCCCTGATCATGTGCACCATCCTGGCGGGGATACGGATCACTGCCTCGCCCTCGGGGATGCCCTGCGCGTGGCCCGGCACCTCGAACGCAGCGCATTCCGCCTCCAGTTCGGGCCCCGGCTTCCAGCCCTGGAAGACGAACTCTGCTTTCTCCTGGTCGACCCACACGGTAGGGCTCTGCTTGTCCCCGGTGTTGGGGTCGATGCCGATGAACAGTAGCGACACGACTGCCTCCGTCGATGAGTTGTGCAGTTGTGTGCAACACCGTCATCCCGTCGGTCTAGTCGGTCAAGGGGGCAAAGCGGCCAACCCACTGGCCAGGAAAGGGACGTGAGCAGATCTGCACATTGCTGGAGGCGTCGCACACCGCGCTCCTAGCGTCAGCGGATACGACGAAACCCCGGCGAGGCGGCGGGCCTCCCGGGGCGCGGTCAACGCCACGTGAGGAGCGTCGACGTGCAGAAGACTAAAGCCATCCCGGCCGTGCCCGCAGCAGCCGAGTACAAGGCGCTGCTGGAGCACTGCAGCACCTGCCGCGCATGCCACAGGAACACTGCCGTCGCTTGCCCGGAGGCGGGCCGCCTGCGCCGCGCATGGTCGACAGCCCGCCGCGCAGACCGCGGGGGTGTCCGCCGATGATGTGCGCGCGCTGCGACCAGCCGATCGAGGGCGAGCCCCGGGCGGTCGATAAGTTCTCAGCGTCCGGTGCCGGCGGCACGGTTTACGTCCACAAGGAGTGGTGCAGGCCGGTGCCGCGCCAGACGGCTCCAGTGCGGCGGCTGCACGGCAGGCAGGACACCTAGACTCCCGGACCCGGCGCGACGGCGTGCCGGGCACGGGCAGGCCCCGGCCGGACGCCGATCCGGCCGGGGCCGTTTCGCGTCCGCTGGGGCGCCATAGAGGCGGAACCTTCGATTCGAAGGCTCGCGCGAAAGCGGCGCCACGTCGCCACAAAGCCGCAGGTCACAGGGGCTATTCCGGGCCTCCGCAAGCACCCCAAATCAAGATCACTTTAGAGGCGTCGTAGAAGTAGATTGGGGTTGCCGCTTCCGGTGCCGCCGCTGACGAGGAAGGACAGCCGGGCCGTGAGCAGCGCCCGCAGGATCCGCTCGCCGCCGGGCGGTACCGTGCCGGCCTCGACCAGCTCCTCCAGCATGAACGCCCGGGGCCGTACGACCCGCAGGGCCAGGCAGGTGCAGCCGACGGCGACCGGGGGCAGCACCGCGTGCAGCCGGGTGCCGTCGGGCAGCCGGGCGTCCGCCCACGGCCGGGCGTCGTCCAGCCGGCGTCCGGCCACGGCGGCCAGCCGCTGCGCGAGGCGTCGTACGGCCGCCGCGTCGGGGAAGGTCACCGGGGTCAGCTCCAGGCCGCCGCCACGGTCCACCCACACCCGGTCGGGGGCGGACACCAGGACGTCGGTGACGTCCGGGTCGGCGAGCAGCGGCTCCAGGGGGCCGGTGCCGACGAGTTCGGACCTCAGCTGCCGGGCCGCGCCGAGGACTTCGGCGTCGCCGAGCACCCTGCCCTGTTCGCGCAGGGCCTGGGCCACCCGCGCGGGGGTGGGTTCGGCGCCACTCTCGGCCAGCCGGCGCCGGACGCCGTCGAGCAGAGTGGCGCCGTCCGCGCGGTCGAGTCCGGGGAGGCTCATCGGGTGCCTCCGACCTCGACCAGCGCGCGCTCCCAGAAGTTCGCACAGAAGCGGGCGAGCGGACCGCGTCCGGTCGCGGCGGGCGGCTTCGCACCGCCCCGCGGGCGCAGCAGCGGCGGTTCGACCGGCACCTCGCCGGCCAGTGGCAGGCCGAGCAACCGGGACACCCCCTGGTCGTCCAGGCCCGGGGCGTACGGCCCGCGCACCGCCACGCGCAGGTCGCGCACCACCATGCCGACAGCGGAGGCGACCCGCCCGGCCGCGGCGACCGCGCGCAACTCGGCGGGGACGACGAGCAGCGCCAGGTCGAGCTGGGCGAGGACTTCGGCGACCCCGTCGTCGAGCCGGCGGGGCAGGTCCACCACGACCGTGCCGCCCCGCCGGCGGGCCGCGGCGAGCACCGCGCGCACCGCCTGCGGCGGGACGGCGACGCAGTCGCCGCGGTCCCAGCTCAGCACCCGAAGGGAGTGCAGTTCGGGCAGCGACTCCTCCAGGGCGCCGCCGCCGACCCGGCCGCGGGAGGCTGCGAAGGCGGGCCAGCGCAGTCCGTCGACGCTCTCGCCACCGAGGAGTACGTCGAGTCCGCCACCGAGCGGATCGGCGTCCACGAGGAGGGTGCGCAGTCCCTCGCGCGCGGAGGTGACGGCCAGCGCGCATGCGAGCGTGGAGGCGCCGGCCCCGCCCCGGCCGCCGATCACGCCGACGGTGAGGGCCGGGCGGCCGACTCCCTCGGCGACGTCGGCGATGCGGTCGACCAGCCACTGCTCGCCGTCGGGAAGCATCAGGACGTGGTCGGCACCGATCTCCATGGCGCGTTGCCACACCCCCGGGTCGTCCTGGTCACGGCCGACCAGCACCACTCCGCGCCGGCGCGTGGCCCCGCCGACCCGGCGGGTGCAGTCGTCGCCGACCAGCACCAGCGGGGCCGTTTCCCAGCCGTCGCCGTGTTCGGGGACGCCGTGGTGGACCTCGGGAGTGGCGCCGGCGGCCGCGCACAGGCGCAGCAGGTCGTCCAGGAGTTCGGCGTCCTCGGTGACGATGAGCGGCCTGCCCGGCCGGTCCGGGGTGCCGGGCGGCGGGTCGTGGGTGACGGCTGCGGTCACGGGTGTTCCCCCTTCGCTGCGTGGGCCGCGCGCCCCTGCGGCCACGCGATTCCCAAAGGTGTGAAGAACCGGCAAGCGGCCCCCCATATGAGCGGCCGGCAGAAACCGGCCATAGGCGCTCCGGCAATCGGAACCGGCCATGAACTCGCCGTGGCCGAGCGCGCTGGAATCACGGTGCAGCGATCCGCGAAATCATGTGGATCTTGGTCGAAATCTGTGGACAACTCGGGGGCTGTGAATATCGCAGTCACCCATACCGGTGACCTCTGCGCCCATCCCTGCGCGACTTCCACAGAGCAGTGCGACGATTACCCGGAGTAACGGATCATGGGCGCACGGAAGCGGCGGCCGCGGTGCCGTCGTACCGACCCGCGGTCGCGTGAAAAAAGGGGAGGAAGGGGAAAAGCCGCCCGGACATGCGACGACCCCCGCCGGGGGGGAGAGCGGGGGTCGTCCCCACGGCCGACTCGGGGGGGAGGAGTCGGACCGGGTTAGCACGGTCGCGAACGATCCGTGACTTCCATGGTGTACCCGAGAGCCCTCTCAGGCAAACCCACGCGCCCCACCTTACGCCGAATGGTGGGCGCCTATGCTCTGGGGCGTGGAAAACCACTCCTTGCCCCGCGCAGCAGCCTTCTTTGATCTGGACAAGACGGTCATTGCGAAGTCGAGCACGCTCACCTTCAGCAAGTCCTTCTACCAAGGCGGGCTGATCAACCGCAGGGCCGCGCTGCGTACCGCATATGCCCAGTTCGTCTTCCTGGTCGGTGGCCTGGATCACGACCAGATGGAGCGCATGCGCGAGTATCTGTCCACCCTGTGCCGCGGCTGGAACGTGCAGCAGGTGCGGGAGATCGTCGCCGAGACCCTGCACGACCTGATCGACCCGATCATCTACGACGAGGCAGCCTCCCTCATCGAGGAGCACCACTCGGCCGGCCGGGACGTGGTGATCGTGTCGACCTCGGGCGCCGAGGTGGTCGAGCCGATCGGTGAACTGCTCGGCGCGGACCGGGTGGTGGCCACCCGCATGGTCGTCGGCGAGGACGGCTGCTTCACCGGGGAGGTGGAGTACTACGCCTACGGCCCGACCAAGGCCGAGGCGATCCGGGAGCTGGCCGCGTCCGAGGGCTACGACCTCGACCGCTGCTTCGCCTACAGCGACTCGGTGACCGACCTGCCGATGCTCCAGGCCGTCGGGCACCCGCACGCGGTGAACCCGGACCGCACCCTGCGCCGCGAGGCGGTCGCGCGCGGGTGGCCGGTTCTGGAGTTCCGCCGGCCGGTCCCGCTGAAGAAGCGGCTGCCCACGTTCTCCGTCCCGGCCCGCCCCACGCTGGTCGCGGCGGCGGCCATAGGAGCGGCGGCCGCAACCGCCGGCCTCGTCTGGTACGCCAGCCGACGCCGGAGCACCGCCTGACACAGAAGCACCGTCGGGACTGGGCCCGTTTCGCCCTCGTTTGAACCTAAAGGTAAAAGAACCGGAGGCAAGGGTTTCGCTTCCTCCCGGCGCGCGGTACAAAGACCTTAGGCCCGCGAGACCAAAGGGACATCCGAGAGGATCACCTACCACTACGCACTTGGCCCACGGACCACGCATGGACACCGGGCACCCACGCGACGTCGACCCGTCGATTACGGGCCAGCCGCACCAGGTGACGGGCAAAGTCCCCGACCTGATGGGCAGATATCGAGGACGCTTGGTAACCCGGTGAACATGCCAGCGGCGGTACGAAGACTCGTACCGCCGCATTCATGTCCGGGGCCCGCCGGGCGCCTTATCAGGCCGCGCCGCGCTGCAGCGCCTCGCACACCGCCGTCGACTCGCGCGCACCCAGCTCGATCGCCCGGCCGCAGTGCGCGATCCAGGCCCCCATACCCTCGGGGGTGCCGGAGACATATCCGTCCAGCGCCGCCAGATAGGAGGCGCGGCCCAGCTCGGCGTGGCCGACCTCGGCCGGGCAGATCGCCTTCGGGTCCAGGCCGCTTCCGATCAGCACAATCCGTTCGGCCGTGCGTGCGACCAGGCCGTTGTGGGACACGAAGGGCCGCAGCGCGAGCAGCTCGCCGTGCACCACGGCGGCCGTGACCAGCGCGGGCGCGGACGTCCCCGCGATGATCAGGTCCGCGAGCCCCTCCAGCCGCCCGGAGACCTCCGCCGCGTCCGGCAGCGGCAGCTCGACCAGCGGTTCGTCCACCGGCTCGCCGGCCTGGCGCGGCCTGCCGACCTCGTCGTCCTTGCTCGCCGCGGCCACCAGGTGCAGCCGCGCCAGGACCCGGAGGGGCGACTGCCGCCAGATGGACAGCAGCTGTCCCGCCTCCGCCGACAGCCTGAGGGCCGCACCCATGACGCGCGCCTCCGCGTCGCCGCCGAAGTCGGTACGCCGCCGCACCTCCTCCAGGGCCCAGTCGGCGCCGGACAGGGCGGCGGAGCCACGGGCAGCGCGCAGGGCCGCCTCGGAGGTGATCTCGGCACTGCGGCGCCGCATGATCCGGTGCCCGTAGACCCGGTCCACGGCCTTGCGCACGGATTCCACGGAGTCGGCCACACCGGGCAGCGAGCCCAGGGCCGCGAGCGGGTCGGCGTTCGCGCCTGTCGTACTCATGAGTACGACCCTACGCATCCCATCGCCCAACCCCTCGAAGGAGTGGTCTTCTTCACTCCCGACTGCCACTTACAGCTACCAACCGACTACCGTTGGTGAATATGAAAATTGCTTTCGTCGGGAAGGGCGGCAGCGGCAAGACCACGCTCTCCTCCCTGTTCATCCGCCACCTCGTGGCCGCCGGCGCCCCGGTGGTCGCCATCGACGCGGACATCAACCAGCACCTCGGGCCCGCGCTCGGCCTCGACGAGGCGGAGGCCACAGCGCTGCCCGCCATGGGCGAGCGGCTGCCGCTGATCAAGGACTATCTGCGCGGCAGCAACCCGCGCATCGCCTCCGCCGCCACGATGATCAAGACGACACCGCCCGGCGAGGGCTCGCGGCTGGTCCGGGTGCGAGAGCCGAATCCGGTCTACGACGCCTGCGCGCGGCCGGTGGAACTCGAGGGCGGCGCCGTCCGTTTGATGGTCACCGGCCCCTTCACGGACGCCGACCTGGGGGTCGCCTGCTACCACTCCAAGACGGGAGCGGTGGAGCTGTTCCTGAACCACCTCGTCGACGGCCCCGACGAGTACGTCGTGGTCGACATGACGGCCGGTTCGGACTCCTTCGCCTCCGGCATGTTCACCCGCTTCGACATGACGTTCCTCGTCGCCGAGCCGACCCGGAAGGGGGTCTCCGTCTATCGCCAGTACAAGGAGTACGCCCGCGACTTCGGCGTCGCCCTGAAGGTCGTCGGCAACAAGATCCAGGAACAGGACGACATCGACTTCCTTCGCGAGGAGGTCGGTGACGACCTGCTCGTGACCGTCGGCCGCTCGGACTGGGTGCGCGCCATGGAGAAGGGCCGTCCGCCCCGGTTCGAACTGCTGGAGGAGGCCAACGCCCAGGCACTGCACACCCTTCGGGCCACCGCCGACGCTACATACGACCTGCGGGACTGGGAGCGCTACACCCGTCAGATGGTGCACTTCCACCTGAAGAACGCCGAGGCGTGGGGCAACGAGCGCACCGGGGCCGATCTGGCGGCGCAGGTCGACCCCGCCTTCGTGCTCGACGAGAGCCTCGGCGCGGAGATCACAAGTTCCGTGTGAGAGCTACGGCTTGAGCGTGACACCTACGGTTTGCCTGTGACGCCTACTGCCTGACCGCCGGTGCCCCGGGCACGCCCTTGGGTGCCGGGGCCGGGCGGCCGGAGAGGAAGGACGCCCAGCCCTGCCTGGGGGCCTCGCCCACCGCCAGGGTGCGCAGTTTCTGAAGGATCTTCGGGTCCTGTGCGTCCAGCCAGTCGACCAGTTGGCGGAAGGACACACAGCGGACGTCGGGCTTGTTGCACACCTCCTTCACCGTGTCCTCGACGGCGCGCATGTACGTGCCGCCGTTCCAGGACTCGAAGTGGTTGCCGATGATCAGCGGCGCGCGGTTGCCGTCGTAGGCCCGGTGGAAGCCCTTGACCAGGCCGTCGCGCATCTGGTCGCCCCAGTAGCCGAACTTGCCCGCGTCGCCCTGGGTCTTGGTGCCGGACTGGCTGACCATGAAGTTGTAGTCCATGGTCAGCTGCTCATAGGTGTGCCCGGGGAAGGGCACCAGCTGCATCGACAGGTCCCACAGGCCGTCCTTCTTCTTGGGCCACACCTGGTTGTTGACTCCGCTGGAGTCGTAGCGGAAGCCCAACTCGCGGGCCGCCTTCGTGAAGTTCTGCCGGCCCTCCAGGCAGGGCGTACGGGCGCCGATCAGCTCCTTGTCGTAGTCGAAGGGCAGCGGGGCCGACTCCTTCATGCCGGTGTTGGTCTTCCAGGACTTCACGAACTGCTTGGCCTGGGCGATCTCGCTCTTCCACTCCGCCACCGACCAGGTGCCGACCCCGCCGTTGGACCCGCAGAAATGGCCGTTGAAGTGCGTGCCGATCTCATTGCCCTCCAACCAGGCCAGCCGTGCCTGCTTGACGGTGTCGGCGATTCCCTTCTCGTCGTTGAAGCCGATGTCGGAGCTGCCCGGCGAGTGCTGGGGCGGCTTGTACAGCTCGCGCTTCTCCTCCGGCAGCATGTACACGCCGCTGAGGAAGTACGTCATGGTCGCGTGGTTCTCCTTGGAGACCTCACGGAAGTGCGAGAACAGCTTCTGGCTGTCCTCGCCCGCGCCGTCCCAGGAGAACACCACGAACTGTGGCGGTTTCTCACCGGGCTTCAGCCGCTCGGGTCTGGGCAGATGCGGCTGCGAGCCGGTGTACGCGGTGGATCCGTCACCGATCAGCCGGAACACGCTCTGGGGTGCCGGGGCCGCCGGGGCACCCTTCTGCGGGCCGGACGTCCCTTCCTTCGAGGCGTGGGAGCCGGTCGCACAACCGGCCAGCGAGGCGGCACAGGCCGCGGCGACCATGGCGCCGACGGCGATCCTCTGGGTGGCGGCCATGTTCCGCCCACCTTCTTCCTTCTCTCGGACACGCGCTGGCGAGGGCCGTTTTCTGGTGATGTGCCGGGCTTGGACCGACGCTGCCGCCAAGATCACACAGAGCCGAGAAGGAAGCGGTGCGACAAGCCAATCAAATGATTAGTTCGCTCACACGAGGGACCGCGCGAGCCATTTGCCACGAAAAGCTATGTTCGCTCTTTACATGCCATTACGTTTCCTTTGCCAAGCATTGCTCCATCCCGCCGCCCCGGAGGAGACGGGACCATGTCAGCCTGCGCACCCCCGCACACCCAGCATCCGCGCCCGCCGCACAGCCCGCCGCCCGGCCGCTGGCGCCGCTTCCCCGTGGCGGGCGCCGACCTCTCGGCGTCCGTCGCGGTGTTCCTGATCGCTCTGCCCCTGTCCCTCGGCATCGCCCTGGCCACCGGTGCCCCGCTCCAGGCCGGCCTCGTCGCCGCCGCCGTGGGCGGACTCGTCGCCGGCCGGCTCGGCGGCTGCCCGCT
This sequence comes from Streptomyces sp. NPDC007856, assembly GCF_042868225.1. Taxonomy (NCBI): domain Bacteria; kingdom Bacillati; phylum Actinomycetota; class Actinomycetes; order Kitasatosporales; family Streptomycetaceae; genus Streptomyces; species Streptomyces sp. NPDC007856. The sequence goes on along the minus strand of NZ_JBIAEC010000003.1, from coordinate 639,381 downwards.
CCAGGTCAGCGGTCCCGCCGCCGGACTCACCGTGGTCACCGCCGACCTGATCCACCGCTACGGCTGGCGGGCGACCTGCGGCATCACCGTCCTCGCCGGACTGGCCCAACTCGGCCTCGGCTGCCTGCGGGTGGCGCGCGGCGCGCTCGCGGTCAGCCCGGCCGTGGTGCACGGCATGCTCGCCGGGATCGGCATCACCATCGCCGTCGCCCAACTGCACATCGTGCTCGGCGGCAGTCCGGACAGCTCCGTTCTCGCCAACGTCCGTGCGCTGCCTGCCGAGTTGGCCCATCTGCATCCGGCCGCCGTCTCGATGAGCGCACTGACGCTCGCGCTGCTGCTGGCCTGGCCCCGCCTGCCCGGTCGCACCGGCCGGACGCTCCGGCGCGTGCCGGCCGCCCTCGTCGCCGTCGCCGGGGCCACCGCCACGGCGGCCCTCGCCGGCCTGACCCTGCCCCGGGTCGACCTGCCGTCGTGGCGCAGCCACGCCCTGGCCGGACTGCCCGAGGGCGCGGCGCCCGGCCTCGCCGCCGCGGTGCTCACCACTACCCTGGTGTGCAGCGTGCAGTCGCTGCTCGGTGCGGTGGCCGTGGACAAACTGGTCGCGGCCCGTCCTTGCCCGGTCCCCCGCGTCGGCCGCTCCGACCTGGACCGAGAGCTGCTGGGCCAGGGCGCCGCCAACATGGTCTCCGGGGCGCTCGGCGGACTGCCGGTGGCCGGGGTGGCCGTGCGCAGCACCGCGAATGTGAAATCGGGTGCGGTGAGCCGGAACTCCACGATGCTGCACGGCGTTCTCGTAGTAGTCGCCGCGTTGCTGATGGTTCCGGCCCTGGAGGAGATCCCGCTCGCCTCCCTCGCCGCCCTGGTCATGGCCGTCGGTATCCAGATGGTGTCCCTGCACCACATCCGCACGGTGACGCGCCACCGCGAAGTGCTGGCCTACGCCGCGACCACACTCGGTGTGGTGCTCCTCGGCGTCCTGCAGGGCGTGCTCCTCGGGGTCGCCGTGGCGGTCGCCGTCGCCCTGCGCCGCCTCGCCCGCACCCACATCACCCACGAAGAGAAGGAAGGAGTCCATCACGTAAGAATCCGAGGTCAGCTGACGTTCCTCGCGGTGCCCCGGCTCAGCCGGTCCCTGCATCTCGTACCCCAAGGCGCCCACGTCGTCGTGGAGTTGGACGGTTCGTTCATGGACCACGCGGCATACGAGTCGCTGCAGGACTGGCGCAGCTCCCACACCGCACGCGGCGGTACGGCCGAGCTGAGGGGCAGACGCGGCGGAATCCGGACCGCCGCACCTGCCCTGACCGCCGAGCCGAATCAGCCCACCGGGTCGACCCTGACCGCCACTCCGACCCTGCCCATCGAACCGACCCTGACCGCCACACCGACCCCGCCCATCGAACCGACCCTGACCGCCACACCGACCCCGCCCACCGGACAGACCCCGTCCGCCACACCGACCCCGCCCACCGGACAGACCCCGTCCGCCGAACCGCCCCCACCCACCGGGCCGACCTCGCCCACCGGGTCGAACCCATCCACCGAACCGCCCCCACCCACCGGGCCGAACCCGCCCACCGGGTCGATCCCATCCACCGGGTCGATCCCATCCACCGAACAGCCCCCACCCACAGATCCACCCCCGCCCACCGGACAGACCCCGCCCACCAAGCCAGCCCCGCCCACAGATCCACCCCCGCCCACCAAGCCAACCCCTCCCACCGAACCACCCCCGCCCACGGGACCACCCCCATCCGTCGCGTGCCGGTGTCGGCCCTGGATGCCCTGGCGAAATCACCGGTCTTGCCTCCAGGAGGCAGTCACCGCCCCGGCGGGACGGGCGGCCGGGCGCGAACTGGTCCGCGGGATCGGCTCGTTCCAGCGCCACACCGCGCCGCTGGTACGGGACGAGCTGGCGCGGCTAGCCCGGGAGGGCCAGCGGCCCGCGCAACTCTTCCTCACCTGTGCCGACTCCCGGCTCGTCACGTCGATGATCACCGCCAGTGGTCCCGGCGATCTGTTCGTCGTCCGCAACATCGGCAACCTGGTGCCGATGCCGGGCGAGGAGCACGGCAACGAGTCGGTGGCGGCCGCCGTCGAGTACGCGGTGGAGGTGCTCGGCGTGCGCTCCATCACCGTGTGCGGGCACTCGGGGTGCGGGGCGATGCAGGCGCTGCTGACCGCGACCGACGCGGACGAGGAGACCCCGTTGCGCCGCTGGCTGCAGCACGGGCTGCCGAGTCTGGCGCGGATGGCCGGGCACCGGCGCGGCTTGCCCCGGCTCGCCGGGCGGGCCCCGGCGGACGCGGTGGAGCAGCTGTGCCTGATCAACGTGATCCAGCAGCTGGAGCACCTGCGGGCGCACGGCCCGGTGGCCCGCGCGCTGGCCAGGGGCGGACTGGAGCTGCACGGGATGTACTTCCACGTGGGCGAGGCACAGGCGTACTTGCTGGCGGGTAACGAGGGGGAGGGACACGGCGCGTTCGAGGACGTCCGGGGAAGTGTCACGGACGGGGCGCCTGTGAGGGAGGCACGCAGTCCGGCGTGACAGGCTCGCGGCTCGGCCCGGGAAAAGGACTCACCAACAGGTCTAAACCAATTTAGCCGATGACCCTTGTCATCGGACCCCCGCGTCTGATGAGCTGTGGCCTGGGACACAACGGACACCCTTCGAAAGGGAGATGTCGTGAGTAACGAGAGCCTGGCCAACCTGCTCAAGGAAGAACGCAGGTTCGCGCCCCCCGCCGACCTGGCCGCGCACGCCAACGTCACCGCGGAGGCGTATGCACAGGCCAAGGCTGACAGGCTCGGCTTCTGGGCCGAGCAGGCCCGCCGGCTGACCTGGGCCAAGGAACCGACCGAGACGCTGGACTGGTCGAACCCGCCGTTCGCGAAGTGGTTCAAGGACGGCGAGCTGAACGTCGCCTACAACTGCGTGGACCGGCATGTGGAGGCGGGACACGGGGACCGTGTCGCCATCCACTTCGAGGGTGAGCCCGGCGACAGCCGCTCGATCACCTACGCCGAGCTGAAGGACGAGGTCTGCAAGGCGGCCAACGCCCTGCTGGAGCTGGGTGTCCGCAAGGGCGACCGGATCGCCATCTACATGCCGATGATCCCGGAGACCGCGATCGCGATGCTGGCCTCGGCCCGGATCGGTGCCGCGCACTCGGTGGTCTTCGGCGGCTTCTCGGCGGACGCACTCGCGACGCGCATCCAGGACGCCGACGCCAAGGTGGTCATCACCGCCGACGGTGGCTACCGGCGCGGCAAGCCGTCCGCCCTCAAGCCGGCCGTGGACGAGGCGATCTCCAAGGTCGACAACGTCGAGCATGTGCTGGTGGTGCGCCGTACCGGTCAGGACGTGGCGTGGACCGAGGGCCGGGACGTGTGGTGGCACGAGCGCGTCGAGCGGCAGTCCGCCGAGCACACCCCGGAGGCGTTCGAGTCGGAGCACCCGCTGTTCATCCTCTACACCTCCGGCACGACCGGTAAGCCGAAGGGCATCCTGCACACCTCCGGCGGCTACCTCACCCAGACGGCGTACACGCACTGGGCGGTCTTCGACCTCAAGCCGGAGACGGACGTGTACTGGTGCACGGCCGACGTCGGCTGGGTCACCGGGCACTCGTACATCGTGTACGGTCCGCTGGCCAACGGCGCGACGCAGGTGATGTACGAGGGCACGCCGGACACCCCGCACCAGGGCCGGTTCTGGGAGATCGTGCAGAAGTACAAGGTCACGATCCTCTACACCGCGCCGACGGCGATCCGGACGTTCATGAAGTGGGGCGACGACATCCCCGCCAAGTTCGACCTGTCCTCCCTGCGCGTCCTCGGCTCGGTGGGTGAGCCCATCAACCCCGAGGCGTGGATCTGGTACCGCAAGCACATCGGCGCGGACAGGACGCCCGTCGTGGACACCTGGTGGCAGACCGAGACCGGCGCGATGATGATCTCGCCGCTGCCCGGCGTCACCGAGGCCAAGCCCGGCTCCGCGCAGACCCCGCTGCCCGGCATCTCCGCGACCGTCGTCGACGACGAGGCGAACGAGGTGCCCGACGGCGGCGGTGGCTACCTGGTGCTGACCGAGCCGTGGCCGTCGATGCTGCGCACCATCTGGGGCGACGACCAGCGGTTCATCGACACCTACTGGTCCCGCTTCGAGGGCAAGTACTTCGCCGGTGACGGCGCGAAGAAGGACGACGACGGCGACATCTGGCTGCTGGGCCGGGTCGACGACGTGATGCTCGTGTCCGGGCACAACATCTCCACCACCGAAGTGGAGTCGGCGCTCGTCTCGCACCCGTCGGTCGCCGAGGCGGCCGTCGTCGGTGCCGCCGACGAGACCACCGGCCAGGCGATCGTCGCGTTCGTGATCCTGCGCGGCACGGCCGCGGAGACCGAGGCGCTCGTCGGCGAGCTGCGCAACCACGTGGGTGCCACGCTCGGCCCGATCGCCAAGCCCAAGCGGATCCTGCCGGTGGCCGAGCTGCCGAAGACCCGCTCCGGCAAGATCATGCGCCGTCTGCTGCGGGACGTGGCCGAGAACCGTCAGCTCGGTGATGTGACCACGCTGACCGACAGCACAGTCATGGACCTGATCCAGACGAAGCTGCCTGCGGCGCCCAGCGAGGACTAGGCGGAACGGCAGCGAGGGTGCCCGGTTTCGCCACCGGGCACCCTCCTTCGTTCGGCTCACTAACCTCTGGCGTCAAAACAGAGTAAAATGGCGATCTCAGGGTGTGCCGGGAAGTCTGGTCGGCGACGCCGTCGGCGATCCGCGCGACGGCGTGATCATCGCCGTACGACCCGGAGGTCCCCGCCGTGGCCGCACCCCGCACCCGTAGAACTCCCCGCAAGGTGCTCGGACGTCTCTCCCTGCCCGAGCGGGCCTTCGTGGCGGACGCGCTGCGGGCCGAGACCGTCGGCGGTGTCCTGCTGCTCCTCGCCGCCGTGGCTGCGCTGATCTGGGCGAACATCCCCGCTCTGCACCACAGCTACGAGTCCGTCAGCCGCTTCCACCTCGGCCCCGCGGCGCTCGGCCTGAACCTCTCCCTGGCGCACTGGGCCGCCGACGGCCTGCTCGCGGTGTTCTTCTTCGTGGCCGGTATCGAGCTCAAGCGGGAGCTGGTCGCCGGGGACCTGCGCGACCGCAGGGCGGCCGTCCTGCCCGTGGTGGCCGCACTGTGCGGCATGGCCGTACCCGCGCTCGTCTACGCCCTCACCACCCTCACCGGGCACGGCTCGACGCAGGGCTGGGCGGTGCCCACCGCGACCGACATCGCCTTCGCGCTCGCCGTGCTCGCGGTCATCGGTACCTCCCTGCCCAGCTCCCTGCGCGCCTTCCTGCTCACCCTCGCGGTGGTCGACGACCTCTTCGCGATCCTGATCATCGCGATCTTCTTCACCGACCGGCTGAACTTCGCCGCGCTCGGCGGGGCCGCCGCCGGACTGGCGGTGTTCTGGCTGCTGCTGCGCAGGGGAGTCCGCGGCTGGTACGTGTATGTGCCGCTCGGCGTGGTGATCTGGGCGCTGATGTACAACAGCGGCGTGCACGCCACCATCGCCGGCGTGGCGATGGGCCTGATGCTGCGCTGCACCACTCGGGAGGGCGAGCAGCACTCGCCCGGCGAGCACATCGAGCACCTGGTGCGGCCCCTGTCCGCCGGGCTGGCCGTACCGCTGTTCGCGCTCTTCAGCGCCGGGGTGAAGGTCTCCGGCGGAGCACTCGGGGACGTGCTCACCAAGCCGGAGACGCTCGGCGTCGTCCTCGGCCTGGTCGTCGGCAAGACGATCGGCATCTTCGGCGGCACCTGGCTGACCGTGCGCTTCACCCGCGCCTCCCTCAGCGAGGAGCTCGCCTGGGCCGACGTCTTCGCCGTCGCCTCCCTCTCCGGCATCGGCTTCACCGTCTCCCTGCTCATCGGCGAACTCGCCTTCGCCGGCGACGCCGTCCTCACCGATGAGATCAAGGCGGCCGTCCTCATCGGATCGCTCCTCGCTGCCGTGTGCGCGACGCTGCTGCTGAAGATACGCAATGCCAAGTACCGCAGGCTGTGCGAGGAAGAGGAGCGCGACGAGGACCTCGACGGCATCCCGGACGTCTACGAACAGGACGACCCGGCCTACCACCTGCGCATGGCCGAGATCCACGAGCGCAAGGCCGCCGAACACCGCCGGATCGCCGCCGAGAAGGCCGCCGCCGCGCGCCACGAGCTTCAGGAAGTGCCGGGCGGGGCAGGCGAGGAGGACGACCGTCCGGCATGATCTGACGAGACGGTACAAAACTAGACGGCCACACGAGCGGATCCGCCGGCTACGTACGGCACGCGCATGACGTACGACGGCACGGCCACCGCGGCACGAGACACCTCGTAAGGGAGAACGCGATGAGCGCACCCGACGGCAGCCCGGTCGGCGCCGAACGCAGCATCGGCCAGCTGTTCGCCTCGGCGACGACCGAATTGTCGGCGCTGGTGCACGACGAGATCGCCCTGGCCAAGGCCCAGCTGAAGCAGGACGTCAAGCGCGGCGCGGCCAGCGGCGGCGCGTTCTCGGCGGCCCTGGTGCTGCTCGTCTTCTCGCTCCCGATGCTCAACTTCGCGCTCGCCTACGGCATCCGCACCTGGAGCGGCTGGAACCTGGCGATCTGCTTCGTGCTGTCCTTCGCGGCGAACGTGGTCCTCGCCGGCCTCCTCGCGCTGATCGGCGCGCTGTTCGCGAAGAAGGCCAAGAAGAGCAAGGGCCCGCAGAAGGTGGCCGCCTCCATGAAGGAGACGGCGGGCGTACTGCAGAACGCCAAGCCGCACCCGCGCGCGGAGCTGCCCGAGGACCGCACCCCCGCGGCCATCGAGGCTGTGGCACGCTCACAGTCATGACGGACCCAGCCCCCTCGGCCGTACGCATCGATGGTCCCTGGACGCACAGGGACGTCGCCGCGAACGGCGCGCGCTTCCACATCGCCGAGCTCGGCGACGGCCCCCTGGTGCTGCTGCTGCACGGCTTCCCGCAGTTCTGGTGGACCTGGCGGCACCAGCTGGTCGCGCTCGCGGACGCGGGCTACCGGGCGGTGGCGATGGACCTGCGGGGCGTCGGCGGCAGCGACCGCACGCCCCGCGGGTACGACCCCGCCAACCTCGCGCTCGACGTCACCGGCGTGATCCGCTCGCTCGGCGAACCGGACGCGGCGCTGGTCGGCCATGACCTGGGCGGCTATCTGGCGTGGACCGCGGCGGCGATGCGCCCCAAGCTCGTACGGCGGCTCGCGGTCGTCTCCATGCCGCATCCGCGGCGCTGGCGCGCGGCGATGCTGCGTGACGCCCGGCAGACGGCCGCCAACTCCTACATCTGGGGTTTCCAGCGGCCATGGCTTCCGGAACGTCAACTCACCGCAGATGACGGCGCGTTGGTGGGCCGGCTGCTCCGGGACTGGTCCGGGCCGCAGCCGCCGGAGGAGGCGGCCGTGCAGACCTACCAGCGGGCCATGTGCATCCCGTCGACCGCGCACTGCTCGATCGAGCCCTACCGCTGGCTGGTGCGCTCGCTGGCCCGCCCGGACGGCATCCAGTTCAACCGCAGGATGAAGCGGCCGGTGCGGGTGCCCACGCTGCATCTGCACGGCTCGCTGGACCCGGTGACGCGCACGCGCAGCGCCGCCGGGTCGGGTGAGTACGTCGAAGCGCCGTACCGCTGGCGCCTGTTCGACGGCCTCGGCCACTTCCCGCACGAGGAGGATCCCGCCGCCTTCTCCACCGAGCTCGTCAACTGGCTGAAGGATCCCGAACCGGACCGGTGACGCCCGCCCGCGCCGGTCACATACTGCGGTGCGGTTCACCCGTATCGGTGATGGACACCGGTGACCGTGCGGTGACGTTTCGATGCGTGGAGTATCCGGTTCCTGAACAGTTGTCCGCCGAACGGCCACATGCCCGCCGCATAGGCCAATTGGGCGGCGCTCAGGCGGTTATCGACCTTCGGGCAGGGGCATGCGTCGGGGTATGGGCTGGACGCACGACTACAGTGACGCACCCCGCAACCGCCGCTCCGGCGCCGGTGTGAGCACGTCTCAGCGAGGCAATCCGCAACTCGCGGAAGCGGACCTCCGGGTGGGGATTCCGCGCATCCTGCGCCGCCGGGCACGCTGGGTCTCGGTGCGTCTGCGCCACCCACGCGGCTGACGCCCCTCCCGGGCTGTCCGGGGGGTCACAGGGCGCAGCTGTCCGTACCCACCTGCTCGCTCGCCGTACGTCCCCGCTGGACGTCGGGCTGGATCTCGTCCGCCGTGAGGGCGTAACCGGTCTCGGCGTCGTCGAGGGACTTGGCGAACACCACGCCGTACACCCGGCCGTCGGGGGTGAGCAGCGGGCCGCCCGAGTTGCCCTGGCGGACGGTCGTGTACAGCGAGTAGACGTCGCGGCGGACGGTGCCGCGGTGGTAGATGTCCGGGCCATTGGCCGTGATGCGCCCGCGCACGCGCGCGGCGCGCACGTCGTACGAGCCGTTCTCCGGGAAGCCCGCGACGATCGCGCCGTCACCGCCGGCCGCGTCCTGCGCGGAGAACCGCAGGGCGTTCGTCTTCAGGTCGGGTACGTCGAGTACGGCGATGTCGCGCTTCCAGTCGTACAGGACCACCTTGGCGGCGTACCTGCGGCCCTCGCCGCCTATCTGCACGGTGGGCGCGTCGACGCCGCCGACGACGTGCGCGTTGGTCATGACCCGGCGGTTCGCGAAGACGAAGCCGGTGCCCTCCAGCACCTTGCCGCAGCTCTGGGCGGTGCCGGTCACCTTGACGATGGAGCGCTGGGCGCGGGCGGCGACCGGGCTGTTCGCGAGGGCCGGGTCGGGCGGCTGGACGTCCTTGATCGGCTCGTTGGCGAACGGGCTGAAGACCTGCGGGAAGCCGTTCTGCGCGAGGACGGAGGAGAAGTCCGCGAACCAGGTGTTGGCCTGCGCGGGCAGCGCGCGGGAGACACCGAGGAGCACCTTGGAGCCGCGGACCTCCTTGCCGAGCGTCGGCAGGGTGGTGCCGGCCAGGGCGGAGCCGATCAGCCAGGCCACCAGCAGCATGGCGACGACATTGACCAGGGCGCCGCCGGTGGCGTCCAAGGCGCGGGCCGGGGACCAGGTGATGTACCGGCGCAGCTTGTTGCCGAGGTGGGTGGTCAGGGCCTGGCCGACGGAGGCGCAGACGATGACGACGACCACGGCGACCACGGCGGCGGTGGTGCCGACGTTCGCGTTACCGGTCACGGCGTCCCAGATCACGGGAAGCGTGTACACGGCGACGAGGCCGCCGCCCAGGAACCCGATCACCGACAGGATGCCGACGACGAAGCCCTGGCGGTAGCCCACCACCGCGAACCAGACGGCCGCGACCAGCAACAGGATGTCCAGCACGTTCACGGGATCACCCTGTCATGCGCGCCAGTCGAGTGGGACCTGCTTCTCTCTGTCCCAGGGGCGCTCCCAGCCCGCGAAATGCAGCAGACGGTCGATCACCCCGGCCGTGAAACCCCACACCAGGGCCGATTCGACCAGGAATGCCGGACCTCGGTGGCCGCTGGGGTGGACGGCGGTGGCTCGGTTGGCGGGGTCCGTGAGATCCGCCACGGGGACCGTGAACACCCGCGCCGTCTCGTTCGGGTCGACGACGCCCACCGGGCTGGGCTCGCGCCACCAGCCGAGCACGGGCGTGACGACGAAACCGCTGACCGGGATGTACAGCGCGGGCAGCGCGCCGAAGAGCTGGACGCCGGAGGGGTCCAGGCCGGTCTCCTCCTCGGCCTCGCGCAGCGCGGCCCTGAGCGGTCCGTCGCGGTGCGGATCGCCGTCCTCGGGGTCGAGCGCGCCGCCGGGGAAGGACGGCTGCCCGGCGTGCGAGCGCAGGGAGCCGGCGCGCTCCATCAGCAGCAGCTCCGGGCCGCGCTCGCCCTCGCCGAACAGGATCAGCACGGCCGACTTGCGGCCCGAGCCGTTCTCCGGCGGCAGGAAGCGGCTCAGCTGGAGCGGCTCGACCGTCTCGGCGGCCCGCACCACGGGCGCCAGCCACTCCGGAAGCCCCTCCTTGCTCAGCGTCACCGCGCCGCCCCGCGTCTCACTGGCCCTCGCCATCGCCACCCCCCTCGCTCTGTCCGTCCAACGCCCGAGGACCCCGAGATCGTTCCGTCACGCGGCCCCCAGCGGCGGGGCCGGCCTGCCGCCCGCGTCCAGGTAGGCCTGCGGGGGCTTCAGGCGCTGGCCGGGGAAGCCGCCCTTCTCGTACTTCAGGAGCTTCTTCGCCTTCTCGGGGTCGGTCTCGCCCTCGCCGTAGGCCGGGCAGAGCGGGGCGATCGGGCAGGCGCCGCAGGCGGGCTTGCGGGCGTGGCAGATACGGCGGCCGTGCCAGATCACATGGTGGGACAGGTCGGTCCACTCGCTCTTCGGGAACAGCGCGCCGACGGCGGCCTCGATCTTGTCCGGGTCGCTCTCCTCGGTCCACTGCCAGCGGCGCACGAGCCGCTGGAAGTGGGTGTCCACGGTGATCCCCGGCCGCCCGAAGGCGTTGCCCAGCACGACGAAGGCGGTCTTGCGGCCGACGCCGGGCAGCTTGACCAGGTCCTCCAGCCTGCCGGGCACCTCGCCGCCGAAGTCCTCCGCGAGGGCCTTGGACAGCCCCATGACCGACTTGGTCTTCATCCGGAAGAACCCGCAGGGGCGAAGGATCTCCTCGACCTCCTCCGGGTTGGCGGCGGCCAGGTCCTCGGGGGTCGGGTACTTCGCGAAGAGCGCCGGGGTGGTCTGGTTGACGCGCAGGTCGGTGGTCTGGGCCGACAGCACGGTGGCGACCAGCAGCTGGAAGGGGTTGTCGAAGTCCAGCTCGGGGTGGGCGTACGGGTACACCTCGGCCAGCTCGCGGTTGATGCGGCGGGCGCGGCGGACCAGGGCGGTGCGGGACTCCTCCTTCGGCGGCTTCACGGCGACCGTCTTGGCGGGCGCCGCCTTCTTCAGGACCACGGCCTCGCCGGTGGCCACGACCTTCTTGGCGGGGGCGACCTTCTTCGCCGAGGCGGCCTTCTTCGCCGAGGCGGCCTTCCGGGCTGGGGCTGCCTTCTTGGCGGGCGCCGCCTTCTTGCTGGTGGCCGCCGCCTTGGCCGGCGCCGCCTTCTTCGAGGCCGCCTTCTTGGTCGGCGTGACCTTTTTTGCCGTTTTTCCCGTTTTCCTACTGCCGCCGGAGCCCTGTTCGCCCACAGCGGAATCGCGACGTACAACCACCCGCTAAGCCCCCTTGGCCTGTGCTCTCACCGGCGATTTGGACACCCGGCCAGCCTAGAGCCCGGCACCGACATCCGCTCCGGACCCGGTGGATCGGTCCCCGATTGGACCCCTGACGCTTACCTCGGGACACCTGTGCGGCATCCTTGTGACAGATCACACTGTTTGGACCGTCCGGCAAAATGGGGAACACGGTCCCCTGGCACTCGGGGGAGCAAGATCCCCTGAGCAGGTCGACAAGGAGAGAACTCAGTGGACGACGTTCTGCGGCGCAACCCGCTCTTCGCGGCTCTCGACGACGAGCAGGCCGCGGAGCTTCGCGCCTCCATGAGTGAGGTGACCCTCGCACGCGGCGACTCCCTGTTCCACGAGGGCGACCCGGGTGACCGGCTGTACGTCGTCACCGAGGGCAAGGTCAAGCTGCACCGCACCTCCCCCGACGGCCGCGAGAACATGCTGGCCGTCGTCGGACCCGGCGAGCTGATCGGCGAGCTGTCGCTCTTCGACCCGGGCCCCCGTACGGCGACCGCGACCGCGCTGACCGAGGTCAAGCTGCTCGGTCTCGGCCACGGCGACCTCCAGCCCTGGCTGAACGCCCGCCCGGAGGTGGCCGGCGCCCTGCTGCGCGCCGTCGCCCGCCGTCTGCGCAGGACCAACGACGCGATGTCCGACCTGGTCTTCTCCGACGTCCCCGGCCGCGTGGCACGCGCCCTGCTGGACCTGTCGCGCCGCTTCGGCGTGCAGTCCGAGGAGGGCATCCACGTCGTCCACGACCTGACGCAGGAGGAGCTGGCCCAGCTGGTCGGCGCCTCGCGCGAGACCGTGAACAAGGCACTGGCGGACTTCGCCCAGCGCGGGTGGCTCCGCCTGGAGGCGCGGGCCGTCATCCTGCTGGACGTGGAGAGGCTGGCCAAGCGCTCGCGGTGACGCCCGTCCAGGCCGTACGACCTCGGGGTCCGCTTCTCGCGAGCCGGGCCCCGCTGTCCTTGCCGCTCCGGGCTGCCGCCTGGGCCGCTGATGCCGGCCGCGCCGAAATTGCCCAGCGCGGCCGTCTCCCGGGCGGCACAGTTGCCCCATGGCTGAAACGATCCGTCGGCCCGGGCTCGACGACCAGGGCTTCATCGCGCGCGAAGGCTCCCTCGCGCGCGTGCCCGCCGCTTTCCGTCCTGTCGTGGCCATAGCGCGGGACCGGCTGCTGGAGGTCTTCGGGGCGCGGCTGCACAGCGCCTACCTCTACGGGTCGATCCCGCGCGGCACCGCGCGCGTGGGCCGCAGCGACCTGGACCTGTTCGTCGCGCTCCGGGACGAACCGGCCGACGCCGACCGGGACGCCGTACGGACGCTCGGTGAGGCGGTCGACAAGGAGTTCCCGCAGATCGACGGCGTCGGCACGCTGCTGTACGGCAGGGACCGGGTGCTGAGCGAGCTGGAGCGGTACGACCTGGGCTGGTTCGTGGCCTGTCTGTGCACCCCGCTGCTGGGCGAGGACCTCGCCGAGCTTCTGCCGCGCTACCGCCCCGACTCCCTGCTCGCCCGCGAGACCAACGGCGACCTGGCGCTGTGGCTGCCCCGCTGGCGCAAGCGGATCGCGGACGCCGAGGACACCGAGGAGGCCAGGCGGCCCCTCGTGCGCTTCACGTCCCGGCACCTCGTCCGCACCGGCTTCACCCTGGTCATGCCCCGCTGGAACGGCTGGACCAGCGATCTGGGCCAGATGGCCGAGGTGTGCGGCGCCTACTACCCCGAGCGGGCCGCACGGCTGCGTACGGCGGCGCGGCATGGCCAGGAACCCGTCGGCGACCCGGAGGTACTGCGGTCCTACGTCGACGACCTCGGCCCCTGGCTCGCCGACGAGTACGCGCGCGTGCACGGCATCAAGGCACCCAGGCCGGACTAGCCGGGAGCCGTGGCTAGATCAGCCCGTGCTCGCTCAGATAGTCCAGCTGGGCCCGTACCGACAGCTCGGCCGCCGGCCACAGGGAGCGGTCGACGTCGGCGTACACATGGGCGACGACCTGGGCCGGGGTGCGGTAGCCGTCCTCGACCGCCGTCTCCACCTGGGCGAGCCGGTGGGCGCGGTGGGCGAGGTAGAACTCGACGGCGCCCTGGGCGTCCTCCAGGACCGGCCCGTGACCCGGCAGGACCGTGTGCACGCCGTCGTCCACCGTCAGGGACCGCAGCCGGCGCAGGGAGTCCAGATAGTCCCCCAGGCGGCCGTCCGGGTGCGCCACGACCGTCGTACCGCGCCCGAGGATCGTGTCACCGGTCAGCACCGCCCGGTCGGCCGGCAGATGGAAGCACAGCGAGTCCGCGGTGTGCCCGGGGGTCGGTACGACCCTCAGCTCCAGGCCGCCGACGGTGACCACGTCCCCGGCGGCCAGGCCCTCGTCGCCCAGGCGCAGCGCCGGATCGAGGGCACGCACGCGCGTGCCGGTCAGTTCCGCGAAACGGGCGGCGCCCTCGGCGTGGTCGGGGTGGCCGTGGGTGAGCAGGGTCAGGGCTATGCGCTTGCCGGCCTTCTCGGCGGTGTCGACGACGTTGCGTAGATGGCCCTCGTCCAGGGGGCCCGGGTCGATCACCACGGCCAGGTCGGAGTCGGGCTCGGCGACGATCCAGGTGTTGGTGCCGTCCAGGGTCATCGCGGAGGCGTTGGGCGCGAGGACGTTGACGGCCCGTTCGGTGGCCGGGCCGGAGAGCACCTGGCCACGGGGCTGGCCCGGCAGGGTGGCTGCGTCGGTCATGCGGGGCCTCCACCGGTGGTCGTCGGTGCCGTCGGAATGTGCTTCGTGAACTCCTCGTGCCCCGGCCAGGACAGGACAATCTCATCGCCCTGGAGGCGGGCGCGGGCCAGCACCGGCGTCATGTCGCGCCCCGGGGCCGCCGCGAGCGTCCCGGCGGCGGTGGCGTACGGCAGCAGCTGGCGCAGGGTGGCGATGGTGGGCGGCATCATCAGCAGCTCGCCCTTGTCGTAGCGGGCGGCGGCCTCGGCGGGGCGGATCCACACCGTGCGGTCGGCCTCCGTGGAGGCGTTCCGGGTGCGCTGGCCCTCGGGCAGGGCGGCCACGAAGAACCAGGTGTCGTAGCGGCGGGCCTCGAACTCCGGGGTGATCCAGCGGGTCCAGGCGCCCAGCAGGTCCGAGCGCAGCACCAGCCCACGCCGGTCCAGGAACTCGGCGAAGGACAGCTCGCGCGCGACCAGCGCGGCCCGGTCCGCCTCCCAGTCCGCCCCGGTGGTGTCGCCGACGACCGACTCGGCGTCGGGCCCGGCGAGCAGGACGCCGGCCTCCTCGTACGTCTCCCGCACGGCCGCGCAGACGATCGCCTGGGCGCCCGACTCGTCGACGCCGAGCCGCTCGGCCCACCACGCGCGCGTGGGGCCCGCCCAGCGCACCGTACGGTCGTCGTCGCGCGGGTCGACACCGCCGCCGGGATACGCGTACGCGCCTCCGGCGAAGGCCATGGAGGCGCGTCTGCGCAGCATGTGGACCGCGGGGCCGTCCGGCGTGTCCTTCAGGAGCAGGACCGTGGCCGCGCGCCTCGGGGACACCGGGGTGAGCGTGCCGTCCGCGAGCGCGCGGATGCGGTCCGGCCACTCCGGGGGGTACCACTGACCGTTCGCCATGGGCGGAGGCTATCCCGCGCAGTGCGAATGTTCGAGAGGTACCCGAGGTCAGCGCGGTCCGGCGGACCGGTTCCGGGGGCTACTGGGCGAGCTCGACCTGGATCTCGACCTCCACCGGCGCGTCCAGCGGCAGCACCGCCACGCCGACCGCGCTGCGGGCGTGCACGCCCTTGTCGCCGAGGACCTCGCCGAGCAGTTCGCTGGCGCCGTTGACGACACCGGGCTGCCCGGTGAAGTCGGACGCGGAGGCCACGAAGCCGACGACCTTCACCACGCGCGCGATGCGGTCCAGGTCACCGACCACGGACTTCACGGCGGCCAGCGCGTTCAGCGCGCAGGTGCGGGCCAGGTCCTTGGCCTCCTCGGCGGTGACCTCGGCGCCGACCTTGCCGGTGACCGGCAGCTTGCCCTCGACCATCGGCAGCTGGCCGGCGGTGTAGACGTACACACCGGACTGCACGGCCGGCTGGTACGCGGCCAGCGGCGGTACGACCTCCGGCAGGGTCAGGCCCAGTTCGGCCAGCTTGGCCTCGACCGCGCTCATGCCTGCTTCTCCCGCTTCAGGTAGGCCACGAGCTGCTCGGGGTTGTTGGGTCCGGGCACGACCTGGACGAGCTCCCAGCCGTCCTCGCCCCAGGTGTCCAGAATCTGCTTCGTGGCATGGACGAGCAGCGGCACGGTTGCGTATTCCCACTTGGTCATGGGGCCGACTGTAGCCGCTGCGACCGGGGGGACGGCGACCTGTGTCCGCGGGGTAGGTGACCTGTGACCTTGGGGACAGTGACCTGCGTTATCCACAGCCTCCCGCGTGAGTGTCGAGCGGACTGGTTAGGCTCGAAGACGTGAGCAGGCTCCAGGTCGTCAGCGGCAAGGGCGGGACCGGAAAGACGACGGTCGCCGCCGCACTGGCGCTGGCCCTCGCGACCGAGGGGAAGCGGACGCTTCTCGTGGAGGTCGAGGGCCGGCAGGGCATCGCCCAGCTCTTCGAGACGGAGGCGTTGCCGTACGAGGAGCGGAAGATCGCGGTCGCCCCCGGCGGCGGTGAGGTGTACGCCCTCGCCATAGACGCCGAACTGGCCCTTCTGGACTACCTCCAGATGTTCTACAAACTCGGCGGCGCGGGCCGGGCCCTGAAGAAGCTCGGCGCGATCGACTTCGCCACCACCATCGCACCGGGCATCCGGGACGTCCTGCTCACCGGCAAGGCGTGCGAGGCCGTGCGCCGCAAGGACCGCTCCGGGCGGTTCGCGTACGACTACGTCGTCATGGACGCCCCGCCGACCGGCCGCATCACCCGTTTCCTGAATGTGAACGACGAGGTGGCGGGCCTGGCGAAGATCGGCCCGATACACAATCAGGCGCAGGCGGTGATGCGGGTGCTGAAGTCGCCGGAGACGGCCGTGCACCTGGTGACGCTGCTGGAGGAGATGCCGGTCCAGGAGACCGCCGACGGCATCGCCGAACTGCGCGCGGCACGGCTGCCGGTGGGCCGGATCATCGTGAACATGGTCCGGCCGGAGGTGTTGGACGCGGCCGACCTGGAACTCGTACGGACCGTGGAGCGTTCCTCCGTCGCACAGGCGCTCTCGGCGGCCGGGCTGGGCGGGGCCCGGCGCGGCGGGAACGCGGAGAAGCTGGTGGACCCGCTGCTGGACCAGGCGGCGGAGTACGCCGAGCGGTACGCGCTGGAGCAGGAGCAGCGCGCGGCGCTCGGCGAGCTGGGGCTGCCGCTCGGCGAACTGCCGCTGCTCGCCGAGGGCATGGACCTGGCGGGCCTGTACGAACTCGCCACCGAGCTGCGGAAGCAGGGGTTGACATGAGTCCGGACCCGGCCGAGGCACCCGAGGCACCCGAAACAGCACGGACGGCCGCGGGGCCGGAGAAAGCCGCGGGCCGGAAGAAGACACGCGGGCAGGAGAGGACCGACGCGCGGGCCAAGGCCGACGGGCGGGAGAAGGCCCACGGTCTCTCCCCCGCGCGCGTGCTGGACGTCGACCCGCTGCTGGACGACCCGAAGACCCGGATCGTGGTGTGCTGCGGCTCGGGCGGGGTCGGCAAGACGACGACCGCGGCGGCCCTCGGCCTCAGAGCGGCCGAGCGGGGCCGCAAGGTGGTCGTACTCACCATCGACCCGGCCCGGCGGCTGGCCCAGTCGATGGGCATCGACTCCCTCGACAACGTCCCGCGCCGAGTGAAGGGCACCGAGGGCGAGGGTGAGCTGCACGCCATGATGCTCGACATGAAGCGCACCTTCGACGAGGTCGTGGAGGCGCACGCGGACCCCGAGCGCGCGGCCGCGATCCTGGCCAACCCCTTCTACCAGTCGCTCTCGGCGGGCTTCGCGGGCACGCAGGAGTACATGGCGATGGAGAAGCTGGGCCAGCTGCGCGCGAAGGACGAGTGGGACCTGATCGTCGTCGACACCCCGCCGTCCCGTTCGGCACTGGACTTCCTGGACGCGCCGAAGCGGCTCGGCTCCTTCCTGGACGGCCGGCTGATCCGGCTGCTGACGGCCCCCGCCAAGCTCGGCGGCCGCGCGGGCATGGCCTTCCTCAACGTCGGCATGTCGATGATGACCGGCACGCTCGGCAAGCTGCTGGGCGGTCAGCTGCTGAAGGACGTGCAGACGTTCGTGGCGGCGATGGACACCACCTTCGGCGGGTTCCGTACGCGCGCGGACGCCACGTACAAGCTGCTCCAGGCGCCCGGTACGGCGTTTCTGGTGGTCGCGGCCCCGGAGCGGGACGCGCTGCGCGAGGCGGCGTACTTCGTGGAGCGGCTGGCCGCGGAGAAGATGCCGCTGGTCGGTCTGGTGCTGAACCGGGTCCATGGCAGCGGCGCCGGCCGGCTGTCGGCCGAGCGGGCGCTCGCCGCCGCCGAAAATCTTGAGGACCCCCGCATTGTGGATCAGGGGGGCGGGAAAGCTGGACTTCGTAACTCTCCCGACACATACGGCAGTTCGCGATCTCCCGCATCCGAGGCCGCTACCGACGCCCCAGCTTCCGAGGAAGGCTCCCCCGCCGATACGGAGCGCTCCGTCGACCGGCTCACCGCGGGTCTGCTGCGACTGCACGCCGATCGCATGCAGCTGCTCTCGCGCGAGCAGCGCACGCGTGACCGTTTCACCGCCCGTCACCCCGAGGTGGCGGTCGTCGAAGTACCCGCGCTGCCCGGCGACGTCCACGACCTCGTCGGCCTGCGCGACATCGGCACCCGGCTGTCAGCGGGCACAGCAGGGCAGACGGAGCGGCCGTAGCAGGGCCCCGGGGGCCGACGGCCTACCGCTGCGGCGCGGTCGGCTGCGTGGCTGTTTCCGCGCGGCGCCATGCGGGGCGAGCGGTCGTACGTGCGTGGGTGGCACACCTGCGGCCGACGTGAGCGAGGCATGCGCAGGCGGCGTGCGTCACACATGCGCGGCCGACGTGAGCAACGCATGCACGGACAGCGTGCGTCACCTGTGCGGACGGCGCAGCTGACGCATCTGCGCACGAACGGCGTCGGCTCTACAGACGAACGCACGGCACCGACGCCAGCGGCGGCTCACGCGCGGGCGCGAGGCCGACCACCGTCTCCTCAGGCGGGGCGGCGAGGCCGATCGTGGCTTCCCCAGGCGTAGGCCCGACCGGCGCTTCCCGCGTCCCATCGCTTCCCGAGCCGCTTCCGCATCCCCGGCGTATCGGCGTACACCCCGCTCGGCGCCCCGGGCCTGAGCCCGACCCTGCTTCCGTGGCGCACGCCGGAAGTTTCCCTTGGCGTATGCCGGATCGGAGCCTCGTGCCCCGGGGATGTGCCGGAGGGAATGCCCTCGGCTTCCTCAGCTCACCGCCGCGTAGTTCTCGTACACCTCGTCGTTGTCGAGAGGCACGATGCCCGCACCGCGCTCGTACTCCGAGCGGGCGGTCTCCAGGAGCCTGCGCCAGGAGGTCACGGTGGGCCGGCGGCGCAGCAGTGCGCGGCGCTCCCGCTCCGTCATGCCTCCCCACACGCCGAACTCCACGCGGTTGTCCAACGCGTCGGCCAGACATTCGGTGCGTACCGGGCAACCGGTGCACACCGCCTTGGCCCTGTTCTGCGCTGCTCCCTGAACGAACAGTTCATCCGGATCGGTAGTGCGGCAGGCGGCCTGCGCACTCCAGTCGGTTACCCAGCCCATACCGGCGCCGTCCTCTCCCGAATCGAGGCTCCCCCACGGCGGCAGCGGCATATTCACCGCCGCCAGTTGAGGACGTTACGGAAGGTGGACACAGCGCAACACCCCCTTCGGGCCCAATCTTGAATGGCCCGAACGGACTATGGGTTAACGGCAGATCACCCGCGGGAGTGAGCTGGCGACATGTGCGACCATCCCGGCAAACCAGGACAGCTGTGGTGCGCCACAACGGGCGCCGGGTGACACATGAGGCGGATTCGGACACGTCCTCCTCAGAAGCCGGTCACGCCCACGTGCGAAAAATGGGGTACACCCGGAACGATTCGGGGTCGCCGGACGTATTGATACGTGACCGCACTGCTGTGACAGTTGAGAGCAGCTTAGGCCAAGGCCTGCGCGCGTGTCCGGCGAATGGGAACGTAGGGCGTCCCCCTTTGCCGTGCCGTGATGCGGTCACCCTTTCGGAACGCTCATCAGTACGGATTAGGCTGCCCCCATGCCAAAGAAGCGCTCGGGCGGTGGTCTGTCGCCAACGCAGCAGGCCGCCAAGTTCCTCGGTGTCAGTGTGCTCGCCGGAGCCGTGATGGCGGGCATCGCGCTGCCCGCGGCCGGCGCGCTGGGCCTCGCGGCCAAGGGCTCGGTCCAGAGCTTCGACGAGATCCCGGCCAACCTCAAGAGTCCCCAGCTCAGTCAGCGCACGACCATCCTGGACAACCAGGGCAAGCAGATCGCGAGCGTCTACTCCCGCGACCGTACGGTGGTGGACCTCAAGGACATGTCGCCGTACATACAGAAGGCGATCGTCGCGATCGAGGACGCGCGCTTCTACCAGCACGGAGCGATCGACCTCAAGGGCGTCCTGCGCGCCCTGAACAAGAACGCGCAGGAAGGCGGCGTCGCCCAGGGCGCCTCCACGCTCACCCAGCAGCTGGTGAAGAACTACTTCATCGAGGAGGCCGGCGACGACCCGACGAAGGTCGCCGAAGCCACCCAGCAGACCCTCGGTCGCAAGATCAAGGAGCTGAAGTACGCGATCCAGACCGAGGAGAAGCTCGGCAAGAAGAAGATCCTCGAGAACTACCTGAACATCACGTTCTTCGGTGAGCAGGCCTACGGAGTCGAGGCCGCCTCCCAGCGCTACTTCTCCAAGCACGCCAAGGACCTGAACCTCCAGGAGTCGGCGCTGCTGGCCGGCATCGTGCAGTCCCCGAGCCGCTACGACCCGGTCAACGACGAGGCGGAGGCCACCAAGCGGCGCAACACCGTGCTCCAGCGGATGGCGGACGTTGGCGACATCTCCCAGAAGGAGGCCGACCAGGCCAAGCAGACGCCGCTCGGCCTGCACCCGAGCCGGCCCAGGAACGGCTGCATCACCGCGGTCAGGGGCGCCGGCTTCTTCTGCGACTACGTCCGCGACGTCGTCCTGAACGACCCGGTCTTCGGCAGGACCAAGGAGTCCCGGGCCAAGCTGTGGAACCAGGGCGGCCTGACGATCCGTACGACGCTCGACCCGCAGGCGCAGGACTCGGTGCAGGCGTCCATCAAGAACCACGTCTACCAGTCCGACCCCGTGGCGACCGCCGCGACCATCGTCGAGCCAGGCACCGGCAAGATCCTCGCCATGGGCCAGTCCCGCCCGTACGGCTTCGGCACGAACGAGACGCAGATCAATCTCTCGGTCAACTCGGACATGGGCGGCGGCGCCGGCTACCAGCCCGGTTCGACGTTCAAGCCGATCGTCGCGGCGGCCGCGATCGAGGGCGGCAAGCCCCCGACGCAGAAGTACCCGTCGCCGTACGAGATGCCGTACCCGAGCCCCGTGCAGGCGTGCGACGGCAAGGTCTGGCGCAACGATCCGAACAACCCCGCCAAGCTGCAGAACGAGAACGAGTCGGAGCACGGCCCGTACGGCATGAAGGAGGCGACCGCCAAGTCGGTCAACACCTACTACGTGCAGCTGATCAGCGACATCGGCATCTGCCCCGTCACCGACATGGCGAACAGGATGGGCGTGCGGCGCGCGGACGGCCGGGCCATCGACCAGGCCCCCTCCATCGCGCTGGGCACCCAGGAGATGTCGCCGCTGACGATGGCGAACGCGTATGCCACCTTCGCCTCGCGCGGCATGTACTGCACCCCGATCGCCATAGAGTCGATCACGCAGAAGGTCGGCAGCGCGGAGAAGTCCCTCCAGGTGCCCAAGTCGACCTGCTCGCGCGCGATGTCGGAGAAGACCGCCGACACCATCAGCACGATCCTCAAGGGCGTGGTCGAGGACGGCACGGGTCAGCAGGCCGGCCTCGGCGACCGCCCGAGCGCGGGCAAGACGGGTACGACGGACGAGCGCTACGCGGCCTGGTTCGTCGGCTACACCCCCAACATGGCGGGCGCGGTCTGGGTCGGCGACCCGGCCCACAAGCGCCAGATGAAGAACATCACCATCGGCGGCGTCTACAACGAGAAGGTCTACGGCGGCCAGGTCCCCGGCCCCATCTGGCGCGACATGATGACCGGCGCGCTGACCGGCAAACCCGTGGAGGACTTCAACCTGATCAACATCCCCGACGACCACAAAAAGGGGGATGGTCAGGGAAAAGGACAAGGGGGGACCGACGGGGGCAACAACGGGACCAGCACGGGCGGGATCGGCGGACTGATCGGCGGACTGACGGACGGCGGCACGGCTGACGGCGGCACGGTCAACGGCGGCACCACGGGTGGCACGATCGGCGGCGCCACCCCGGCACCGACCTTCTCCCTCCCGGGCAACTTCATCCAGGGGCAGACGAACGGCGGAACCAACGGGAACGGAAACGGGGGCTGGCGGGGGTGACCCCGTGACCCCGTGATGTGAGTACGGCGGGGGGGGGGGGGGGGGGGGGGGGGGGGGGGGGGGGGGGGGGGGGGGGGCGGCCGCGGGGGGGGGGCGCCGCCCCCCCCCCCCCCCCCCCGCCGCCGTATCTGCCCGTTCGGTGTGCCCGCGATGCGCCGGCGCCCGTGGTGCCCGGGGTCAGCCCTGGAGGAGCTTCTTCACCGCGGCGGCCACCCGGCCGCCCTCGGCCTGGCCGGCCACCTTCGGGTTCACGATCTTCATGACGGCACCCATGGCCCGCGGCCCCTCGGCGCCGGCCGCCCTGGCCTCATCCACGGCCTGGGCGACGATCGCGTTCAGCTCGTCGTCGGACAGCTGCTTGGGCAGGTACTCGGCGAGCACCTCGCCCTCCGCCTTCTCCCGCTCGGCCGACTCGGCACGACCACCCTGCGCGAAGGCCTCGGCCGCCTCCCGGCGCTTCTTCGCCTCGCGGGTGATCACCTTGAGGATCTCGTCGTCGGAGAGCTCCCGCTTCTCCTTGCCCGCGACCTCCTCCTTGGTGATCGCGGCGAGCGTCAGCCGGAGCGTCGAGGAGCGGAGCTCGTCGCGCTCCTTGATCGCGGCGTTGAGGTCGTCGTGCAGCTTCGACTTGAGCGTGGTGGTCATGGGATCGATTGTCTCAGGTGTGCGGCCGTGAACGCCCGTTGATTTAGGGGGAACGCCCGTCGAGTCAAGGGGAACGCCCGTCGGGTCAGGGGGAACGCCCGTTGACTCACGGGGGACGTCTGTGGACTCAAGAGGGACGTCTGTTGATCGAGAGACGGCCGGTCTCGTCGGCGTCCGTGCGTCTGACACGATGGACGCATGCGCGCGCGATACGGAGTACCCCTGGGAATCATGGCGGCAGGCGCCGCCGGTCTGGCGTACGCGGCGGGCTTCGAGGCCCGCTCCTTCCGCCTCCGACGGGTGACGGTCCCGGTCCTCCCGCCGGGCATGCGTCCGCTGCGCGTGCTCCAGGTCTCCGACATCCACATGGTGAGCGGCCAGCGCAAGAAGCAGCGGTGGCTGCAGTCGCTGGCGGGCCTGCGCCCGGACTTCGTGATCAACACGGGCGACAACCTGTCGGACCCCGAGGGCGTGCCCGAGGTGCTGGACGCCCTGGGCCCCCTGATGGAGTTCCCGGGCGCGTACGTCTTCGGATCCAACGACTACTACGGCCCCAAACTCCGCAACCCCGCCCGCTACTTGCTGGAGAAGGCGAGCGGCCGGCACGGCCTGAACGGCAACCCGCCGGCGGTCGGCGTCATCCACAACCCGTGGGAGGACCTGCGCGACGGCTTCGACGAGGCGGGCTGGCTGAACCTGACGAACACCCGCGGTGTCCTGAAGATCGAGGGCGTCTCGATCGAGCTGACGGGCCTCGACGACCCCCACATCAAGCGCGACCGCTACGCCCGGGTGGCCGGCGGTCCCTCGGCGCCGTACGACTTCTCGATGGGCGTGGTGCACGCGCCGTATCTGCGGGTGCTGGACGCGTACGCGGCGGACGGCTACCCCCTGATCCTGGCCGGCCACACGCACGGCGGTCAGCTGTGCATCCCGTTCCACGGCGCGCTGGTCACCAACTGCGACCTGGACACGGACCGCGTGAAGGGCCTGTCCACCCACACGGCGGACGGCCACACCTCCTACCTCCACGTCTCGGCGGGCTGCGGCACCAACCGCTACACCCCTGTCCGCTTCGCATGCCCACCGGAGGCGACGCTGCTGACGTTGGTGGGCGGTAGCGGTCCGGCCGTAACCCGCCCGGGGTCGTAACCCACCCGGGCCAAGCCGAATAGCCGCACCCCTCCCCCGCTCCTAGCGTGAGGGCATGACCGCCCCGATACCCAGGGACATCCCGGACCTGCCCGCGGTGCCGGGCCCGCCCCTGCTGCTGCCCTCCCCGGTCCCGGCCACGGCCGTAGTGGCGCCGATCCGCCGCCCCGTGGTCGCGCTCTTCCGCCTCCTGACCGCCCTGGTGGCGGCGGGAGGCGTGGCCCTGGAGCTCCTGCTCGGCGCCCCGGCCCGCATCCTGAGCTACTTCGGCGTCCAGGCCGCCCTCCTGCTGGCCATCGCCATGCTCATGTCGGCATCGAGGGCCTGGCGCGCCCGCCGCCCCCTGTCCTCCGCCGTGACAGGCGCCACACTCCTCTACGTCGTGATCTCGGCGCTCGTCTACCACCTGCTGCTGGCCCACACGACGCCCCCGTTCTCCATGACCGGCGCGACGACGCTCCCGGAGCGCTGGCACGGCTCATGGGCGACCCTCCAGATCCTGCACACGCTGACACCGGTGGCGGCCGTGCTGGACTGGCTGCTGCTGACACCCGCCGCCCGTCTGCACCTCCGCCAGGCGGCCGGCTGGCTTCTCTACCCTCTGGCCTACCTGGCCTTCTACCTGATCCGAGCGGCCTTCCTCGCCCCCACGAACCCGGCCCGCTACCTCTATCCCTTCCTGGACGTGGCGACCCACGGCTACCGCAGCATCCTGGCCAACGCCCTCCTCCTGGGCCTCGCGATGTACGCCCTCGCCGTCCTCCTCGTGGCCCTGGACCACACCCGCCCCAGCCCGGTCCGCCGCCGCGTCTAAACCGGATTTCGTCTACAGCCACCGGTGGGCTAAAGTAAACGTCGTCGCCGCGAGAAGCAGGACTGCAGCGACGCCGGGGTGTAGCGCAGCTTGGCAGCGCGCTTCGTTCGGGACGAAGAGGTCGTGGGTTCAAATCCCGCCACCCCGACGCTGGTCAGAGGCCACATACCAAGATTGGTATGTGGCCTCTGTCGTGCTCGGGGCCAAACAGGGGGCCAAAGCAAGTCGATCTCCGCCCGAAGGCTTGGGTTCTCAGCTTTACTGCTGCCGTGGATCAAGGCATAGCAGGGTTGGTAGGAGCTGCGGTCGGGGGGCTGATCGGCATCGTGGGCACGTTGGGGGCTGCCCGACTAACCGGGAAAGATCAGAGACGGACCCAGCATGAGCACTGGCGTCGACAACTGCGGCGGGATGCCTTCGGTCAGCCTTGTGAGTCAAGCGACGGAAGCTCTCAGGCTGGGTGACAGTGCCGCAGACGCCTTCGAAGCGCGCGCCCCCTCCTCTGCTCGCCTCTCCGAACAGTTCAGCGAAGTAGTCGAGCGTCTGGACGTCGCCGGGAGTCTGATCGCTCTTGAAGGACCGGAGGAAGTGGCAAACGAAGCCGGCGAGGTCATTACGGAGCTGCACTCATGGGCGAACGCTTTGGACATCGCTATAGCCGTCAGAGAGGGCCGACACACGTTCCCCTCTGAGCTGTGGTCCGTCCCTTCCCTTGAGGAGCTGGTCGAGGATGGAGAGCGCAGCCACGAAGCCGTAGCCACCTTCACCGCAAACTGTCGGAGTCTGTTGGACTGCTAACTCCGTGCATCTCAGTGACCCGCTCGGGACCGCCCAATCACGTCACTGACATGCATGTTTCGGATGAAGGTCAGTCCCTCAGTGTCGTCATCTGCCCCTCAGCGAAGATGTCATCCATGGCTTCAGCCTCCTCCGTGATCACCGGACGAAGCTGCTTTCGGTAGACCGCCTCCGTAGTGGCCTGACTGCTGTGGCCCACCAGGAGCGCGATTCGCTCCAGCGGGATGCCGTGGTCCGAGAGCAGGGACACGAAGCTGTGCCGGAGCTCCCGAGGCGTCCACTCCGGCTTGAGCCCGGCTTTCTTCACGACGGCCTTGAAGTCGCGCCGGACGTTGGTCGCATCGAGCGGCTCGCCGGTCCGGGTCGTGAAGACGCGGCCGGTAGGGCTCCACTCCAGCCCTTGCGATGCCCGCTCCTGCTTCTGCCAGCGCAGGTGCTCTTCGAGGACGTCGACCACCTGCTTCGGCAGAGCGATGGTCCGGCGGCTCTTCCTGGTCTTGGTCTCACCGTGCTTGCGCACCGAGCGCCACACCGCGACGTGAGGCGGGAGACCGTCCTCCGGCTTCAGGAAGACGTGGTCCCAGGTGAGGGGCCGCGCCTCTTCCGTGCGCACACCGCTGAGAAGCGAGAGCACGAGATAGGGGTCGGCGACCGGGCACCTTCAGTTCGGTCGCGCACCGTCACGCCCTCGTGGCTCGCAGCTCATATCGCACGCAGCCGAGGCGGGCCGCCGCTGGGTCGATGGCGCGGCGACTGTCAGGACGGTCGGGCAGCTGCCCCGCTTCCACCTTTCAGGCGTTCGTTTATGCGTCGCAGGCGTTGCCAGGCGGCGGGGTCGGTGCCGTCGCCGAGCGGGTAGTGCAGGGCGGGGCAACCGGCCGGGCCGAGTTGGGTCGGGGGGCAGTCCGGCAGGGCGCTGCGGGCATGATTGATGTCGAGGTCGGCCACGGCATCCGGGCCGAGAGTAAGAGAGACCGGAATCGACGGCGGTTCGTAGTGGGCGGGAGTGGTCAGGTCTGCGCGCGCCGCGCGGAGTTCACTGATCATGGTGGCGAGGTTGCGCCTGGCCGCAAGGGACTCGGCGAGCTGGGGCAGCAGTTCGACCGGTGCTCTCTCGTCTGCGGCATAACCGAGAGCCAGCGTGATGTGCTCCTCTACGCCCTTTCGTGTGTGAGCGATGCGCAAGGTGGCGATCGCAGGGCGGTCGGCGGTGCCTACGGCGACAGTCCAGGTGGGCTGGGCCTGGCGGGCGCGGCTGCGGGCCAGGTCGGTCAGCTGCCTTGGCGACCAAGGGACGTTGACGGGCTCGGCGGTGGCCCATCCGGCCGGCGGCGATCCGGTGAGGGTCTGCCAGGCGTCCTCCAGAGCGCCACCGAGTATCAGGTGCTCCTGGGCGGGATGGATGGTGCGGATGGACAGCAGCAACTGCCGTTCACCGCCCTTGCCAAGCGGGGGTTGGAAGACGTCAGCGATCTGGAGGCCGTTGTCGGCAGCCGGGGTGAAACGTCCGTCGTGCCAGCGCAGTACGGCTCCGGAGAGGCCGTCGTAGTAGCCGATCTCGGGGTGGCGTACGACCCAGCGTGCGGGCATGCGCTCCAGCACGGTGCGGGTGGGCAGGCTCAGCCGGCTATTGGGGGACGTGACGAGATACAGCTCCCGTCGGCCCTGTGCCACGGTGCGCACCGCCTCGGTCAGCCATGTCGTGGCGGCAACGACCGGGCGGTCGTAGATGACGATGACGCTCTTGTCGGTCAGCACATCCGCATCTGTCAGTACGTCCACGTCAGCGGACGGGACCGTTATCTCACCCGTGGCCGGTACCGTCACGACGTCGGTATGGGCGGCTTCCGGCGGCCATGTGATGCCGCCGAGCAGCGTTGTCAGCCGTCCCGCGACCGAGCCGGCCAGCAGCCTGGCTTCCGCGATGGCGGTGGACGCCCGCACCTCGGTCCACCACACCGGTCCCTCTGTCTCAACGCCAAGCCCCAGCAGCCGCTCCGTCTCGCCCGGCACCTGCAGGTAGCGGGGGGCCTCCACGGAGACCAGGAGCTTTCCGTCGTCCGTGCACAACTGGGCCACGGATCCCCCACCTGCCCGGTTCACGCGCAGGTCCGGGCCGCCGGCGTGCAGTGCGGCCAGCAGCGTCTTGATGTCCGGCGTCTGCGGGGTGAGGGCGATGACGTCCTGGGGCATGTATTGCTTTCTGTCAGAGAGGACGAAACCCGGCGCTCAGTACCGGCCCGAGAGTTCTTCGAGGGCGTCCAGGGACGGGGCTTCTTGAGGGGCGCCCTCGACGACCAAGCCGATCTCCGGATGCGGCGGACTCTGCGCTACCCACGACAGCGCGGCCAGCGCACTGAGCCCTTGGCCATGAGTAACCCGCTGGCCTAGCAGCCATTGGGCGCCCGCTTCGAATGCCACCTCGCCAGCATCTGTTGCATGTGCGGCCAGGACGTCCAGACCTCTGCGGCCGTTTCCGTTACGCGAGCGGATATCTTCAGCGCCCTGCGACCCTCACTACCCTGCTGATACTCGCGCCCTGCTCATTCCTCGTCGTCAGAACGTTGAATCGCCGACCTCCTACGGAGGAACGGCGGTGCCCCGCAACAGAGTTGCGGGGCACCGTGGGGCTACCGGAGGGCGACCGCGCGTGCACGCAGATCGGCCTGCCACCCGACGTGTCTGGGCAGCCCTCGCCGGCGCCCCCCGGCCAGCGGCAGCAACACCATCGGCCTCGACAGCGCGCACTACGACGTCGAGGGCGAGCGGTACCTGCGTCTGCGGCGCGCCTGTGACGTCGGCGTCTTCTTCCCCCGCATGCGGGAGGACTGTAGCCGCTGCGCCGACGAGGCTTTACTCCTCGGCCTGCCCTGCCTCATCCGCCCGGTGGCCGGCCTGGGCGACCTCGCCGCGCTGACGGGCCAGCCGGCCCCGGACCACCGCCGTCTTCCGGCACAGGTCCGAGAACGCGCGGCATCACGCCGAACCAAGGCAAAGGCGGCGTACGAGGCCCTGGCCCGGTTCCACCTCAACCACTTCGGCGACGCCTGGGGCAATCTCCTGGCGCAGGTCGCCTGACCGGCGACTAAGCCTGCGCGGCCAGCTTCTTGCTGGCAGCTTCCAGACGGGCCAGCACGCGGTCCCGGCCGAGCAGCTCCATGGAGTCGAACAGCGGGAGTCCGATCGTCCGGCCGGTGACCGCGATCCGGATGGGTGCCTGGGCCTTGCCCAGCTTCAGCCCGTGCTTCTCGCCGACGGCGAGCAGCACAGCCTTCAGGTCGTCCGCCTTCCAGTCCGCGACGCCGGCCAGCTCGGCGCGGGCGTCCGACAGGATGTCGCCGGCACCTGCCTTCATCGCCTTGTTCCACGACGCCTCGTCCTCGACCGGCTCGTCGAGGAACAGGAAGTCCACATAGCTGGTGATCTCGGAAAGCAGCGCCAGCCGGGTCTGGGCCGGGGAAGCCGCAGCCTCGAAGACGTCCTTGTCGAACGCCTCCGGCCGCCACGGCGCGTACGGGGCGACGAGCCACGGTACGCAGGCGGCGGCGAACTGCTCCGGTGACAGGGCGCGGATGTACTCGCCGTTGAACGCCGTCAGCTTCTTCACGTCGAAGAAGGCCGGCGCGGTGTTCACGTCCTCGATCCGGAAGAGCTGCTCCAGCTCCTCGTACGGCCTGATCTCCCGGTCCTCACCCGGGCCCCAGCCGAGCAGCATGAGGTAGTTCACCATCGCCTCGGGCAGGAAACCCTCGGCGAGGTAATCTTCCAGCGCCACCTTGTCCCGACGCTTGGACAGCTTCTGCCGCTTCTCGTTCACGATCACCGGCAGATGCGCCCACACGGGCGGCTTGGCACCGAGCGCCTCCCACAGCAGCTGCTGCTTCGGCGTGTTCGACAGGTGCTCCTCACCACGGATGACCTGTGTGATTCCCTCATCCAGGTCGTCCACGACGTTGGCGATCAGAAAGACCGGGGACCCGTCGCCACGGGCGATCACGAAGTCCTCGATCGCGCTGTTCGGGAACGCCGGCTCCCCGCGGACCAGGTCGACCACGACGGTCTCTCCCTCGTCCGGCGTCCGGAACCGCAGCGCCCGCCCCTCCTCGAAGACCAGCCCCCGGTCGCGGCAGAACCCGTCGTACCCGAGGTGCTCCGACTCCGTGCGCTCCTTCAGCTGCTCCCGGGTGCAGTCGCAGTAGTACGCCCGGCCGGCCGCGAAGAGCTGCTGAGCCGCTTCCCGGTGCCGGTCGGCGCTGTGCGACTGGAAGTACGGCCCCTCGAAGGCCGGGTCCTCGCCATGGATACCGATCGCCTCCAGTGCGCTGATGATGCCCTCGGTCCACTCCGGCTTGTTCCGGGCCGCGTCGGTGTCCTCGATCCGCAGGACGAACGTGCCGCCGGACTGTCGCGCCACCGCCCAGTTGTAGAGAGCGGACCGTGCACCACCGACATGGAACATGCCGGTCGGGGACGGGGCGAAACGAACGCGAACCGGGGCAGTAGACATGCGCTCCAGGGTATCGATGCCGGACATGAGCACCGGAGCACTCGCCTTACCGCGGCACAGACGTTTTCGGCCGTGCTCCTTCTGCTCGCTCGTCTCCTTCCACGGCCCCGATAGAGTGCGATCCGCTTCGTCGTTACAGCTGATCCATCCAGTTCCGAATAGCCTGGTCCAGACGCGAGCGCAGCCGGGCAGCCGCCGTCGTGCCAGGAAGCAACTGCGGATACGCCTCGCTGTCCTTCTTGGCTATCAGCGCTCCAAGCGTGTCCGAGCGTTGCGACGGGAAGACGAGCGATAGCTTCTTTCCGCCCAGTTCCTGCGCCAGTCCAAGAAATCCGCGGCCGATTCCAAGGGATGGTGAGGTGCTGTAGCACTTCGCTTCCATTGCGGCTACGAGTCCTCTGCTCCGAGGGTGGACCATGGCCCGACGGCTCCGCTCCGCCTCCTGCTGGTCAAGGACCGCAACGTCACACTCGTGAGCCACCTTCGATGTGGGTGCCGCCACGTACACGCCGAGGTGAATCTCCAGCTGCTTTCGGAGGCCAGGAAAGCGGACCACGGCGTACGTGAAGTCACCAGACCACAGGTTTCCGGGCGATCTGCGGAAGCGGAGTGCAGTGGCTGGGTTCGTGCCATCTTGCGTCAAGAGCACGGATCCGCCTGCCGCTCGAGCAGCGTCAACGCACACGACAAGCAGCGACGCCTCGTATAGATCCGACTCGTCAGCGTTGTTTCGATACACAGGCTGTAGAGCACCGATCGCCTGCTCAATAGCCTGAATCAGGTCAATCCTGCTCACTGGACCTCCGTGATGACATCGGCCTCGCCAGACAGCAACTCGCGGACGATCCTTCGAGCTATGCGTGCGCGCTCCATCTCAGCCTTGAGGTCAAGGTGTGTGGGTGACTCCAGCTCTGGGTCGCCGAATCGGATGGTCGTCTCCATCTGACGCTCCATAGTGAGGTCCAGTAGCGCCTTGCGTGAGGCGTACATGGTCTCGGCCATGGTGAGAAGGGCCGATCGCACCAGCTCGATTCGCTCCTCGTCGGTGTACGGCAGTACGGCGATGTCAGTCTTGCCGAGTGGCGGAAGTTCGGCCTCAGCTAGACGACTGGCACGGGCCTCGTACTCTCCCTCCTGTTTGAGCCGCTGCTCAGAAGCCACTCGGCCTTGCCGAACCTCCTGGCTCAGCTCGTCAGCCAGGGACGGAAGCTCCTCCCTGAGTCGCGCCATAACGCGCGCGAACTGATCGCTGTCGACAGGCACGCCGCTTGCCCTCCTCTGATGTCGGGACCAGGACTGTACCCAGGACGACTGACAACGTAGGGCGATGTCCCCACAGACCTGGCCGCTGAACTGGCACTGCTCACGACCCACCGCTGCGAGCTGATCGCCGACCGGGTCCAGTCTGCTCATTCGCCTGCAACGAGACGTGGACGCGCCTGGTCCAGACCCAGCGGCTCACCGCTGTTGGATAGTCCGATAAGAGTCACTGATCAGTTGAAACCCGTATAGAGTCCCCTCTGCACTTGTTCGATTCAAAAGGGGGGGTCCCTTTGCGTGCTCGTCTTGCCGCCTCGGCTGTGGCTGTCGCCGTGGCCGGCGTCTTCTTCAGCGCACCGACCGCGTCTGCGGTGACGTTGCCGTCCACCAACACCGCCCACCACTGCGTCCACCACACCACGGGCGTGTGTGGCTGGACGCACCACCAAAAGCCCAAGGACAAGTACGAGACCGCGAAGTGCGTGGATGCCACGCTGTCCTACTCGCGGCACTCGCAGGGCACTTGCTCCCACCACCATGGCGTCCGCTACTGGTTCAAGTAGGCCGCCGCCCACACGCTGCGTAACACGAGGGCCCTGACTGACCGTCAGGGCCCTCTCGTGGCCGACTACACCTCGTTGAAGCCACGCGAGGCGTCGTAGATGTCAGCCTCGATGATGACCACAAAGAAGCTGGTCACGACGTAGTGGACCATTACCTGGTCCTCCCAGGCCGCGCGCGTAACAGTGTCGGTCCTGTAGGCGAGGTGACTGTCGGCGCCTTCAGGATCGGCTGCGATCCTGTCGACGAGCCGCAGGAACTTCTCCCGATCTGCGGTCGGCATGTAGTCACGGAACCGCACCACCTGCTCGGTGAACTGCACGCGTCTCTTCATCGGGGCAGGATTCCATGGACACGGCGCGGGCACCTGCACGGAATCTCAGTCGAGGCCTGCCCGCCTGCAGATCGTGCGGGGAACCACCGTGGACCCTGGTGATCGTCCACGACCACTCCGTGTCGGAGTAACGGAGAACCGGCCCCCTGCGCTGCAAGCAATGAGGCGTGCTCCCGCTCCGGAAGGGTGGGATGGCCAGCGGGGCGGATTTTCACAATCGTTACGTTTGTTGGGCTATAAAGTCGCTGTAAACCCCTGTGGTTGGGGGAGGGCACAGGAGTAGCGTTCCGGCGCTCGGCAGTAGGAGATCAAGTGCGGCCGTAGGGGCGGCTGCCACTTACGCCGAAGAAGCCGGAGACAGTCCATGCGTGTGTATTCCGCACGGCGCAGATCGCGCCGCGGGACGGAGGGTGGTGGGCGGTCGGCTTTCGCCGTCGTCGCCGCCGCGCTTCTGATAGCGGGGACGGGACCCGTCGCCGCATACGGAGTGGACAGCGACTCGGGAACCGGCCGCCATGACGTGGCGGGCCAGGAGGCCCATGAACTGATGGAGTCCCTCGACTCGTTCAACGAGCCGAGGCTCTCACCCAGCGCGCAGATCGCGCCGGGCGCGTACGCCGGCGCCTGGGCGCACATCAAGAGCATGCCGGTCGCGTCGGGCAGTTGGAGCGAGGTCACCACCTCGCCGTACAACGAGGACGCGCTGCACTACCGCGACCGGTCCGCCTCCAACTCCGGGGGTGGCGCGGGGCATTCGGCCGGTCGTATCGCCGCCCTGGCCACCGATCCGACGCATCAGGGGGTCGTGTACGCGGGTGCCGCGGGCGGGGGTGTGTTCCGGTCCGCCGACAACGGCAAGACCTGGACGCCGATCGCCGACCGGCTGCCCGCCCTGTCCGTGGGCGCCCTCGCGGTCGCGCCCGACGGCTCGCTGTGGCTGGCCACCGGTGAGGCGACCACCGCCTCCGACAACTACCTCGGCAGCGGCGTCTACCGGCTCGCCGACCCGGTCAGCGGCAGCTTCAGCGAGAGCGACAAGGTGGGCGGCACCGAGCTGGACAGCAGCTCCGTCCACACCCTGACCTTCGACAAGGCCGCCGGTTACGTCTTCGCGGCCTCCTCGCACGGCGTCTTCCGGCGCCCGCTGTCGGCCGGGCAGGACGCCGCCTGGTCCAAGGTTCTCGCCCCGTGCGCGGGCGTCGGCATCAGTGGCGTGGCCTGCGGGGTGGACAGCCACTACGCGGACATCGCCAACGACATCGCCGTACAGCCCGGCAGCGACGGCAAGGAGCTGCTGGCCAACGTTGCCTGGCGCAGCGGCGCCGACTACAACGGCTTCTACTACTCCGACGACGCCGGCACCACCTGGAAGCGGTCCAACCCGACCGGCGCGATCAACCCCGCCGAGATCGGCAACGCCGCCTTCGCCTACGCGGCCGACGGCAGCAGGCTGTACGTCTCGATGGAGTCCCCCAAACTCCTCAACAAGACGTCCGGCTCCGGCGTGTACTCGGTGCTCGCCGGCGTGTACGTCAGCCGGAGCGGCAACGCCAGCGGCTCGTTCCAGCAGATCGCGACCTCCTCCTCGCTGTCGGCGAGCGGTTCCGCGATGAAGATCAACGCGATCGGCTCCGGCTACCAGCCCGGCTCCCAGGCCTGGTACGACCAGGTCATCGCGGTGGATCCGAGCGACCCGAACCATGTCTACCTGGGCCTTGAGGAGATGTTCGAGTCCCGGGACGGCGGCGCCACCTGGAAGGCGATCGGCCGGTACTGGAACTTCGGCATGAAGTGCTTCTCGTACGACCCGGCCGCGAACTCCTGCGACGGCGACGTGATGCACTCCGACCAGCACGCCCTCGCCTTCTCGCAGTGGAAGGGCAGCACGCCGGAGGTGTTCGTCGGCAACGACGGCGGTGCCTACGCCCGTCCGACCGCGCAGACGACCGCCGGCTGGCGCAACCTCAACGAGTCCGGCACCCTCCGCGACCTGCAGTACTACTCCGTGCGCGCGGGCAGGACGACCGACGGCAGCGGCGACGCCGTCTGGGGCGGCCTGCAGGACAACGGCGTCTCGCTGCTCGCGCCCAAGGGCGCCACGTACCAGGGGCAGCAGCTCAACCCGGACGGCGAGATGGTCTCCCCGTTCGGCGGTGACGGCGGCGACCAGCTGGTCAACCCGGACAACGGCTGCCAGACGGTCGGCGAGTACGTCGACCTCGCGCTGCAGATCACGAACAACTGCGGCTACACCGCGAGCGTCGACGGCTCCGAGGACGTCATCACCGACATCGCACCCGGCGACCCGGGCGCCCGCTTCATCGCCCCGTTCAGCGCGGACGAGACCGACCCGAACGGCCTGTGGGTCGCGGGCGGCCAGTACGTCTGGGGCAACACCAGGACCTGGAACAGCACCTCCGGCGCCGACTGGACCAAGCTGTACGACCTGGGCGCCGGCCACTCCGCCTCGGCGGTCGCCAGCCGCGACCATGTGACGTGGGCGGCCTGGTGCGGACCCTGCTCGAAGGTCGACGGCACCTTCGGGCGCGGTATCGCCACCAACTACGGCGGCACCTGGCACCAGGTGAGCCTGCCTGCCGCCTTCCCCAACCGGTACATCTCCGGTCTGGCCATCGACCCGTCCGACGCCTCCGGCAAGACGGTCTACGCGGTGATCAACGGCTTCTCGCGGCACTGGAACGAGGGCCCCGGCGCCGGCTACGGCCACGTCTGGAAGACCACCGACGGCGGCACGACCTGGACGGACGTCAGCGGTGACCCCGCGGCCTCGGACTCCTTCCCGGACGCCCCGGCCAACTCGGCGCTGATCACCAGCAAGGGCACCCTCGTGGTCGCCACCGACCTGGGCGTGTTCACCAGCACCTCGGCCGGCCACTGGGCGCGCCTGGGCACGAACCTGCCCACCTCGCCGGCGGTCTACCTCTCGCCGAGCCCGGACGGCAGCCAGGTGTACGTGGCCACGCACGGCCGCGGCATCTGGAAGACCCGGACGCCGTAACACCGGCGACAGCGCAGGGGCCCCGGACCGCCCGCTCGGTCCGGGGCTCCTTGCTGCGACTGGCCCACCGAAGCGGCGCCCGCTGACGGCCGTCGGGCCGGCGGCCCGTCCGGTCAGGCGCTCAGCACCCCGGTGGCCAGCAGGCCCAGCAGACCCACGCCGATGACGATGCGGTAGATCACGAAGGCGTTGAAGGAGTGCTTGGCGACGAACTTCAGCAGCCAGGCGATGGAGGCGTAGGCGACCACGAAGGAGACGGCGGTGCCCACGGCGAGCGGGACGACGCCGACTCCGGCGCCGACGGCGTCCTTCAGCTCGTACAGGCCCGCGCCGGTCAGGGCCGGGATGCCGAGGAAGAACGACAGCCGGGTGGCGGCGACGCGGTCGAGGTCCAGGACGAGCGCGGTGGACATGGTGGCGCCGGAGCGGGAGAAGCCGGGGAAGAGCAGGGCGAGGATCTGGGAGCAGCCGACCCACATCGCGTCCTTGAAGGTCGTGTCGTCCTCGCCGCGCTTGTGCCGGCCCATCTGGTCGGCCGCCCACATCACGGCCGAGCCGACGATCAGCGAGCCGGCCACCACCCACAGCGAGCCCAGCGGGCCCTCGACCAGCTTCTTTGCGGCCAGGCCGACCACGACGATCGGGATGGTGGCGTAGATGACCCACCAGGCGAACTTGTAGTCGTGGTGGTAGCGCTCCTCACGGTTGCGCAGTCCGCGCCCCCAGGCGGAGACGATCCGCACGATGTCCTTGAAGAAGTAGAACAGCACGGCGGCGATGGCGCCGACCTGGATGACGGCGGTGAAGCCGACGACCGAGGTGTCCTCGACCGGGATGCCCATCAGCCCCTCGGTGATCTTCAGATGACCGGTCGAGGAGACGGGCAGGAACTCGGTCACCCCCTCGACGATGCCGAGAACAACGGCCTGACCGAGGTTTATGGCGCTCATCGGGGTCCTTTCGTGGCTCGCCGCCCCGCCGTCCGCCGTCCCGCCTGTCCCCGGGCCGGGGACACATGGCACACTCGGACGACGGCAGCATTTACACGGCCGTAGAAGTTCTACACGACTGTAGAAGATCAGCGGGAGAACGACAAACCCATGGGCGCCCACACACAGGGACGCGGCCCGAAGCGGGCCAACGGAGTGCGCGAGGCCGAACTCCTCGGCCTGCTGCAGCGGGCCGAGGGCGCGCTGACCCCCGGGGAGGTCGCCGAGCGGCTCGGGGGCGAGCTGACGTACAGCAGCGTGGTCACGATCCTCACCCGCATGCACACCAAGGGCCTGCTCGGCCGCACTCCCCGCGGCCGGGCCTACGCCTACGCCCCTGTCACCGACGACGCCGGGCTCGCCGCCCGCCGGATGCGCACCGTCCTGGAGGAGCGGCCCGACCGCGAGGCCGTCCTCGCCCGGTTCGCCGACGAACTGTCCGACACGGACGCCGAGTTGCTGCGCCAGCTGCTCGGCCCCGACCAGCACCCCGGCCAGTAGGACCGGCAGGAACCGGTAGGAACAGGAAGGAGCCGCTCGGAATGCATGTCGCCGTCTATCTGCCGCTGCTGCTCTCGCTCATCGCCCCGCTCGGCGCCCGCCCGCTCGCCGAACGCTGCGAACCCCGCCTCGCCACCTGGCTGCTCACCGCCTCGTCCCTGGTGCTGGGCGCGGCGAGCACGACATCCCTGGGCCTGCTGGCCGTGGCCGGACTGATCCGTGTCCCGCAACTCGCCGCCCTGGGCCACTGGTCGGCCGGCACCGCACAGCACGACGCCCCCGCCGCGCTGTCCGTCTCGCTGATCGCCGGCCTGCTGCTCGGCGGCGCCGTGCTCATGGCGGCACGGATGCTGTGGCGCCGGGCCCGTTCACTGGCCGCCGCCGCGTGGGATGCCGCCTGCATGCCCGCCCGGGACGGTCTGGTCGTCGTCCCCGACGACGCCCCCGACGCCTTCGCCATCCCCGGACTGCCCGGCCGGGTCGTCGTCTCCACCGGCATGCTGCACACCCTGGAGGAGTCCGAGCACGACATCCTGCTCGCCCATGAACGCGCCCATCTGACCGCCCACCACTACGCCTTCGTCGCCCTCGCCCAACTCGGCGCCGCCGCCAACCCGTTCCTGCGCCCCTTCGCCACCGCGGTCACCTACACCATCGAGCGCTGGGCCGACGAGAACGCGGCCGCCTCGACCGGTGACCGCAGGCGGGTCGCCCGCACCGTCGGCAAGGCGGCCCTCGCCGCGCACCGCACCCCCGCGCTCGCCCGGATCGCCGGTGCGGCCCTCGGCTTCCTCGGCCGCCGCAGCCCCCTCGCCAAGGCCGGGCCGGTCCCCCGCCGCGTCGCCGCGCTGCTGGCTCCGCCGCTGGGCCGCCACCCCGTCCTTACGGCGGCGACGGCGGCGGTCCTTACGGCGGCGACGCTGGCCACGGCGGAGGCGGCCCATGACTTCCATCTGCTGCTGCGGACGGTTGGCGTGTCCTGACGGCCGGCTCATGCGGTGCGGCCGTTTGCGACGCAGCGCCGTTGGGGTGCGGGCCGTTCCCGACTGCGGGTGTGTGTGGGTTGTTCGCGCCCGCGCGGCGGAGCCGCACATCGATACAGCCCGGCAGGGTGAAGCACGCCGGGCACAGGCACTGAGCACCGTCGAGCCCTCTCCCCCGTTCGGCCCGCTTCCCGCGTGCCCGCCCGTACGCCCCAGTAAGGTGGAGCCGTGATCCTCGCGCAGCCCGCCGCCGACACGGCCGGGGCCCGCATCCGCCAGGCGGTGCGGGCCTCCGTTCTGGTCGCCGTGCTGCTCGGGCTGTTCCTCATGCACGGCGGCCCGGCCGCGGCCGCGGGCGGCTGCCACGGGGCCATGCAGACCACCGACACCGCCGTCATGGGATCGGCATCCACCCCGACGGCTGCGCACACGCACCCGATGCACTCGGCACCCGCGACGCAAGCCGCGCACCCCGCCGACCACGTCGCAGCGGCAGGCGACAAGGCCACCGCGCCCACGGACAAGATGCACTCGGCACCCGCGACGCAAGCCGCGCACCCCGCCGACCACGTCAAAGCGGCGGGCGACAAGGCCACCGCGCCCACGGACGAGATGCGCTCGGCACCCGCGAGGCAGGCCGCGCGCGGCAGCGGCCGCCCCGCCACCACGGCCGCCAAGGCGGCCACCCCCCGCGTGGACGAGGCCATGCGGGGTGCGTTGTGTCTGGCCACGACGCCCCGGTCCGGGATCCCGGCGCCTGCGCTCGCGGCGGCCGCCCTCGTGTTCCCGGCCGCAGCCCTGCTGCCGTGCGCCCGGCCCGGTTCCGACGGAACCCGTCGCCGGGGTCCACCGGCCGGCGGGCGCCGACTCCTGCTCCAGGCGTGCATCGCGCGGACGTGACGAGACCCCCGGGATCCGGCTCGTCGCCGCCGTCCCGCACGGCTCTCCCACGTTCGGCCGCGCCGCCTCACGGCGCCCGCCTGGAAAGACACATTTATGACCCAGCGTTTCCGCACATCCCGCCGCGCCCTCGCCGCGGCCGCCGCCACCGCGGCACTCACCCTGACCCTCGCCGCCTGCGGCTCGGACTCCGGCTCCGGCCACGGGTCCGGCATGGACCACAGCGCCACGCCGTCCCCGTCGGCGTCGGACGACGGCATGGCCTCGATGCCCGGCATGGAGCCCGTGTCCGCCGGCAACGGCCTGGCCGCCGCGAAGGACGGCTACAAGATGGTCTCCACGGCCGCCACCGTCCCCGCCGGCAAGGCGAGCGCGTACCGCTTCGCCATCACCGGGCCGGACGGCAAGCCGGTCACCGGGTTCGCCGTCGAC
Source organism: Streptomyces sp. NPDC007856 (assembly GCF_042868225.1). NCBI lineage: Bacteria > Bacillati > Actinomycetota > Actinomycetes > Kitasatosporales > Streptomycetaceae > Streptomyces > Streptomyces sp. NPDC007856. Next base: position 600,625 of record NZ_JBIAEC010000003.1, on the reverse strand, counting down.
CAGACCAAGCGGATGCACTTCTACGCCATCCGCTCCGACCTCACCGGCTTCCAGCACCTGCACCCCACCATGGCCGCGGACGGCACCTGGAGCGCGCCGCTGGCCACGCTGCAGCCGGGCACCTGGCGGCTGTACGCCTCCTTCGTCCCTGACGGCGGCGCCGGCAAGGGCAAGGACTTCGTCCTCAGCCGCACCGTGAAGGTGTCCGGCATGGCGATGCCCGACCCCCTGCCGAAGGCGTCCGGCACCGCCACCGTCGACGGTTACACCGTGACGGTGAAGGGCGATCCGATGGCGGGCATGGCGCACCAGCTGACCGCCACCGTCACCAAGGACGGCAAGCCGGTCACCGACCTCCAGCCGTATCTCGACACCTACGCCCACCTGACCGCGTTCCACCAGGGCGACCTCGCCTTCGCCCACCTCCACCCGGAGACTGAGGTCGACGGCGACCACGGCGGGCCGGCGCTGAGCTTCCACGCCCAGTTCCCCCAGTCCGGAAACTGGCGGATGTTCCTCCAGTTCCAGACCGGCGGCAGGCTGCACACCGCGTCCCTCACCCTGCGCGTCGGCTGACCGAGCACGGCAACCGACGGAAGGGCGCCTTGGCCACCGCGGTGGCCAAGGCGCCCTTCGGCGGCTCAGGTGCGTCAGTGCCCGCTGATCGCGAGTTCGTAGTCACCGATCAGATCGCCCAGCAGCGTTCCGGCCGTCAGGTCGCTGGTGACGTGACCGGCCATGTAGAGGCGGGAGTAGAGGACCTGGGCCCGCATCCACTCGTACTCCCCGGCCCGGTGCGGGGAGAGGGCGCTGAGGAAGGTGACGGCCGCGGCGGAACGGGCCGCGTGCCGGGAGGGGTAGGAGTACGGGCCCTTGGCGCCGGGCTTGATGTGCTTGTCCGGGCGCAGGGTCGGGTCCAGGACGAACGGGGCCGGCTGCTTGTCCTTGGCGGCCAGCTGGTCGCTGATCGTCTTGGCCAGCGCCAGGGCCGCCTTGAGCTCCGCCTTCTCCGCCGTGCCCTTCGTGGCGGGGACGAGTTCGTTCTGGTCGTGGAGGTAGAGCTTCCAGACGTCCTTCTTGCCGTTGAGCTCCAGCCAGGTGGCCGCCTTCTTCCCGGCGGCCGTACGGGTCTTGGCGAGGGCCTGGACCTGGTGGAGTTCGGCGGTGCGCTGCTTCGCGGTGGGGGGTGCAGGGATCTGCGCGGCGGCCCAGGCGGCGAACGCCTTGTCGTCGCGGGTGGTGCCGTGCGCCTTCCGCCACTGGGCGAAGAGGGCGTCGGCCTTCGTCCGCTGGTCGGCGGCCAGCTTGCCGATCGGCGCGATCTCGGCGTCCTTGAAGAGGGCCGGGGGCGGGCTCTGCTTGATGCGGTCGGTCGCCGAGAGCTTCAGCCCGGGGAATCCGGCGGCGGCCAGCTGCGGTCGCAGCAGACCGAAGGAGGCGGCGGTCACGGCGACCACCGCGATGACGGCGTACGGCCATTTGATGCCGCGCAGGACGTTCATGCGGCGGAGGTCCTTTCGAGGAGCGGTGCGGGCTGCGGCTCGGCGGTGAGAGCGGTGAAGTGGGCGCGGGCGAGCCGGCGTACGTCGTTGTCGGGCAGGCCGGGGGTGAGCAGGGAGCGGCCGACGACGTACTTGCTGAGGGAGACGGGCCGGGCGCCCAGGCGCAGCAGGAGCCGGTCGGCGGGGGCGGGCCGGGTGCCGCCCTTGGTCTCCACGAGGACGTGCCCCGGGTCGAGAGCGGCGGTGCGGTCGCCGTGGTGGCAGGTGAGGGCGCCGTCGAGGGTGACGCGCGTGCCGTGGTCCAGGTCGGCGAGGGCGGCGCGGACATAGCGGATCTCGGCGGCCGGGGAGAGGGCCGCGGTGGTGACGGGGATGTCCGCCGCGCGCAGCACCCCGTCGACGAACCCGGCGGCGGCGCCGTCCAGTCGCCCGTAGGTGTGATGGGGGATCCTCAGGGCGTGCTTGACGGTGGCCCCGCGGCCGTCCTTCGTCTTCACCTCCACCCGGCACAGTCCGTCCTCCGCGTACAGGCGGGTGCGGACCTTCCAGCGCCGGCGGCGGCCCTGGACGTGGGCCCGCCAGGCGCCGAGCTGCTCGGTGTCGAAGTAGGTGCTGAGGTAGCCGGTCGTACGACGGCCGGCCAGGTCGAGGACGTGGTGGCTGTCGGCGAGCCGGGCGACGAGGTCGCGGGCGCGGTCGAGGGGGACCAGGTACTTGCGGTCGGTGCGGTGCTGCAGCGCCGCCGCCGCGTCGACCTCGGCGAGCGTGGCGCCGCGCAGTGCGCTGAGGCCGAGGTCCGCCGCGAGGGAGGAGCTCATGCGACGGTCACCGGCTCGCGCGGCTCGCTGTCCTGGGCAAGGGCCGCCTCGCCCGCTGCGACGGGGTACTGGGCGGAGACCCGGGTGGTCTCGCGGACGTAGTCGACCTCGTCGACCTCGACCGACAGCGGAGCCCGGCCGAAGCGGAAGGCGACGTCCTGGGAGATCAGGGCGGGGTCGTCGTAGATCCGGTCCAGGGTCAGTTTCACCGTGCGGGTCGGCGGCTGGTAGGCGCGGGGGTCGTCCACCAGCAGGACCGCCAGCAGCACCACCGCGTCCAGCGCGATCACGAGCCAGCTGTCGCGCTGCGGAAGTCCGGTGCACAGGGCGATGACCAGGGCCACGAAGGTGTAGGCGACATCGCGCAGGGTGAAGGCGGCGCTGCGCAGCCGGACCAGGGAGAGGATGCCGAACAGTCCGAAGCCCACCCCGGCGGGGAACTTGCCCGCGCTGATGGTGCTCATCGCCGCGAACAGCCCGATGTTCAGCGCGGCCAGGACCAGCGGCATCGCCGGTGCGCTGGGGCGGCGCCGGTACAGCCAGCCGACCAGGACCAGCAGGGCGACGACGTCGAGGCCGCCACGCGTGAGGAGGTCGACGGGGGCGATGTGGTGGGTGATGCCCTTGGCGGCGAGCACCAGTGCGTCCATGACTGTCCCTTCCGTCCCGGAACGTCGGACGGCGGACCGGTCGCGGTCCGCGGAGCACCGCGACGTGAAGGAAGGTAGGGATGTCACATGAACAGACCATGAAGGCTTCCAGGCGTCCGGAGCCGGAGCTCCGGCGGTTAGCCTGACCGCCATGCGCTACCTGGTCGTCGACGACGAGACCCGCCTCACCGACCTCGTCGTCCGCTACCTCACCGAGTCCGGACACACCGCCGAGGGCCGTTACGACGGCCCCTCGGGGCTGGCCGCCGCCCGTGACCCCCGCCTGGACGGGGTCCTGCTGGATGTGATGCTGCCCGGGATGGACGGGGTCGAGGTGTGCCGGACGCTGCGCGGCGAGGGCGTCGACGTGCCCGTGATCCTGCTGACGGCGCGCGGCGCGATCAGCGAACGGGTCGCCGGTCTCGACGCGGGCGCCGACGACTACGTGGTCAAGCCGTTCGCCCTGGAGGAGCTGCTGGCGCGGCTGCGGGCGATCTCCCGGCGCCGCCCCGACGGCTCGGGCCGCCTGAAGGTCGGCGACCTCGTCCTCGACCCCGGGCAGCAGCGGGCCTGGCGGGCGGACACCGAACTCGACCTGTCCCGGCGGGAGTTCGACGTCCTGCGGGTGCTGATGGCGAACGCCGGATGCCTGGTGACCCGGCTGCAGCTGCTCGACGAGGTCTGGGACGGCGAGACCGACCTGCGCAGCAACGCCATCGACGTACACGTCTCCAAGGTGCGCGCGAAGGTCGACCGGGCCTTCGACCGTACGACGATCACGACCCTGCGCGGACGCGGCTACCGCCTGGAGACCGCCCCGTGACCCAGCCGAGCGGGCTGCGCGCGTGGTGCGAGCGGCTGCCCTCCCGGTTGCGCGCGTGGTTCGGCCGACTGCCCGTCGTCACCCGGCTCGTGCTGGCCGTCGCCGTCACCATGTCCCTCGTGCTGACCGGTACGGCCTGGCTGGTCTACTGGCGGGTGCAGAGCGCCCTCGACCGTCAGCTCCACGACGACCTGGCCACGTACCAGCACAGCCTCGACCGGGCCGTCCGCGCCGGCACCGCGCCGCCTCCGGGCCCCAGCGGCAGTCTCTACCAGGTCCTCGACGGCCGAGGCCGGGTCCTCGCCGCCGACGACGCCGTGGGCGACCGGTCGCTGCTCACCCCCGCCGAACTCCGGGCGGCCGGGCACGGGCGCGCGGTACGCCGTGACGTCGGCTCGCTGCTGCCGATCACCCCGGACACGCTGCGCCTGCAGGCCGAGCGGGTCCGCGCCGGCGGGGCGACGCGGGTCGTCGTCACCGCCGTCCGCCGCGGCCATCGCGACGAGGCCCTGCGGGAACTCCTCGCCCAGCTCGCCCTCGCCTCCGGACTGACCCTGATCGCCGCCTCGTACGTCGGCTACCGCACCGCCCGCGCCGCACTGCGCCCCGTCGAGCGCTACCGCACCGCTGCCGCCGCCCTCGCCGACGGCGGGCCGAACCTGCGCCTGGACGTGCCCGCCGACCGCGACGACGAGATCACCCGGCTCGGGCACACCCTCAACCGCATGCTCGACCGTCTGGAGGCGTCCGCCGCCCGCGAGCGCCGCTTCGTCGCGGACGCCAGCCATGAGCTGCGCACCCCGCTGTCCCTGCTGCGGGCAGAGGTCGACGTGGCACTGCACCGCCCCCGCTCGGCCGAGGAACTCAACCAGACCCTGCGCTCCGTGGACGCGGAGGTCCAGCGCCTGATCGACCTCTCCAACGCCCTGCTGGACCTGGAGGAACTCGGCAGCACCGGCCACATCACCCGGGCACCGGTACGACTCGCCGACCTGGTCGGCACCGCCGTGGCCCCGCATCTGCGCACCGCCGAACGGGCCGGGCGCGGCGTTTCCGCCGACGCGGCGGACACCGTCGTCGACGTCGACGCCCGCTGGCTGGTGCCCGCGATCGGCAACCTCGTCGCCAACGCGCTGCGGCACGGCGACGGGGCGGTCCGTGTCGCGGCCATCGTCCATGAGGGCCGGCTGCGGCTGTCCGTCACGGACGAGGGGCCGGGCTTCCCACCCGAGTTTCTGCCCCGCGCCTTCGACCGTTTCGCCCGCGCGGAGGCCAGCCGGACGAGCGAGGGATCGGGGCTGGGGCTCGCGTTCGTACAGGCGGTGGCCGTGGCTCATGGGGGTGGGGTGCGGGCGGAGAACTCGCCGGGCGGGGCGGCTGTCACCGTCGATGTGCCTTGCTGACGGGGCCGTCGGGCGGGTGCGGCGCCGTCGTGGGGCGCTGCCCCTCAGCCCCTTCGGATGAACGCCACCAACGCTCCCGCCGCCACGAGAATCCCCAGCGCGCCGAAGCCGTGGCTCAGGCCGGCTCCGGAGGCGACCGCCGCCACCAGCAACGGGCCGCCCGCGTCGCCCAGTTCACGCCCGAGTTCCGCCGCGCCCATGGTCTGCCCCAGCCGTTCCCCGGGAGTCGAAGACGCCAGTGCGGCGAAGCCGAGCGGGGTGATCAGGCCCGTGCCGGTGCCGACGAGGACGGCGGCCGGGAGGAGGCCGGTGAGGCCGGGCAGCATGGCGCAGGCCAGACCGGCGGCGGTGATCGCGAGTCCCGCGGCGAGACCTGTACGGGTCGTCAGGCGTCCCTCGTCCAGGGCCCGCCCCGCACGCGGCTGGACCACGGCCGCGCAGGCGGCGAGCAGCGACACGGCGGCCCCGGTGGCCACCGTGCCCAGCCCCGCGGCGCGACCGGAGACCGGCAGGAAGCCCACCCCGGCCGAGAGGGCCGCGGTCGCGGCGGCGAGCGCGGCGGTCGGGGCCAGGAAGACCGGGTCGGCGAGCCGTCGGGCGAGGTCCAGCACCGTCTGCCGGGACTTCGGCAGCGGGGGTACGACGGGAACGGCGAGCGCGGCCCAGACGGCGACCGCCGCGCCCAGCGCCGCCAGGACGGCGAACAGCAGCCACAGCCCGCCGGCCCAGACCAGGACACCGCCGAGCAGCGGGCCGAGCGTGTAGCCGATGGACTTGAAGAAGCCGTAGCTGCCGAAGGCGCGGCCGTGCCCCGCGGCCGGGTTGAGCCGGGCCACCAGTGCGGACGCGGACGGTGAGAACGCGGAGGCCGCGGCACCCTGGCCGAGCCGGGCCGCCCACAGCCAGCCGGGGCTGTCCGCCACCACGTACAGCGCGGACGCGGACGCGAAGGCCACGAGCCCGCCGAGCAGCACCGGGCGGGCGCCCGCCCGGTCGGCGAGGGTGCCGAACACCGGCTTGAGGATCACCTCGGCGCCGTCGTACAGGGCGAGCAGCCCGCCCAGCACCAGCAGCGAGGTCACCGCGCCCTTCGCGTGACCGCCGAGGTTCGCGGCGATGCCGTGCGCCCCGAAGGCCGTGGTGAACCCGGCCGCGTACAGCGGCCACATCTGCCGGGCCGAGGCCGCCGAAGCCGGCGCGGCGGCCTCCGCGCCGGGTCCGCGCTGGTTCGCCATGCCGGCGAACGTAGCAGGCCGGGCTACAGGCCCACATCCCGGCTGCGGACGTCCTCCAGGGACTCGCGGCGGACCAGGAGGCGGGCGCGGCCGTCGCGTACGGCGACCACGGGCGGGCGGCCGACCAGGTTGGTGAGTTCCCTGCGCGGTACCTGCTCCGGGCCGCACAGCATCACCTCGGTGCGCGGCCGGTGATGGTGTTCGACGAAGGCGACCACGCAGTCGGTGCCCCGCTCGATCCGGCGGTGTGCCTCCGACAGTTTCCGGCGGAGTTGGGCCATGCGTAGACCCGCAGATAGTTGGTCTTGTTGCTCTGCGAGACGCCCCAGGCCTCCTGGAGCAGCGAGAGCCACCAGCGCGACCGGTCGCCCGTTGACGGCTCCCATATGGCGGCGGTTACGGCTTTGACGGGTCTCTTACGACCCTGATTCCGCACCGGTGGGCAGCCCGCGGTGCGTGTCTGTGACGCACCTTGGCACTGTCTTGACGTGACCTGGCCCGATAGGGTGAGTGCAGGTGTGCCGGGAAGTCTGGTCGGCCGGGAGTCAGAGTGGCTTCCGCAATTCCAGGGGGACGGCATGCGCAGCGTCGGCACGGTTCTCGCCCTCGTGGTCCTCGCCACGGTGGTCGCCACCTTCGCGCGCCGCTGGCGCATCCCCGCCCCCTCCCTGCTCGTGGTCGCCGGTCTCGCGGTGGCCCTGCTCCCGGGCACCCCGCAGATCCAGATCAGCCCGCAGATCATCGGCCTGGTCGTCCTCCCGCCGCTGCTGTACGCGAGCGCGGAGGACATGCCGTGGCGGGAGCTGCGGGCGGTGTGGAAGCCGGTCGGGATCCTCGCCATCGGCCTGGTGCTCGCCTCCGCGGCGGCCGTCGCGGCCGTGGCCGCCCTGGTCACCCCCCTGTCCTGGGAGATGGCGTTCGTCCTGGGCGCGGTGCTGGCCAGCACCGACCCCGTGGCGGTGACCGCGCTCGGCCGCCGGCTCGCGCTGCCGCCGAGAGTGCAGGTCCTCGTGCAGGCGGAGAGCCTGTTCAACGACGCGACGTCCCTGGTGCTGGTCCGGGTGGCGGCGGGCATCGCCATCGCCTCGGCCGCCGCGAGCTGGGGCGCCGCGAGCGGCCAGTTCTTTCTGCTCGCGGGCGGCGGCACGGTGATCGGGACGGCGGTGGCCGGAGTGGTCACCCTGATCCGGCGCCGCACCGAGGACCCGGTGCTGGAGACGGTGATCGCCCTGGTCACCCCGTACGCCGCCTACCTGCTGGCCGAGGTCGCGCACACCTCCGGAGTGACGTCCTGCGTGGTGGCCGGGGTGGTGCTGGGCGGCCGCGGCGACCGCCTGACCAACGCCCGCATACGGCTCCAGCTGCACGCGGTGTACGGCACGGTGGTGTTCCTGCTGGAGAGTGTGGTCTTCAGCCTGATCGGCCTGGCCCTGCCCTCCCAGGTACGGGCCCTGGCGGACGGCGACCGGCCCTGGCCGCTGTACGCCCTCGCCGTCGCCGTCACGCTCGTCGCCGTACGGCTGCTGTGGCTGGCGCCGCTGTCGGCGGTCGTGCAGCGCGAGGGCGGGGTCGGCCGGCTGAACTGGCGGATCCCGATGGTGCTGACCTGGGCGGGCACGCGCGGCGTGATGCCGCTGGCCGCCGCGCTGTCCATACCCGAGGTCGCCAAGGACGGCAGCCCGCTCACCGACCGCCCCCTGGTACTGGTCCTGACCACGTCCGTCGTGGTCGTCACCCTCGTCGTCCAGGGCTTCACCCTCGCCCCGGTCGTCCGCGCCTCCGGCATCGCCCTGGAGCCCGCCCACACCGCGCGCGAGGAGGCCGAGGCCCGCTCCCACCTCGCCCATGCCGGCCTCGCCCGCCTGGAGGAGCTCGCGGAGCTGGAGGTCGTGCCCGAGGTCGTCCTGGACCGGCTCCGCCGGGGCCTGACCGCCCGCCTCGACGACGCCCGCGACCGCCTCGCCGAGAGCAGGGGCGGCGTGGCCACCGAGTCCGCCGACCGGGTCTACCGCCAGCTGCGGCGCGATCTGATCGCCGTCGAGACGGGTGAACTTCAGCGGCTGTACGACGCGCATGCCATCAGCGACACGACGCGGCGGCGGTTGCAGCGGGCGTTGGACCTTGAGGAGGCCCGGCTGTCGGACACCTGAGCCGCCGCAGTGCCGTCGGCCGTCACAGTGCCCCCGGCGCAGTCCACCGTGTGCTCCGCCGCCGCCCGCTCCCCCGTACGGCGCAACCGCTCCCCGCGCAGGGGAAAACCTTGCAGTGTATGTCCGGCCAGCACTCGCCACGCCGGCCTTGACGCAAGCTTGACGCCCCCGGCGGAACGAGCCATGGGCCCGTGCGTCACCGTCTGCCTACGCTGGTGTCGCCGTATGCGTGATGGCCGGAACCCCACGCTGAGCCGCACATCAGGAGCACGCCGATGGCGACGATCGAACACCCTCCGCATACCGGTCGGCTGCGCGCCTGGATGCTGCAGGGCCTGTCCGACATGGGCAAGCACGGCAGCCACACCGGCCCGCACGCCGAGCCGGAAGCCCCGCACAAGGGTCAGCGCTGGTACCGGGTGATGTGCCTGACCGGTGTCGACTACTTCTCCACCCTCGGCTACCAGCCCGGTATCGCGGCCCTGGCGGCTGGTCTGCTCTCCCCGGTCGCCACCCTGGTCCTCGTCGCCGTCACCCTCGCCGGCGCCCTGCCCGTCTATCGCAGGGTGGCCCAGGAGAGCCCGCACGGCGAGGGCTCCATCGCCATGCTGGAGCGGCTGCTGTCCTTCTGGAAGGGCAAGCTGTTCGTCCTGACGCTGCTGGGCTTCGCCGCCACCGACTTCCTGATCACCATCACCCTGTCGGCCGCCGACGCCACCACCCACCTGATCGAGAACCCGCACCTGACGAGCACGCTGCACGGCGGGCAGATGCTGATCACCCTGATCCTGGTGGCGCTGCTGGGCGCGGTGTTCCTCAAGGGCTTCCTGGAGGCGATCGGCGTCGCGTTCGCCCTGGTGGTGGTCTATCTCGCCCTGAACGCCGTGGTCGTGGTGGTGGGGCTGGGGCACGTACTCACCGCAGGGCACGTGGTCACCGACTGGACCAGCGCCCTGACCGCCGCGCACGGCAACGTCTTCGCCATGATCGGGGTGTCCCTGCTGGTCTTCCCCAAGCTCGCGCTCGGCCTGTCCGGCTTCGAGACCGGCGTCGCCGTCATGCCGCACGTCCGGGGCGACCCGGACGACACCGAGGAGAAGCCGACCGGCCGGATCCGGGACACGAAGAAGCTGCTCACCACGGCCGCGCTGATCATGAGCGCCTTTCTGATCACCACCAGCTTCATCACCACCGTGCTGATCCCGGCGAACGAGTTCAAGCCCGGCGGCAAGGCCAACGGCCGTGCGCTGGCGTACCTGGCGCACGATTACCTCGGCGGCGCCTTCGGCACGGTCTACGACATCTCGACCATCGCCATCCTGTGGTTCGCCGGCGCCTCCGCGATGGCCGGTCTGCTGAACCTGATGCCGCGCTATCTGCCCCGCTACGGCATGGCCCCGCACTGGGCCCGCGCCGTGCGCCCGATGGTCATCGTCTTCACCCTCATCGCCTTCCTGGTCACCTGGCTGTTCGACGCCAACGTCGACAAGCAGGGCGGCGCCTACGCCACCGGTGTGCTGGTGCTCATCAGCTCCGCGGCGATCGCGGTGACCATCGCCGCGCGCAAGGCGGGGCAGCGCAAGTGGACCATCGGGTTCGCCGTGATCTCCGCCGTGTTCCTCTACACGACCGTGGTGAACGTGATCGAGCGCCCGGACGGTGTGAAGATCGGTGCCTGCTTCATCGTCGGCATCATGCTCGTCTCCTTCCTCTCCCGGCTGGCCCGCGCCTTCGAGCTGCGCGTCACGCATGTCGAGCTGGACGCCATGGCGGAACGATTCATCCGGGACATGTCGCACCGCCGTATCCGCTTCATCGCGAACAAGCCCGGCCGCCGCGACAAGGCCGAGTATCGCGACAAGGCCGAGCAGATCCGGGCCGACAACGACCTGCCGGAGCAGGAGGACTTCGTCTTCGTCGAGGTCACGGTCACCGACCCCTCCGAGTTCGAGGCGGGCCTCACCGTACGCGGCGAGGTGCTGCACAACCGCTATCGCGTCCTGACCCTGGAGCACTCCTCCATCTCCAACGCCCTGGCAGCCCTCCTCCTGCACGCCCGGGACATGACGGGCTGCACCCCGCACATCTACTTCGAGTGGACCGAGGGCACCCCCTTCGCCAACTTCCTGCGCTTCTTCCTCTTCGGCCAGGGCGAGGTCGCCCCGGTCACCCGCGAGGTCCTGCGCGAGGCCGAACCGAACCGGCCCCAGCGCCCCCGCGTGCACACCGGCTGAGGAGCGGCCGCGCCGACCGGCGTCAGGATTCCGTCAAGATGCACCCGTACCGCGCTAGGACCCCGTAAGCAGCGGCTGCCGCACCCCGCACGGCCGCCTAGCGTCGACGCCATGCGACGGAGCGGACCGCCAGGCTCGGCCGGCGACCGCCACTGGCGCGGCAGCGCCCGGCTCGCGCTCACCTGCGCCCTGCTCTTCTGCGCCCTGAGCCTCCTCGTCGACTGGGACGCCGGGAGCCTGACCCCCGTGCGCGCCCTGCTCTGGGTCGCCCTGTCGGCCGCGGTGTGCACCGTCCTGCTCCCCCAGCGGGTGAGCGCGGGCCCCGGCTGGCTCGCGGTCCGCACGCCCTGGCGCCGGCGCCTGGTCCGCACCGACGCGCTGGTCTCCGTACGGCAGTACGACGGTGTCTCCTCCCACCTGGTCCTGCGGGACGTCCACGGCCACCGCCTGGAACTCGATCCCCGCGTCCTGGCCGCCAACCCGCTGCTCTGGCACGAACTCGACACCGGTGTCCGCCGTTCCCTGGAGCGCGGAACGCTGCTGCGCGGTGCGGACGTCGTGCACCGCCTGGGCCACCGCATCGACGACGAGACCGTGCAGGCGGTGCTCCGGGCTTCGGGGCTCTCCTGACTCTGGCTAACCTGCACGGGTGACCACCGAGTTGACACTGCTGTCCCGCGTCGCCTGTCGTGGGCGGGAGATCACGGCACCCCGGCTGCGCGGGCTGCTGGCCCTGCTCGCGGAGGATCTGCGCACCGGCTGCAGCACGGGCCGGCTCGTGGAGGGCCTGTGGGCGGAGGACGAGCTGCCCGAGCGGCCCGGCAAGGCGGTGCAGATCCTGGTGTCACGGCTGCGGGCGCAGCTGGGTGCCGAGCTGATCGTGAGCACGCCGACGGGCTATCGGCTGGCGCTGGACGAGCCGCGGGTGGACAGCTCCGCGCTGCTGCTGCACGAGTCGGCGGCCGCCGGGCGCGCCCGGTCCGGAGACCACGAGGGCGCGCTGGCCGAGGCGGAGGCCGGGCTGGCCCTGTGGGACGGGAACGTGGGCGCCGGAGCGGGCGAGGTCCTGCACGACCCGGTGGTGGCGTTGCGCGCCGGGCGGATCCGGGCGCACCGCGCGCTGGTCCGCTCCCGGGCGCTCGCGCTCGCCCGGCTGGGGCGGCGGGAGGAGGCCGCGGCCGCCCTGGCCGAGCTGGCGCAGGAGCTGCCGCGGGACGAGGAGCTGCTGGCGGAGCTGCTGCGCTGCGAGGCCGCCACCGCCGGCCGGGCCGCCGCGCTGACCCGCTACGACACCTATCGCCGCGGGCTGCGGGACGAGCTGGGGACCGATCCCGGCACCGGCCTCAAGGCCGTGTACCAGGAGCTGCTGCGGGCGGACGCGGCGCCGGTGCGCCACGGCGTGCCGCACGACCCGAACCCGCTGCTGGGCCGGGACGCCGACCTCGCCGCCGTGACCGGGCTGCTGCGCGAGGCCCGGGTGGTCACCGTCGTCGGCCCCGGCGGACTGGGCAAGACCCGGCTCTCCCACGCGGTGAGCCGGGCGGCCGAGCAGCCCGTGGTGCACTTCGTTCCACTGGCCGGTGTCACCGCCGACGACGACGTGCCCGGCGAGGTGGCCACGGCGGTCGGCGCCGGGGAGGGCCGGCAGTTCACCGGCGGCACCGACCTGGTGAGCGGCATCGTCGCCGCGTTGGGTGCCGGGCCGGTGCTGCTGGTGCTGGACAACTGCGAGCAGGTCATCGCCGGTGCGGCCGCCCTCGTCCAGGCGCTGGTGTCGCGGACGGGCAAGCTGCGGGTGCTGGCCACCAGCCGGGCCCCGCTGGGGCTGAGCTCGGAGTCCGTGTACGCCCTGCCGGAGCTGTCCCAGGCGACCTCGGTGGAACTCTTCACCCAGCGGGCCCGCGCCGCCCGGCCCGGCGTGGAGCTGCCCCCGGGCCCGGTCGCCGAGATCTGCCGGCACCTGGACGGGCTGCCGCTCGCCGTGGAGCTCGCCGCGGCCCGGGTGCGGGTGCTCTCCGTGGCCGACATCTCCAGCCGGCTGAGGGACCGGTTCGCGCTGCTGCGCGGCGGCGCCCGCGACGCACCCGAGCGGCACCGCACCCTGCGGGCCGTGGTCGACTGGAGCTGGAACCTCCTGGAGCCCGACGGACAGGCCGCCCTGCGCGCCCTGTCCGTGTTCCCCGGGGGCTTCACCGAGGACGCGGCGGAGTACGTCCTCGGCGAGACCGGGGACGCACTGGTCCTGCTGGAACAGCTGGCCGGGCAGTCCCTGATCAAGGTCGACGACAGCCCCTCCGGAGTGCGCTTCCGCATGCTGGAGACACTGCGGGAGTTCGGCGCCGCCAAGCGTGCCGAGGCAGGCGAGGAGGAGGCGGTGACCGGCCGGTTCCTCGCCTGGGCGCGGGACTTCGGCCGCGCCCACCACGACCTGCTGTTCAGCCACGAACCGGTGCCCGCCTGGTCCCGCATCCGCGCCGAGCAGGACAACCTCGTCCTCGCCGTGCGGCACGCGCTGGCCCGCGGCGACGGGCCCGCCACCGCGGCCGTCACCGCCGTACTGTCCTCCCTGTGGTCCACCGGCTCCACCTACGGCCGGCTGGCCGCGCTGGCCGCCGACACCGCCGGCCCCCTGTCCCACTTCCGGCCCGAGGACCCCGAGGACGTGGAACCGGCCCGCAGCGCGGCGGCGGTGTGCGCGGCGAGCCTCTTCATGGGCCACGGCCCGCACGCCGTACGCCAGTTGGTGACCCTGCGCCGGCTGCCGCCCGCCCCGCCGGACACCGTGCTGCGGGCCCTGTCCGTCGTGCTGTGCGCCGTACCGGAGATGCGGCCGCCGGAGTTCGCCCGGCTCCGGCAGCTGTGCGAGGCCGACGAGCCGTTGCTGGCGGGCATCGCCGCGGCCGTCGCGAGCTACGTCTGGGAGGCGGGGCACGACGTGGAGCGGGCGCTGGCGAGCGCCCGCCGGATGGTCGACGCGCTCGCCCCGCTGAACAACCCGGCCATGCACCTGCTCAGCCACGGCCGGGTCAGCGAGCTGTGCCTGCAGACCGAGCGGGGCGCGGAGGCGTACGACCATCTGCGCGCCGCCCTGAGCGCACTGGACGCGTTCGGCGACACGTCGGACTCGCTCGGCGTCCGCTGGGGGCTGGCGCTGGCCTGTCTGCACAAGGGCGACATCGAAGAGGCCGAGTACTGGCTGGACCGCGCCGCCCTGGACCAGCCGCCGGACTCGGACGGGACGTTCAGCCCCGAGCTGCCGGCCAGGGCGGAGATCGCGCTGGCCCGGGGACTGACCGAGCTCGGGCTCGGGCTGTGGCGCCGGGCGGCGGAGCGGGTACGGCAGATCAGTGCCCTGTACGCCGCCGACGATCCCTTCGTGGACCCGTGGGCGCTGCAGCTGCAGTCGGCCGCCGTGGCCGCGCACGCGCTGCACGGCCGGCCGGACCCGGTCGCCGGGCTCACCGAGGAGTTGCGGGCGCGGCTGCTCGGGCTGCTGTCCAGTGCCCTGGCCGACGGCTCGCCGGCCGACGGGGCCCCGGTGGAACTGCCGGTGTACGGCACGTTGTTGCTGGCCCTCGGACACACCCGGCTGGCCCAGGGCGACCCGGCCGCCGTACGGCTGGTGGCGCTGGCCGAACGGATGCCGGTGGTACGGGAGTTCCCCACCCTGTCCCTGACCCGCTCCCGGGAAGCGGCCGAGAACGCCGACAGGGCGGCGTACGCCGACGCGAGGTCGAGGTACGCCGCCCTGGGGCGGGAGGGACTGCGGGCGGAGGCACTGCGGGAGCTTACGGCGGACTGACGGGGGCTCACCCGCAGCCGCCGGTTGGCCTCGCGGCCCCGCCCCTTCCGCGTCGTCACCGCTTCGGCTCGCGATTGAACTGCGCCTTGGACCACAGATAGCCCAGCACTGTCAGCCCCACGCACCACGCCAGAGCCAGCACGGCGTTCTTCGTGCCGATCCCGCTGCCCAGCAGCAGCCCCCGCAGGGTCTCGATGAAGGGCGAGAAGGGCTGGTACTCGGCGAACCAGCGGAACCAGCCCGGCATGGCGTTCACCGGCACGAACGCGCTGGACAGGAACGGCAGCATGACCAGCGGGGTCCCGATGTTGCTGGCGCCCTCGGGGTTGGGGCTCACCAGGCCCATGCCGACCGCGATCCAGGTCAGCGCGAGGCTGACCAGCGCCATCAGTCCGGCCGCCGCGAGCCACTCCACCGGCGTCGCGTTCGGCCGGAAGCCGATGGCCAGTCCGATACCGAGGACGAGCACCAGAGCCATCAGCGTCTTGATCACACTGCCGATCACATGGCCGATCAGCACGGAGGCGCGGGAGATCGCCATGGTGCGGAACCGGGCCATGATGCCCTCGGTCATGTCGGTGCACACGGACACCGCGGTGCCGAGCGAGGTCATGGCCACGGTCAGGAACAGGATGCCGGGGACGAGGTAGGCGACGTAGTCGGCCCGGTTCGCGTGGCCGCCGTTGATGCCGGCGCTCATCACGTCGCCGAAGACGTAGACGAAGAGCAGCAGCAGGATGACCGGGGTGAGCAGGAGGTTCAGGGTGAGGGAGGGATAGCGGCGCGCGTGCAGGAGGTTGCGCCGCAGCATGGTGAGGTTGTCGCGGAAGGCGTAGCCGGCGGTGATCATCGGACGGTCTCCTTGTCGGTGGTCTGGGCGGGTACGGAACTGCCGGTCAGGGCGAAGAACACGTCGTCCAGGTCCGGGGTGTGCACGGACAGCTCGTCGGCCTCGATGCCGGCGGCGTCCAGCCAGTCGAGGACGGCGCGCAGCTCGCGCTGGCTTCCGTCGCTGGGGATCTGCAGGGTGAGCGCCTCGTCGTCGCGGGTGGTCTCGCGCAGCGCGGTCGCCGCCCGCTCGTACGTCACCGGGTCGGAGAACCGGAGCCGCACATGGCCGCCGGGCACCAGCCGCTTGAGCTCGGCGGCGCTGCCCTCGGCGACGATCCGGCCGCCGTTGAGCACCGCGATGCGGTCGGCGAGCTGGTCGGCCTCCTCCAGGTACTGGGTGGTGAGGAAGACGGTCGTACCGCCGGAGACCAGCTCGCGGATGATCTGCCACATGGTGTGGCGGGAGCGCGGGTCGAGGCCGGTGGTCGGCTCGTCGAGGAAGATGATCCGCGGGTTGCCGACCAGGGTCATGGCGATGTCGAGGCGGCGCTTCATGCCGCCGGAGTAGGTGGAGGCGGGCTTCTTCGCGGCCTCGACCAGGTCGAAGCGCTCCAGCAGCTCGGCCACGACCTGCCGTCCCTCCCGGCGGGAGAGGTGCTGCAGGTCGGCCATGAGCAGCATGTTCTCCTCGCCGGTGATCAGCCCGTCCACGGCGGAGAACTGCCCGGTGACCCCGATGGCCGCCCGGACCGCCTGGGCCTGGGCGGTGAGGTCGTGCCCGGCGATCCGGGCCTGGCCGCCGTCGGCGGAGATCAGCGTGGACAGGATACTGACCACCGTGGTCTTGCCCGCGCCGTTCGGCCCGAGCAGGGAGAAGATCGTGCCGGCGGGCACCTGGATGTCGATGCCGTCGAGGACGGTCTTGTCCCCGTAGGCCTTGCGCAGCCCGGTGGCCGCGATCGCGAGTTCTTGTCCGGTCGTCGTCATGCCCCAGAGCGTGCGGCCGGCGCGGTTCAGGGCGGCTTCACCGGGGTTTCAGCCGGGCGAGAAGGGCCTCGGAGCGCTGAAACCCGCAGGTGAGCGGTGGGCGGCGGCCTGCCCTTTAGGCTTCCTCTTGTAGGAAAGTCGCTTCGGAAAGAGGTCCCGTTGAGCTTCTGGTCGATCTACCAGCACGGCTTCGCGCGCGTCGCCGCGTGCACGGGCCACACCGTCATCGCCGACCCGCCCGCCAACGCCGAGGCGGTCCTGCGCCATGCGCGCCGGTGCGCCGAGGAGGGTGTCGCCGTCGCCGTGTTCCCGGAGCTGTGCCTGTCCGGGTACGCGATCGACGACCTGCTGCTGCAGGACGCGCTGCTCGACGACGTCGAGACGGCGCTCGCCACGATCGTCGCCGGGTCGGCGGACCTGCTGCCGGTGCTGGTCGTCGGCGCCCCGCTGCGCCACCGCGACCGCATCTTCAACTGCGCGGTGCTCGTGCACCGCGGCCGGATCCTCGGCGTCGTACCGAAGTCGTACCCGCCGAACTACCGGGAGTTCTACGAGCGCCGGCAGATCGCCGGGGGAGACGGCGAACGCGGCGGAACGATCCGGCTCGGCGGCGCGGACGTGCCCTTCGGCGTGGACCTGCTCTTCGCGGCGACGGATCTGCCCGGGCTGGTCCTGCACGCCGAGGTCTGCGAGGACATGTGGGTGCCGGTGCCGCCGAGCGCGGAGGCCGCGCTGGCCGGTGCGACCGTCCTCGTCAACCTGTCGGGCAGCCCGATCACGGTCGGCCGCGCCGAGGACCGCAAGCTGCTGTGCCGCTCCGCGTCCTCGCGCTGCCTCTCCGCGTACGTCTACGCCGCGGCCGGCCTGGGTGAGTCGACCACCGACCTGTCCTGGGACGGCCAGACCCTGATCTACGAGAACGGGGAACTGCTGGCCGAGACCGAGCGCTTCCCGCTCGGCGAGCAGTACGCGGTGGCCGACGTCGACCTCGACCTGCTGCGGCAGGAACGGCAGCGGATGGGCACCTTCGGCGACAACCGCCGCACCCACGCGGCACGGACCGACGACTTCCGCACGGTGTCCTTCGAACTCGCCCCGCCCACCACCACCGACCTCGGCCTGCGCCGCCGCGTCGAACGCTTCCCGTTCGTGCCCGCCGACGCCGACCGCCTCGCCCTGGACTGCTACGAGGCCTACAACATCCAGGTCGCGGGGTTGCAGCAGCGCCTCGCCTCGATCGGCGGCCCGAAGGTGGTCATCGGCGTCTCGGGCGGCCTGGACTCCACGCACGCGCTGATCGTCGCCGCCCGGGCGATGGACCGCGCCGGCCGCCCGCGCAGCGACATCCTGGCCTTCACCCTGCCCGGCTTCGCCACCAGCGACCACACCAAGGACAACGCCCACCGGCTGATGCGCGCCCTCGGCGTCACCGCGGCCGAGCTGGACATCACGCCCACCGCCCGGCTGATGCTGAAGGAGATCGGCCACCCCTTCGCCGCCGGCGAGCCGGTGTACGACGTCACCTTCGAGAACGTCCAGGCGGGCCTGCGCACCGACTACCTGTTCCGCCTCGCCAACCAGCGCGGTGGCATCGTGCTCGGCACCGGCGACCTCTCCGAGCTGGCGCTCGGCTGGTCGACGTACGGCGTCGGCGACCAGATGAGCCACTACAACGTCAACTCCGGTGTCCCCAAGACACTGATCCAGCACCTCATCCGCTGGGTCGTCGGCAGCGAGCAGTTCGACGAGGAGACCGGCAAGATCCTCACCGCGATCCTCGACACGGAGATCAGCCCCGAACTCGTACCCGGCGAGGAGATGCAGTCCACCGAGTCCAAGATCGGCCCGTACGCGCTGCACGACTTCACCCTCTTCCACGTGCTGCGCTACGGCTTCCGCCCCGCCAAGATCGCCTTCCTCGCCTGGCACGCCTGGCACGACCGCGAGAACGGCGCCTGGCCCCCCGGCTTCCCGGAGGACGAGCGGGGCACGTACGACCTCGCCGCCATCCGCCACTGGCTGGAGGTCTTCATCCGCCGCTTCTTCGCCTTCTCCCAGTTCAAGCGCTCGGCCATGCCGAACGGCCCGAAGGTCTCGGCAGGCGGTTCACTCTCCCCGCGCGGCGACTGGCGGGCCCCGTCGGACGGGACGGCGCAGGCGTGGTTGCGGGACCTGGAGCGGGTCGACCTCAGGGAGCCCGGGGCGTAGGCGCCCCGAGCTGCTGGGCGGATTCACGCGCGCACGCCGGAAAGCACACGCAGGACGAGCGCGAGGTCGTCGGGGTCGGCCGCGAGCCGGACCGGCGTACCCGCGTCGTCAAGGTCGGCGATGTGCCAGTGGTGCGGAACGAGGTCGCCTTCCTCGCCCCGCGGCCGCCGCACGCCCTGAACGGTGAGCCGTCCCACCGGGATCCGCCGCGCCGCGAACCGCCCCGGCCCGGGGTGCGGCGTCACGGCGGGTCCGTCGGCGCCGAGCACGATGTGGGTACCGAAGCCGTGCGGGTTGTAGTCGGTGTCCTCCAGGAAACGCGCGGGCAGGAACACCTCGCTGTCGGTGGGGAGTTCGGGTGCCGCGGAGTCACCGGGCGTGCGGATCCGGGTCGCCCGCCACGCCCAGCCGGACAGCGCCACGCTGACCGGCGTGCCCACTGCCCCCCAGGCGATCGTCCCCGGCGAGCCGAACAGGGACACGGGGTGCCGGTAGCACAGCGGGAAGAGCCACACCGCCGTGCCGAGGAGGGGGACGAGGAACGGCAGCGGTGACGGCTGGACCTTGTCCTTCGGTCGCCGGCGCCCGCGCGCCCGCAGCAACAGCCGAGCCCCTGGCCAGCCGGCGGCCAGCACGCACCCGA
Organism: Streptomyces sp. NPDC007856; assembly: GCF_042868225.1. Classification (NCBI taxonomy): domain Bacteria; kingdom Bacillati; phylum Actinomycetota; class Actinomycetes; order Kitasatosporales; family Streptomycetaceae; genus Streptomyces; species Streptomyces sp. NPDC007856. The sequence goes on along the minus strand of NZ_JBIAEC010000003.1, from coordinate 581,339 downwards.
CCGCGATGACGGCCTGGCTGCCCCCGGTGGGCACATGCTCGTGCCAGACGTACCGATCCCCGGCGACCTTCATCACCTGACCCCGCCACACGGTCAGCCGCACCCGGTCACCGGCCGCGAAGGTCTCGGCCGCGTCGTACGACACCCAGAGCCGGTCCAGCGGACGGCCGTCGGTGAAGTACAGGCGGCCGCCCTGCTTGGGCGAATGCGGATCGGTCCGCTCGATCACGGCCGGGAGGGTGCGCAGGCAGTCGTTCCCGCGCGTACCGGCGGCGCAGGGCCGGGCCGCGCGCCAGGCCCGCTCGTCCGCGGTGACGGCCGGCACGAACCATGCGGCCACCCCCGCGCACGCCAGCAGCAGCGCACAGACCACGAGTTGACCGACCTTGCTGTTCATGCCTCGGATTGTCACCGCGCCGGGCCGAACGGTCTTGTACCGGATCCGGCAACGAGGAGACGGCCGGCACTGCCGTGATCGCGCGTCAGGTGTTCCACGTCTCGTCGTACGGATCGTGCGGCACCGGGACCGGCTTCGCCGAGGCGACCTTCAGGTAGGGGATGGGACCGTTGTTGACGGGGTCTTGCATGAGCCTGGGCGTGTACGTGCCGGTCACCTCCAGCCAGGCGTCGGGGCGCAGGACCGGGGGCAGGCTGCCGGTGAGGGCGATCTTGATCGGCTGGGCGTCCGCGGCACAGCAGTTGAGGGCCATCCGGACCAGGTACGGCGCGCCCGAGTGGTCGAGGGCGAGGAACCCGGTGACGCGGACCGTACGGCCCCGCAGGGAACGGCCGTGGCCGTAGGCCGCGCGGGAGGCGTAGTCGATGACGGACAGCGGGGCCGGGTCGGCGGCGGGCAGCCTGCCGTAGGTGAACGGCTTCTGCAGGGCCGTACCGGAGCGCAGGGCGCTGTAGGAGCCGAGGGCGGGCGGGGCGATGAGGATCAGGGCGAGGAGGGGGAGCAACAGGAGCCAGGAGACCCGGGGTTCGGGGTGGTGGTGGTCGTGGGTTTCGGTGGCGGCGGCCCTGGCGCGTCGGCGTTCGTACCAGACCGTCGCCAGCGCCGCCGCGATCAGTACCGCGCCCGAGGCCAGCAGCAGCGGGCGCAGGCCCTCCTTGACGTACCGGAGGTAGAGGTCGGTGCTGCCCGCGTGGAGGAGGGCGGCGCCGAGCAGGAACATGACGGCGGCCTGGGACTGGCGGTTCACAGGAGCACCGTCCCGGTCACGAGAGCGCCCGCGATCGCCAGCGCGAAGGTGGCGGGGGCGAAGCGGAGGGCGAAGGTACGGCCGAAGGTGCCGGCCTGCATCGCGAACAGCTTGAGGTCGATCATCGGGCCCACCACCAGGAACACCAGCTTGGCCGTCAGGGAGAACTGGGTGAGGGAGGCCGCGACGAACGCGTCCGCCTCCGAGCAGATGGACAGGAGTACGGCGAGGACGGCCAGTGCGAGCACGGAGAAGACGGGGTTTCCGGCCGCCGTGCGCAGCCAGTCCGCCGGGGTCGCCGCCTTCAGCGTGGCCGCGGCCATCGCCCCGAGCACCAGGAAGCCGCCCGCGTGCATGGTGTCGTGCCGTACCGAGTTCCAGAACGCCTCCCCCTTGGTCGCGCCCTCGTGCGCCCCGTGGGCCGGCGGGCGCAGCCAGTCGGTGCGGCCCAGCCGCTGCCACAGCCAGCCCATCGCGCACGCCACCAGCAGGCTCGCCAGGAACCGGGCCAGCACCATCTCGGGGTTGCGCGGGAAGGCGACGGCGGTGGCGGTCAGCACGATCGGGTTGATCGCGGGGGCGGAGAGGAGGAAGGCGAGCGCGGCGGCCGGGGTGACTCCCCTGCGGACGAGGGCGCCCGCCACCGGCACCGAGGCGCACTCGCAGCCCGGCAGCACCGCGCCCGCGATCCCGGCGACCGGGACGGCCAGGGCGGGGCGGCGCGGGAGGGCGCGGGCGAAGAAGGACGGCGGCACGAACACCGCGATCGCCGCCGAGAGCAGCACGCCGAGGACGAGGAAGGGCAGCGCCTGGACCGTCACCGCGACGAACACCGTCATCCAGCTCTGCATCAGCGGGGTGCCGAGCAGGCCGCGGATCGGGGACTGGGCGAGCACCGCGAGGAGGAGAGTCAGCGTCAGTACGAGGGGGGAGCTGAGCCGGCGGCCCTCCGGACCGGGCGGGGGGCTGACCTCCGCGCTGGGCGGGGCGTCTTCCGTGATGGCCACGTGCGGTTACCTCCGGCTGGCTGTCCTCGTTCGCTCCCTCCCCTTCGGTACGCGAGTCGCCCCCGGGGTGTTCACACCGTTGCTGGAACCACTCCTCTCCTTGGGGCAGTCTTTTCCCTCGTGGGGAGCGTTCCGTATCAAGGTGGGCCCAGGGCCCCGCACATGGTGGTGTGCGGCGACGACGGACTCGCGCACCGGCTGGCCGCCGAGTTGCGCGGAGTCTACGGCGAGCAGGTCACCCTTGTGGTACCGCCGAACGAGCGCACCGCCAGACCTCCCGTGGTCGGACGGGCCCGGTCCGCTTCGGCCGCGCTGTTCGACCGCGTGGTCAGCGCCACGGTCGGCCGCGGCGGCACCGGATCAGGGTCCGGGTCCGGGTCCGGATCCGGGTCCGGATCAGGTTCCGGACCGGGTTCCGGGTCCGGATCGGGTTCCGGGTCCAGGTCCGGCTCCGGGCCCGGGTCCGGCTCGACCGCTACGGCCGCCGGCACGGGCAGCACCGGCGGCACGGGCAGCACCGCCGGCGGCGGCAACGGCGGTGAGGCCGCACGGGTGCTGGAAGCCGCCGAGATCACCGAGTCCTTGCTCGCCCAGGCCGGAGTGGAACGGGCCGCCGCGCTCGCCCTCGTCTTCGACGACGACGAGACCAACATCCGGGCCGCACTGACCGCCCGCCGGCTCAACCCCCGGCTGCGGCTCGTCCTCCGGCTCTACAACCGGCGGTTGGGCCAGCACATCGAGGAACTCCTCGACCAGGCCGCCGCGTTGGCCGCCGGCAACGGCGAGGGCGGCTCGGACGCGTCCACCACCGTGCTGTCCGACGCCGACACCGCCGCACCCGCGCTGGCCGCCACCGCCGTCGCCGGCACCAGCAAGGTCGTCCAGACCGAGGGGCTGCTGCTGCGGGCCGTCGAACGGCCGTCGGCCGGCACCGGACTGTGCACCCTCGCCCTGCTCTCCCCGCCGGGCACGGATCCCGAGGCCGTGGACCAGGAGCCCCGGCTGCTGCCGGACGACGACGAGGTACGGCAGGCCGCGGGGCGGGCGGCCGTGGTGCTGGAGCAGGTGTCCTCGGCGAACGGCGGGGAGTCGGCCGCGCCCGGCCGTGGCGGGGTGCCGCCGCTCGCCTCGCTGTTCTCCCGGCGGCTGCGCTGGTCGCTGGCCGGCATGGTGGCCTGCGTGGTGGCGCTCGCCGTCGCGCTGTGGGTGGTCACCGGGATGCATCCGCTCAGCGCCTTCTATCTGACCCTGCTGGACCTCTTCGCGATCGACAACCCGGCCATCGGCGCGCCCTTGGGCCGGCAGATCCTGCAACTCCTCTCCGGACTGGTCGGTCTGCTGCTGCTTCCGGTGCTGCTGGCGGCCGTGCTGGAGGCGCTGGGCACCTTCCGCACCGCCTCCGCCCTGCGCAAACCGCCGCGCGGGCTCGGCGGGCATGTGGTGCTGCTCGGGCTGGGGAAGATCGGCACCCGGGTGCTGACCCGGCTGCGCGAGCTGAACATCCCCGTGGTGTGCGTCGAGTCCGACCCGGAGGCACGGGGCCTGGCGACCGCCCGGCGGCTGCGGGTGCCCGTGGTGCTCGGGGACGTCACCCAGGAAGGGGTGCTGGAGTCCGCCAAGATCCACCGGGCGTACGCGCTGCTCGCGGTGACCAGCGCGGACACCACGAACCTGGAGGCCGTGCTGTACGCGCGGAGCGTACGGCCCGATCTGCGGGTGGTGCTGCGGCTGTACGACGACGACTTCGCCACCGCGGTGTACCGCACCCTGCGCGCCGCCTACCCGCACGCCCTCACCCGGAGCCGGAGCGTCACGCATCTGGCCGCGCCCGCGTTCGCCGGGGCGATGCTGGGGCGGCAGGTGCTGGGCGCCATCGCGGTGGAGCGGCGGGTGCTGCTGTTCGCCGCGGTGGACGTCGCCGGGCATCCCCAGCTGGAGGGGCGGACCGTACGGGACGCTTTCCGGGCCGGGTCCTGGCGGGTGCTGGCACTGGAGGGGCGGGCGGACACGGCACCGGATCATGTGCTGGTCAAGGGGGACCGGGTGGTGGTCGCCGCCACCCGCCGAGGCCTCGCAGAGCTGCGCTGACCCCCGCTCAGCTGGCGCCCAGGTGCCGGGCCGCGAAGTCCGTCTCCAGTCTCACCTGCTTGATCCGCTCGTCCACCACCAGGGAGCCGTGCCCGGCGTCGTAGCGGTACACCTCGTGGATGGCGCCTCTGGCCTCCAGACGCTTGACGTAGTTGTCGATCTGGCGGATCGGGCAGCGCGGGTCGTTGACGCCCGCCGAGATGTAGACCGGGGCCTTGACCGCGTCGACGTACGTGAGCGGGGACGAGGCCTCGAAGCGCTCGGGGACCTCCTCGGGGGTGCCGCCCAGCAGGGTGCGGTCCATGGCCTTCAGGGCCTCCATCTCGTCGTGGTACGCGGTGACGTAGTCCGCGACGGGAACGACCGCGATGCCCACCGTCCACGCCTCGGGCTGGGTGCCGAGGCCGAGCAGGGTGAGATAGCCGCCCCAGGAGGCGCCGGTCAGGATCAGCCGGGCGGGGTCGGCGAGGCCGGAGGACACCGCCCAGTCGCGGACCGCGGCCACGTCCTCCAGCTCGATCAGGCCGACCCGGTGCTTCAGGGCGTCGGTCCAGGCGCGGCCGTACCCGGTGGAGCCGCGGTAGTTGATGCGGATCACCGCATACCCCTGGTCGACCCAGGCGGCCGGGCCCGCGGCGAAGGAGTCGCTGTCGTGCCAGGTCGGGCCGCCGTGCAGGTCGAAGACCGTGGGCAGCGGGCCGGTGGCACCCGCCGGCTTCTGGATCAGGGCGTGGATGCGGCCGCCGGGGCCCTGCACCCACACGTCCTCCACCGGCACCGACGGCGGACAGGCCATGCCGGGCGGGTCCAGGACCACACCGCCGGAGGTGGACCGCACCGCCGGCGGCTCGGCGGCCGACGACCACAGGTACTCGACACTCCCGTCCGGGCGGGCGGTGGCGCCGGAGACCGTGCCGGGCGGGGTGGGGATGCGGGTCAGCTCACGGCTCGCCAGGTCGTAGCGAAACAGCTCGCTGCGGGCCTCGAAGCCATGGACGATCAGCAGGGCCGAGCCGTCCGGGTACCACTCGGCGCCGACGTCGCCCGGCAGGTCCAGGGCGAGGTCGGTCTCCTCGCCCGTCGCCACGTCCCACACCAGCGGCTCCCAGCGGCCCCGGCGTTGATGGCCGATGAGCAGCCGGGTGTCGCCGTCGACCGGTGCGAAGCCCAGCACCTCCAGGCCCAGTTCCTCGGTGCCGCCCTTGGTGTCGTCCAGCTCGGCGACCGGCGTGCCGTCCGGGCGGAGCACGCGCAGCGCCGCGTGCATGGCGTCGCCGTGCTCGGTGTGCTCGACGGCGATCAGCGAGCCGTCGTGCGAGAGGTCGCCGACGCCCGCCGACTCGCGGTGCCGGTAGATCTCGACCGGGTCCTCGCCCTCGCGCGCGAGGTGGATCGTCGTGCCCTCGTCGTCCGTGGAGCGGCCGACGACCGCCGTGCGCCCGTCCCGGGACAGGGCGAGCCCGGCCGGATAGGACGGATCGAGGCCCGGGACGGCAGGCTCGTCCTCACCTCCCCCGAAGGGCTGGCGGCGCCAGATGCCGAACTCGTCGCCGTCCTTGTCGTCGAACCACCAGATCCAGGCGCCGTCCGGGGAGAGCGCGCCGTCCGTCGTGCCGTTCGGCCGGTGCGTCGCCTGCCGCTGCCCGCCCGTCGCGCGGTCCCACGCGTACAGCTCGTACGTGCCCGTCGCGTTCGACACGAACAGGGAGCGGTCCGGTGCGTCCTCCGCCCAGTCGGGCAGGGACACCCGCGGCGCCCGGAAGCGCTTCTCCCAGTCCGGCATGCCGGCCGTGTCCCGCACGCCCGGCTCGTTGCTCTCACTCATCGCCCCAGTCATGCGCCCATACTGCCTGGCCGCGCCGACAATTGGGTGGCGGGTGTGCGCAGCCTGTGGATAACTTTCCGATCATGAGCACCCAGGTCGACCATCACTCCGCCCCCGACGGCTGGCGCGAGGACAACCGGGCCATGTGGGACGAGCGCGTCCCCGTGCACGTCGCCGGTGAGTACTACGACCTCGACGGCTTCCGCGCCCACCCGCACGCCCTGCGCGACTTCGAGACCGCCGAGGTCGGCGACGTCACCGGCAAGACGCTGCTCCACCTCCAGTGCCACATCGGGACCGACACCCTCTCCTGGGCCCACCGGGGCGCCGCCCGGGTCGTCGGCCTGGACTTCTCCGCCCCGGCCGTCGAGGCCGCCCGCTCCCTCGCCGCCGAACTGGGCCACGGCCCGGAGCGCGCCGCCTTCGTCACCAGTGACGTGTACGACGCGGCCGACACCGTGCCCGAGGCCGCGTACGACATCGTCTACACCGGGCTCGGCGCGCTGTGCTGGCTGCCGGACATCCGCCGCTGGGCGGAGACGGCCGCCTCCCTCGTCGCGCCCGGCGGGTTCCTGTACCTCGCCGAGTTCCACCCGATCACCGAAGCGCTGGACGACGCGACCGGCACGCAGATCGTGCGGGACTACTTCCGCCGCGACGCCCAGGTCTGGGACGAGCCCGGCACCTACGCCGACCCGGACGCCGTCACCGTCCACAACCGCAGTGTGGAGTGGCAGCACACCCTCGGCGACGTGGTCTCCGCGCTCGCCGCGACCGGGCTGCGGATCGAGTTCCTGCACGAGCACGACGTCTCCCTCTTCCCGCGCTTCGAGAACTTCGAGGTCCGCGACGGCTACCACCGCTTCCCGGCGGACCACCCGCGCATCCCGCTGATCTACTCCCTCAAGGCGAGCAAGGGCTGACCCGCGGGCAGGCGCCCGGCGGCGGCGCCGTACCGTGGGAGGCGTGTACCGGTTTCTGCTGACTCCCCGCTGGTGGGGCATCAACGTCTTCGTGCTGCTCGCCATCCCGTTCTGCGTCTTCATGGGGTCCTGGCAGCTGAGCCGGTTCGAGGGGCGGGTGCAGGAGCACCGCAGCGCGACCGAGCAGGCGGCGTCGGACAAGCAGGAGACCGCGCGCCCCCTGGAGTCGATGCTGCCCGTCGACAAGGCCACCTCGGGCCGCCGGGTCACCGCGAGCGGGCACTACGGCACCCAGCTGCTGGTGCCCGGCCGGCAGGTGGGCGGCAGGAACGGCTTCTACGTCCTCACCCTGCTGCGCACCGACTCCGGCAAGGCACTGCCGGTCGTACGAGGCTGGCTGCCGGGCAAGGCGGACCCGGCGAAGGCGCCCGCGCCGCCGAGCGGTGAGATCACCGTCACCGGTGCGCTGCAGGCGTCCGAGACTCCCGGGGACAACGGGGTCAGCGCGGCCGGCGGACTGCCGGCCGGGCAGACGGCGGCGATCAGCTCGGCCTCCCTGGTGAACCTGGTGCCGTACAAGCTGTACGACGCCTGGGTGACCCTCGACAAGGCCGACGCCGGGATGAAGGCCGTGCCCGCGACGGCGCCGGACGGCACCGGGCTGGACCTGAAGGCGTTCCAGAACCTCGGCTACACCGGGGAGTGGTTCGTCTTCGCCGGCTTTGTGGTGTTCATGTGGTTCCGGCTGGTACGCCGAGAGGCCGAGGCCGCGCGGGACGCCGCGCTGGGCTTGGTGCCGGAGGAGACGCCGGAGCCGACGGCAAGTGCAGCTCCCTAGGGGCGCGGGGAACTGCGCGACCAGCCCCACCGGCCCGCAGTCGAACGACGGCCCGAAGCCGCCCCATCTCTACACCCCAGCCAGCACGCCGGTGTAAATCACCGTCCCCGAGCACTCCCCCGCCACCGTAGCCGTGGCCGCAGGCGAGCCACCCTGCGCCGTGTGGGTGATCTGTACGCTGCCGTCCGCAGTACTGTCCTCGGTCATCAGCTGGGTGGTCGTACCGGCTGACCCCGCGCTGTCGGTCGAACCGCCGGAGGCAGTCGGCGTCGGGTCCGGCGTGGCGCCACCGGTGCCCGAGCCGCCGGTGGTGCTGGTGCCGCCGCCGGTGGTGGGGCAGGTCTCGGAGGGTACGAAGGCGAACTTCTCCTCGTAGGCCGCACCCGGCTGCAGGACCAGCCCGGAGACCTCCAGCGAGGGGTCGGGCAGATCGGTCGCCGCGTCCCCGGCCACATGCCGCGCGGTGCTGATCTTGGTCTGGTCGGCCGCGCCCATCGCGGTCGGCGTGATGGTGCCCGCGCCCGCGACGGTGCAGGCGGCGGAGGAGATGTTGACGACCCGGAACGTGCCGTAGACCACGCCCGCGGAGTTGGGGGCGCCGGTGGTCCCGGTGGCCGAGCCCAGCTGGGCCGTCGTGCACAGCGGGACGCCGCTGGACGCGACGGTGGAGGACGGGTTGGCGCCCCCCGTGGAGCCACCGCCGCTGCCGGCACCGTCCTTGCCCTTCTCCCCGGGCTTGCCGGGCCCCTTGCCGGGGCTGACGGTCGTACTGCCGGCGTCCTTGCTGCCGCCCTTGTCACCGCCCTTGTCCTTGCCCTGCCCGGTGCCGCCCTGGGCCTGGGAGGACTGGCCGGCCATGGCGGTGTTGGGGTCGGTGCCGCCGGACTCGGAGACGTGCACCAGGGCGGGGATAGCGGTCCCGAAGAACAGGGCCGCGGCGGCCATGCCGACGGCGGCCTGCCGCTTGCGGGCCCGCCGCGCGGGCACGGCCCGGCGCAGATGCTCCAGCGTGCCGGTGCGCGGCTCGATGCCGTCGACGGCGGAGTGCAGCATCCGGCGCAGGGCCAGCTCGTCGGCACCGAGGCCGTCGAGATCGGTGCCGAGGCCGTCCGCACCGGCGCCGGGACCCTGCTTCAGGCCCTCGGGACCCTGGTCGAGGCCCTTGGGGCCCTTCTCGTCGGGGCCGTGGTTCACAGTTTCGTTCCCAGCGTGCGACTGCGTGTGCTCTTGCTCGTCCCGCCCCATCGGCTCGTGCCAGGCGAAGGGCTCGTGACGTTCATGGGAAAGGCGTTCATGGGAATCGCCCCCTTGGGCGCGCTCGCTCATGCCGACGCCTCCATGGCCACCCGCAGCGCGGCGATGCCCCGCGAGCCGTACGCCTTCACCGAGCCCAGCGAGATCCCGAGGGTCTCGGCGACCTGGGCCTCGGTCATGTCCGCGAAGTAGCGCAGGACCAGCACCTCGCGCTGGCGGCGCTGCAGGCCCTTCATCGCCTTGATGAGGTCGCGGCGCTCCAGCTGGTCGTAGGCACCCTCCTCCGCGCTCGCCATGTCCGGCATCGGCTTGGAGAGCAGCTTCAGGCCGAGGATGCGGCGGCGCAGGGTCGAGCGGGAGAGGTTGACGACCGTCTGCCTGAGGTAGGCGAGGGTCTTCTCGGGGTCGCGGACGCGTTTGCGGGCCGAGTGCACGCGGATGAAGGCCTCCTGGACCACGTCCTCGCAGGAGGCGGTGTCGTCCAGGAGCAGCGCGGCGAGGCCGAGCAGCGAGCGGTAGTGCGCCCGGTAGGTCTCGGTGAGGTGGTCGACGGTCGTGCCGGCGGCCGCGGTCGCCGTGGTCGCCGCGGTCTCCTCGGAGCCGTCACGCTGACTGGGTATGCGGGTGGGCCGCGCTGCGGGCATGGGCGCGATCACCGGCATGCCGCCGGGCGTGCGCCGGAGCGCCGCACGGGGCGGCCGGAGAACCGCCGCGCCGCGGGCCGCGCTGAGTTCGAGTACCTCTGCCACGCCAATTGGACACGTCCGACCCCGCCAGGGTTGTACGTGCCGGGCGTCACATGTGCGACAACCGGCCGAGCCTCAAGTGCCGTCATGCGTCCCGCTCTTCCCCTATGTCTGATATGGGCGGGTGTCCCCACACCCGGCCCGATCACGGCATCCCCGCGCCCGAAGAGTGACCGCAAAGACGCTCCCCGCCCTCCGCACGGTTGCGGGGACGGGGAGAGAAATCATCTGTTGCCTTGAGCAATGGTTCAAGTGGTTTGGACCAAGCTCCCAGCCACGTCCTCTTACTGAGATCCTATAAACCTCTTGCCGAAGCCGGTCACCGGTCGGCCCACTCCGCCGCGACCAGCTCCGCGATCTGCGCGGTGTTCAGCGCGGCACCCTTGCGGAGATTGTCGCCGCACACGAAGAGTTCGAGCGCGGTCGGGTCGTCCAGGGCCCGCCGCAGCCGGCCCACCCAGGTCGGGTCGGTGCCCACGACGTCCGCCGGGGTGGGGTACTCGCCCGCGGCCGGGTCGTCGCACAGCACCACTCCAGGCGCGGTCGCGAGGATCTCCCGGGCCCGGTCGACCGTGACCTCGCCCTGGAAGCGGGCGTGCACGGTCAGGGAGTGGGTGGTGATCACCGGGACCCGTACGCAGGTCACCGCGACCGGCAGGCGCGGCAGTCCGAGGATCTTGCGGGACTCGTCGCGGACCTTCATCTCCTCCGAGGACCAGCCGTCCTCCCGGAGCGACCCGGCCCACGGCACCACGTTCAGCGCGACCGGCTCCGGGAACGGCCCGGTGTCCTCCCCGACCGCCCGCCGTACGTCACCGGGCTTGGTGCCCAGCTCGGTCCCGGCCACCAGGGACAGCTGGGCCCGCAGTGCGTCCACCCCGGCCCGCCCGGCCCCGCTCACCGCCTGGTACGACGACACCACCAGCTCGCGCAGCCCGAACTCGGCGTGCAGCGCACCCAGGGCGACGATCATCGTCAGTGTCGTGCAGTTGGGGTTGGCGACGATCCCGCGCGGCCGGGTCCGTACGGCGTGCGGGTTGACCTCGGGCACCACCAGCGGCACCTCGGGGTCCAGCCGGAAGGCGGCGGAGTTGTCGACGACCACCGCACCGCGCGCGGCGGCGATCGGCGCCCAGTGCGCGGCCACCTCGTCCGGGACGTCGAACATGGCGATGTCGACCCCGTCGAAGGCCTCCTCGCTCAGGGCCGCCACCTCGACCTCCTCCCCGCGCACGGCCAGCTTCCGGCCGGCCGAGCGGGGGGAGGCGAGCAGGCGGATCTCGCCCCAGACGTCCGCGCGCTGGGACAGGATCTGGAGCATGACCGCGCCGACGGCCCCGGTCGCTCCCACGACCGCGAGCGTCGGCTTGCCGGTCATCGTCGTACGCCTCCGTACGTCAGGGAGACGGTCATCGGCCGGTGCCGCCGTAGACGACGGCCTCGTCGGTGTCGGAGTCGAGCCCGAAGGCGGTGTGCACGGCGCGCACGGCCTCGTTGACGTCGTCGGCGCGGGTGACGACCGAGATACGGATCTCGGAGGTCGAGATCAGCTCGATGTTCACGCCCGCGTCGCTCAGCGCCTCGAAGAAGGAGGCGGTGACGCCCGGGTTGGTCTTCATACCCGCGCCGACCAGCGAGATCTTGCCGATCTGGTCGTCGTAGCGCAGCGAGTCGAAGCCGATGCCCGACCGGCTCTTCTCCAGCGCGTCGATCGCCTTGCGGCCCTCGGTCTTCGGCAGCGTGAAGGAGATGTCCGTCAGGCCCGTGGAGGCGGCGGACACGTTCTGCACGACCATGTCGATGTTGATCTCGGCATCGGCGATGGCCCGGAAGATCGCGGCGGCCTCACCCGGCTTGTCCGGCACGCCGACGACCGTGATCTTGGCCTCGGAGGTGTCGTGCGCGACACCGGAGATGATGGCCTGCTCCACCTGCTTGTCCCCAATCGGCTCACTGCTGACCCAGGTGCCCTGCAGCCCGCTGAAGCTGGACCGGACATGGATCGGGATGTTGTAGCGGCGGGCGTACTCCACACAGCGGTGGAGCAGCACCTTGGAGCCGGAGGCCGCGAGCTCCAGCATGTCCTCGAAGGAGATCCAGTCGATCTTCTTCGCCTTCTTCACCACACGCGGGTCGGCGGTGAACACGCCGTCGACGTCGGTGTAGATCTCGCAGACCTCGGCGTCGAGCGCGGCGGCGAGGGCAACGGCGGTGGTGTCGGACCCGCCACGCCCCAGCGTGGTGATGTCCTTCTTGTCGGCGCTGACGCCCTGGAACCCGGCGACGATCGCGATGTTGCCCTTGTCCAGCGAGTCCCGGATCCGGCCCGGGGTGACGTCGATGATCCGGGCTTTGTTGTGGACCGAGTCGGTGATGACGCCTGCCTGGCTGCCGGTGAAGGACTGGGCCTCGTGACCCAGGTTTTTGATCGCCATCGCCAGCAGGGCCATGGAGATCCGCTCTCCGGCGGTCAGCAGCATGTCGAATTCACGCCCGGCAGGCATCGGAGAAACCTGCTCGGCGAGATCGATCAGCTCGTCCGTCGTGTCGCCCATCGCGGAAACGACGACGACAACCTGGTTGCCGTTCTTCTTCGCTTCCACGATCCGCTTGGCGACGCGCTTGATGCCCTCGGCATCGGCTACGGAGGAGCCTCCGTACTTCTGCACGACAAGGCCCACGTGCGCTCCTCGCTCGGTTCGTTTGTGTCGGCTCAGTCTAACGAGCGACCGAATTCCACCACCGTGCTCCCGCATGGTGAGACATCCGGTCGTCCGTGTCCGGCACCTGCCCAGCCTCTGCCGGACCACGCGGGAAAGTGCCCCGGGTCACAGTCGCCACTGCACTAGTTTTCCACCACACGGGTGTGACACACGGGGGCGACATGACGGAGACGCTGCTCGCGGCGATCGTCCTGCTCGGCGGCTGCGTGCAGTGGCTGACCGGAATGGGCTTCGCCCTGGTCGCCGTACCGGCGCTGGTCCTGCTGCTCGGCCCCGCCGACGGGGTGGTGCTCGCCAACTGCGCCGCCGGCGCGATCAGCGTCGTGGGGCTGGCGGGCGGCTGGCGCCGGGTCCGCCCCGCGGCAATGGTGCCCCTGTGCGCCGCGGCGGCCTGCACGGTACCTGCGGGCGCCTGGATGACCCGCCAACTCCCCCGCCCCGTCCTGCTGTTGGTGATGGGCGCCCTGGTGACGGCGGCGGTCCTCCTGGTCATGCGCGGCGCCCGGATACCGTCCCTGCGGGGCGGCAAGGGAGCGGTGACGGCCGGCGCGCTGGGCGGCTTCATGAACGCTGCGGCGGGCGTGGGCGGCCCACCGGTGTCCCTGTACGCCCTCAACGCGGGCTGGACGGTACGGGAGTTCGTGCCCAACGCGCAGTTCTACGGCGTCGCCGTCAACGCCTTCTCGATAGCGGCGAACGGCACACCTCACCTGACCGGCGCGCAGTGGGCGGCCGTCTGCGCCGCGATGACGACCGGCGCGGTGATCGGCCACGCCATCGCCGGCCGCATCCCGGAGCACCGGGCCCGCCACCTGGTCCTGCTGCTGGCCCTGGCGGGCGGGGCGACGGCGATGACGAAGGGACTGTGGGGGGTGTGGCTCAGTCGCTGAACTCCTTCAGCGGCTCGGTGTCCAGAGTGATGTTCACGGGGTCGGGGAGCTTGACGGAGGCGCCGAAGGGCAGCTTCTCCTCGTGCCGGTAGCGGCCGTCCTCGGGCTGGTTGAACACCACGACCGAGCAGTCGTCACGGTCGATGAGGAGGTAGACGGGGATACCGGCGGCGGCGTAGCCGTCAGGTTTGTCGATACGGTCGCGCTGGTTGGTGTCGGAGTCGTACGACGTGATCTCGACCGCCATCAGGGCGCTCTCCGACTCGGACCACTCCCCGTGCCCCTTGAGGCCGCCCACCCGGACGAGCACGCCGTCGGCGCGGGCGCGCCCCTTGCGGTACCTCTCGGTCTTCAGCCCGCTCTCGGCATGCAACCAAAGGTCAGGACGATGCTGCATGCACACTCGCTGCAGCCACGCGATCATCTCGCGGTGGTTGCCGTCCCCCATGGGCTTGACCACGACCTTTCCGTTGATGAACTCCAGCCACACGGTCTCCGGGGCATGGCGTTCCAGTTCCTCGAACTCCTCGACGGTCATCTGCGGCCGGTCCTCGGTCCTGGGGGTCATGGCGCCTCCTCGACTCCATGGTGCCCTGACCGGCGCGTCCTGCACGCTCATACGCCGCCCTTCCGCAGCGCCAGGCCCCCGGGAGAGCGCAGACCGCCCGCCGCTCGGACCCGGGCGGCCCACTCATGCACTTCCTCGGCGCTGGGGAGCGGCCTTCCCAGAAACGTCTCCGGCAGCTGCGGGATGCGTTCGCCCGCCGGCGTCTCCAGACCCAGCTCCACGCGGCACTCCCGGCACAGTCCCTGGGTGATCTCCGCGGTCCGCTCGTCCGCGTCACAAGTGCCGCAGACCCGGACCACCCGGTCGATGCGGGCGCGGAGCGGCGCCTTCTTCTGGCGCACCTTCGCCTTCTTCGGCGGCATGCAGTTCTCCAATCGCTTGCGAGCGAATCCGCCCGGGTTGGTCACTTCGGGCGGAAGTCCTTCGGTGAGGGCACGGGTGATGTCCTCCGGCGTCGAGCCACGCGACAGCCACTCCGCGGCAAGCGCTTCGAGAGACCGGCAGTCCCGTTCGGACAGCGGCATACGGCGGTCAGCGTCGCGAAGTCCGGCGAGGGTGCGGTAGGCGTCGCTGTGCTGTGGCTCGGCCGGCTCCACCGGCTCCCTCTCGTGGATCTCCTCCTCGACCTCCTCGGGCCGGGCAAGCCCGGACCGGTACCCGTCGGTCACGATCCTGCCGTTGCGCGACCGTGCGAACTCTTCCCACCAGGTGGCCGACCTGGGCGTACGCGACCAGTACGTACGCGTCACCCAGCGCATGGCGCCGTCCTCGACAGTGATGTGCTCCCGGATCCGGTGCAGGTGTCCGGCATCGGTCAGCAGCGCCATCGCAGCGCGCGTCGCCTGCTGGCCGTACCGCGGGTGTTCGGCGGCGATCGCCTTGTAACCCATCGCGTGGCCGTCTTGGAGGTGGTCGATGAAGACCGCGAGGTCGCGTTCACGGCCGTCCAGATGTGCGAAGTCAGCGTCCGCGTGCGGGTCTTCGTCACCGGCGGAACGCTTGCCGTAACCCGTTTTGGCCATGGGGTGGGACGGGGACGGCAGGGCAGGGCTAGGGTGGGAGTAAGCCACGATCGAGCTGCTTTCGATCCGTAGGTCCAGGCCTCGGTGCCGGTGCGCCAACACCGCCCGGGGCCGATCTATTTGCCGCGAACCTAGAGGCGCTTTACGTTCCGGCGCAAGCTGATCACGGAACGTCACCCATTCGAGGTAAGCCGCCCTTAACTCACGTACAGGCTTGGTTGGTTGGGAGGTTTTCACCCAGCCCAGAAACCCAGAGAAGGGCTCGAAGCCCGAGGCTCAAGCTCCGGGCTGAAGTGCGGAGATGAACGCCGACCAGGCGGGGGCGGGGAGGTGGAGCTCCGGGCCGGTGGGGTTCTTGGAGTCGCGGATGTGGATGCGGGTGGCGAACGCGACTTCGACGCAGTTGCCGCCCTCGGAGTCGCTGTAGCTCGACTTGAACCAGTTCAGCTGGTCACTCATGACTGATCCACCATCCGTTTGAGGAAACGGGCCGACTCGGCGGGGCTGAGAGCCTGCGCGCGGATCATGCTAAGCCGCTCGGTCGTGCGGCTGACAACCCCTGGATCGGCCGACAGTTCGCTCCCCAACGGGCCCTCGGTGAAGGCGAACCGCTCGTGGTCACGGGTCTCCAACAACACCATGGGTCCCATCAATGCCGCTGCGACGGCCCGTTCGAAGGGAAGCAACTGGACTGCGACGTTCCACAGACGGGACGCCTCCAGCAGACGGTTCAGTTGTTCCGCGTCCACCTGGGGGCTGCGGAGCGACGCCTCGTAGAGGATGAAGCTGAAGGCCACCGGCGGCTTACAGCCGGTGAGAATCGCCTGTCGCTCGATACGGGCCGTGATCCGCTCCTCCGCCGTTTCCTCATCCAGCGGTGGAACGTGGTTCTCGATGAGTGCCCGCGCGTACCCCTTGGTCTGCAACAGCCCGGGAATGTACGTGACCTCGTACGTCCACAGGCTGATCGCCTCCCTCTCCCGCTCCATGAACTCCTGCGCCCTGGGCGGGAACTTCTCCCTGCTCCAGTAGTCCTTCGCCGCGCTGAGCATCCCGTCCGCCCGGCACAAGTCGTCCGCCACGTCGAGGACTCGGGGCGTCGGCATGCGCACCCCCTGCTCCATGGCCTTGATGGTGTCCGGGGAGTAGTTCGACGCGGCGGCCAACTCCTCCCGAGAGACATTGGCCTTCGTGCGCCAGCGTTTCAACTGGTTGCCGCTGAAGCGCCACATGGGCGGCGACTGGGTCACCGTACGCACCTCCGACCGGTACACCCCGCCGTGTATCACCTGGGTCACTACCGAGGGTAGCCACGTCAACGCCACCGTGTGACCATGACGACCGGAATTCACCGGCCCGCCTGGGTCCCCCTCCGTGGGCACCGGCTGCGCGTGGCCGGCGTGCACTTCGACGCCGTGCGGATCGAGGGGAGATGGGGCGAGGCCGTCGCCGACTGGCTGATCGAGCGGGGCGATGGCGACGCGGGGCCCGTCGTGTGCGCGGGCGGCAGCGGGACGCGGTGGGTGTACTTCCTGCTGGCGCCCGGCGTCGTACACCGCTACGACTGGCCGCTCGGCGTGCAGTACTTCGGGCGGCGCGCCGAGCGGGCCGTCACGTACGTCGGCGTTCCGGCGCTGGACGGCGACACCTGGCCGCTGCGCTGGTACAGCGAGCCGACGCCGACCGCGCCGTACGTCGACGCGGCGGCGCTGCTCGCGGTCACTTCGCCGACCGCAACCCCAGTTGTCCGCCGATCTCCTCGGCCATGACCCGGCCCGCCTCGAACTCCAGGGTCTCGTCGCCCATCGTGGCCTGGTCGGTGTCGAGGCCGTCCAGTTCCTCCAGGGGCTGGTTGAGGCGGACGTGGATGAGGACCGACTGCAGGGCGCGCAGGACGGCGGAGGACGTGGGGCCCCAGTTGGAGAAGTAGGAGAACTGCCACCACCACAGGGCCTCCGTGGTGCGACCCGCGCGGTAGTGGGCCATGCCGTGGCGGAGGTCGGTGATGACGTCGGCGAGGTCGTCGGAGATCCGGGCCGGCACCGGGGCCTTGCGGGGCTCGTACGGGTCGAAGACCTCGGAGTAGACGTCGACCGGCTCCAGGAGGCGGGCCAGGTTCTCGCGGAGGCCGTCCACGTCCGGGTCCGGGCCCGTGTCCGGCTCGTAGCGCTCGTCGGGCACGATGTCCTCGTGGGCGCCCAGGCGGCCGCCGGCCAGCAGCAGCTGGGAGACCTCCAGGAGGAGGAAGGGCACGGTCGAGCCGGGCTCGTCGCCCCTCGCCACCTCCGTGACGGCCACCAGGAAGCTCTCGATCTGGTCCGCGATCTGGACCGCGAAGTCGTCCGGGTCCCGACCGGTCGCGTGCAGTGTGGCGTCAGACATCTAGGAGTCGTCTCCCCTCGAAGGCGCGGCCGAGGGTAACCTCGTCCGCGTATTCCAGGTCGCCACCCACCGGGAGGCCGCTGGCCAGGCGGGTGACCTTCAGGCCCATGGGCTTGATCATGCGGGCGAGGTAGGTGGCCGTGGCCTCGCCCTCCAGATTGGGGTCCGTCGCAAGGATCAGCTCCGTGACCGTCCCGTCGGCCAACCGCGCGAGAAGTTCTCGTATACGCAGGTCGTCGGGACCGACACCCTCGATCGGGCTGATGGCGCCGCCGAGCACGTGGTAGCGGCCGCGGAACTCACGGGTGCGCTCGATGGCGACGACGTCCTTGGGCTCCTCCACCACACAGATGACGGAGGGATCCCGACGCGGGTCGCGGCAGATGTTGCACAGCTCCTCCTGTGCAACATTGCCGCAGGTCGCGCAGAAGCGGACCTTCGCCTTGACCTCCAGGAGCGCCTGCGCGAGCCGCTTCACGTCCGCCGGCTCGGCCTGCAGGATGTGGAAGGCGATCCGCTGCGCGCTCTTGGGACCGACGCCGGGCAGCCGCCCCAGCTCGTCGATGAGGTCCTGGACCACGCCTTCGTACACCGGACTGCCCTTCCTTAAGACCTTTCGGTACGTACCGTAGTTGGCCCGGCCTCAGAAAGGCAGACCGGGGATGCCCGTGCCGCCGCCGAGGCCCTGGGCCAGCGGGCCGAGCTTCTGCTGCTGCAGCGTCTGCGCGTTCTCGTTGGCCGCCTGTACGGCCGCCACGATCAGGTCGGCGAGGGTCTCGGTGTCCTCAGGGTCGACCGCCTTCGGGTCGATCTTCAGCGCGCGCAGCTCTCCGGCACCGGTCACGGTGGCCCTCACCAGACCGCCGCCCGCCTGGCCGTCGACCTCCGTGTTCGCCAGTTCCTCCTGCGCCCGCTGGAGATCCTGCTGCATCTTCTGGGCCTGCTGGAGCAACTGCTGCATGTTGGGCTGGCCACCACCGGGGATCACGATCAGCTCCTCTACGTTCTTCTCCTTGAGCATGAGCCTACGTGGTCCACGCCCGCGTCGCCCCGCCACTCTTTCGAGTGAGAAGCGCGACGGCCCTATACCTGATCAAGACCCTCTTCTGGGCGGAAAAGCCGGGAAAGCTGCCTCTTCGCCACCCATTGGGCGGTAGGAAGGGTGCCGCGCGTCGGCATGGAATGCGGCATGGGACGTCACGCGATGTGACGGGGCCGCGACAGGTGATCGAAGATCAGTAGGGAGTGCCGGGTGGGTCAGCCGGAGATGCAGCCCGAGGGTCCGCCTCAGGACGGGCGGGGCGAGGGCGCGGCCGGGCTGCGGCCGGGCGATCTGACCGGGCGGGCCTTCCCGCTCGGGGACTGGGGCGAGCCCGCCGAGCGGCTCGACGAGCTCTACCAGTGGGTGGAGCGCGGGGCACTTCAGACGGTGTCCTGGTATCTGCGGGACCGGGTCTGGAAGCGGCGCGGTGCCCGGATCCTGCGCTCGGGTGCGGCGGCGGGCGCGGTGGCCGGGGCGGCGCTCCCCCTCCTGGACCTCACCGGGACGGCCCACGGGGTCGCGCCCTGGGGCTGCCTGGCGCTCCTGCTCGGGGTCGCCTGCGTCGGCATCGACCGGTTCTTCGGCGTGACGTCCGGCTGGATAAGGGACGTGGCCACCGCGCAGGCCGTGCAGCGGCGGCTGCAGGCGTTGCAGTTCGACTGGGCCTCCGAGAGCATCCGGGAGGTGCTGGGCCCGGCGGAGGGCACGGCGAGCGAGGCGGCCGAGCGCTGCCTGGGGGTCCTGCGGCGTTTCGCGGAGGACGTCACGGAGCTGGTCCGCACGGAGACGACCGACTGGATGGTCGAGTTCCGCACCGGTTCCGCACCGCTGGGCATGCAGGCGGCGGTCGCGTATGTGCCACGGCAGGAGGCCGGCGGGCCGCTGGGCCGCTTGCCGATGCCGCCCGCGAACGGCACCCGCCCGAACATGCCACGCCAGCGCCCACCGGAGCCGCGCTGAGCGCTCCTCACTGCTTGGTGTACGTCAGGCTCTCCCCGCCGCCCACCTGGGACCGCTTCAGCCTGCCGTCCGACAGCAGGGTGACCTCGGTGGCATTGCCCGGAGTGCAGGAGGAGGCGGGCTCACCACTGGTGACGGTGGACGGCCCGATCTCCAACGGCCCGTTCGCGCCGGGCTGTTGAGCGAGCTTGGCGTCGAAGACGCAGTGGTACGAGCCACCGCCGGTCGTCGGCCCGTCCGCGACCAGCGTCAGCACGCTGTCGCCCACCGCGCCCTGCCGGATGGTCAGTTGGCGGGTGCTGCTCCCGTTGGCGTTGTCGATGGTCGTCTCCCAGGTGCCCAGATAGCCGGCCGGAACCACCCCGTCCGAGGAGGCGGAGTCGGACGGCGTGGGTCCGGCCGTGCTGGGCGCCCCCGTGGTGCCGGAACTGCTGACCGTGGGCGTCGGGCTCACGACCCCTCCCCCCTTGTCGTCCCCACCGCTCTTCCTCATCAGCGCGTACACCGAGCCACCCGCACCCAGCGCCACCACCAGCGCGACCACGACGAGCAGCGCGGTCGACCGCCCACCGCGCCGCTCCCGCTCCGGCACCCCACCGGCGGGCGGCGGCCCGTACGGCGGCGTCCCGCCCCACGAGCCATACGGCTGAGGC
The DNA here is from genome assembly GCF_042868225.1 of Streptomyces sp. NPDC007856. Classification (NCBI taxonomy): domain Bacteria; kingdom Bacillati; phylum Actinomycetota; class Actinomycetes; order Kitasatosporales; family Streptomycetaceae; genus Streptomyces; species Streptomyces sp. NPDC007856. The sequence goes on along the minus strand of NZ_JBIAEC010000003.1, from coordinate 561,213 downwards.
TGAGGCTGCGGATGCTGTTGGGGATACCCGTACGCCCCCGGTGCGGCCCCGAACCCCGGTGCCGCCCCGAACCCCGGCGTGCCCCCCGGCGGCGGCGTCTGCCCCACCACAACGGTGGGCAGACGACTCACACCACCCCCGCCCCCAGGCTCCCCGACCGCCTCCGCTCCGCTCCCGTCGTCGGCAGCGGCAGCATGCTCAGGCGAACCACCCCCACCGGCACCACCCGCACCCGCTGACGGCAAGTCCGCCCCACCAGGGCCACCCGCACCCGCACCCGACACCGACCCCGCTGCCGCCCCGGGCCCGTCCCCCTCCGGATCCTCGACCTCCAGCAACTGCACGGCATGCCGACCGAGTTGCGCGACCAGCGCCCCCGGCAGCCAGGGATCCCGGGACCGCCCCCCGGTCACGGTGTCCTCCGCCCCCGTCCGTTCCAGAACCGCGTCCAGCGAAGGCCGAGCCGCCGGATCCTTGCGCAAGCAGTCCCGCACCAGGTCCGCGATGCCCTCCGGCACCCCCGCCAGATCCGGCTCCTCCTGAGCGATCCGGAACATCAGCGCGTGTACCCCGCTGTTGGCGGTCCCGAACGGCAGCGCCCCGGTCGCCGCGTACGCCAGCACCGACCCCAGGCAGAAGACGTCGCAGGCCGGCGTGATCCGGTCCCCGCGCACCTGCTCGGGCGCCATGAACCCCGGCGACCCGACCAGCGACCCGGTCCGGGTCAGCCCCTCGCCGCCCAGCGAGGTCGTCTCCAGCGCCCGCGCGATCCCGAAGTCGATGACACGCGGGCCGTCGATCGTGACGAGCACGTTCGAGGGTTTCAGATCGCGGTGCACGATCCCCGCCGCGTGGATGTCCTTCAGCGCGTGTGCGAGCCCTGCCGCGAGGATCCGTACCGACCGCTCGGGCAGCGCCCCGTGATCGTGCCCGACCACCTGTTGCAGGCTCGGCCCGGCCACGTACCCGGTGGCCACCCACGGCACCGCCGCCTCGGTGTCCGCGTCCAGCACGGGCGCGGTCCAGTACCCGCCGACCCGCCGCGCGGCCTGCACCTCCTGCCGGAACCGCGCCCGGAACTCCTCCTGCGCGGCAAGCTCCTCGCGGACCAGTTTCACCGCGACGGTACGGCCCCGGTCCGACCGGGCCAGATACACGTGCCCCATGCCGCCCGCACCCAGCCGCGCCAGCAGCCGATAGCCCCCGATGTGCTGCGGATCCCCCGCCCCCAGCTTGTCCATGGCCGCCCGCCTTCCCCCGATCCGCCCCGTACACCCCATACACGCAACGCATACGACTACGACGCATACGTGTGCGACGGACCGAGAATAGTGCGGCCCTACCGGTGAGTCGCGCGGCCCGCTGTCTACGGTTCCGTAACGGGCCCGGCGCCCCGGGCCCCCGTCCCTTTGACAACCTGTCGCTAAAAGCCCCCGTCCACGGAACAAGACGCCGATAGGCCTTCCGCATCGCGGACATTTACGCTCGCGGGCATGACCCCTCAGCCCAACCCCCAGGCCGGCGCCGCAGTGAAGGCCGCGGACCGCGCGCACGTCTTCCACTCCTGGTCAGCCCAGGACCTCATCGACCCGCTCGCCGTCGCAGGCGCCGAGGGGTCGTACTTCTGGGACTACGACGGCAAGCGGTACCTGGACTTCACCAGCGGGCTCGTCTACACGAACATCGGCTACCAGCACCCGAAGGTCGTCGCGGCCATCCAGGAGCAGGCGGCGAAGCTGACGACCTTCGCACCCGCCTTCGCGATCGAGGCGCGCTCGGAGGCGGCCCGGTTGATCGCCGAGCGGACCCCCGGCGACCTGGACAAGATCTTCTTCACCAACGGCGGCGCCGACGCCGTGGAGCACGCGGTGCGCATGGCCCGGCTGCACACGGGCCGTCCCAAGGTGCTCTCCGCGTACCGCTCGTACCACGGGGGCACCCAGCAGGCCATCAACCTCACCGGCGACCCGCGCCGCTGGGCGAGCGACAGCGCCACCAACGGCGTCGTCCACTTCTGGGCGCCGTTCCTCTACCGCTCCCGCTTCTACGCCGAGAACGAGGAGCAGGAGACCGCGCGCGCCCTGGAGCACCTGGAGACCACGATCGCCTTCGAGGGGCCGGGCACGGTCGCGGCGATCATCCTGGAGACCATCCCCGGCACGGCCGGAATCATGGTTCCGCCGCCCGGCTATCTGGCCGGGGTCCGCGAGATCTGCGACCGCCACGGCATCGTCTTCATCCTGGACGAGGTCATGGCCGGCTTCGGACGCACGGGTGAGTGGTTCGCCGCCGATCTCTTCGGTGTCGTACCCGACCTGATGACCTTCGCCAAGGGCGTGAACTCCGGCTATGTCCCGCTGGGCGGTGTCGCCGTCTCGGGCGCGATCGCCGAGACCTTCGGCAAGCGGCCGTACCCCGGCGGTCTCACCTACTCCGGGCACCCGCTGGCCTGCGCCGCCGCGGTCGCCACGATCAACGTGATGGCGGAGGAGGGCGTCGTCGAGAACGCGCGGCGCCTCGGCGAGACGGTCCTCGCCCCGGCCCTCGCCGAGCTGACCGAGCGCCACCCGAGCGTCGGCGAGGTGCGCGGCGTCGGCATGTTCTGGGCGCTGGACCTCGTGAAGAACCGCGAGACCCGCGAGCCGCTGGTGCCGTACAACGCCGCAGGCGAGGCGAACGCCCCGATGGCCGCGTTCACGGCCGCCGCCAAGCAGCACGGCGTGTGGCCGTTCGTGAACATGAACCGCACCCATGTGGTCCCGCCGTGCAATGTCACGGAGGCCGAGCTGAAGGAGGGCCTCGCCGCCCTGGACGCCGCGCTGAGCGTGGCGGACGAGTACACGGCGTAACCGAACCACGCCTGCCCCCGGGGAGGCCCGAACGCGTAAGGTGACGTGCTCGTAAGCAATCTCGTGAGAGATGCGCGAGCACGTCGTCTACGCGTGAGGAGTGACCCCGACCATGCCCGGCAGCGGCGCCGTGACACGCAGCACCCTGCGCCAGCAGATCGCGGACGCGCTCCGTGACGAGGTGCTGGCGGGGCGGCTGCGACCGGGCCGGGCGTTCACGGTCAAGGAGATCGCCGAGCAGTACGGCGTCTCCGCCACCCCCGTGCGCGAGGCGCTGGTCGACCTGTCCGCGCAGGGCATCCTGGAGGCCGACCAGCACCGCGGCTTCCGGGTGCCGGAGTACTCCGTCACCGACTACCGGAACATGATCGAGGCCCGCAGCCTGGTCACCGACGGCATGTTCCAGGCCCTCACCATCGACCACCCCGCCTTCCGCACCCCGGCCGAGGACCCCCGTACGAAGGCCGCGCTGACCACGGTGCGCCGCCGCGGCGAGGAGGCCGCACGGGCCGCCGCGGCCGGCGACCTGACGATTCTCATCGGCTACGACCTCCGTTTCTGGCGTGAGCTCAGCGCCCTCTTCGGCAACCCCTACCTCGGCGACTTCCTGCACCGTCTGCGCGTGCAGTCCTGGGTCTGCGCGGTGCAGCACCTGCTCCGCCTGCCCGACCTGCGCGGCCGCCTGTGGTCCGGACACACGGATCTGGTCGACGCGCTGGCCCGGCGCGAGACCGACACCGCCCGCTCGATCATCGCCGAGTCCAACGCCCACTCACTGGCGCTACTGGAACGCCTGACCAACGGGTAAATGACCAGTACCCTTCCCGAACCACCTCCTTGGTGACCCCTTCTGTGTGCGAGGAGCCCTCTTTGGCCTGTGACCTGTGGCTGGTACCGCTCGTGGACGTGTTGTGCCACACGCCCGACAACCCGTTCGCGGAGGAACTCGCGCAGTACAACAACGCCCTGGCGGCGGCCGGCCTCCCGCCGGTGCCGGTGTACCAGTACATGCCGGGCCTGTCCGGCGAGGTCGCACCCGTGGCCGGTTTCGACTACGACGCCCTGCACTTCCTGCGCCGGGCGTACTTGTTGCAGGTCTGCGGCCTGCCGGTGACTCCGGTCGGCGAACTCGGCGGCGACTACGAGCAGTTGCTGGAGATGTTCGAGTCCACGGCCCAGCAGTCCCATCTGGTCTGGCACTACGACCACGCGGGCGCGTACGTCCCGGTGGACTTCCCGCACCCGCTGTCGAACGACGAACTCCTTGCGGGCGGCGGCCCGTTGGGTTCCTCGCAGACCTTGCTTCGCGAGCTGGAGTACGTCGCCGGGTCCATCGGCATCGACCCGGCCAACCCGCCGGCCGCCCCGGCCCCGCCCACGGCCCCCACCGAACTGGAGGAACCGGCCGTCCCGGCGCCGTACGACCCGAGCCCCTTCGCCCGCGAGCGGCATGTGTGGCTGGGCCTGCACGCGGCGGCGACGCGCTCGCTGGCCCAGGGCTCGATGATCGTCTTCAGCTGAGGAGTCCGCCTGGCGGACCTGGTGTGATTTCACCCACCTCTTCTTGCCGTGGGGGAAATGCCTGCCTACGTTCGGTGGCATGTCCCCCCACGGCCCCACCTTCGACTTCAGCGTCGACCTGAGCTCGCACGAGATGCTCCGGCGTACCCATGTCATGGCCGCCCTCGGCCCCGGCTGGGACCCCGCGGCGGCGCTCCGCGGCGAGGAGGAGGCGCGTGCGCTGCTGTACTCCGGCCTGGACGCCGAGCAGCAGCGCATCTACGACGAGCTGGTGGCGGCCGGTGTGCTCCCGGCGGGGCCCAGTGATGCTGCCGCTTGATCCGCAGGCCGACACAGCTCGGCGCGCCTGGGGGGTGGACTGCCCGAACTGCGACGACCGGGGCGGGTGGCGCTACCTGCTGTCCAACACCGGCAGCCTGCTGCACCTGCAGTGTCCGTCGTGCCACCACATCTGGTCGCACGAGACGTACTTCGGCGCCACCCGCTCCACGCGCTGACGGTCAGAAGACCGGTGTCCCCGCCTGGGTCAGCTTCCAGTTGGTGACGGCGAAGTCGGCCGGGTCGAGGGTCTTCTTCGCGGTCACGTAGTCGATCATCAGCTGGCGGATCTCGTTGGTCGAGCTGTAGGCGATGGGCGCCGAGGCGATGTGCGGGTAGCCCGAGCCGCCGTTGGCGCGGTAGTTGTTCACCGCGACGACGAACATCTGGTCGTCGGCGATCGCCGCACCGTTGTAGGTGAGGTTCTTGATCCTCGACCCCTCCGGCTGGGCGATGTCGATCTCGTAGTCGACGCCCGCCGCCGTGTCGTACATGTAGTCCCAGAACTTGTTGGCGTTGGTCAGCGTCGCCGTGTCGACCTTCGTGCCCGCCGGGACCTGGTGGTAGTACTTCGCCGCGTACTCCAGGTAGTCCTTGAGCTGGGCGCCGGTCAGCTTCTTGCCGTACAGGGTGTTGTCGTAGATGTAGAGGCCGGCGATGTCCTTGATGGTGACGTTGCCCTGGGGGATGTCGGCCGTGCGGGAGAAGGGGGCGGCGACCGAGATCAGCGGAAGCGCGGCGTCCGACGCCGACAGGCCCGCCTTCACGCTCTCCATCTGCACCTTGTGGATGAAGTCCATGATCGGCACGTCCTTCCAGCAGGACTCCGCCGCCGAGAGGTCCGCCGTACACGTGCCGACCGCCGTGTTGACGTACTTCACCACCAGCTCGTGGTCGGCCTCCAGGAGCTTCTTGATCTCCGGGTCCTCGTCCACCGTGTTGGGGTTGAGGGTCTGCGCCGTCTTGCTCGTCACCTTCCACTGTCCGTGGTGGAGTTCGAGCTCGAAGTCGAAGACGCTCAGGCGGTAGCCCCAGCAGTACGGCTCCGACAGGAGCACCTCCTCGCCGGTCTCCGCGTTCTTCACCGTGTAGGACGGGACCTCCACGTGCGTGTGGCCCACCAGGATCGCGTCGATGCCCGGCACCTGCTCGGCCACCAGGTTCGACGCGTTCTCCACGTACGGGAGTGCGTCGCCGTAGGACGAGGAGCCGTCCAGGCCCGAGTGGTCCGTCAGGAAGACGACGTCACAGCCCAGCGCGCGCAGCCTCGGCACATACTTCTTCGCCTGCTCCACCAGGCCCGGGAACACCATCTTCCCGCTGACGTTGTCCTTGTCCCACAGCGCGATACCGGGGTTGGTGAGGCCGAGGATGCCGACCTTGATGTCCGGGGCGCCCGGAACGCAGATGCGCTTGACGGTGTACGGATGGAAGGCCGGGCGCAGCGTCTTCGCGTCGAGGGCGTTGGCGCCGAGCAGCGGGAAGTGGCACTGGCTCTCGAACTTGCGCAGCACCTCGATGCCGTAGTTGAACTCGTGGTTGCCGAGGGCGGCGGCGTCGTAGCGCATGTGGTTCATGGCCACGGCCATCGGGTGCCTGGGGCCCTTCTTGCCGTCGGTGCCCGTGATCGGGTCGACGCGCGCGAAGTAGTAGGCCAGGGAGGTGCCCTGGATGATGTCGCCGGCGTCGACGAGGAGGACATGGTCCTCGCCCTTGGCCTCGCGCTGCTGCTTGATGAGGGTGGCCACGCGCGCCACGCCGACGGAGTTGCCCGCCTTGTCGGTGTAGGCGGCGTCCTTGTAGTAGTCCCAGTCGAAGACGTGACTGTGCAGGTCGGTCGTGCCGAGGATGGAGAACGACCAGGTGCGCGGCTTGCGTTCGGGCTTCTGCTCGGCCGCCTGGGCGGGGGCCGCCGCGACGGTACCGGCAGCGGCGACGGCCGCACCGGTGACGGCCGACTTCTTCACGAACTCCCGGCGGTTCATGGGACTGAGGGGCATTCAGGGCTCCTGGTTTGGCTGGAGTTGGCGACAAGCAGCGGCGGTGCAGTGCGGAGGCTACCCGCGTAGATGCTGCTCGCGCCCGCGATTGCCGGAAAACCAGGGAAAGGTCATGTCCAGGTCAAAGATGGGTCAGTGTGCGCCCTGAGCGAACTCTGGGGAAACAGCCGGTGTCGGACAGGGCCGCGAGCGCCCGCCGATCACGCCCGGAGGCGGACCGGCGGACGCTCCGCCCGGTGCACGAAGTCGCCTACAGGAACGAGTTGATCTCGATCGTCTCGTCCCGGCCCGGGCCCACGCCGATCGCGGAGATCGGGGCGCCGGACATCTCCTCCAGCGCCTTGACGTAGTTCTGGGCGTTCTTCGGCAGGTCGGAGAAGGACTTCGCCTTGGTGATGTCCTCGGACCAGCCGGGCAGGGTCTCGTAGACCGGCTTCGCGTGGTGGAAGTCGGTCTGGGAGTACGGCAGTTCCTCGACGCGCTTGCCGTCGATCTCGTACGCCACGCAGACCGGGATCTGCTCCCAGCCGGTGAGCACGTCCAGCTTGGTGAGGAAGAAGTCCGTGAGTCCGTTCACACGGGTCGCGTAGCGGGCGATGACGGCGTCGAACCAGCCACAGCGCCGGTCACGCCCCGTCGTCACACCCCGCTCGCCACCGATGCGGCGCAGCGCCTCGCCGTCCTCGTCGAACAGCTCGGTCGGGAAGGGGCCGGCGCCGACGCGGGTCGTGTAGGCCTTGAGGATGCCGATGACCCGGCTGATCTTCGTCGGGCCCACACCGGCGCCGGTGCAGGCACCGCCGGCGGTCGGGTTGCTGGAGGTCACGAAGGGGTACGTGCCGTGATCGATGTCCAGCAGCGTGCCCTGGCCGCCCTCGAAGAGCACGACCTTGTCCTGCTCCAGCGCCTGGTTGAGGACCAGGACCGTGTCGGCGACGTACGGCTTGATCTGCTCGGCGTAGCCCAGCAGCTCCTCGACCACCTGGTCGGCGGTGATGGCACGCCGGTTGTACAGCTTGGTGAGGATCTGGTTCTTGACGTCGAGGGCCGCCTCGACCTTCTGGTGCAGGATCGACTCGTCGTAGAGGTCCTGGACCCGGATGCCCACGCGGTTGATCTTGTCCGCGTAGGTCGGCCCGATGCCGCGACCGGTGGTCCCGATCTTGCGCTTTCCGAGGAAGCGCTCCGTGACCTTGTCGACGGTCACGTTGTACGGCGTGATGATGTGCGCGTTACCGCTGATCAGGAGCTTGGACGTGTCGACGCCACGCTCGTTCAGACCGCTCAGCTCGGAGAGCAGGACCGACGGGTCGACGACGACGCCGTTTCCGATGACCGGCGTACAACCGGGAGACAGGATTCCGGAAGGGAGGAGGTGAAGCGCGTACTTCTGGTCACCGACGACGACCGTGTGGCCGGCGTTGTTGCCGCCCTGGTACCGCACTACATAGTCCACCGAGCCACCGAGCAGGTCGGTCGCCTTTCCCTTGCCTTCGTCACCCCACTGAGCACCGAGCAGCACAAGTGCGGGCACGCGCGTACACCCCTTCCGGGTGGGGCATGTCCAAGGTCGGGGGCTTGGGCGTAAGGTTCACCGCCGCGTACCACAGCGACCGTCATTGGTCGCCGACCGTCGGACCGGATGCCCCGGAATAGACGAAGCCCCTGGCGCAATAGCGCAAGGGGCTCTTGCACAAAGATGCTACCCGAGGAAGCGAGGCAGGACCGAGGTGGCGACCTTCGCGACGTCCGAACAGCTGCTGGTGATCATCGATCCGGCGGCACGGCAGACGGACGGGGAGTCCGTGAGGATCGCGAAAGACGTGCTCAGCGCGGGTGCGGCGGCCAAGGTGTGTCTGCCGGACGGGCCGGAGGAATTCGCCCGGGCGCTGGGCCGGCGGGGTTCGAGGCGGCCGGTCGTGGTGGGTGACGGTCACGCTCTGGTACGGGCCGTGACCCTGCTGCACCGGGCGCGGGAGCTGGCCGGATGTGCGCTGTCGGTGGTCCCGGTCGGTGACAGCGGGCTCGCGGAGGCGCTCGGGGTGCCGGGCGGGGCGGTGGCGGCGGCGCGGGCCGTGCTGGACGGGGCCGAGCGGCGGCTGGATCTGCTGGTCGACGACAGCGACGGGGTCGTGCTGAGCGGGCTGGGCATTCCGCCGGGGCCGGTGCGGTCGGCTGCCGCCGAGCCGGTCCCGGTCGGCTCCGGCCGCCCCTGGTACCGCTCGCTGGTCCGCACCCTCGCCCCGCGTCCGCCCCGGCTTCCCGCCGTGCCTTCCCCCGGCCCCTCCCGGCTCCGGGTCGAGGTCGACGGCGAGACGGTGGTCGACCTCGGTCAGCCCGTGGAGGCGGTGTCGGTGACACCGGGCACGGGCGGGCTCGCGCGGGTGGAGGTCCGCCCGCTGTCGGTCGGCGCGGAGGCGACCCCTCTGCGGACGTCCGGGCGGACCGTGACGGTCGTCGGCGCGGATTTCCGCTACCGGGCTGACTCAGGGGTGACGGGTCCGGTACGGCGACGGACGTGGCGGGTGGCGGAGGGGGCTTGGGGGTTGGTACTGCCGTCAGCTTGAGGCGGGGGCTTCGAAGCCGGTGGTGTCGAGGGTGCAGTCGAAGGGGGCGGGGATGTGCAGCTTCTCTCCGAAGGGCCTCGTCTCACGCGACTCGTAGCCCTTGGGCGACGGGTCCCAGAACACAGTGGCCCGCTCCTCCTGCATGTCGAGGAGGAGGTACACCGGAACACCCGCCCTGCCGTAGACCACGGCCTTGTCCGTCAGGTCGTCGTCGCGAGTGGAGGAGGAGGTCAGCTCGGCAGCCAGGGTCAGGGACTCGCCGTCCAGGCGATTGCCGGTCGTCCTGGTAATGTGCCGCGGCGCCACGTGGATGTCGGGTCCGTAGGCGCGCTCCTCCGCGGGGAAGACGTAGAGGAACGGACTAGTGGTGATGCGGTGCCCGTCGGGGAGGTGCGGCCGGAGCCGATCACAGATCAGCTCCATGACGTCCTCGTAGTACCCCTTCGACCACGGCGACAAGACGATGCTCCCCCTGATGACCTCGGCTTTGAAGCCGAGAACGTCCAACTCGTCGAGGGCGTCGAGAAGCGCCCCGAAACTGCTGGGCTCGCTGCCGCTTATCGTCGGTCGCTCTGTCATCAGCGTCATGATGCGCCCTACCCCCGGATGCAAACCAGTCACCACACAGAGCAGCCGAACGAACACGGCACCGACACGGACTCTGCACCAATGGCCGCCCTAATGGTCTGGTGACAAATATTTAACCGCGTAGACCCCTTCCCGTGCCCCTCCCCCGTGCACCATCCTGCTCCATCAGGACCCACCAGGACCCAGGGACCCGACACGGAAGGGGCCACCCGATGGCAGTGGACGAGGGCGTTGCCCCGGCGGCGGGCACGGCGGACGAGGAAACGGTTCATCGGCTGAAACCCAACGCAGTAGGGCTGCTCGGCGTGGTGTTCATGGCCGTCGCCACCGCCGCGCCGATCACCGCGATGACCGGCAACGTGCCCTTCATGGTGTCGTCCGGCAACGGCATCGGGGCACCCGCGAGCTATCTCGTGGCAATGGTCGTCCTGGCAATCTTTTCCGTGGGTTTCACGTCGATGGCGAAGCACATCACGTCGACCGGCGCCTTCTACGGGTTCATCTCCTACGGCCTCGGACGGACCGCCGGTCTCGCCTCCGGGCTGCTCGCGACCTTCGCGTACGTCGTCTTCGAACCGGCGCTGATCGGGATCTTCTCCACCTTCGCGACCACGACGTTGAAGGACCAGACGGGCGTGCACCTGCCCTGGTGGGCCTTCGCGATCCTGATGCTCGCGATCAACGCGACCGGCACCTGGTTCGGGGTCAGCGTCGCCGAGAAGCTCCTGGTGGTGCTGCTGGCCACCGAGGTGACCGTGCTGGCGGCGATGGCGGTGTCCGTGGCCTTCCACGGGGGCGGACCGCACGGGTTCAGCCTCGCGCCGGTCGACCCGGTCAACGCCTTCAAGGGCACGTCCGCCGGGCTCGGGCTGTTCTTCGCCTTCTGGTCCTGGGTCGGTTTCGAGTCCACCGCGATGTACGGCGAGGAGTCCCGCGACCCGAAGAAGATCATCCCGAAGGCCACGATGATCAGCGTCCTGGGCGTCGGCGTCTTCTACGTCCTCGTCTCCTGGATGGCCATCACGGGCAACGGCGAGGCCGAGGCCGTGAAGGCCGCCTCCTCCGCCAACCCGCTCGCCCTGTTCTTCAACCCCACCGAGCGCTACGTCGGCCACTGGGCCGTCGACGTCATGCAGTGGCTGATGATCAGCGGCTCGCTGGCCTGCGGCATGGCCTTCCACAACTGCGCCGCCCGCTATCTGTACGCCCTCGGGCGGGAGGGCGTCCTGCCCTCACTGAAGAACACCGTCGGCCGCACCCACCCCCGGCACGGCTCCCCGCACATCGCGGGCCTGGTGCAGACGGTGGTGAGCGCCGTACTGATCGCCGCGTTCTGGATCGCCGGCAAGGACCCGTACAACGCGCTCTACGTCCTGCTGGCCATCCTCGGCACGATGGCCATCCTGGTGGTCCAGGCCGTGTGCTCCTTCGCGGTGCTCGTCTACTTCCGCAAGCACCACCCCGAGAGCCGCCACTGGTTCCGCACCTTCACCGCCCCGCTCATCGGCGGCATCGCGATGCTCGGCGTGGTCGTCCTGCTGGTGTCCAACATGGGGGTCGCGGCGGGCGCGGAGTCCGGCTCCCTGCTGCTGAAGGCGACGCCGTGGCTGGTGGCGCTGGTCGCGGCGACGGGGGTGGGCTACGCCCAGTACCTGAAGCGGCGGTCGCCCGAGCGGTACGCACTGCTGGGGCGGACCGTGCTGGAGGAGACCAAGGAGCGCTGAGAAGGCTCAGCGGCCGTACTTCCGCTCCCGGTACACCCGCCAGCGTTCCATCATCTCCGCCACGTCCCGCTCCACGAACTCGAAGAAGTCCAGCGTCTCGGCCAGCCGGCGTCCCGCGGGGGTGTCGGCCCCGAGGCTCGACACCCCTTCCCGCAGGGCGTCCTCCCAGCGCTTGATGATCGCCTCGCGGTTGGTGAGCGCCTCGTACCACTGGTCGCTGTGCACCCGGTACCGCTCCCGGCGCGAGCCGGGCTCGCGTTCGCGGGAGACCAGGTGGACCTGGGCGAGATAGCGGACCGCGCCGGAGACGGCCGCCGGGCTGATCCGGAGCTGCTCGCCCAGCTCGGCGGAGGTCAGGGTGCCGTCGTCGGAGGCGAGCAGCGCGCCGAACACCCGCGACGGCATGCGCGGCATGCCCGCCTCGACCAGCTGTGCCGCGAAGTGCTCCACGAACCGCGAGACCGACTCCGGGTCCCGCTCCGGCGTTCCTGTCGTCGACTCCGTCATGCCCTCACCCTAACCGGTATTCATGGACTTCCTTAACTTCACAAATTTCTGAAAGAAGCGTACGTTCGGTAACCATGACGAAGGCAATCACGGTCTCCGGGCTCCACAAGTCCTTCGGCCGTACGCACGCGCTGGACGGCCTCGACCTGGACGTCGAGGCCGGTGAGGTGCACGGTTTCCTCGGCCCCAACGGCGCCGGCAAGTCGACCACGATCCGGCTGCTGCTCGGGCTGCTGCGCGCCGACGCGGGCGCCGCACAGGTGCTGGGCCGCGACCCGTGGCGGGACGCGGTGGAGGTGCACCGCAGGATCGCCTATGTGCCCGGTGATGTGACCCTGTGGCGCAACCTCTCCGGCGGCGAGGTCATCGACCTCTACGGCCGCCTGCGCGGAGGGCTGGACCAGCGGCGGCGCGCCGAGCTGATCGACCGCTTCGAGCTGGACCCGACCAAGAAGGGCCGCACCTACTCCAAGGGCAACCGGCAGAAGGTCGCCCTGGTCGCCGCCTTCGCCTCGGACGTGGACCTGCTGATCCTGGACGAGCCGACCTCGGGCCTGGACCCGCTGATGGAGGAGGTCTTCCAGCGCTGTGTGGAGGAGGAGCGGGAGCGCGGCCGTACGGTCCTGCTGTCCTCGCACATCCTCAGCGAAGTCGAGGAGCTCTGCGACCGGGTCAGCATCATCCGCAAGGGGCGGACGGTGGAGAGCGGGTCGCTGGCCGACCTGCGGCATCTGACCCGGACGAGTGTGAGCGCCGAACTCGCCGGGCCGCCCGACGGGCTGGCCCACCTGCCCGGCGTGCACCACCTCGACGTCCAGGGCCACCGGGTCCGGCTCCAGGTCGACACCGACCGACTGGACGCCGTACTGCGCTCGTTGACCGCCTCCGGCGTGCGCTCGCTGACCTCGACGCCGCCGACCCTGGAGGAGCTGTTCCTGCGGCACTACCAGGACGAGCCGGACGAGGTGACGGCATGAGGCGCCAACTTGCGGGGACGGGAACCCTGCTGAGGTTCGCCCTGCGCCGTGACCGCGTGCTGATCCCGGTCTGGGTCGCGGTGAACGCGCTGATGGTCCTGTCCATGCCGAACACCCTGAAGACCCTGTACGGCACCCCGGCCGCCCGCGCCGACCTGATGCACCAGATGGCGACCAACACCTCCCTGCGCGCCATGGTCGGACCCGTCTTCGACGACTCGCTCGGTGCGCTGACGGCCTGGCGGGTCGGGGTGTACGCGGGCGCCCTCGCCGCCGTGACGAGCCTGCTCGTCGTCGTGCGGCACACCCGGGACGAGGAGGAGAGCGGGCGGCAGGAGCTGGTGTCCTCCGGGACGGTGGGGCACCGGGCCCCGCTCACGTCGGCCCTGCTGACGGCGGCCGTCGCGAACGCGGCTCTGTGCGTCCTGCTCGTGGCGGGGCTGGCCGGGCAGGGCGCCTCGGGTGCGCTGGCCTTCGGGCTCGGGGTGGCGGGCGTGGGCATGGTGTTCGCCACGATGGCGGCGATCGTCGCCCAGCTGACGGAGAGCGCCCGGCTGGCCCGGGGGCTGACGGCGGCCGTGCTGGGCGGGGCGTTCGTGCTGCGCGGGGCGGGCGACTCGGCGTCGGATGGGGGTTCGTCGGTGCTGACCTGGCTGTCCCCGCTGGGCTGGCTGGAGGACCTGCGCGCCTTCACGGCCGAACGCTGGTGGGTGCTGCTGCTGTTCGCGGCGGCCATCGCCCTTCAGGGTTTGGTGGCCTACGAGTTGGCCGGGCGCCGGGACATCGGCATGAGCTTCCTGCCGACCCGCCCTGGACCGGCGGCCGGCCGACTCGGCACGGCGGGCGCGCTCGCCTGGCGCTTGCAGCGCGGCAGCGTGCTCGGCTGGTCGACCGGCTTCTTCCTCGCCGGGGTCGTCTACGGCGGGATGACGGACGGCGCGGCCAGGCTCGTCGGCGACAACGCCAAGGCACGGGAGATCTTCCAGCGCATGGGCGGCCAGTCGGGGCTGACGGACGCGTTCCTCGCCGCGATGGTCGGCATGCTCGGTCTGGTCGCCGCGCTCTACGTCGTCTCCTCCGTGCTGCGGCTGAGCGGCGAGGAGACCTCCGGCCGGGCCGAACCGGTGCTGGCCGCGGCCGTGGGCCGGCTGCGCTGGGCCGCCGGCCATCTGATCATCGCCTTCGGCGGCTCGGCCCTGCTGATGCTCCTGGCCGGCCTGGGCTTCGCCGTCGGCTACGGCAAGCAGAGCGGCCCGGTGCTGGGGGCGTGCCTGCTCCAGGTGGCCGCGGTATGGGTGATCGGCGGGGTCGCGGTCCTGCTGTTCGGCGTGCTGCCACGGGGCGCGGTCGCGGCGTGGGGTGTCGCCGGTGCGGTACTGCTGATCGGCTGGATCGGACCCGCGCTGAACGCGCCGCGGGCGGTGCTGGGCCTGTCCCCGTTCGGGCATCTGCCGAAGCTGCCGGGTGGGGGGATGGAGTGGGGGCCGGTGGGGGTGCTGCTGGGGGTGGCTGCGGTGCTGGCGGGGACGGGGCTGGCCGGATTGCGGCGGCGGGACATGGCCGCCTGAACGTCAGTCGACGTACTGCTTCAGCTTCTCGGTATCGAGCTCGATACCGAGGGGCTGAGGGACCAGCAGCTTGGCGCCGAAGGCCTCCTTGTGGGTGGTGCGATAGCCGACGCCCCTGTCCGGATCGCTGAACAGAGTGACCGTGCAGTCGTCCCGGTCGACCAGGAGATAGAACGGGATACCCGCCGCACCATAGGCGACGGGCTTCTCCTGACGGTCACGCCGGTCGGTGTCCGAATCGTAGGAGGTGACCTCAAGGACGAGGAGCGCACCGCTGGGATCGGCCCACTCCCCGTGGCCGGCGAAATGCTCCTCGGGCACGAGGACGGCGTCCGGACGGACCCGGCCCTCGCGGTACTGCTCCACCCTCAGCCCCTGCCCCTGGTACAGATCCAGGTCGGGCCGGGCCTGCATGCACTGCCGCATCAGCCACAGCACGATGGTGTTGTGATCGCCGTCGGGCACCTTCTTGACCCCGATCCGTCCGTTGATGAACTCGAACCTGACGGCGTCGTCGGTCTCCTTGGCCGCGAATTCGGCGATCCTCTCGAACTCCTCCACGGACATCTGGGCCGTCTGCGACGTGCGCTCTGCCATAACCGTCATGGTGCACCCCCTCTCGGGTCAGGGCCAGTGTGGCGAGCCGTCGGCGAGCACGGGCCGGGTCGCCTCTGCGATCAGCCGAACGGGTGATCATCTGATCTCGACGCTCAGCCCTTCCAGCCCCCGGATCACGAAGTTCGGCTTGCGCCGCGGCTCCGCCGCCAGAGTCAGCGTGGGGGCCTGCTGCAGTAGGGCCGTCATCGAGGCGGCCAGTTCGATGCGGGCCAGTGGAGCGCCGATGCAGTAGTGGATGCCGGCACTGAAGGAGATGTGCGGGTTGTCGGTGCGGGTCAGGTCCAGGCGGTCGGGGTCGGTGAAGACGGCCGGGTCGTGGTTGGCGGAGCCGAAGAGCATGGCGATCTCCGAGCCCCTCGGGATCACCGTGCCGTCGATCTCGATGTCGTCCAGCACCCAGCGTTCGAAGAGCTGGAGCGGGGTGTCGTAGCGCATCAGCTCCTCGATCGCGGACGGGATCAGGGAGTGGTCCGCGCGCAGGGCGGCCAGCTGGCCGGGGTTGCGGAACAGCGCCCACCAGCCGTTCACGGTGGCGTTGACCGTGGCCTCGTGACCGGCGTTGAGCAGCAGGACCGCCGTGGAGATCATCTCCTGCTCGGTCAGCCGGTCGCCGTCCTCGTCGTGGGCCGCGATCAGGCCGGAGACGAGATCCTCGCCCGGCTCCTTGCGGCGGGCCGCGATCAGCAACCGCAGATACTCCGAGAACTCCACCGAGGCCCGGACCGCCTTCGCCGCGGTCTCCTCCGACGGGTTCAGCTCGTACATCCCGCAGATGGCCGCCGACCAGGGGCGGAGCTGGGCGCGGTCCGCCTCGGGGATGCCCAGCATCTCCGCGATCACCGCCACCGGCAGCGGCTCGGCCACGTCGGTCAGCAGATCACCGCCGCCGTTGTGGACCAGCGCCGCCACCAGGTCGTTCGCCAGGCCGTGCACATACGGCTTCAGCCGCTCCACCGTGCGCGGTGTGAACGCCTTCGACACCAGGCGCCGGATCCGGGTGTGGTCCGGCGGCTCCAGGTCGAGCATGCCGTGGTCGTTGAGGGTGTGGAACGGCTCGTGCTCCGGCGTGGGCGGGGTCCGCCCGAACTCCTCGTGCGAGAACCGGTGCTGATACGTCCGCCCCAGCCGACGGTCCCGCAGCAGCGCCGAGACATCCGCGTGGTGCGGGACCAGCCACTGGTCGGTCGGCTCGTACCGGATCGCCCGGCCGCGTGCGCGCAGCTCGGCGTAGGCCGGATACGGGTCGGCGAGAAACGCCGGGTCCCAGGGATCGAAACCGAGGTCGTCAGGGCCTGCCATGCGGGGACGCTAACCCGCCGGGCCGAGGTCTGACCAGGGGGCTCCCTGCACGGCCCCTCGCTGGGCCGTCACGTCCGCTCGCCGCGTACGCCCCGGTGCCTCTCCGTCAGCCCGGTGTCACCAGCCGCGCCTCGTAGGCGAACACCGCGGCCTGGGTGCGGTCTCTGAGGCCGAGTTTGACCAGGATGCGGCTCACATGGGTCTTGATCGTCGACTCCGCCACCACCAGGCGCTCGGCGATCTCCACGTTGGACAGGCCCTGGGCGATCAGGATCAGGACCTCCGTCTCGCGTTCGGTGAGGTCGCCGTAGGCCGCGTGGGCCGACGGGGCCAGGCGCGGGGGGTCCGAGAGGCGGGAGAACTCCGTGAGCAGTCGCTTGGTGACCGAGGGAGCCAGGAGGGCCTCGCCCGCGGCCACCACCCGCACTCCGTCGGCCAGTTGGCGGGCGGAGGCGTCCTTCAGGAGGAAGCCGGAGGCTCCCGCGCGCAGGGCCTGGTACACATACTCGTCCAGGTCGAAGGTCGTCAGGACCAGCACCTTCGCCGCCGCGTCCGCCGCCACGATCTCCCGGGTGGCCTCGATGCCGTTCAGCTCCGGCATGCGGATGTCCATCAGGACGACGTCCGGGGCGAGTTCGCGGACCCGGTCCACCGCCTCCCTTCCGTTGACGGCCTCGCCGACGACCTCGATGTCCGGCATCGCGTTCAGCAGGACGGAGAAGCCCTCGCGGACCATCATCTGGTCGTCCGCGATCAGTACGCGGATGGTCATGCGTCCCCTTCGCTCACGACGGCCGCCGGCACCGGCAGGAACACCGTCACCTCATAGCCCCCGTCCGGCGACGGGCCCGTCGTCATCTCGCCGTTCAGCATCGACACACGCTCCCGCATGCCCGTGATGCCGTGCCCCGCGCCCGGAGAGGGTTTCACGAGGTGTGGCACGGGCGGCGGAGCGTTGACTATGCGCAGGCCCAGGCCGCCGAGGACATAGCCGATCTCCACGCGGGCGCTCGCTCCCGGTGCGTGCCGCAGGGTGTTGCTGAGGGCCTCCTGGACGATCCGGTACGCCGACAGCTCCACGCCCTGCGGCAGTTCCCGCACCGCACCGGTCACCGCCTTCTCCACCGTCAGGCCGGCCTCCCGCACATTGGCGAGCAGCCCGTCGAGGTCGGCCAGGGTCGGCTGGGGGGCGTCCGGCGCCTCGTAGTCCTCCGCGCGCACGACCCCGAGGACCCGGCGCAGCTCGGTCAGGGCCGCCACCGCGTTCTCCCGGATGGTGGCGAACGCCTTCTCCAGCTCCTCCGGCGGGTTCTCCACCCGGTAGGGCGCGGCCTCCGCCTGGATGGCGACCACCGACATGTGGTGGGCGACCACGTCGTGCAGCTCACGGGCGATCGTCGTGCGCTCCTCCAGCAGGGTGCGGCGGGAGCGCTCGTGCTCGGTCACCGTCTGCTGGGCGGTCACCTCCTGCTGCGCCTGGCGGCGGATGTGCCGGACCGAGACGGCCAGCAGGAGCAGGGCCGACACGAGCAGCATCGGGGTGACATTGGTGTCGTAGCGGTGCCAGCCGAAGAGGCCTCCTGTGACGAAGCCGTAGACCGCGGTCATCACCCACATCGAGGCCGCGGTGCGCGGGCGGGTGCGCAGCGCGACGACCGTGAGCACCACCAGGTGGGACAGGAAACTGCCCGGCAGCCAGGGCCAGTCGCTGAACTCACTCCGGCCGATCACGGCGGCGACCATGCTCGCGCCCAGCGAGAACCAGAACGCCCCCACCGGACGCGCCAGCGTCAGCAGCACCGGCCCCAGCGCCAGCAGCCCGCACAGCAGGGCGGCCGGCCCGGACTCGAAGGAGCCCGCCATGCTCAGGGTCATCGCCACCACGCCCAGCGCGGCCACCACCACATGCGGCAGCCAGCCCGCGCCGGACACACGGCGGCTGAGCGCGCCGTCGGCGCTCCGGCGGGGCAGCGGGTCGTAGGCGAAGGCGTCCTGGAACAGGTCCTGCCGCAGCCCTCGCAAAGCGTCCGCGGCCAGCCGGAACTCCGGGCTGCGCGGCCGGCCGGCCGGGCCCGGCGGTGTCGTCTGCGTGTGCGTCGTCTGGGTCACGTACGAAACGGTAGGCGGGCGGCGGGGCACGGTCGTCACCTTGGAGACTGGTTCTCGGGCGTCCGTCTCAGGTACTACGGGTCGCCCCTTGCGGGTGTCAGCGGCCGCCGGGGCGGACCACGCCCGACTCATACGCGAAGACCGCCGCCTGGGTGCGGTCGCGCAGGCCCAGCTTCACCAGGATCCGGCTCACGTGCGTCTTCACGGTCTGCTCGGCGACGACCAGCCGCTCGGCGATCTCCGCGTTCGACAGGCCCTGCGCGATCAGGGCCAGCACCTCCGTCTCCCGCTCGGTGAGATCGCCGACGCGCTGCTTGAGCGGGGCCCGGGGGCTGCCGTCCAGACGGGAGAACTCGGCGATGAGACGGCGGGTGACAGCGGGCGCGAGGAGCGCGTCGCCCGCGGCCACCACCCGGACCGCCTCGGCCAGCTTGTCCGCGGAGGCGTCCTTGAGCAGAAAACCGGAGGCCCCGGCCCGCAGTGCCTCGTACACGTACTCGTCCAGGTCGAACGTGGTCAGCACCAGCACCTTGATGGCGGGATGCTCCGCGGTGATCCGGCGGGTCGCCTCGATGCCGCCGAGCTCGGGCATCCGGATGTCCATCAGCACCACGTCCGGGGCCAGTTCGGCGGTCCGCACGATCGCGTCCAGACCGTCCACCGCCTGTCCGACCACCTCGATGCCGGGCTGGGCGCTGAGCAGCACGCCGAAACCCTGCCGGACCATCTCCTGGTCGTCGGCGATGAGTACACGGATGGGACCGGCGCCGCTCGTCATGGGTGCTGTTCTCCTGTCGGGGGCTCGTGCGGGTACGGGTCAGGGGTGGAGCCGGGTGGCAGCTGCCGCCGGAACACGGCGGGCAGGGCGAGGCCGATCGGCACCGGGGTGCCGTCACGCGGCAGGAACGCGGTCACCCGGAAGCCGCCTCCCCGCTCCCCCGTCGCGACGACGTGCCCGCCCAGCATGGCCGCCCGCTCCCGCATGCCGAGCAGACCGTGCCCGCTGCCCGGGGACGGCGGGGCCGCACGGCTGGGCCGGGAGTTGGTGATGTCCAGGCAGATCCCGTGGGGGTGGTGGACGACCACCACGTCGACCTTCGCGCCCGGGGCGTGCCGCAGGACGTTGCTCAGGGCCTCCTGGACGATCCGGTACGCCGACAGCTCCACGCCCGGCGGATAGCCGCGAGGCTCGCCCTCCACCGTCTTGACCACGTCCAGGCCGGCCGCCCTGGTGTTCTCCATCAGGGCGTCCAGGCGGGCGAGGTTCGGCTGCGGGGCGTCGGGGGCCGGGCCGGTGCCGGGGGCGGACAGCCGGTGGGTCTGCTCGACGGCCTCCGGGTCGTCCGGGCCCTCCGACCGCAGCACCCCGAGGACCCGGCGCAGCTCGGTCAGGGCCTCCAGGGCGTTGTTGCGGATGCCGGCGAGGTTCTCCTTGAGCTCCTCGGAGGGGTTCTCCACCAGGTGGGGGGCCACCTGGGCCTGGATCGAGATCACCGACATGTGGTGCGCGACCACGTCGTGCAGTTCGCGGGCTATACGGCTGCGCTCCTCCAGGAGTGTGCGCCGGGCCCGTTCCTCTGCGGTGATCGTCGTCTGCTCGACCAGTTCCTTACGGGCCTCGCTACGGCTGCGCAGGGCCGCGCCGATGACGGCGGCGATCGCGAACAGGCCGACGGCCACCGTGCCTGTCGGGGAGTAGCGCGTCGCTCCCAGGCCGCCCTCCACGACGGCGGTCACCAATGCGCTCGTCACGAGCGCGGCGACCGTCCCGCGGAACCGGACGCGCAGGGCGAGGAGCACCAGGACGGCCATGTGGGCCAGCAGGACGGGCGTGGCCCAGGGCCAGCCGGGGCTGGACAGCCGAAGCAGCGGCGCCGTCATCTGCTGGCGGGCCAGCAGCGCGGTGGCGAGGGCGGCGGCCAGGGACAGGGCCCACGCGGACACCGGCCGCCAGAGGGCCAGGACGACGGCGGCGGCCTGGAGGAACGTGCTGAAGAACGCCACGGCCGTGGTGAAGCCGTAGCTGTTGGTCAGCTCCTCGCCGCCGCCGAGGGCGATGCCCAGGGCGAGGTAGCCGACGAGCAGGTAGGTGAGCAGGCGGATCCAGCGGTGCCGGGAGAAGGGGGGTGAGTTCGGCGAGGGATTCTCGCCGAGCCAGGTCCGAAGGCGGCGCGGAGTGGTCCTGGCGGTGGACGGGCTGTCGGTGGCGGGTCGGTTCTCGGGTGCGGGTGTCCCCTGGGGGTTCTTACCGTCGGCGGCCGCGGGCGTCACGAGGTCAACACTAGGCATTGCGTGGCTACTTCGCTGGGGGGAGATGGCGGCGGACCACATGGGACCTGCGGTTCCGGGGTCGGCGGGGGCCCTGTTCGTGGTGGCGGAAGGCCGTCCAGCACAGGGCGAGGGTCAGGGCGAAGACCGGAAGCCAGGCGAGGCGGTACGGCACCCAGAGCACAGAGTCCGGCGCGCTGTGCAGGCCGGGCAGCCGGCCGGCCAGGAGGCCCGTGGCCGTCGTGGCCATCATGGCCGTCTGGTGCCACAGGTAGATCGTCATCGCGGAGAGGTTGACCAGGGCCACCGCCGCCCAGAGCAGCGGGCGGGTCATCGCGCGGCGCAGCCGGTCGCGCAGGAGGAGAGCGAGACCGCACTGGGCCAGGCCGAAGGTGACGGCCGCCAGGGTCGGGGGGTCGAGGTTGGAGATCCTCGCGCCGGGGACGCCGACCATGGACGCCGGGTAGCCGGCGCAGCCGACGAGGACGGCCGTGGCCGCCGTACCGCCGAGGAACAGGATCCGGGCCGCCCGGCGGCTGTCCAGCTCGCCCCGGGTCCAGGCCGCGCCCAGGGTGTAGGGGACCAGCCAGCCCGCCGGGAGGTTCAGCCAGCCGAGCCAGGACGGGCCGGTGTGCAGGCCGAAGCGGATCAGGTCCACGTGCAGGACGACAGCGAGGGGCCAGAGCGGGTTGAGGCGGGTGAGGAGCGGGGTGGCGGCCGTCAGGCCGGCGAAGACCAGCAGGAACCACAGCGGTGACAGGGCGAGCTTGAGCAGTGCCTCGATCGTGGCGAGCGGGGTGCCGGTGAGGAGGAGAGCCGTGGCGGCCACCGCCCACAGGCACAGGAGTGCGGCAACCGGGCGCAGGAGGCGGGTCAGGCGGGCGCGCAGCCAGGAGCCGTAGGTCTCGCCTCTGTCCCGGGCGGTGGCGAGGCTTCGGGTCGCCACATGGCCGCCGACCAGGAAGAACACGGCCAGGGTCTGGAACAGCCAGGAGATCGGGGCCAGCCAGGGCATGTGCTGCAGCGGGCTCGTGGTGTGCAGGCCGCCGTCGCCGACCACGAGTGCGGTCACCAGCCAGTGGCCGAGGACGACGCCGAGGATCGCGATGGCTCGCAGGGCGTCCACGGCACGGTCGCGGGAGGCGGGGGTGAGGGCTTCGAGGTTGCGGGCGGATCGGAGGAGGGTGAGGGGCGGCTTCGGCGGGATCGTGCGGAGGGCCGCAGTGAGCCGCGACGCAGGGGAAACCGTGCCGGAGGCCGTCGTGGAGTGGGGGATGCGGGATGTGTCTGCGTCAGGCATGGGGCGCCTCCGGGGGGTCGCCGAGGGTGATCCGGGCCAGGTTGGCGAGGGAGGCCGAGCCCGGGGTGAAGTAGCCGCTGTGGTCGGCGTCGCCCGCGTCGAAGACCCGGGCGCCGAAGGCGTGGGAGACCGGGTCGGTGCCGAAGCCGACGGTGGTGCCGAAGAAGGTGGCGCCGGCGTGCGGCACATCCGCGATCCAGTCCTCGCTGCCGCGGGCCGCCCAGACCCTTGCGCGGGTGTGCAGGGCCGCGACGGAGTCGGCGCCGGTGCCGGGGCTGCCGACCAGGACGATGTCGTCGGCGTCCAGGCCTCGGGCGACAAGGCCGCAGACGACCGTGCCGTAGGAGTGGCACAGCAGGGACAGGTGCGCCTGCGGTTTCGTCGCGGCGCGCAGCCGGCGTACGAAGGCGCGCAGGCGAGGGGCGGCTTCCTTGGCGCGGGTCGCCGTGATCACCGTGGTGCTGACGGTGGCCGGTGTCTCGTAGCCGAGCCAGGCGACGACCGCGGTGCGGGTGCCTCGGGGCGTGCGGTGGGTGAGGTTGGCGTACAGGGCCGCGGCCGCCTTGTGGAAGCGGGCGTAGGTGTCCAGGGAGGTGTCCGAGCCGGGCACCAGAACGGCGATGTCGTCGGCGTGGGCCAGGTCGCCGAGCACCTCCGTGGCTTGGCCGGCGCCTCGGCCGTCGAAGCTGAGGAGGTGGCGGGACGGGGCGGCCAGGGTGCGGTCGGCGGCGGCGCGGTGGGTGTCGCCGTGCGCCGCGGCCATGTCGGCGGCGCGGGTGGCGTCGGCTCGGTTGGCGGCGTAGGTCGTCTGGAGGGTCGTCGCCGTGAGCGGGGGGAGGGTGGCGGGTGCCGGTGCGGGGACCTGGGGGCGGGCGGCGCCGGAGAGGGGGGCGGCTATGGCTGCGGTGAGGAGGGCGGCGAGGAGGGTGCGGCGCCACTTCCGGGTGCGGGCGCGGGGCGCCTTCGGCGGGATTCGGGTTCCCACCGGCACCACCCGTGACAGTTTCGTCGTCGGGTGCGGGCGGCTCTCGTGGGGCGGAAGCGCCGTCGGCGGCTGCGGGGTCGTGGGCAGGGTGTCCGACCCCGTGGGCAGCTGCCAGTCCGCGGAGGGGGAGGCACCGTACGTCGGTTCCTGCGGGCGGCCCTCGTGGGGCGGAGGCGCCGTCGGCGGCTGTGGGTGTGTGGTCTCGTGGGTGTCCCCCATGGGCGGGCTTCCTTTCAGATTGCCCGGCCATCGGGCTTGTCTGACAAGGAAGTTATGGATCGGGGGGAGTCGTCGGCGTCCCGCCGGGGAGCTGTTCTGCGGGGTAGCTCTCAGGTACTACGGGTATGACCGGGGCCGACCCGCAGGGGTGGGCGGCGTACCGCCCCTGCTACCAAGCCAGTTGCGCGATCTCCTCGGCCACCACCGCGCACGCGTCCGCCGCCGGGTCGATGAGCGGGAAGTGACCGACGTCCTCCAGCAGGGTCAGGCCCACCACCTCGCCGGCCTTCGCCGCCGCGTCCGCGTACGACTCGGCCACCGCCTGCGGCACCACCAGGTCCGTACGGCCCTGGACGAGCGTCGTCGCGATACCCGTCGGGAGGAGCAGGACGGGGTCGGCGTAGGGGCGGCGCTCGCCGAAGGTGTCGTATCCGCCGAGGAGTTGCAGGCTCGCGTTGCCGCAGACGTCCAGCTTCTCCGCCACCTCGAAGTCCGCGATCGGGGCGAGGGCCACGACACCCCGCAGGGAGGCCGGGCTGTCGGTGCGCCAACCGCTGTCCGGGGGCAGGAGGTGGCGGGCCGCCGCCCACAGGGCGAGGTGGCCGCCGGCCGAGTGGCCCGTCACCACCGTGCGGCGGAGGTCGGCCTGTGGGAGCGCCTCCCGGGCCAGAACGGGCAGCGCGTCCAGGGCGGCGGCGATGTCGTCGAAGGTGTCGGGCCAGCGGCCGGCCGGAGGAGCGGCGTCGCCGCCGTCACCCCTGTTCTGCTCGGGGATCAGCAGGTCACCGCCGCGCCGGTACTCGACGTTGGCCACGGCGAAGCCCCGGCGGGCCAGATAGTCCGCGAAGGGAGTTATGTGGCGGCGGTCGTAGCGGGCGCGCCAGGCGCCGCCGTGCAGGACCACGACCAGCGGGGCCGGGGAGTCCGCGGCGGTCCGGGGGGCGTAGAAGTCGATCACCTGGTCGGGATGGCTGCCGTACGCGGAGGTGACGTCGGGGTCGACCGGCGGGTGCGAGAAGGCCGACTCCTCTTCGGCGGCGGCGCGGGCTGCTGCGGCGTCGTCCGGCATGCTCCAACCTCTCAGCGATGGAACCTCTTTGGCGCCTGGTGGACCAGGTGGGGAATTTTCGTTCGCCGTTGGCGGGACCGTATCAGTCCGGTGACATGCGGGGACATGGGGATGTCACGCAGGGTGAGGAATAAACGGTTCTGTAGGGAAAGGCCTGGGAGGCCCGGGAGGCCTGGGGAGAAGGCGCCCCTCCCCGTACGCCCCCCAGGCCCAGCCCGGCCCAGCCAAGCCCCAGGCCCCGCCCCTCTCCTACGCCAGTTCCTCGCCCAGGATCCGCGCCGCCCGCTCCGCCTCGCCGAAGCCGACGTACAGCGGGGTGAAGCCGAAGCGGAGGACGTCGGGGTGCCGGAAGTCGCCCACGACACCCCGGGCGATCAGGCGTTTCATCACCTCGCCCGCGTCACCGCAGCGCAGGGCGACCTGGCTGCCGCGTTCCTCGTGCCGTTCCGGGGTCACGGACTCCACCCGCCCCGGCTCGGTGTACGCCCGCACGCACCGCAGGAAGAAGTCCGTCAGCGCGAGGGACTTGGCGCGGACGGTGGAGACGGACACGTCGTCCCACACGTCCAAGGCCGCCTCCAGGGCCAGCATGGACAGGATGTCCGGGGTGCCCACACGGCCGCGCAGGGCGCCCGGCGCCGCGGTGTACGAAGGGCTCATGCCGAAGGGGTCGGTGTGCGAGTTCCAACCGGGCAGCGGGGAGTCGAAGCGGGACTGGAGATCGCGACGGACGTACAGGTACGCCGGCGAACCCGGGCCGCCGTTCAGGTACTTGTAGGTACAGCCGACCGCCAGGTCGACCCCGTGCGCGTCCAGGCCCACCTCCAGCGCGCCCGCGCTGTGGCACAGGTCCCAGACCGCGAGCGCGCCGGCGGCGTGGATCGCCGCCGTGAGGGACGGCAGGTCGTGCAGGCGGCCCGTGCGGTAGTCGACGTGGTTGAGCAGGACCGCCGCCGTACGGCCGCTCAACTCCCCCGGCACCTCGGCCGGCTTCACCGCCCGCAGGGTACGCCCGGTCAGGCGGGCCGCCGACTCGGCGATGTAACCGTCGGTGGGGAAGGTGGTGGCGTCCACCAGGATCTCGGTGCGGTCCTCGCCCGCCATCCGTACGGCAGCCACAAGTGCCTTGAAAACATTGATACTTGTGGAGTCGCCCACGACGATCTGCCCGGCCGCCGCGCCGACCAGCGGGGCGATCCGGTCGCCGATCCGCTCCGGCGCGGTCCACCAGCCGCTCTCCTCCCAGGAGCGGATGCGCAGTTCGCCCCACTGGCGGCGGACCACGTCGGCCACCCGGTCCGGGACGTTCGCCGGGAGCGCGCCGAGCGAGTTGCCGTCCAGGTAGATCACATCGTCCAGGACGAAACGGGAACGCAGCGGGGCGAGCTCGTCCGCCGCGTCCAGCTTCTCTGCCTCCAGAGCCAGCTCAGACATGGGACCTCGCCGTCCACAGCTCCGGGAACACGTTCTTGCGGGCGCGCTTCTCCAGCCAGGCCACGCCGGCCGAGCCGCCCGTGCCGGGCTTGGCGCCCATCGCGCGGCGGGTGGCCACCAGGTGGTCGTTGCGCCAGCGCCAGACCAGTTCGGCCACGTCGGTCAACGCCTCGCCCAGCCGGGCCAGTTCGGCGTCCTCGTCGCCGGAGTAGATCGCCGTCCAGGCCTGCTCGACCGCGTCGGAGGGCTCGTAGCGCTGCGAGACGTCCCGGTGCAGGACGGACCCGGGGACCGGATGCCCGCGCCGGGCCAGCAGCCGCAGCACCTCGTCGTACAGGCTCGGCTCGTGCAGCGCCTTCTCCAGCTCCGCGTGCGCGCGGGGGGCGCCACGGTGCGGTACGAGCATGGACGCGGACTTCTCGCCGAGCAGGAACTCCAGGCGCCGGTACATCGCCGACTGGAAGCCGGAGCCCTCGCCGAGGGCGGAGCGGTACGAGTTGAACTGCGCCGGGGTGAGCTGGCCGAGGGGCTTCCAGGAGGCGTTGAGAGCCTCCAGTTCCCGTACGGAACGCTTCAGCGCGGCGATCGCGGTCGGTACGTCGTCGCCGCGCAGGGCGGCCGCGGCCGTCTCCCACTCATGGACGATGACGGTGAACCACAGCTCCATGACCTGGGTCGTGACCAGGAAGACCATCTCTCCGGGATCGTCGGAGAGGGTGTGCTGGAGATGGGTGAGCACGTCCGCCCTGACGTAGTCCTCGTACGGCGTCGTGCCCGCGAAATCGAGATGCGGAGTCTCGGGCTCCTGAGTCTCCAAGGACTGCTGAGCCGGTTGGGACATCGCTGTCTCCTGTTATAGCTCCGGGTAGCGGTCCGCCCCTGCCGATGCCGGCACGGGGGCCCCGGTCCCCACCCGGCATCCTCCGCAATCGGCCCCCGGTACGGCAAGGCCCGTCCGTTGCCAGACGGGCCACACCGGTGATGCGCGGCTAGCCGAAGAGGGTCCCCCTCGGTCGGGTGCGTGCCGACTCTCAGGTGTGCTCACGACCGTCCCGGCGGACCGGGACCAGCAGGGTGAAGGTGGCCGGATCCCTGGACATCAGCGCGAGGCGCATCCGCAGCGGCATGACCGTCACCCATCCCAGGGCGCGGCCTCGCGCAGGCGGTAGCCCGCGCCGCGCACGGTCTGCAATTGATCGACGCCGAACGGCCGGTCGATCTTGCGCCGCAGATAGGCCATGTACTGGTCCACCACGTTCGACACACCGTCGTACGCGGAGTCCCACACGCTCTCCAGGATGCGGGTACGCGTCAAGACCTCTCCGGGATGCCGCAGAAACAGCTCAAGCAGCGCGAACTCCTTCGCGGTCAGCTCCAGCTCCACGGCTCCCCGCCAGGCGCGACGGCTCGGCGGATCCATGCGCAGGTCCCCCACCTGCAACGCGGAGGGCCGCTCCACCGCCCCACGACGGATCAGTGCCCGCATCCGGGCGAAGAGCTCGGCGAAGCTGAACGGCTTCGTCAGGTAGTCGTCCGCCCCCCACATCCAGTCCACGCACCCGGTCGGGGACGGTGTCCCGAGCGGTGAGCATCAGCACGGGCGTCCAGCACCCGCTCTTGCGGAACTCACCGCACACCTCGAAACCGTCGCGCTTGGGCAGCAACACATCGAGCACGATCACGTCGTAGGGGAACTCGGCGGCACGCCACAGCGCATCCTGGCCGTCCGAGGCGATATCGACCGTGTATCCGGCCTCCTCCAGCCCACGCCGCAGCAGCCCCGCGGTGCGCACCTCGTCCTCCACGACCAGCACCCGCATGTCTCCCACGGTAGAAGGACCCAGATGTGAAGAACGTGTGAGTTGCCCGTGCATCGGCGTCTCCGCCGCACGCTCAACCTGCTTGGCCGCCGGCCAGTCGGCCTCGGGACCACCGCACTGGTGTCCGCGGCGGTCTGTGCGGTGCTCGTCGAGTACGCCAGCTGGTCCTACCGCCGCCTTCAGGCGTTGCCCTCGCCCGTCTCGTCGTGCACGGTCCCGTTCTGGCGGACCGGGACGAGCAGGGTGAAGGTGGCCGGGTGGCTGCTGGTCAGGGAAAGCCTGCCGCCGAGTGAGACGGCCAGGTCGCCGGCCAGCGCGAGGCCGATGCCGGCTCCTGCCCCGTCGCCGGTGTGTCCCCGGTCGAACAGCGAAGCCGCCTCGTCCTCCACGGTGCCCTCGTCGCTGACGTCGAAGGCGAGGGCGTCGTCGAGGTCCCGCACCCGCAGATGGACGGTGCCGCGTCCGTGGACGCGCGCGTTGTCCAGCAGGATGCCGAGGATCTCGGCGACGGGGGCGCCTGCGACAGGGACGTCGTCCGGCGCGTCGCCGAGGGAGCTCACCAGGCGCCTGCCGTCGCGAGCGAGCAGCCCGTGCCACCGCTCCTCGGTCTCCCGCAGCAGCCGTGCCACGGGAGTGTCCGGGGCAGCCGGACGGGGCAGGCCGCGGGAACGGGACAGGCGCAGCACCTCCTCGACCGTACCGTGCAGGCGCCGGGTGGTGGCCAGCGCCTCTTCAAGGGCGGGCCTCAGCCGGGCGTCGTCGTCCTGCGCGAGGCCCGCTTCCAGGGTGAGCTGCAGACCGGTCAGCGGGGTGCGCAGCTGGTGGGAGGCGTTGGAGGTGAAGTCCCGTTCGTGGCGCAGCAGTTCGGTCAGGCTGTGCAGCATCTCGTTGTGGGTGCGGGCGACCTGGTCGATCTCGGCGATGCTGCTCGCGGCGGCGCGTGCGCCCAGGTCGCCGGCAGCGACGGCCCGGCAGTGACGGGAGAGGTCCTCCAGTGGTGCGGCCAGCCGCCGTGCCTGGCGACGCGCCACCAGGACGGCGATGGTCAGGGCGAGCGTGCAGGCACCGGCGAGGACCGTCCACGCGGCGATGACGCGGTCGCGTACGGCGGCGGCGGGCGAGGAGGCGCGTACGACGCCGATCACCTTCTCGGCGTGCGAGACGGGCACGGCGGCGACCAGGTCATCGCCGAAGTGGCCGCGCACCACCTGCGCGCCGAGGGCCCGGCGCACCGCCGTGTCACCGGCCCGGGGGCCGCTGCCCGCCCGGAGCCGCAACTGCGGGTCGTACAGGCCAAGGCGCCCACCGGCTGGCGCCGCCGGCAGCTCCACCGGGTCGCCGCTCGCGTAGTCGGGGCTCACCCGGACGGCGGCGGCGAGGGCCGCGCGTTCCAGGGTGTCGCGCTGGCCGGCATACAGGGAGGACCTGATGACCAGGGCCAGGGGGACAGCCAAGAGGACGACGGCGACCAGGGCAGCGGTGAGGGCCACTCGCACCACGCGCTGTCTCATACCTTCCATCTTGCGGGCCGCCGACCTGGTCGGAACCGGTGCGCCACGCTTTTTGCCGTCGTCTAACCCTCGGCGAGCAGGGTGTTAACCGGCCGCTTCCTAGCGTGGGTGCCATGACCCCCCGTCGGGGACTGTTTGGAGGGCAGTGGCCATGGCAGCACACGCACGGACAGGTGCGGTCGTCGGGCTGGCGCTCCTCGCGGCGGTGACCGCGGGCTGTGCCGGCTCCGGCTCGCACTCCGGTTCCGGCACGACGAAGGCGGCACCGCCGGCCTCCTCGGCACGCAGCGGCAACGGGCAGAGCAACCCGGCTCCCACCGAGTCCAACCCACCCGGCGACATCCCCGACAACCAGGTGTACGTCGCCTACCGGCCGACCAGCGGCACCTTCACCGGCTTCACCGTGAAGGTGCCCGAAGGCTGGGCCCGCACCGAGCAGGGGAACACCACGGTGTTCACCGACAAGCTGAACACCGTGAGGATCACGGCGGCCTCCGCCGCCACCGCCCCCACGGCCGGCTCGGTCACCCACACGGTCGTCCCGCGGTTGCGCTCCCAGGTGGCGAAGTTCGCCGCGCCGAAGGTGTCGGAGGTGAACCGGCACGCCGGCCGTGTCGTCCTGCTGACCTACCAGGGTGACTCGGCGAAGGATCCCGTCACCGGCAAGGTGGTGCGCGACGCGTTCGAGCGGTACGCCTTCTACCGGTCCGGCCACGAGGTGGACCTGACCCTGTCCGGCCCGGTCAACGCCGACAACGTCGACCCGTGGCGCATCATCAGCGACTCCTTCACCTGGCGGTGAGACCGATGCCCGCCTCCCGGCCGGACGAGGACGTCCTCACCGCCCGCGAGCTGTACCGCTTCTACCGCGCCGGCGAGGAGGAGACCCTCGCGCTGCGCGGGGTGTCGCTGCGGGTGCGGCGGGGCGAGACGGTCGCGGTCGTGGGGCCCTCGGGTGCGGGCAAGTCGACCCTGCTGGCGTGTCTGGCAGGGATCGACGAGCCCTCCGGTGGCGAGGTCCGGCTGGGTGGTGTGCGGATCAGCCACCGGCCCGAGCCCGAGCGCGCCCGGTTGCGCGCCCGGCACATCGGCGTGCTGCTGCAGACCCGGAACCTGCTGCCTCACCTGAGCGTGCGGGACAACGTCCGCCTGCCCCAGCGGGCCGCAGGCCGTAAGCCCGACGTCTCGGCCAAGGAGCTTCTGACCCAGGTGGGGCTCGGCGACCGGATGCATTCCCTGCCCCTGCAGCTGTCCGGCGGAGAGCTGGCCAGGGCCGGGCTGGCCGTATCGCTGGCCAACTCGCCCGACGTGCTGCTGGCCGACGAGCCGACCGGAGAACTGGACGGTGACACGGAGCAGCTGGTGCTCACCATGCTGCGGGACCGGGCCGCGCAAGGGTGCGCGGTGCTGATCGTGACGCACAGCGCCGAAGTCGTCCGGATCGCGGACCGAGTGATCACGCTGGACGACGGGAGGGTCGCCGACGCCGCGGCCCCGGACCGGAGCCCGCTGCGGCAGGAGGTTGACGATGTCACGTGACGAGGTGCTCGTCGCCTGCACGGACGCGGCCCTGACCTTCGGCCGGGGCACGCAGGCGGTCGTGGCCGTGCACGGTGCCAACCTGGAGATCGGGTCCGGCGACCGGCTCGCCGTCGTCGGCCCCTCCGGGTCCGGGAAGAGTTCCCTGCTGCACCTGCTGGCCGGGCTCGAGCAGCCCACCAGCGGCACGGTGACCCGGGCCGCCTCGCTGGGCCCGTACGACATCGGTCTGGTCTTCCAGGGCGACAGCCTGATCCCGGCCCTGAACGTGGCCGAGAACACCGCCCTCCCTCTGGTCCTCGCCGACCGGCCGGAGGACGAGGCGCGGCAGGCCGCCCTGGCGGCGCTCGCCCTGGTCGATGCCGCCGCCCTGGCCGACCGGCTGCCCGAGGAGATCTCCGGTGGTCAGGCGCAACGGGTGGCCGTCGCCCGGGTACTGGCCCAGTCCCCACGCCTGATCCTCGCCGACGAACCCACCGGCCGCCTCGACCACACCACCGGCGCCCGCGTCCTGGACGCCCTGCTGACCGCCGCCGACCACACCGGCGCCGGCCTAGTCGTCACCACCCACGACCCGGCCATCGCCACCCGGCTCACCACCCGACGCACCATGCGCGACGGCCGGCTACTCGCACCCGAGGGAGTGTCGTGATCACCTCGTGGGCGGCCGGCCTGGCCCGCCACCGCACCGGACGCCTGCTCGCCGCAGTGGCCGGCATCGCGCTCGCGGTCGCCCTCGTCGCCGCCCTGGGGTCCTTCCTCACGGCGTCGAAGGCGACCATGACCCAGCGCGCCGTACACTCGGTCGCGGTCGACTGGCAGGTCCAGGTGCAGCCCGGCGCCGAGCCCGGCACGGTGATGACCCTGGTCCGCAGGACGCCCGACACCCGCGCCGCGCTGCCGGTCGGCTACGCCCACACCACCGGATTCACCGCCCGTGTACAGGGCAGCACCCAGACCACCGGCCCCGGCATGGCCCTCGGCCTGCCCGACGGCTATCGCCGGCTGTTCCCCGACGCCATCCGCACGCTGTCGGGCTCCCCGACCGGCGTCCTGCTGGCCCAGCAGACCGCCTCCAACCTGCACGCAGCCCCCGGCGACACCATCGGCGTCCGGTTCCCCGGCATCGGACTGAGGCAGGTGAAGGTGGACGGCGTGGTCGACCTGCCCCAGGCCGACTCCCTCTTCCAGACCGTCGGCGCCCCCAGCCAGTCCCAGCCCACGGCACCCCCGGACAACGTCGTCCTCCTGCCCGCCACTCGGTTCGCGTCCCTCACCCGGGGCGCCACCGCGGTCACCACGCAGATCCACGTGGCCCGTGACGACGCCCGTCTGCCCTCCGACCCGGCCGCCGCCTTCACCACCGTCACCCGCGCCGCCCACAACCTGGAGGCCCGCTCGGCCGGCACCGCCCTGGTCGGCAACAACGTCGGCGCCGCCCTCGACTCCGCCCGCCAGGACGCCCTGTACGCCCAGATCCTCTTCCTCTTCCTCGGCGTCCCGGGCGCCGCCCTCGCCGCCGCACTGACCGCCGCGGTCGCCTCCGCCGGCGGTGAGCGCCGCCGTCAGGAGCAGGGCCTGCTGCGGATGCGCGGCCTGCGCCCCCGCCAGATCACCGCCCTCGCGGGGCTGGAAGCGGCCCTGATCGGTCTCGTGGGCGGCTTGTCGGGGCTGGGCATCGCCGCGCTGACCGGCCGTCTCGCCTTCGGTGCCGCCTCCTTCGGGGCGAGCGCGGGCACCTGGGCCGCCTGGTACGGCATCGCCTTCGCCCTCGGCGCCGCCGTCGCCGCCGGGGCGGTCCTGGTCCCCGCCCTGCGCGACCTGCGCACGGTGACTGTTGCCGAAACCCGCAAGGAGTCCGGCGCCCGCAGCACCCGCAGCCCGTGGTGGATGCGCTACGGCCTGGACTTCGCCCTCCTGATCGGCTCCTGGCTCGTCTTCCGCGCCTCCGCCGGCAACCAGTACGCCCTCGTCCTCGCCCCCGAAGGCGTGCCCAGCATCTCCGTGTCGTACTGGGCCTTCCTCGGCCCGGCCCTGCTGTGGGTGGGCGCCACCCTGCTGGTCTGGCGGCTCACCCTCCTCGCCCTCACCCACGGCCGCCCCGCCCTGGCCCGGCTGGCCCGCCCGCTCACCGCGACCCTCGCCGGCACCACCGCCGCCACCCTCTCCAGGCGCCGACGCCCGCTCGCCCGCTCGATCGTCCTGCTCGCCCTCGCCGTGTCCTTCGCGATCTCCACCGCCGTCTTCAACGCCACCTACAAGCAGCAGGCCGAGGTCGACGCCCGACTGACCAACGGCTCGGACGTCACGGTCACCGAACCACCCGGCGCCCATGTCCCGCCCAGCGCCGGTGCCGCCCTGAAGATCTCCGGTGTACGGCACGTAGAACCACTCCAGCACCGCTTCGCGTACGTCGGCTCCGACCTGCAGGACCTCTACGGCGTCCGCCCCGGCACCATCGCGCGGGCCACGTCGCTCCAGGACGCCTACTTCGCCGGCGGCACCGCGCACCAGCTCATGCGGAAGCTGGCCGAGCGTCCGGACAACCTGCTGGTCAGCGTCGAGACCGTCAACGACTTCCAGCTCTCCCCCGGTGACACCGTCAACCTGCGCATCCAGGACGCCCGAACCAAGGCCCTGCGCACGGTCCCCTTCCACTACGCCGGCATCGCCAAGGAGTTCCCCACCGCCCCCAAGGACAGCTTCTTCGTCGCCAACGCCTCCTACATCGCCAAGGCGACCGGCAGCGACGCCATCGGCGCCTTCCTCCTCGACACCGGCGGTACCCACCAGAAGCAGATCGCCGCGCAACTGCGCGGACAGCTAGGCACCAGCGCCACCGTCACCGACCTCACCCAGACCCGCGGCACCGTCGGCACCAGCCTGACCTCCGTCGACCTGGCCGGGCTCACCCGTATCGAGCTCGCCTTCGCCGTCCTGCTGGCCGCCGGAGCGGGCGGACTCGTCCTCGCCCTCGGCCTCGCCGAACGCCGCCGCACCTTCGCCATCGCCACCGTCCTCGGCGCCCGGACCCGCCAGCTGCGCGGAATGGTCCTCACGGAGGCGCTCCTCCTGGCCGCGGCCGGCCTGGCCGGAGGCGCGGCGATCGGCTGGGCGCTGTCCGAAATGCTGGTCAAGGTCCTGACGGGCGTCTTCGACCCACCGCCCGCAAGCCTGTCGGTCCCCGGCGCATACCTCGCGCTCACCGCGTCGGCCGCTCTGCTCGCCGTACTGGCCGCAGCCCTGAACGGCATCCGCCGCGCGCGACGCCCCGCCGTCGAGGAGTTGCGCGACCTGTGAACAGCCCGCAGGCACAAGAGCCCGTGCCGATCGCACAGACCCCTCCTACGCTGACCATCATGGGCACGCCCGCCGTACCGGACCGCAGCCGCTTCCGCGTCCTCGTCGTCGAGGACGACGACACCATCGGGCGCCACCTGGAAACCGGCCTGTGCAGCAACGGCTACGCCCCCACCTGGAGCCGCACCGGCGCCTCCGCCCTTGCCGAAGCCACCCAAACCGCCTACGACGCCCTGCTCCTGGACCTCGGCCTGCCCGACCTCGACGGCTTGGACCTCGCCCGCACCCTGCGCTCCCGCTTCCCCGACCTGCTGATCGTGATCCTCACCGCACGCACCGACGACATCGACGTCATCGCCGGCCTGGACGCGGGCGCGGACGACTACCTGGTCAAACCCTTCAGCCTCACCGTCCTTCTCGCCCGACTCCGCGCCCACCTGCGCCGCCAGACCGCCACCTCGCCGGCGGAGCAACCGGTACGGCTCGGCGACCTCGTCCTGGACGCCGCGGCCCGCCGCTGCACCCTCCACGGCGCCGAAGTCTCCCTGCGCCCCAAGGAGTTCGACGTGCTGGCCCTGCTCGCCCGGCGCCCGGGCGCGGCCGTCTCACGGGAAAACCTGATGGCCCAGGTGTGGGACGAGAACTGGTTCGGCCCCACCAAGACCCTGGACGTCACCATGGCCGGCCTGCGCCGCCGCCTCGCCCAAGCCGCGGACGCCTCCGGCCGCCCCTGCCGGCTGCCCCGCATCACCACCCTCCGCGGACATGGCTACCGGCTGGAGCGCTGCAGCTAGTGCTGCCGGGCCCGCCGCGAAGGTCGCGGCCTCGGCCCGGTGCAGGGCCCGCTCCCGGTGCAGTTCCGCGCTCTGCTTCTCCGGGTCCTCGGTGAGCGCGATGTAGCGGGCAGCGGACATGCGCTGACCTCCCACCCCCGAACGGCACAGTGCGGTCGGCGGTCCTCCTCCTGCCGCGCGACGCCCAGCCCCTCCGCCTCGTCGTCCTTGCTGATCCGGGTGTAGACCCAAGTGGCAGACTGCTTCCATGACGACGCACAAGAACCTGCTCGGGGGCCCGGACCCGACCTACCTGCCGGAGAACGAAGAGGCGTACCGCCTGCTGGGCGAGGAGTCCCGGTCTCCGTCCGAGGTCGCGGCGAAGCACCCCACGTTCTCGCTCGCGTGGGCGATGCTCGCCGACGACGCCTTCGAGGCAGGGCGAACGGTCGAGTCGTACGCATACGCGCGCACCGGCTATCACCGCGGTCTGGACGCGCTACGCCGGGCGGGGTGGAAGGGGCACGGCCCCATCCCTTGGAGCCACCGGGCCAATCGCGGATTCCTGCGCTGCCTCGCCGCCCTCGCTCGCGCCGCCGGCGAGATCGATGAGAAGGACGAGACGGAGCGTTGCTGGCAGTTCCTCAAGGACAGCAGCGCCGAGGCGTACGCCGAGCTGAAGCGGTAGAGAAGGGTGCTACTGAGTGCCGCCGTCTCGCGCTGAGCGACGGCGGCACAGTCATGTCCGCCGCGGTGGCCCTAGCCACCCCGCCGCTCCCCCTCCAACGGCGGAGCCGTGACGCACCCGTGTACATGGCACTCGGGGTGTCGGCACTCCGGAGCCGGGCGGCGGACCAGGGCGAAGGCCACGAGCGAACCGGCCACCAGCACCCCCGCGCAGATCGGCATCGCGCGATCGAACGCCGCGTCGAACGCCGTGGGCGACCGGTACGCCTCCGGGCCCATCCCCGCGAGCAGCGGCAGCGCGGCGACCGCGATCAGGCCCGCCGCCCTGGCCGCCGCGTTGTTGATGCCGCTGGCCAGGCCGGCCCGGGCGGTGTCCACGGAGGCGAGGACCGTGGCCGTCAGGGGGGCTACGAGGGTCACCATGCCCGCGCCCATGACCAGCAGGGCCGGCAGCACGTCCGTCAGATAGTCGGCACCCTTCCCCACCCGCAGCATCAGCAGCATCGCCGTCGCGCAGAGCAGCGGGCCGGCCGTCAGCGGCAGGCGCGGGCCCGTGCGGTCCGCCAGGGCGCCCGAGCGGGCGGAGAAGAGGAGCATCAGGGCCGTGGTCGGCAGCAGGGCCGTACCGGCTTGCAGGGGTGAGTAGCCCGAGACCACCTGCAGTTGGAGCGCGGTGAGGAAGAAGAAGCCGCCGAAGGCCGCGTACACGCACAGGGTGACCAGATTGACCGCCGTGAACTGGCGCGAGGCGAAGATGTCCGGCGGGAGCATCGGGTCCGGTCGGTGCCGCTCCACCTGCACGAAGGCCACCGCCGCGACCACACCGGCCACCCCGGTCAGCGTCACCACCAGGGAGCCCGCCTTCGCCTCGATCAGCGCGTACGTCAGCAGGGCCAGGGCCAGGGCGCCCAGTGCCGCGCCGAGGACGTCGAAGCGGGCGTGCTTGCCGGCGTCCCTCGACTCGGGGACGTGCCGCAGGGCCACCGGTACGCACAGCAGGGCCAGCGGGACGTTCAGCAGGAACACCCAGCGCCAGCCGGGGCCGGCCACCAGCCAGCCGCCGAGGAACGGGCCGACCGCCGCGCCGATCCCGCCGAAACCGGACCAGAGGCCGACGGCCCGGCTGCGGTCGTCGCGGTGGAAGGACGACTGGATGATCGCCAGGGAGCCCGGGGTCAGGAGCGCGCCGCCGATGCCCTGCAGGGCCCGCGCGGCGATCAGCATGACCGGGTTCGGCGCCAGGCCGCACAGCAGCGACGCCACCGCGAACCACACCACACCCAGCACGAAGATCTTCCGCCGGCCGTAGTGGTCGCCCAGCGAGCCGCCCAGCAGGATCAGCCCGGCCAGCGTGACCATGTACGCGTTGACC
The DNA here is from genome assembly GCF_042868225.1 of Streptomyces sp. NPDC007856. Classification (NCBI taxonomy): domain Bacteria; kingdom Bacillati; phylum Actinomycetota; class Actinomycetes; order Kitasatosporales; family Streptomycetaceae; genus Streptomyces; species Streptomyces sp. NPDC007856. Next base: position 524,291 of record NZ_JBIAEC010000003.1, on the reverse strand, counting down.
GTCCATTGCAGGGCGGCCAGGCTCGCGCCCAGGTCCTGGCCGATGCGCGGGAGCGCCACGTTGACGACGGTCGAGTCCAGCAGCGCCATGCTGGAGCCGAGGACCGTGGTGAGCAGGATCCACTTGCCCTGGGGCGAGGCCAGCCGGACGTCGGGCATGCCCCAGGTATACAGCGGCCCGGCGGCCGGGAACAGCCGCCGGGCGCGCCGCGGGAGAACGGACGTACCGCTTACTTGATCTTGTTGCCCGCCGAGCGCAGGTTCTGCGTGGCCTCGACGACACGCGCGGCCATGCTCGCCTCGGCCAGCTTGCCCCAGGTGCGCGGGTCGTAGGCCTTCTTGTTGCCGACCTCGCCGTCGACCTTCAGGACGCCGTCGTAGTTCTGGAACATGTGCGCGGCGACCGGACGGGTGAAGGCGTACTGGGTGTCCGTGTCGAGGTTCATCTTCACGACGCCGTTGTCCAGCGCGGTCAGGATCTCCTGCTCGGTGGAGCCGGAGCCGCCGTGGAAGACGAAGTCGAAGGGGGACGCCTTGCCGAACTTGGCGGCGACGCCGTCGTTCAGCTCCTTCAGCAGGTCGGGGCGGAGCACGACGTTGCCCGGCTTGTACACGCCGTGGACGTTGCCGAAGGAGGCGGCCAGCAGGTAGCGGCCCTTCTCGCCCAGGCCGAGGGCCTCGGCGGTGCGGATCGCGTCCTCGACCGTGGTGTACAGGGAGTCGTTGATCTCGTGGGAGACGCCGTCCTCCTCGCCGCCGGTCGGGGTGATCTCGACCTCAAGGATGATCTTGGCGGCGCGGGTGCGCTCCAGCAGCTCCTGGGCGATCTCCAGGTTGTCGGCCAGGGTCTCGGCGGAGCCGTCCCACATGTGGGACTGGAACAGCGGGTTCCTGCCGGCCTTCACGCGCTCCTCGGAGACCGCGATCAGCGGACGTACGTACCCGTCGAGCTTGTCCTTCGGGCAGTGGTCGGTGTGCAGCGCGATGTTGACCGGGTACTTCTCGGCGAGGATGTGCGCGTACTCGGCGAGCGCGACCGCGCCGGTGACCATGTCCTTGCTGTACTGGCCGCCGAGGAACTCGGCACCACCGGTCGAGATCTGGACGATGCCGTCGCTCTCCGCCTCCGCGAAGCCGCGCAGCGCCGCGTTCAGGGTCTGGCTCGAGGTGACGTTGATGGCCGGGTAGGCGAACTTGCCTGCCTTCGCCCGGTCGAGCATCTCGTTGTAGACCTCGGGGGTTGCGATGGGCATCTGTCCGCTCCTTGTGTTGCGGGTTGGGGTTGTGCGTTACGGCCCTGACCTAGACCTGAGGGTTTCGACGCCGTCGTCGTCCCCATCTTTCCAGACATGGACCGATGGTCCATGCGCCGGTCAAGTCCAGGTCAATCCGCGTCGTCAGTCCAGACCCAGTTCATCCTTCGAGAAGGCGAACCGGTACGGAACGCCCGCGCCGGCCTCGATCTTCTCGGCGGCGCCGGTCGCGCGGTCCACGATGGTCGCGACGGCGACGACCTCGGCACCGGCCTCGCGCACGGCCTCGACGGCGGTGAGCGGGGAGCCGCCGGTGGTGGAGGTGTCCTCGACGACCAGCACCCGGCGGCCCTTGATCTCCGGGCCCTCGACGCGCCGCTGCAGCCCGTGCGCCTTCGCCGCCTTCCGTACGACGAACGCGTCCAGCCGCTGCCCGCGCGCGGCGGCGGCGTGCAGCATGGCGGCCGCCACCGGATCGGCGCCCATGGTCAGGCCACCGACCGCGTCGAACTCCAGGTCGGCCGTCAGGTCCAGGAGCACCTGGCCGACCAGCGGGGCGGCCTCGCCGTCGAGGGTGATGCGGCGCAGGTCGACGTAGTAGTCGGCCTCAAGACCCGAGGAGAGGGTCACCTTGCCGTGCACCACGGCCTTGTCCTTGATCTGCTGCAGCAGCGCGCCACGTACGTCCGTCATGCCGACCAGCTTAAAGGCGCCGCCAGCTCCAGGTCGTCGTCGCCTCCAGCGGCTCCAGCGGGGTGACCAGGCGCGGGAGGGTGTTCAGGCCGTTGGGCGGGCCGGTCTGCGGCTCCACGCACACGGCCTCGGCCTGCTCGTCGTAGACGACCACCCACTCCTCGCGGCTGGTCACCTTCAGCTCCAGCTGCCCCGGCCAGGTGAGGGTGACGTCGACGCCGCCGGGCATGCCGAAGCAGTCGTCCCAGGGACCGGGCCTGGGGTCGATCCGGTTGCCGGTGGGCAGATGGTCGTCCCCGCGCTCCTCCTGCCAGGCGGGCTTGAAGTCGACCGTCACGTCTTCGCGCCCGAGGTTCCGGTTGAACCAGGGGTGCCAGCCGATCTGCGCCGGGAAGGAGTCGTCCCGCGCCTCCACCGACATCGTCAGCGTCAGGCCGTCCTCGGCGAGCGTGACGACGTGGGTGACGCGGCCGGGGTGCGGCCAGGGGTCGACCAGGTCGTACGTGATCACCGCCTCGTTCTCCGCGACGCGCGCGGTGCGCCAGGCGCCGTCGCGGGTGGTGCCGTGGATGGCGTGGGGCGGGGAGTTGAGCGGCATCTGGCGGACGGTGCCGCCGTCCAGGAAGCGGCCGTCGCGGGTACGGCCGCACCAGGGCACCATGGGGAAGCAGCCGTAGCGGGACCCTTGCCTCAGCAGTTCCAGGGCGTTGACCTTGAGGCTGCTGATACGGCCGCCGTTGGTGGGGCTGAGGCGTACTTCCGCATTGCCTGCGGTCAGCGTGATGTCTTCGTTACTCACGGGAAGACAGTACTTGGGGGAGATCGGGGCGCATCGCGCTCAACGGCGTTTGCGCAGTGCCCTGCTCACGACGATCGCCGACGCCACCACCAGGGCCGCCGCCGGTGCCGCCCAGCGCAGTGCCGATGTCGCCGTGACCGTCTGGGGTGCCGGAACCGGTGCATAACGGCCTCGTGGCGGCGCGTGGTCGACCTCCTCCGCGCTGCGGCCGATCATCGTACGGCGGGCATGGGCGGCCTCGGCGGGGGGCTCGCCGGTGTCGGCGAAGTCCTCGGCGAGGCGGTCGGCCGCCGGGTCCAGGGACGGTGGCGGGACCTCGGTGTCGAAGACCGAGGTGCGCTCGGCCTCGGGCTCCGGCGCCTGTTCCTCCCCCTCCTCCGAGGCCGCCGGGGGCTCCACCGTCGCCAGGTTCTCCACGAATCGGTTCAGCAGGCGGGTCGCCGCCGCGTGCACCGCGTCCGGTGGCAGCTCCGCGATACGGCCGTCCGCGTTCGCCGCGCCCTCGACCGTGACCGTCGTACCGCCCTCGTCCTCCGCGAGGCGCAGGGTGAGGGCGAGTTTCACCGCGCCGGTGCCGCGGGCCTCGGTGGCGTCGGCCTCGACGGCGTACGTACCGTCGTCGTGGGCGACCACCCGGGCCGTACCCCGGTAGGTGACGGAGTGTCCCTGGACGCGGAGCTTCAGGCGTCCGGTGACGGGTTCGGCACCGGCGTCCTGTTGCAGGCCGGGGATCGCGCGGGCGATGCGCGCGGGGTCGGCGAGGGCGGCTCTGAGCGGTTCGAGCCCGACCGGGACGAAGACCTGGTGCTCCATGTCCGGTGAGCCTACCCAGCTGTGACCGGAATTCACCCTCACCTGACCGGCTCGTCAGTACCGCGGATGCACCAGCGTCGACGCGGGCAGCCCGCCGATCCGGGTCCGTTCCGCCGCCCGCGCGTCCGCCGTCAGGTCCGTCTGCGTCAGGGTGTGCGACGGCCCGGCGGTCAGTCGCAGCGGTGGTGGCGTGGACGCCGGGCTCGCCAGCAGGAACCCCCAGTCGTGCGGGGCGCCGGACGCGCCCGCCGAGCGGTCGGGGCCGGCCGGGAAGCCGGGGTCGTGGCCGAGGACGCGGTAGGAGGAGACGGCGAAGCGGGCGGCGCGCAGGGTCGCGGCGACCGTCCAGAAGACACGGGGGCGGGTGGTGACGGACCCGGCGTGGACGACGAGCCGGCCGCCGGGGGCGAGGACGCGGTGGGCCAGGCCGTAGAACTCCTGGGAGTACAGCTTGGTGCTGGCGGTGATGCAGGGGTCGGGGAGGTCGGCGATCACCACGTCGTACCGGGAGGGGGGCGCGCCGCGCAGCCAGCCGAGGGCGTCGGCGGTGGTGGTGTGGACGCGGGGGTCGGCGTAGACGTGCTGGTTGGCGGTGGCGAGGCCGGGGTCGTGGCGGGCCAGGCGGAGCAGGCCCGCGTCGAGTTCCACGACGTCGACGCGGCGCACTCCGCCGTGGCGCAGCGCCTCGCGGGCGGCCAGGCCGTCGCCGCCGCCGAGGATCAGCACGCGCGCGTGCGGGCCGCCGGACAGCGCCGGGTGGACGAGGGCCTCGTGGTAGCGGCGTTCGTCCCGGCCGCCGACGCGGAGCCGGCCGTCCAGGAAGAGGTCGAGGGGCTTGCCGTCGGTGCCTCCGGCGAGGACGACCTCCTGGACGTCGGTCTGTTCGGCGACCCGGACGTCCGTGCCGTAGACGGCGTGCCGGGCGGCGCGTTCGAACTCGTCCGCGAGGGCCGCCGCGGAGGCGAGGACGCCGAGGACGGCGAGGCCGACGAGGAGCAGGGTCCAGCGGGCCCGGCGGGTCAGGTCGCGGCGGAAGAGGCCGAGGACCAGGGCGCCGCCGGCGACGACGTTGACCGTGCCGGTGAGCAGCGCGCCCGTCAACTGGCCCAGGACGGGCAGGACAAGGAAGGGGAAGGCGAGGCCGCCGACCAGCGCGCCGACGTAGTCCGCCGCGAACAGGTCGGCCACCGCGCCGCCCGCGTCCTGGTGCCGGATGCGCTGGATCAGCTCCATCAGCAGCGGGACCTCGGCGCCGATGAGCAGGCCGATGGCGAGGGAGAAGGCGACCAGCAGGCAGCGCGGGCCCTCGGCCCACATCCCGCCCCAGCCGCCGGTCCAGGCGAAGACGGCGTACAGCGCCATCGCACTGCATCCGCCGACCAGCGCGAGGACGGTCTCGATCGCGCCGAACCCGGCTGCCGCGTGCCAGCGCAGCCGCTTGGCGCCGAGGGAGCCGACGCCCATCGCGAACACCATCACGGACAGCACGACGGAGGCCTGGGTGACCGAGTCGCCCATCAAGTACGAGGCAAACGCGACGAGTTCCAGCTCGTACACGAGTCCGCAGGCCGCGCAGACGAAGACGCACACGAGGACCAGGAACCGCCCGGTGCCGGGCCGGACGGGCAGCCGGGCGGGGACTGTCCAGGACGGCGGGCAGCCCGGGGGCGCGGGGGCGTGCGGTTCGATCACTCTGCGACGTTACGTCACACGCGCGGCACGCTTCGTCACCCACACGTGTGGATCTGGGGGCAGTTGAGGTCCTGGGGGTTTATCTCCGCGCGGGCGTGCTCAGCTCAGGTGTGCGGTCGGCACCCGCACACCGACCCGGGTCCGGGTGGCCACCAACTGCCCGTCCTGCGGGTAGGCGTGCCAGGTGCGCCAGTGCACCTGGCCCTCGTGGCGCTGGGCCAGCATGGCGGTGAAGGCGTGCGGGCTGCCCGGGAAGACGCCGGCGAGGCCGTGCGGATGGTCGGAGACCAGGGCCAGCAACTCCTGGGCGCGGCCCGCGAACGAGCCGGGGGTGAGCACCTCGACGCGCGCGGCGAACTCGTACTCCCAGTCGCCGACGCGCTTGGCGACGCCGAGCGGCAGCGGGGTGCTGGAGCCCGGGATGCAGGCGACAGTCTCCGAACAGCGGCCGCGCTCCTCGTCCAGCAGCACCTGGTGGGACGCGCCGAGCAGTCTCAACTGGAGCTTGGCTCCGGCGAGTTCGAGGTCGAGGGTGGCCAGGGCCGGCAGCGGCTCGCGTCCCAGGGCCCAGGCTAGGTCGGCAGCGCGCGTATCGGTGTAGGAGGTGTTCAGGGTCGTGAGCATGGATCGGCTCCGCTAGCACGCGATGAGGGGGAGATCGGCCATGTCAGCCCAGCCGGCTCGGCCGGGTTGGGGAGTCTCAGGGACGTCCGAGGGGCTGCGTTGGCGTTTTAGAGGGAATCATGAACAGAGGCGCCCCCACAGCGTTTTTACCCAACTTCGCCGGGTTTCCATCCATCAGAGGGCTCCTTTGCTCAACTGTTCAACCATGGCGCACGCCTGGCGCGGCAAACGAACGGCGAGCGCGGGACACGGAGACGTCAACGACGGACGCCGGGTGCGGGACACGTGCACGGCGAGCGCGGAGACGTCAACGGCAGACGCCGGGCGCGGGACACGTGTGCCGTGGGCGCCGGGCAGCTGGTTCGCCCGGCGGGCGCCTGGCGCGGGAGACGTCAACAGCGGACACCGGACGCACGACACATCAACGGCGGAGACCGGGCGCGGAGACATCAACGGCGAATGGCGGACG
>NZ_JBIAEC010000003.1:133222-517855 GCF_042868225.1 Streptomyces sp. NPDC007856 | reverse complement strand
CGGACGCGGAGACGTGCACCGCGGGCGCCGGGCAGCTGGTTCGCCCGGCGGGCGCCTGGCGCGGGAGACGTCAACAGCGGACACCGGACGCACGACACATCAACGGCGGAGACCGGACGCGGAGACATCAACGGCGAATGGCGGACGCGGAGACGTGCACCGCGGGCGCCGGGCAGCTGGTTCGCCCGGCGGGCGCCTGGCGCGGGAGACGTCAACAGCGGACACCGGACGCACGACGCGTCAACGACGGATGCCGGGCACGGAGACATCAACGACGGACGCCGAACGCACGACACGTCAACGGCGGATGCCGGGCGCGGAGACACGCGCCACGGGCGCCGGGCGGGCTGGTTCGCCCGGCGGGCGCCTGGCGCGGGAGACGTCAACGGCTGGCGCCCGTCGGCTGTTTCGGTCGGCGGGCGCTCGGGGGCGGGCCGAATGCGGTTCCCCCGGGAGTCGGCCGCCCCGTGTCAGCTGCCTCCCCCGCATCCGCCGCCGCACGACGAACCCCCGCCGCAGGACGAGCCGCCGCAGGAGGAGTGGCCCCCGCAGGAGTGACCGCCACCGCAGGAGTGACCGCCGTGGTGGCCCCCGTGGTGCCCGCCCGACGAGCCGGAGTCGGCGCTGCCCGCCCACCAGCTACGGCTGTCGTCGTACGCCGAGGACGAGGACGATGAGCGGTACGACCGCGACCTGCCGCGGCCACTCTTGCCGAGCGACACCTTGCGCTGCCGGTTCCTGGTCCGCGCGCCCGCCAGCGCCGTGACGGTCACGAACGCGGCCACGACCAGGATGAAGATGATGCCCACGACCATGGCGTCACCCTCCTTCCGTTCCCCCGATGCGGCCCCCCGTGGACCGCGGTGCCCGGCAGATGCCCGGCCGTCCCCGGGCGCAAAGCAGAGTTGAGGAACTTCTGAGGGTCAACGCACGGAAAAGGCCCCTGACCTGCACAGACGGGCAGGTCAGGGGCCTTCGAGCTCTCACTGGGCCGTCTGTGGGCCGTGATCTTCCTCTCGGGCACGCTGCAAGGCGGCGAGGTTCATCGACCGCCGCGGGTCTCGATATGGACCCTCGTCAGCGCGAACAGGATCAGGAGGTCGAGTGTCATCACGGGGATGGCCCACAACGGGTAGTACGGAACGAACATGAACTGGGTGATCAGGCTGATCGCTGCCACTGATGCACCGGCCCCGCGACCCCAGCTCCGGCCTGCCAGGACTCCCAGGCCGGCAATGACGAGGGCCACTCCCATCACGAGGTGGATCCAGCCCCAGGACGTCAGGTCGAACCGGTAGGCGTACCGGGACGCGGCGAACAGGGTGTCGTGCGCGATTCCGGCTGCGCCCATCAGGATGCTGAGGGGCCCGCTGACCATCAGCATGATCCCGGCAAACTAACAGGATGGCCGCAATCCTCCGGCACCGCGACTGCAACCCGCTTCGCCAACAGGGGATTGCCGCAGGTGTCGCGAAGGGCACACAGCAGTTCAGGGGCCGCCTGTGGCTCACTGGGTGGTCTGTGGGCCGTGCCCTTCCTCAGACTTGTGCTGGAACACGGAGTCGATCGCGCGGCGGGCGCGTTCTCTGCTGTCGGGCATCAGGTGGGCGTACACCCGCAGCGTCAGCGCCGGATCAGCATGTCCCATGTACTCGCTGACGGCTTGACGTTCTCGCCCGCGTCCAACAACGCGGACGCATAGAAGTGCCGCAGGGCGTGCATGCCGTGCTCGCGCGCCGACTCGTACTTGCCTTCGTCATTTGCCTCTGGGATGAGACCTGCAGCAGCGAGAGCGGGCTTCCATTCCTTGCCGTTGAAGTTGCTGCGCCACACCATTCCCCCCTGCTCAGCCGTGAAGATCAGCCGGGCGGACACCTTCGGCCCTTCGGGCACGTCCCACGGCAACGTGATCTCTGCGGGCTTGAAGGCGTCCATGTGCGCCCGGACGGCTTCCGCCACGGAGCTGGGCAGCGGTACGGCCCGCTTCTTGCCGCCCTTGGGGAGGGCGAAGACGGGGTGACCCTCCACGTGCTCTGTCGCACCACGTGGAGGGTGCGCCCGTCCACGTCGATGGCGTCCTCGGCCAGGCCGAAGACTTCCCCCTGGCGGAGTCCGCATCCGGCGCCGACGTCGACCATCGCTCGATACCGCTCCGGGAGGGCCGCCCGTACGGCGAACACCTGAGCGGGTACCCACGGGACTACCGGGTGCGCGTCTGGCTTGGGCCGTCGCACGGTCCGCGCGCTGCACGGGTTACGCGACAGCAGCGAGTCGTCCACGGCAGCAGACAGGACCGACTGAACGTCCGCGAAGATGTTCCGGGTGTAGGAAGCGCTCACGCCGGGCTTCGCTTCGGACGGTCCAGCAGGTCGAGGCAGGAGGGGAACAGGCTCATGCGGTCACCTGCCCAGAGCGCATCGAACCGTTGGGGTTGTGGCCGGGGCAGTTGCGCGCCGTGCGTGTGGTCGGGTCGTCCGGGTCGAGGCACTCGGTGATCCAGCCGGAACCACCGCAGCGGCAGGCGCCCTCGACCTGCGGGCGGCCTGCTCGATCCTTGGCGGCCTGTGTCATGCGGCAGGGCCCCCAGACCGTGAAGGCGGAGGCGAGCCGTTCGGCCGGTCCCAGCGCCGCCCGCTAGGGAACCGGCTCTGCTGGGCCTGGTCCTGCTCCCGCGTGGTCAGGTCGGCCAGCCAGAGCAGCCGGTAGCCGTAGGCGTACGCGGCCGAGCGGTGCACTTCGGCGAGGCCGAGTCGGGCAGCACCCTGGAGGATCCAGGCGATGACCGCCGCGTAGCTCTTGCCGGTCGCCTTGTAGGCGGTCGGCATGTCCGAGGGCGAGCGCCGAGAAGATCTGGGACAACGCGGCCCTGCCGACATCGCCGTTGTCCGCCCCTGGGACACGGTCGGCCGGATCGCCGCGAACCGTGACGGGTCGCCCGAACGGAGGCCCTGCATTGTTACAGAACCCATTGGGCCGTTCGAAGGAGTCGAGGCCGCGAGACGGCCAAGAGCGTCGCGAGCCGACAACCGCACTTTTCCCTGCTCCCGGCGTGCTTCCGAACCAGGACGGGGCCGGCACCCGGACCCATCCCCGGCATGAATGGCCCATACAAGCGAGAGCAACAGATATATCTGCGCCTTGTAACGCGGAACCGTTCCCTCGTCCGGTGTCGCGGCGAAGGTCCACAGTGTGGGTCCTCGGCACAGAGCCGGGAATTTCCGGATTTGCACACCCATCCCCGCCAGGGATGGTGTGCACGAACGTGAGGTGACAGATTCATGTCTGTTTCTCGTACGACGGCCCGCCTGCTCGCCACGTGTGTGGCTACGGGCGCCCTCGTCGGCGCGGCCGCCATGCCGGCCCTGGCCGCCAGCGGCGGCCAGGACCGTGACTACGGAAGGGGCTACTCGCTCGGCCACAGGATCGACCACGACGACGACGGCCGCTTCGGCGACTGGGACCGCGACCACGACCGGGGCTGGGGCTGGGACCGGGATCGGGACTGGCGCTGGGGCCGGGACCACGACCGGGACCACGACCGCGGCTGGCACCACCACTGGGGCTGGCACCACGACCGGGACTGGCGCCACGACCGCGGCTGGCACCACGACCGGGACTGGGACCGCTAGCCCGTCCTGGAGGCCGTGTCGTGACGCGGAGGCCCACACCCACCGCCTCCCGTCGCCGTAGCCGGCACGACCGCTAGACCCAACCGGAGGGCCGAAGTTCCTTGCGGTCTTCGGCCCTCCGACCACGCCCGTCTGACGTGCCATCGGTTCTTCGGCTACTGAGCACCCTCCAGGGCAGCTAGACGCCGCTCACACCGCCAACTTCGTGAGTGTTGCCGTTCCAGGGACGGCGGATAGGCTCCGATCATGGACGTCCGTGTAGAGACTGCTCGGGAAGCAAGTCAGGAACTGGTCCACGCCTTCGGTCGGCTGCTGCCGCAGCTGTCATCGACAGCCAAGCCGCTCGACCATGAGGCGATCAGTCAGATGGTGACCTGCGACTCCAACACTCTGCTTGTGGCCCGGACGGCCGATGGCATCGTTGGCACCCTGACTCTGGTGTTGCTGCCCTTGCCATCGGGGCTGCGGGGCCGGGTCGAAGACGTCGTTGTCGACAGCGCCGCGCGCGGGCAGGGCGTTGCCAGCCTTCTCATCCAGCAAGCCCTGTCGATCGCCGAGAAGGCTGGTGCCCGGACAGTGGATCTCACTTCACGCCCAGATCGCGGGGCTGCGAACCGGCTGTATGAACGTCTTGGCTTCCGAGTCCGGCACTCCACCGTCTATCGCCAGGAGGGGACAGGCCTGTCAAGAACAGCGCCGACATCTGACACCAACGGCTGACACCAACAGCCGTGAACAGGGCCGGACAAGAGCGGCTTACGGCGGTCACCGCATCGTGGCCGGCACAGGACCCCTCCCACTTCCGCAGGGTACGTGATCGACCTGATAAGGATGAGGCTCGTCCTCAAAGCCTGGGCGCCGGGACGGCTCAGAGCACTACATGAGAGCCGAACAGGGCCCGGGACAGCATGCGGGGCACTGGAAGGCTGAGAACACGGCAGAGAGCCATGCGTCCCCCTGCGTGCCCGATGAGCGGGTATCGCACGGGGAACAACGGGGAGTCACGGCAACCAGCCCAGAACCGCGCAGGTCAGCATCTCGCAAGGTCACCGCGCATCCGCATACGCGATCTTCCAAAACTGGTGCTCCAAGACTCGGACAGCGGCGCTTGACTGCGTCATTGAGGACCCCGCCGAGGTTGCCGCGAGACCCATCGTGGCAATGGACTCAGTGGCTGTCGGTCTCGGGCCAGTGCCAAGACTCGTCGTCCTCCAGCGCGAGGTCGCCCGGGATGCCGTCCTCAAGCTTCCCTTCGAGCCACATGCTCAGCCATTCACGGAGCATCAGGTCGCACTTGTGCCGCTCTCCCTGGTCCCACCGCCACATCTGCCCCTCCGGGTGGCGGCAGTCGAGCATGGACCACGTGGCACAGCCGTGGTCGCAGAACAACAGCACCCCATGAGGCGGGGCAGGTGGCGCTTCCGGATCCGGATCGGGCTCGTCGTACTGGAGATACACCTCCAGCATGCTTGGCCCGTCGCTCGTGTGTCCGTCGCGGAGGCCTTCGATGCCGCCACAGGGACCGAAACCGCCGTTGGCTACCTCCGTGTAGAGGCGGCGGAGCAGCGGCGGGAGTGGGTAACCGATGATGCGCTCTGCCTCCGCCAGTGCCTCCGCAGATGCGGGTGCCGGCGTGAGCAGACTGTCGCGCCATTCCGTTGGGCGCCCCGCCTGAACGCGGGCCTTGACGGCCGCCAGCACCTCGTCATCGGTCACGCTGATGATGATCGCAGATGCCTGTGCGGTGCAGCAGCGAAGTACAGCAACCATGCCGACCGGGGCCAACCGCACACGCCCCCAGTAGCCAGTCTGACCAGCCCACCAGACCTCAGCGGCCTCCGTGCCCATAGTTCGCATCGAGGGGGCCAGGCAACGCGAACCACTAGCGGCCCCGGGGTATCTCTGAGGCCGTCTGTGGGCCGTCCGGGGGGCGGCCGACGACGACAGATGACGACAGCCGAGGACATCCCCTCCCCTGGTGAGCGATGGTGGGTTGGGTATCGGCGCAGGCGCCCATCACCGAAGCAGTGTTGAGGAACTCCAGAGCTTGGGCGCAGGATGGCCGCCATGACCTCCAGCGCACGCCCCCACCTCAATCGCCGGCTCGCCGAGTTCGGTACGACGATCTTCGCCGAGATGTCCGCGCTCGCCGTGGCGACCGGGTCGATCAATCTGGGCCAGGGTTTTCCCGACACCGACGGCCCGGAGGAGGTCAGGGAGGCGGCCGTACGGGCGCTGCGCGACGGCCGGGGCAACCAGTACCCGCCGGGGCCGGGCATCCCGGAGCTGCGCACCGCGATCGCCGCGCACCAGCTGCGCCGCTACGGGCTGAGCTACGACCCGGACACCGAGGTGCTGGTCACGGCGGGCGCGACGGAGGCGATCGCGGCCGCGCTGCTGGCGCTGGTGGAGCCCGGTGACGAGGTCGTGGCCCTGGAGCCGTACTACGACTCCTACGCGGCGAGCATCGCCATGGCGGGCGGCACGCGCGTACCGGTGACGCTGCGGCCACACGTCGAGCAGGGGGCGTCCTTCCGCCTGGACCTGGACGAACTGCGGGCCGCCGTCACCGACCGCACCCGGCTGCTGCTGATCAACACCCCGCACAATCCGACCGGTACGGTCCTCACCCGCGCGGAGCTGGCCGCGATCGCCGAGCTGGCGGTCGAGCGGGACCTGCTGGTGGTCACGGACGAGGTGTACGAGCACCTGGTCTTCGGCGACACCGGGCATCTGCCGCTGGCGTCCTTCCCCGGGATGCGCGAGCGCACGGTCACGATCGGCTCGGCCGGCAAGACGTTCTCCTTCACCGGCTGGAAGGTCGGCTGGGTGACGGCCGCGCCGGAGCTGGTGAGCGCGGTCCGCGCGGTGAAGCAGTTCCTGACGTACGTCTCCTCGGGCCCCTTCCAGTACGCGGTCGCCGAGGCGCTGGCCCTGCCCGACTCCTACTTCGCGGAGTTCCGCCGGTCCATGCTGGCCCGCCGCGACATCCTCGCGCAGGGCCTGACGGAGGCGGGCTTCGAGGTCTTCGTCCCGGCCGGCACGTACTTCATCACCACCGACATCCGCCCCCTCGGCAAGAAGGACGGCTTCGCCTTCTGCCGTGCCCTGCCGGAGCGGGCCGGCGTCGTGGCCATCCCCAACGCCGTCTTCTACGACGACCGGGAGGCGGGGGCGCCGTTCGTGCGGTTCGCGTTCTGCAAGCGGGAGGAGGTGTTGCGGGAGGCGGCACAGCGGCTGACCACGATGCGGCGAGCCTGAGGCGTGTCATGGCCGCCGTGACGCCGCGGTCCCGCGTCAAGTGCGGCCTCCATGACCTTCAACGGGGGCCGAGCCGGCGCCGGTGACGTGCTCGGCCTGGGGCTCGTGTCGGTGGTGTTCTTCGGCGAGATCGGGACCGGCCGGCCACGGCCCAGGTCGGCCCCCTGGTGCACTCCAGCACGCGCTGTGGTGGGTCACCGGGATCAGGGGCCGGCACCTTCCCCTCGGTGTGCCGGCGTACTCGACACAGGTGAACCCACCCCGCACTCGGCGGCCACCTGCTCGCTTCGGCGGCCAAGCCCTTGCAGGGTGCTCAGATGTGACTCGCGCCAGCACCACCCTCGCCCTGCCCGTAGCCGCGCCGAAGCCGGCGCAGCGCGACCGCACCCGGCCGTCCCGCGTACGAGCGAGCGGGATCGCCGTGGGGCTCTTCATCGGCGTCCGACTCACCGGGGTGGCCGTGCTCGCCCTCGTCGCGCACATCGCCGGGCGGCATCCCCTGGCCGTGCTCGGGCGGTCCTGGGACTCCGTCTGGTACCTGGGCATCGCCGTCCACGGCTACGGTCACGACCTGCCCTCCCACGACCCGGGCCCGCACAGCGACCTCGCGTTCTTCCCGCTGTACCCGGCGCTGCTGCGGGCGGTGACCGCGCTGGCCCCGGTCGGCGGCGGCACCGCCGGGCTGCTGATCTCGTGGACCGCGGCCGCCGTGGCCGCCGCCGGGATGCACGCGGTCGGCTCCCGGCTGCACGGGCCGGCCACCGGTGTCGCGCTGGTGCTGCTGTGGGGGCTGCTGCCGCACGCGGTGGTGCTGTCGATGGCGTACACCGAGCCGGTGCTGACCGCGTTCGCGGCCTGGGCGCTGTACGCCCTGCTGGCCGGGGACTGGCTGTGGGCGGGCGCACTGGCCGCCGGCGCGGGGCTGGCCCGGCCGAACGGGTCCGCGGTGGCCGCCGCGGTGCTGGCCACGGCCGGGGCCGAGGTGTGGCGGCGCCGCGGCAAGGTTTCCCACAGGCTGTGGACGGGCGCGGCGCTCGCCCCGCTGGGCTGGACCGCGTATGTGCTGTGGGTCGGGCGGCGCAAGGGTGATCTGCTCGGCGGCTACTTCGAGGTGCAGCGGCGCTGGGGGTCGACGTTCGACTTCGGACGCGGCTCGCTGCGGTTCCTGCGCGCGATGCTGCTGCACGGCAGCCAGTTCGTGTTCCCGATGGCGCTGGTCCTGGTCGCGGCGGCGACGGTGCTGTACGCGCTGCTGCTCCTCGACCGCGCTCCGCTGCCGCTGCTGGTGTTCAGCGGGATGCTGCTGCTGATCGCGCTCGGCGGGTCGGGCTTCTTCGAGTCCAAGCCGCGGTTCCTGCTGCCGGCGTTCCCGCTGCTGCTGCCGCTGGCCCAGCCGCTGGCGCGGACGGCGAAAGCCCGGCCCTGGCACGCGACCGTAGTGATCGCGACCCTGGCCGGGCTCAGCTATGTCTACGGCGCGTACCTCGTGGTGTACGCGCAGGCACCGCTGTAGGCGGCGGGACGGGGCCTACTCGCCGTCGTCCTCGGGGTTCTCGGGCTCGTCCGCCTCGTTGACCTCCTGCTCCAGACCGAGCTGCTCGACGAGCCACCGGTCGAACTCGATCGCGGCCCGCACCCAGCTGACGGTCGAGGAGACGAAGTGGTTGATGTCGACGCCCGTGCCGATCAGCATCTGGGCCTCGCCGATCAGCCGGACGGTGCCGTCGTCGTGGGTGTGGGTGTACACCTTGGGCCACAGGGTGCGGCGGTTCCAGTCGTCGACGGACTCCAGCAGCTGCGGCTTCTCGTCGATCTTGTGGGGGCGGTCGTAGAACGTCCGCACCGAGAAGACGGCCTGCTCGGCCTCCCCGCGGAACATGAAGTAGGTGCGGAACTGCTCCCACGGCGCCGCGAGGTCACCCTCCTCGTCGACGACGTACTTCAGCTCCATCTGGTCGAGGAGCTGCTTCACAAGATCCTGATCCGGGACGACGGGGCCCGCCGGTCCTTGGGGCTGCGGTTCGGGCTGGCCCCCGAAGTTCGGAATCGAGGACGGGTCGATGCTCACCGTGTTTTTCCCTTCGTGCGGATTCCGCCATCCTCCCCCACGGGGGGAGGGGGGAGGCAAGCCCCGACGCCCGCCTGTCCGCCGTGGGCTGACATGATCCAGCTGGTCGGGTGGACGGCCGGTGAATGACGGCCCCCCGGCCGGCGCCGGACGCCGTCACGGTGGACGTGCCGTACGAGGACCTGGGGCGGGCCCTCGTACGGTTCACCCCGGTCACCGGGTGGGCGTCACAGCGTCTTCCCGGTCGCCGGCCCCACCAGCAGGCCCTCGCCGAAGCGGTCGACGCGGACCGTGTCGCCGTCCTTGATCTCGCCGGCGAGGATCTCCTTGGCGAGGCGGTCGCCGATGGCGGTCTGCACGAGGCGGCGCAGCGGGCGGGCGCCGTAGGCCGGGTCCAGGCCCTCCTCCGCGAGCCAGGCCAGCGCCTCGGGGGTGACCTCCAGGGCGAGCCGGCGTTCGGCCAGCCGCCTGCCCAGGCGGTCGATCTGCAGCCGTGCGATCCGCTCCAGCTCGGGGTTGGTCAGCGCCGAGAAGACCACCAGGTCGTCCAGCCGGTTGAGGAACTCCGGCTTGAAGGAGGCCCGGACGACCTCCAGGACCTGCTGCTTCTTCTCCTCCTCGCCGGTGACCGGGTCGACCAGGAACTGGCTGCCCAGGTTGGAGGTGAGCACCAGGATGGTGTTGCGGAAGTCGACCGTGCGACCCTGACCGTCCGTCAGGCGGCCGTCGTCCAGCACCTGGAGCAGGATGTCGAAGACCTCGGGGTGGGCCTTCTCCACCTCGTCCAGGAGCACGACGGAGTACGGGCGGCGGCGGACGGCCTCGGTGAGCTGGCCGCCCTCCTCGTAGCCGATATACCCGGGAGGCGCGCCGACCAGGCGGGCCACGCTGTGCTTCTCGCCGTACTCCGACATGTCGATGCGGACCATGGCCCGCTCGTCGTCGAAGAGGAAGTCCGCGAGCGCCTTGGCGAGTTCGGTCTTGCCGACGCCGGTCGGGCCGAGGAAGAGAAAGGAGCCGGTGGGGCGGTCGGGGTCGGCGATGCCCGCGCGCGAGCGCCGTACGGCGTCGCTGACCGCGCGTACGGCCTCGCTCTGGCCGATGAGCCGCTTGCCCAGCTCGTCCTCCATGCGCAGCAGCTTCTGCGTCTCGCCCTCCAGCAGGCGGCCGGCCGGGATGCCGGTCCAGGCGGCGACGACGTCGGCGATGTCGTCGGAGCCGACCTCCTCCTTGACCATCGTGTCCTTGGCGGCCTCCTCCTCGGCCTCGGAGGCGGCCTCCAGCTCCTTCTCCAGCTGCGGGATCTCGCCGTACAGCAGCTTGGCGGCGGTGTCGAAGTCGCCGTCGCGCTGGGCGCGTTCGGCCTGGCCGCGCAGGTCGTCCAGACGCTCCTTCAGCTCACCGACCCGATTGAGGGACTGCTTCTCCTTCTCCCAGCGGGCGGTCAGGTGCCGCAGCTCCTCCTCCTTGTCGGCGAGGTCGCGGCGCAGCTTCTCCAGGCGGGCGACGGAGGCCGGGTCGGTCTCCTTGGCGATCGCCAGCTCCTCCATCTTCAGCCGGTCCACGGCGCGCTGGAGTTCGTCGATCTCGACGGGGGACGAGTCGATCTCCATGCGCAGGCGCGAGGCGGCCTCGTCGACGAGGTCGATGGCCTTGTCGGGGAGGAAGCGGGAGGTGATGTAGCGGTCAGAGAGGGTGGCGGCGGCCACCAGCGCGCTGTCGGCGATCTGCACCTTGTGGTGGGCCTCGTACCGGCCCTTCAGACCGCGCAGGATCGCGATGGTGTCCTCGACGGTCGGCTCGGCGACCAGCACCTGCTGGAAGCGCCGCTCCAGCGCCGGGTCCTTCTCGATCCGCTCCCGGTACTCGTCCAGTGTGGTGGCGCCGACCATGCGCAGCTCGCCGCGGGCCAGCATGGGCTTGAGCATGTTGCCCGCGTCCATTGCGGAGTCGCCGCCGGCACCGGCGCCGACGACGGTGTGCAGCTCGTCGATGAAGGTGATGATCTGCCCGTCGGAGTCCTTGATCTCGGCGAGGACGGCCTTCAGCCGCTCCTCGAACTCGCCGCGGTACTTGGCGCCGGCCACCATCGCCCCGAGGTCGAGCGCGACGAGCCGCTTGTCCTTCAGCGACGAGGGCACGTCACCCTTGACGATCCGCTGGGCGAGCCCCTCGACCACGGCGGTCTTGCCGACGCCCGGCTCACCGATGAGCACGGGGTTGTTCTTCGTGCGGCGGCTCAGCACCTGCACGACCCGCCGGATCTCCTGGTCCCGCCCGATGACCGGGTCGAGCCGGCCCTCGCGGGCGGCGGCGGTGAAGTCGGTTCCGAACTTCTCCAGGGCCTTGTACTGGCCCTCGGGGTCGGCGGTGGTCACGCGGCGTCCTCCCCTGGCCTTCTTGAAGGCCTCCAGCAGCTTCTTCGCGTCCGCACCCTGTTGCTCCAGCAGTTCGCCGGCCCGGCCGCCCTTGGCGGCGATCCCGATCAGCAGATGCTCGGTCGAGAGGTACTCGTCGCCGAGTTCCTTGGCGCGCTCTCCGGCGTCGGCGAGCACGGCCAGCAGCTCTCGGTTGGGCTGCGGCGGCGCGACGGTGGACCCGGCCACGCTGGGCAGCGTGGCCAGCAGCTTCTCCGCACCGGCGCGTACGGCGGCCTGGTCCGCCTCGACGGCGGCGAGCAGGTCGGTGATGTTCTCGTTGTCCTGCCCGGCGAGCAGCGCCAGCAGCAGGTGGGCAGGCGTGAGGTCCGGGTGCCCCTCGGTCACGGCCCGGTTGCTGGCCGTGTTGATCGCGTCCCGGCTCCTGTTGGTCAGCTCGGCGTCCACTTCGTCCGTTCTCCTCCTCGGCCACACTCTGCACTGCTGACTTAGCCAGCGTACACAAAGTTGAGTCTATTCCGCTCAAGTAGAGCCGGAAGGCCCTGCGCGGGCTAGGTTGCGGGCATGGCGAAGCACTCTGAGCAGTACCTGGAGTTCTGGCGGGAACGTCATCTGTGCACCTTGACGACGCTCCGCCCCGACGGCAGCCCGCACGTGGTGCCGGTGGGGGTGACGTTCGACGCGGAGACCGGCCTGGCCAGGGTGATCACCAACGGGACCAGCGCGAAGGTACGGCATGTGCGCGCGGCCGGAGCCGAGGGCGCCCGGGTCGCGGTGTGCCAGGTGGACGGCCGGCGCTGGGCCACGCTGGAGGGGCGGGCGAGGGTGCGGACGGAGCCGGAACGGGTCGCGGAGGCGGTACGGCGCTATGCCGAGCGCTACGAGCGGACACCGGGGCCGAATCCGGCGCGCGTGGTGATCGAGATCGAGGTGGAGCGGGCCCTGGGGAACGCCTGAGGCGACCGAAAACTTTCAGCCACCCTGGGCGCGCGCGCATACCGCGAAATTCCACAGAATATCCCCAGAAAACTGCAGCGGCGTCACCGTGTTCAGGTCACGGTGACGCCGCTGCGGGGGGAAGCACCTGAGCGATCTTTTACGACGGGGGAATCGCGTCAGGCACTGCGGGGGGTGGCAGAGATGGTCCTCAGGTCACGGTCCGTCGGCTCCGCGAGCCGGTGGTCCCGCTGGTCAAGATTCACAAAGATCATTCCGTACCGGACGGCACACCGGACCGGCTGGGGCGCGCCACGCGGCTTGCGCAGGCACCGGTACGCCCGCACGTCCTCGTCCTCGTCCCGCGTCACGACGACCGGCTCACCGAACACGGTCACCATCAGCGAGTCACCGCTGTGGGGGATGGCGGTGACCAGGTCGATGAAGTGCCAGCCGGAGCGGTAGGCGGTGGCCATTTCGCGACGGAAGGACCGGTCGTCGGGTGGAGTGGTCATGCCGTCGCGTCCGCCGGAGTCGACCAGCCGACGTCCGACGGGCTGCCGCCGGGCGCGACGCCCCAGCCGACATCCGTGGGGCCGGCGCCGGCCACGATGCCCCAGCCGACGTCCTGGGCCGTGGTCTGTTGCGTCTTGGTCGTGCTACCCCAGCCGACGTCAAGAGGACCAGCCGCACCGCTGGCCAGCGCGACTACGAAGGCAGTGGCAAGCACCGAGCGAAGCATTCTCTTTTTCATGGTCGGCTTCGTCCTCACTTGATGGCTTCCTCTCCCCCGTGTGACAAGACGATGGCTCATTCAGGCACGTCAATGCCACACAGGAGATGCATCATGTTCCTGCACGTTCAGGACCCTGGGGGGTGGAGATTTGCCAACTAAGCGCACAAAACCGACACATCCTCACGGCATCACAGACCTCTGTGCCGACGGTTCGCGTCTCTACGCCAGTGCCCTCAGTTCCGGACGTATCTCCCGGGACGAGGCCGAGAACGCGCCCTGTCTGCTGGAGTTCGCCCTGCTCCACCCCGATCCGGACGACCCGGGCTGGCTGCGCCCGGTTCCTCCGTCCGTCGTGCTCGCCCAGCAACTGCAGCCCCTGGAGCGCGAGATCCAGGACCGCCGACGGGCCACCCTGGAACTGGCGGACACCTTCCAGCCGTTCCTGGACATCAGTGCCCAGAAACCGGCGACAACGCACGCGATCACCGTGCTGGAGGGCATCGACCGCATCCACCAGGCGCTCGACGTGGCGATCGCCGAGGCCCGCACCGAGGTCCTGACCGTGCAGCCCGGAGGCAGTCGCCCGGAGCACATCCTCAGCCAGGCGCTCAAGCGCAGCAAGCCCCTGATCGAGCGGGGCATCTCCATGCGCACGCTCTACCAGCACACCGTGCGGCACAGTCAGAGCACGTACGCGTACATGGACCAGATGGCCGGCGCCAAGGTCGAGATCCGCACGCTGGAGGAGCTGATCGAGCGGCTGATCATCTGTGACACGTCGGTCGCCTTCATCCCCGCCCAGGACGACCGGCAGATCGCCCTGGAGCTGCGCCACCCCGGTCTTGTGCAGTACCTCATCAGGGTCTTCGAACAGCTCTGGCAGCGGGCCACCCCGCTGATGGACGAGGTGCCCTACGAGTCCACCCCCGAGGGCATCACCGGCGTCCAGCGGTCCATAGCGAAGCTGCTCATCGAGGGCCATGTCGACGAGGCGATCGCCCGCCGGCTCGGCATGAACGTCCGCACCTGCCGGGCGCACATCGCCAAGCTGGCGGCCGCCCTGGGCAGCGGCAGCCGGGCCCAACTCGGCTTCCTCATAGCCCAGTCCGGCATCCTCGACCGTGAGAGCTGACCGTGGTGCGGGAAGAGGGCGGCGCCGCGGTGAGCGGACCGCCGCACCCCGGGCACGGTGTGGAGGACCTGTGCGCGGCCGGGGCGTCGCTGTACGAGCGGGCGGTGCGGGAGGGCCGGGTGCGCGCCGAGGACGCCGTACCGGCTCCTTGTCTGGTGGATTTCGGGCTGCTGCATCCCACGGTCGACGACCTCGCCTGGCTGGAGCCCGTCGCGCCCGCCGTCGCGCTGCGCCGGCTGCTGCGGGCGTCCGAGGACCGCATCGCGGAGGAACGGCGGCGCGGTGAGCGGCTGGCCGAGTCGTTCGAGTCGCTGCTGCGGATCGGCGACCCCCGGGGCCCGGCCACGGACACCCCGACGCTCCGGGTCCTCAGCGGGCTGGAGCGCATCAACGGCGCCCTGGACCAGGCCCTGGCCGGCACCTCCGGCGAGCTCCTCGCCATCCAGCCGTACACCGGCCACTTCCGCATCTCCGCCGAGCGCCGCGCGATGGCCCTGGCCCGCGACCAGGCGCTGCTGGACCGCGGGGGCCGGATCCGCACCCTCTACCAGCACACGCTGCGCCACGCCCCCTCGGTCCTCGCCCGCTACGAGGCCCTGGACGGCGATGTCGAGGCGCGCACCCTGGACGAGGTGACGGAGCGGCTGATCGTCGTCGACCGGGCCGTCGCCTTCGTACCCGCGAGCGCGGACCAGTCGCTCGCCCTGGAGGTCCGCCACCCCGCTCTGGTCTCCTTCTTCGTCACGACCTTCGACCGTCTGTGGCGCCTGGCCACCCCCATGTACCCCGAAGCGGCCCAGCCCCCCACCCTGAACGGCGTCACACCCCGCCAGCGCGCCATCGCCGCCCTTCTGATCGAGGGGCACACCGACGCCGCGATAGCCGCGCGGCTCGGCATGAACGTGCGGACCGCCCGGCTGCACATCGCCAAGCTCGCCGCCACCCTCGGCAGCGAGAACAGGGCTCAACTCGGCTATCTCATCGGGCAGTCCGGGATTCTCGACCAGCAGGGAGAGGTGGACCGGTGACGCATCGGGAGCACGGGGTCGAGGAGTTGTGCGCCGCCGGGGAGAAGGTGTACGAGCGGGCCCTGCGGGAGGGGCGGATACCGGTCGGCGACGCCGCCGACGTGCCCTGCCTGACCGACTTCGGGCTGCTGCACCCGGTCCTGGACGACGTCGGACAGCTCGAACCGGTCGAGCCCGCCGCGGCCCTGCACCGGCTGCTGCGGGCCTCCGCGGCGCGGGTCGCCGAGGAACGGCGGCGCGAGGACCGGCTGGTGGAGCGGTTCGAGTCGCTCCTGCGCGTGGAGGTGCGCAGGACGCCCGGCACCGGCACCGAGCCGGCGATGCTGCGGCTGCTCAGCGGCACCGAGCAGATCAACCGGGCGATCTCCGACGCGATGGTGGACGCCACCGAGGAGTCCCTGACCATCCAGCCGCACGCCGGCCTCACCGGCCCGCGCGGCGAGGCGGCCCGGGACACCGCCTTCGGGCGCGATCAGGCGCTGCTGGACCGCGGCGGCCGGATCCGCACCCTCTACCAGCACACCCTGCGCCATGTGCCGGAGGTGTACGGGCCGTTGGAGCACTTCCGGCGCGGGGACACGGAGGCGCGCAGCCTCGACGAGGTGCCGGACCGGCTCATCGTCATCGACCGCAAGGTCGCCTTCCTCCCCGCCGACGACGACGGCACCCTCG
The DNA here is from genome assembly GCF_042868225.1 of Streptomyces sp. NPDC007856. NCBI lineage: Bacteria > Bacillati > Actinomycetota > Actinomycetes > Kitasatosporales > Streptomycetaceae > Streptomyces > Streptomyces sp. NPDC007856. Next base: position 502,015 of record NZ_JBIAEC010000003.1, on the reverse strand, counting down.
CCCTGGAGGTCCGCCACCCGGCGCTCATCAAGTACTTCGTGACGACCTTCCACCGGCTCTGGCGGCTCGCCACGCCGATGTTCCCGAAGGCGGTGCAGCCCCCGTCGGTGAAGGGCGTGACACCCCGCCAGCGGGCCATCGCCGCCCTCCTCGTCGAGGGCCACACCGACGCCGTCATCGCCGACCGCCTGGGCATGAACATCCGCACCGCCCGGCTGCACATCGCCAAGCTCGCCGCCACCCTCGGCAGCGACAGCCGGGCCCAGCTGGGCTATCTCATCGCACGCTCGGGGATTCTTGATCAGGAGCCGTGAGCGCCGCGGCCGGCAGCCCGGAGCCCCGGTGACCGTCCAGGCCCACCTGGGCGATCCGGACGCCCAGCTGGGTGCGGCTGGCGGCGCCGAGGGTCTCCGACAGCCGGGCGATATGGGCGCGGCAGGTGCGCACGCTGATGCCGAGCCGCTCGGCGATCACCGCGTCCTGATGGCCCTCGGCGAGCAGCGCGGCGATGGACTGCTCGCGGTGCGAGATGCCCTCGATGCCGGTGTCGGGCAGCGGGGCGGTGAGCGGGATGGCCAGGCGCCAGAGACGCTCGAAGACCGTCACCAGGTACTCCACCAGGGCCGGGTGGCGCAGCTCCAGGGCCATCGTGCGGTCGGCGTTCGCCGGGATGAAGGCCACCGTGCGGTCGAAGAGGATCAGGCGGTCGATGACCTCGTCCAGCGTCCGGGCCTCCACCGTGTCGCCCATCAGCTCCAGGTAGTTCAGCAGGCCCTGGCCGTGGCGGGCCACATGGGTGTAGAGGTCGCGCATGCGCACGCCCCGGCCGCGCAGGGCCAGCGCCCGGTGCAGGCCCTCCGTCAGTTCCGCCTCCCGGCGGATGCCGCCCGGCTGCACGGTGAGCACCTCGGTCGTGCAGGCCTCGGTCGCCTCGTCCATCGCGGCCTGGATCCGGGAGAGCCCGTCCAGCACCCGGATCGCGCTGCCCTCGGCCGGTGCGGCCAGCGCGCCCAGCTGACGGCCGAGCCCGGCGTACCACTCGAAGGCGGCCACCGCCGAGCCCACGCGTTGCTGGCTCTCGCTGACCTCGTCGTAGACCCCGCGCAGCAGCCTGGTCATGACCTCCTGCGGGGAGGTCGGCACCAGCCAGTCCATGTCGTCGGGGTCCGGGTGCAGCAGGCCCAGTTCCAGCAGACAGGGCACCGCCTCGGAGTCAGTGCGCGGCACGCGCCCCCGGCGTACGGCCCGGGAATAGATCCGGTCGCCGGCCGCGCACAGTCGGTCGGCGCCGTGTGGATGCTGCTCCGTCCCGCGCCCGGCCATCGGCCATTTCACCCCCGGTGTGCTGTCACTTCCGCAGCGCAACTATGCGCGGGCGCCGACCGGGTCCGCAACACGGCTCTCCGCAACAGGGCGGCCTTAAAGCGCAGTTATGTCCGGGTATGGGGCAGGCTCCGCCCCTCGCATTGCAACAAGCTGATGGTGGTGGGGCGGACTGCGTCACGGCATCGTTGGTCCCGCTTCCCCCGGGTGTCACCTGAGCACCGGACACCCGGAGCGGCCCTGGCCCGGCACCCCCCGCCCCGCCGGGGCCGCGCCCCGCGCCCACGGGGGTGGCGCGAGGCGCTCCGCGCCCCTAGGGACTGCCCTCAGGGGCGCGGGGGAACGCCCCCTACTTCAGACCGAGCGTCGCGCAGGCCGCCTTGTACTTGGCCGTGCAGATGTCGCCCACCGTGTAGATGCCGTCCGCGATGACCGTGGACTTGATGTTGCTCTTGGTCAGGGCCGTCGGCTGGATCAGCTTCGACGGGATGTTCTTGTCGGTGGGGCTGTCGACCTTGTCCTGGGTGAGCGCGTCGAACTGGATGTCCTGACCCTGGACCCTGGCGACGGCCATCTGCGCGGCGGCCTCGGCCTCGTCCGGGTAGGGCTTGTAGACGCTCATGAACTGCTCGCCGGCCACGATCCGCTGGACCGCGTCGAGTTCGGCGTCCTGGCCCGTGATCGGGGGCAGGTTCGTGACGCCGGCCGCCTGCAGGGCCTTGATGACACCGCCGGCCATGCCGTCGTTGGCGGCGTAGACGCCGGCGATGTTGTTCTTGCCGATCACGGCGATCGCCTTGGCCATCTCGGTCTCGGCGAGCTCCGGCTTCCAGTCCGTGGTGTCGTACGACGCCGCGACCGTCACCTTGCCGGTCAGCTCGGAGAGCGCGCCCTGCTTGAACTGCTTGGCGTTGGGGTCGGTGGGCGAGCCGTTCACCATGACGATCTTGCTGGAGGTGTCGGCGCTCGACCCGAGGCCCTCCAGCAGGGTGCGGCCCTGCACCTCGCCGACGAGCTCGTTGTCGAAGGAGACGTAGGCGTCGATCGGGCCCTCGGCGAGACGGTCGTAGGCGATGACCGGAATGCCCGCATCCTTGGCCTTCTTCACCTCGGGTGCGATGGCGTGCGAGTCGACCGCGTCGAGCATGATGATGTCGACCTTCTCGTCGACCATCTTCTGCATCTGCGAGGCCTGCCGGGATGCGTCCGCGTCGGCGTTGGCGTACTCGACCTTGCCCTGCTTGCGGGTGAGCTGGGCCACCTTGTTCTGGATGATGGGGTAGTCGAACTTGTCGTAACGGGTGTTCGCCTTCTCCGGCAGCAACAGGCCCACGGTGATGTCGTTGCCCTTGCTCGGGCTCGCGCTCGCGCCGTCCCCCGTCGCTCCCAGCACGCCGCATCCGGCGAGCGAAAGGGTCATCGTGGATGCGGCCACGGATATGGCGATACGACGCATTCGAGGGCTCACTTCATGTGCGTTCCGGACGTAGGGCTGCTATACGACCCAGGTGTCTGAAAAGACAACGCGGAGGCCACACCCGGCGTCAAGCAGAACCACTTAACGAGTCCGCAACACCACGCTCGGCTGACCCTGTGAAGGAGGCACGGAATCACCTCCAAACACTCTTTACGGACCCTCCATTCAAGGAGAGTTCATGGGTCGGCAAAGATCGGTACAACCAACCCGGTCCTCCGCGAGTCATGATCACCGGCGGCCGTGCGCCGCTTTCCCGACTCGACCAGAGGACCGAATGAACCCAGCCAGACGCGGGGCCGCCACGGCCCTCGCACTCGCCACCGCCGGTACTTTGCTCAACGCGGTCACCCTGCCCGCCTCCGCCGCCACGACGTGCGCATCGCCGGTCTACAAGCGGACGTTCTACGCGAACACCACGTTCTCCGGCACTCCGAAGAAGACGGACTGCGACACCGTCGTCGACCAGAACTGGACCGGTGCGCCCGCCACCGGGCTGCCGAAGGACAACTTCGGCGTCCGCTGGACCGTCACGCGCGACTTCGGCTCCGGCGGACCCTTCACGTTCGCCGTGTCCGGAACCGACGGCGTCCGGGTCTACCTGGACGGCGTCCGCAAGGTGGACCTGTGGTCCAACACCTCCGGCACACGCGCGAAGACCGTCAACGTCACCGTCCCGTCCGGCAAGCACACCCTGCGCGTCGACCACGTCAACTGGACTGGCACCTCGAGCGTCAAGTTCGGCTACACACCGCGGACTTCGCCGGACGCCGACAAGGTCAGGCCGCTCGCCCCGACCGGGCTGTCCTGGGACTACCACACCGGTGACCCGGACGGCATCCACGCTGTGCTCAGCTGGACGGCGAACAAGGAGATGGACCTCGCCGGGTACCGCGTGTACCGGCGGGTGGCGGGCACGAGCACCTACACGCGGGTCGGTACGACGACGGTGCCCCGCCTCAGCGAACGGCCGCCACAGACCGGGCAGTCGTACTACTACGAGGTCCGCGCCTACGACAGGGCCGGCAACGAGTCCACCGGAAGCGCCGACCAGGGCCCGATCCCGTCACGGGACCTGACACCGCCCCCCGCCCCGAAGCTCACCGCGACCGGCTCCGAGGACGCCAACCGGTTGTCCTGGACGGCCGTCAAGGACGCCGTCGCCTACCGGGTGTCCCGCAAGGCCGCCGGCGACGCCTCCTTCACCGTGCTCACCGACACCACGGACACCGGCTACACGGACACCAAGGCGGCGTACCGCACCGCCTACGACTACAAGGTCAGCGCGATCGACGCGCACGGCAACGCCGCCGAGTCCGCCGTCGTGAGCGCCACCCGGACCATCACGCCGCCGCAGGCCGTCACGGCGAGCACCGGCAGCGGCGAGGTGGTGCTCGGCTGGACCGAGCCCGCGGACACCACCGGCTACACGGTCCGCCGCGCGGAGGCCTCGGCCGACGGCTCCCGCACCTGGCAGACCATCACCTGTGGTTCGCCCACGAGCGGCACGGACGCCGACGGCAACACCGTGCGCGGCTGCACGGACTACTCCGGCCGCCGCGGCAACACGTACCACTACACGGTGCTGCGCAAGGACTCCTCCGGCCGCTGGTCCGTGCCCTCCGCCGAGGTCACCGCGACCCGGCCCGGCGACGAGACGCCACCGCCGGTCGTCACCGGCGTCGCCGCCGAGCCGCTGGAGTACGGCATCCGCCTGTCCTGGCAGCCCAGCACGGCGCCGGACCTGGCGTCCTACCGCCTCTACCAGCAACAGGACGAGTCCTACGACCCCGAGTACCTCGGGGAGGTGAACGCGTCGACGACGCAGACCCTGCTGTCCTGGCCGGCCGACGGCAAGTCGTACCGCCTGTTCGTCGTGGCCGTGGACGTCTACGGCAACTCCCTGACCTACCAGGACGATCCGGACGTCAAGGACTGGAGCGTGCCCGTCGCCTCGGTCCCGGTGACCGCGCTCGACCTGCGGCCCACCTCTGTCCCGGACGCCACGGCGGGCTGCCAAACGACGACCTGGAGGACCGCGAGCGGGATCAGGGTGGAGCCGTGGTGTCCGTACGAGGACACCTCCTCGGTGACCGGCTTCCACGTCTACCGCTGGGTCCGCGCCGAAGCCCGGTTCGTCCGGCTGACCGAGACCCCGGTGGCCAAGAGCCGGGACGGCTGGTTCTGGACCGACACGAACGCCCCGGCCGGCACGACGGTCTACTACATGATCTCCCTCGTCCGGGCGGACGGCACCGAGGCCTTCGCCGAGACCGACTACGCCATCACCCCGCCGAGCGGTTCCTGACACGCCGAAGGGGCCCGCGGAAAGACCGCGGGCCCCTTCACCGTGTTCCACTCAGTCCTGCTGCCGCCCCTTCGGCCGCCACACCACCAGCGCGCTGGTCTGCTGGACCTCCTGGTACGGGACCAGGTCGCGGCGGTAGGAGGCGTGGACGGCCGCCTCCCGCTGCTGCATCGCGGCCGCCGCGCCGTCCAGGGCCGCCTCCAGCTCCACGACCCGGGACTGCAGGGCGGCGACCTGGTTCTCCAGTTCGATGATGCGCTTGATACCGGCCAGGTTGATGCCCTCGTCCTGCGACAACTGCTGTACCTGGCGGAGCAGTTCGATGTCGCGGGCCGAGTAGCGGCGGCCCCGGCCGGCGGTGCGGTCGGGGGAGACCAGGCCCAGGCGGTCGTACTGGCGCAGCGTCTGCGGGTGGAGTCCGGAGAGCTGGGCCGCCACCGAGATGACGTAGACCGGGGTCTCCTCGGTCAGTTCGTACGGATTACGCCGACGGCCGTCCATCACTCTCAGTCTCCCTTCGCGGCCTCGAACAGCTCCGCCCGCGGGTCCTCGCCCGCGGTCGCCTCGCGATACGCCTCCAGTGCGTCACGAGCCTTCCCCGACAGGTCCTTGGGAACACGCACCTCGACGGTGACCAACAGGTCGCCGCGAGTGCCGTCCTTGCGGACCGCGCCCTTGCCCCGGGCGCGCATGGTGCGGCCGTTGGGCGTGCCGGGCGGCAGTTTCAGGGTGACCGCGGGGCCGCCGAGGGTCGGTACCCGGACCTCGCCGCCGAGGGCCGCCTCGGCGAACGTCACCGGCACGGTGACGGTGAGGTTGTCGTCCTTGCGTCCGAACACCGGGTGCGCGCCGACGTGCACCACCACGTACAGGTCGCCCGCCGGTCCGCCGCGCTCGCCGGGCGCGCCCTTGCCGCGCAGCCGGATGCGCTGCCCGTCGGTGACGCCGGCCGGGATGCGGACCTGCATCGTGCGCGAGGACTTGGCGCGGCCGCTGCCCTTGCACTCCAGGCAGGGGTGCTCGGCGATCAGGCCACGGCCCTTGCAGTCGGGGCAGGGGTCGGTGAGCGAGAAGCCGCCGCCGGAGCCCCGGGCGACCTGCCCGGTGCCGACACAGGTCGGGCACACGCGCGGTGTGCCGTTCTTGTCGCCGGTGCCCGAACAGGCCTTGCAGGGTGCCTGGGAGGACATGCGCAGGGGCACCGTGGCGCCCTCGATGGCCTCCGTGAAGCTCAGCGTGACCTCGGTGTCGATGTCCTGGCCGCGCCGCGGCTGGGTACGGGTCGTGCCCGTGCCGCCGCGGTTGAACAGTCCCCCGAAGACGTCACCGAGTCCGCCCCCGAAGCCGCCGCCCTGGGTGGTGGTCCCGCCGCCTCCGAAGAGGTCGCCCAGGTCGAAGTTGAAGGAGCCGCCGGCGCCCGGCCCGGGGCGGAAGCCGCCGTTGCCGAACAGGGCGCGAGCCTCGTCGTACTCCTTGCGCTTCTTGGGGTCGCCGAGGACGTCGTTCGCCTCGGAGATCTCCTTGAAGCGCTCCTCCGCCTTGGCGTTGCCCTTGTTGGCGTCCGGGTGGAACTCGCGGGCGAGCTTCCGGTACGCCTTCTTGATCTCGGCCTCGGTGGCGTCCTTGGGGACGCCGAGGACCTTGTAGTAGTCCTTCTCGATGAAGTCCTTGGTGCTCATCCCCGACGTCCCTCCTTCCCCTTGAGTGTCCTCACGTCAGCCCTCGTCCGGGCCACCGTTCTCCTTGCCATCAGCGGCGCCGGCCTGCTTCGCCTCGGACGCCTTGTCCTCGGCGCCCTCGGCCTTGACGGTCTGTGCGCCGGGCTGCGGCTCGGCGACGGCCACCCGCGCGGGGCGGATGGTGCGCTCGCCGATGCGATACCCGGGCTGCAGGATCGCCACGCAGGTCGTCTCGGTGACGTCCGGCGCGTAGCTGTGCATCAGGGCCTCGTGGATGGTCGGGTCGAAGGGCTCGCCCTCCTTGCCGAACTGCTGCAGGCCCATCTTGGCCGCGACGGTCTCCAGCGACTCGGCCACCGACTTGAAGCCGCCGACCAGTTCGCCGTGTTCCCGCGCGCGGCCGATGTCGTCGAGCACGGGCAGGAGCTCGGTCAGGAGGTTCGCGATGGCGATCTCCTTGACCGTGATCCGGTCCCGCTCGACCCGGCGGCGGTAGTTCTGGTACTCGGCCTGGAGGCGCTGGAGGTCCAGCGTGCGCTCGTGCAGCGCCGTGCGCACCTGGTCCAGCTGGGCCACCAGACCCGCGGTCTCGTTTCCGTCCCCGGCCGGGGCCGCCCCCTCCTTGGGAGCGGCCTTCGGCTCGGCGTCGTCGGGGGTCGCGCCGGAGGGGACGTCGGGCTTCTCCTCGAAGCCCGGGGTCTCCTCCGTCACGCGGCACCGTCCTTGCGCTCGTCGTCCACGATCTCGGCGTCCACCACGTCGTCGTCAGCGGCCTTGCCGCCCTGAGCGGCGCCCTCGGGGCCGCCCGCGGCCTGGGCGTCGGCGTACATGGCCTGGCCCAGCTTCTGCGAGACGGCGGCGACCTTCTCGGTGGCGGTGCGGATCTCGGCGGTGTCCTCGCCCTTGAGGGCTTCCTTCAGCTCGCCGACCGCGGCCTCGACCTCGGTCTTGATCTCGCCGGGGACCTTGTCCTCGTTGTCCTTGAGGAACTTCTCGGTCTGGTAGACGAGCTGCTCGCCCTGGTTGCGGGTCTCGGCGGCCTCGCGGCGGCGGTGGTCCTCCTCCGCGTACTGCTCGGCCTCCTGGCGCATCCGGTCGACCTCGTCCTTCGGCAGCGAGGAGCCGCCGGTGACGGTCATCTTCTGCTCCTTGCCGGTGCCGAGGTCCTTCGCCGTGACGTGCATGATGCCGTTGGCGTCGATGTCGAAGGAGACCTCGATCTGCGGGACGCCACGCGGCGCCGGCGGCAGACCGGTCAGCTCGAACATGCCGAGCTTCTTGTTGTACGCCGCGATCTCGCGCTCGCCCTGGTAGACCTGGATCTGCACGGACGGCTGGTTGTCCTCGGCCGTGGTGAAGATCTCGGAGCGCTTGGTCGGGATCGTGGTGTTGCGCTCGATCAGCTTGGTCATGATGCCGCCCTTGGTCTCGATGCCGAGGGACAGCGGGGTGACGTCGAGCAGCAGGACGTCCTTGACCTCGCCCTTGAGGACACCGGCCTGGAGCGAGGCGCCGATGGCGACGACCTCGTCCGGGTTCACACCCTTGTTGGCCTCCTTGCCGCCGGTCAGCTCCTTGACGAGCTCGGCGACGGCGGGCATACGGGTGGAGCCACCGACGAGGACGACGTGGTCGATCTCGTTGATGGAGATGCCGGCGTCCTTGATGACGTTGTGGAACGGCGTCTTGCAGCGCTCCAGCAGGTCGGCCGTCAGCTGCTGGAACTGGGCGCGGGTGAGCTTCTCGTCCAGGTGCAGCGGGCCCTCGGCGGACGCGGTGATGTACGGCAGGTTGATCGAGGTCTCGGTGGAGGAGGACAGCTCGATCTTGGCCTTCTCGGCGGCCTCACGGAGGCGCTGCAGGGCCATCTTGTCCTTGGACAGGTCCACGCCGTGACCGGACTGGAACTGCTTGACCAGGTAGTCGACGACGCGCTGGTCCCAGTCGTCACCACCGAGGTGGTTGTCACCGTTGGTGGCCTTCACCTCGACGACGCCGTCGCCGATCTCCAGCAGGGACACGTCGAAGGTGCCGCCACCGAGGTCGAAGACGAGGATCGTCTGGTCGTCCTTGTCGAGGCCGTAGGCCAGCGCGGCGGCGGTCGGCTCGTTGACGATGCGCAGGACGTTCAGACCGGCGATCTCACCGGCCTCCTTGGTCGCCTGACGCTCGGAGTCGTTGAAGTACGCCGGGACGGTGATGACCGCGTCGGTCACCTTCTCGCCCAGGTAGGCCTCGGCGTCCCGCTTCAGCTTCTGCAGGATGAACGCGGAGATCTGCTGCGGGTTGAAGTCCTTGCCGTCGAGCTGGATCTTCCAGTCGGTGCCCATGTGGCGCTTCACCGAGCGGATGGTCCGGTCCACGTTCGTGACCGCCTGGCGCTTGGCGACCTCGCCGACGAGCACCTCGCCGTTCTTGGCGAAGGCGACGACGGACGGCGTGGTCCTGGCGCCCTCGGCGTTGGTGATGACGGTGGGCTCGCCGCCCTCCAGAACGCTGACGACGGAGTTAGTCGTGCCCAGGTCGATGCCGACCGCACGTGCCATGGTTGATTCCTCCAGCTGACTTGAGTGGAACGGACTCAAGTGTGCACGACGGCCCCCGCCCGGTCAACAGACCTGAGTCGAGAGGACTCAAGTCTTATCCGTTCCTTACACGCAACCGGGCGCTGACCTGCGTCGATGGCATCCGCCGGGGTTGCTGGACAGGGACACGAAGGAGGACGCCGACGATCAGCACCGTCCCTCCGGCCACCCATGCCACGGCCCCGTCCCCCGTCCACCCGGTGTGCACGAGCACTCCCACGAGCACCGAGGCGAAGGAGCCCGCCCCCAGCAGAACGACCGAGCCCTGCGGCGTGAGACCGAGCGGCCGCAGCCGGTGTACGAGATGGTCGGGGCCGCGCCTGACCAGCGGACGCCCGGCCAGCCGCCGGGAGAGGACCACGAGGACGGCGTCGGCGAGGGCGGGCGCGCCGAGGCAGAACATCACCCCCGCGCTCGGCTCGAATCCGTACCCCGCGCGCGTGAAGACGAGGGACGACGACAGCAGGAACCCGGTGAACAGCGAACCGCAGGCGCCGAGCCCGATCCGCGCGGGATGCCAGTTGTGCATCAGGAAGCCGGTGAGCGCGGCGGCCAGGACGCTCAGCAGAGCGGCGAGCCCGTCCATCAGTTCGGCGGCCGCGCAGGCCCCCGCCCCGAACGCGGTGACGACCCCGACGGTCCCCGCGAGACCGTCCGCGTGATCGAGCCCCTTGAAGGCGAAGGAGGCGAGGACGATCCAGCCCACGGCGAGCAGCCCGACCGGCACACCCGTCTCCTGGAACGGCACCACGTAGGCCGCCGCCACGGCCGTACCGGCGACGAGCACGCGCGCGCGGATCCGCCAGACGTCACCGGCCAGGCCCAGCGCGGCGACCGCGGCGGCGGCGATCAGCAGCCGGTCGACCCCGTCCCCGAGCGGCGCGATCGCGGTCCGCTGCCCCACCCAGGCGACGAGACAGGTGACGGCCACCACGGCGAGCCCGCCGAGCAGCGGCAGCCGCCGCTGCCGGCGCCGGTCGAGGATGCCGGCCCGCAGCGCGGGCACCCTGAGCAGCGCCGAGAGCACGGCGGCGAGAAGCAGGGCGGCGGTTGCGGCGGCGATCCCGTAGAGCACGGCTCTAAGGTAGGGGCGAATGTAGCAAATCGGTATGAATAACACGATCTGATGACCCTGGGATGATGCTCGTCACCCCGCACGCGGCTGCATCCCGAAGGAAGATGGGGGTAGTCTCAGACGGACTACATAAGTTACCGCTTAGTAATGTCAGCTCGGTTAACACGAGGCCGCCTCAGGAGCCCCAATGCAACTCGCCGCGATCATCGTGTCGCTGGTCCTGATCGTGGTCGGCGTGGCACTGTTCGGCCGCGCCCTCCTGCAGATCTACAACTTCATGCGGCTGGGCCAGTCGGTTCCTGCCGGAACGCGGACCAACGACCCCGCACAGCGCACCATGACCGTGGTCAGGGAGTTCCTCGGCCACACCCGGATGAACCGCTGGGGCGTCGTCGGGGTGGCGCACTGGTTCGTGGCAGTGGGCTTCTTCACCCTGCTGCTGACGATCGTCAACGCGATCGGGCAGCTGTTCAAGGCGGACTGGATCCTGCCGGTCATCGGCGAGTGGGCGCCGTACAACGTCTATGTCGAGTTCATCGGCACCATGACGGTCGTCGGCATCCTCGTCCTGATCGCGATCCGCCAGCTGAGCCACCCGCGCACGCCGGGCCGCAAGTCCCGCTTCGCGGGCTCCAACTTCGGCCAGGCGTACTTCGTCGAGGCCGTCATCCTGATCGTCGGCGTGTGCATCTTCATGCTGCACGCCCTCGAAGGCGCCCAGCACCACGTCGACGGCTACGAGGCCTCCTTCTTCATCTCGTACCCGGTGGTGTCGTGGCTGAAGGGCATGGACGTCTCCACGCTCCAGAACCTCACCTACTTCTTCGCCGGCCTGAAGATCGCGACCTCCTTCATCTGGATGATCGTGGTCGCCCTGAAGACCGACATGGGTGTGGCCTGGCACCGCTTCCTGGCGTTCCCGAACATCTTCTTCAAGCGCAACGCCACCGGTGAGACCTCCCTCGGCGCCCTGCTGCCGATGACCTCCGGCGGCAAGCCGATCGACTTCACCGACCCCGGCGAGGACGACGTCTTCGGCGTCTCCCAGGTCGAGCAGTTCTCCTGGAAGGGCCTGCTGGACTTCTCCACCTGCACCGAGTGCGGCCGCTGCCAGTCGCAGTGCCCCGCCTGGAACACCGGCAAGCCGCTCTCCCCGAAACTGCTGATCATGTCCCTGCGGGACCACGCGCACGCCAAGGCGCCGTACCTGCTGGCCGGCGGCGGCAAGACCATGGAGGGCGAGGAGAAGGCCTCCGAGGAGCAGCTCGCTTCGGTGCCCGCGGCGGCGCTGGCGGAGGCCGAGCGCCCGCTGATCGGCACCGCCGAGGAGAACGGCGTCATCGACCCGGACGTGCTGTGGTCCTGCACCACCTGCGGCGCCTGCGTCGAGCAGTGCCCGGTGGACATCGAGCACGTCGACCACATCGTCGACATGCGCCGCTACCAGGTCATGATCGAGAGCGCCTTCCCCTCCGAGGCGGGCACGATGCTCAAGAACCTGGAGAAGAAGGGCAACCCCTGGGGCCTGGCCAAGAAGCAGCGCCTGGAGTGGACCAAGGAGGTCGACTTCGAGGTCCCGGTCGTCGGCAAGGACATCGAGGACCTCACCGAGGTCGAGTACCTGTACTGGGTCGGCTGCGCCGGCGCCCTGGAGGACCGCGCCAAGAAGACCACCAAGGCCTTCGCCGAGCTGCTGCACATCGCGGGCGTCAAGTTCGCGATCATGGGCGGCGACGAGAAGTGCACCGGTGACTCCGCCCGCCGCCTCGGCAACGAGCCCCTGTTCCAGGAGCTCGGCATGGAGAACGTGGCCGCGCTGAACATGGCCTTCGGCGAGGAGACCGACGAGGACGGCAACGTCACGCCGGAGTCCAAGAAGCCGAAGTCCGCGAAGAAGATCGTCGCCACCTGCCCGCACTGCCTCAACACGATCGGCAACGAGTACCCGCAGCTCGGCGGCGACTACGAGGTCATCCACCACACCCAGCTGCTGCAGCACCTGGTGGACGAGGGCAAGCTGGTCCCGGTCACCCCGGTCGAGGGCATCATCACCTACCACGACCCGTGCTACCTGGGCCGCCACAACAAGATCTACACGCCCCCGCGCGAGATCATCGGCAAGGTCCCGGGCCTGCGCAACGAGGAGATGCACCGCCACAAGGAGCGCGGCTTCTGCTGCGGCGCCGGCGGCGCCCGGATGTGGATGGAAGAGCGCATCGGCAAGCGCATCAACAACGAGCGCGTCGACGAGGCGCTGTCGTTGAACCCCGACATCGTGTCGACGGCCTGCCCGTTCTGCCTGGTCATGCTCACGGACTCGGTCAACGGCAAGAAGAACGAGGGCAAGGCCAAGGAGTCCATCCAGGTCGTGGACGTGGCCCAGCTGCTCCTCGACTCGGTGAAGACCCCGGTCGACCCGGCCGGCGAGCCGGAGAGCGAGAACGAGCCGGAGCCCGAGCCGGTGAAGTGACACCGGCCGTCCCGGTCGTACGGCGCCCCCTGCCCCGCACAGGCAGGGGGCGCCGTCGTTCCACCCCCGCGGCTGAGCCCGGCTGTCACAAACCCGGCCGCTGCGCTGTCCTGCTGCTGTACGGAAGCAATACAGCGACCGGAGACAGTGATGAGGATCGTGGTTGTCGGCGGTACCGGGCTCATCGGCTCGTAGGTGCTCGCGCTGCTGCGCAACAGCGGTCACGAGGCCGTGCCCGCCACTCCCTCCACCGGAGTCAACGCCTACACCGGCGAGGGCCTGGCGGATGCGCTCAAGGGCGCCGACGTGGTCGTTGACGTGTCGAGCTCCCCCTCCTTCGACACCGAGCCGGCCCTGGACTTCTTCACCCGCTCGGCGCAGCACCTGTTCGCGGCCGAGAAGGCGGCGGGGGTCCGCCACCACGTCACGCTCTCCATCGTGGGCGTCGACCAGGTACCCGACTACGGCTACTACCGGGCCAAGGCCGCCCAGGAGCGGGCCGTGCGCGACAGCGGAGTGCCCTACAGCCTCGTGCGCGCCACCCAGTTCTTCGAGTTCATCGCCCCGGTGATGGACATGTGCACGGAGGGCAAGCAGGTCCACCTGCCGTCCAACCGGCTGCGCCCGATGGCCTCCGCCGACGTCGCCGCCGACGTCGCCGACGCGGCGCAGGGCGAACCGTCGTACGGCATCCGGAACATCGCGGGCCCCGAGGTGCACCGGCTCGACCGGCTGGGCGAGCTGACCCTGGCAGCCAGGCCGGACGGCCGTTCAGTGGTCACCGACGAGTCCGCGAGCCCGTTCGCGGGCATGACCGACGTCCTCACCGGCGACGACACCGCGCACCTCGCGACCACCCGCTACGAGGACTGGCTCAAGCGAAGCTGACCGATACGCCCCCGTCCATCCGTACAGGACGGGATTGGCAGATCCGTTCCACCGGCCCGATCCGAACGCGCAGGTCACGGACCCGGGGTTCGACTCCATCTGGAACAGATCCGCCCATCGTCTACGCCCCCTTGGGCCCCGCCTGCTGCACCACCTCGAAGGACCACAGGGTGGAGCCGGAAGCCGCGGGCTTCGGGCGCTCGGCGCCCTCTCCGCCCTGGTGCGCGGCCTTCATCGGTCCCTCCAGCCACGCCTGGAAGGACTCCTCGTCACGCCAGCGCGTGTAGACGAGGTAGGTGTCGGTGCCCTCGACGGGACGCAGCAGCTCGAACCACTCGAAACCGTCGGAACTCTCCACCGCGTGGGCCCGGGAGGCGAACCTCTTCTCCAGCACCTCCCGCTGCTCGGCGGGGACGGTCAGCACGTTGATCTTCACTACGCTCATGCCACCATCCTGACCCACCACCCTCGCGCTCCGCCGCCACCCCGGGGTGTCGCCGCCAGTCGAACACGTGCGACCCCGGTTCAGCCGACCGAAGCGCCGTTGCACTGAGAGCCGGTGGGGGACAGGAAACCCTGGAAATCCCCTGGACCGTCCCCTGACGGTCCCTTAGGGGATGTCACAGGTCGGCCGCAAAGCCGGGCCCGGACGCCCGGGCCCGGCACGTCACTCTTTGAGACCAGGTACGTTCGATGACGTGGCTGGATTCAGGATCGGACGCGGGGGCCGGGACAACCGCACCCCTCAAGGACAGCAGGCGCCGCAGGGACCGTCGTACGGCCGGCCCGGACCGCAGCACGGTCAGCCGGGGCCGTCGTACGGACAGCCCGCGGGGCCCGCGTACGGCTACCCGCAGGCGCCGCAGCGGTCGTACCCGCAGCCGGGACAGCGGTCGTACCCGCAGCAGGGGGGTCGGCCGAGGCAGCAGTCGTACGGCCGGCAGGGCCAGTCGTACGGATACCCGGGTCCGGCCGGTGACGGGCCGGAGTACTTCGGGGACGACGGCGGCTACCCGGGCGGCGGCGCTCCCGGTCGGGACCCGTACGCGGCCGACAGCCCGGGCCACACCCAGGCGTTCTCGATCGACGAGGCCGCCGCTTACACACAGGGTGCGACCTACCAGGCCGGCTCGGCCGCGGCGCCCGCCGCACCGCTGGGCCCGCCGCTGCACTGGAAGGAGCTGCTGAAGGGGATCGTCCTCTCCCCCGGCCAGACCTTCCTGCGCATGCGGGACTACACGATGTGGGCCCCGGCGCTCATCACCACGTTCCTCTACGGCCTGCTGGCCGTCTTCGGCTTCGACGGCGCCCGCAAGGACGCGATCGGCGCCACGCTCTCCAACGCGGTGCCGATCGTGCTGATCACGGCGGTCGTGATGGTGCTCGGCCTGTTCGTCCTGGGCGTGGTCACCCACACCCTGGCCCGTCAGCTCGGCGGCGACGGCGCCTGGCAGCCGACGGTCGGCCTGTCCATGCTGATCACGGCCCTCACGGACGCGCCGCGGCTGCTGGTCGCGATGTTCGCCGGCGGCGACGCGACCTTCGTCCAGCTGCTCGGCTGGGCCACCTGGATCGGCGCGGGCGCCCTGCTGACCCTGATGGTCTCCCGCTCCCACGACCTGCCGTGGCCGAGGGCGCTGGGGGCCTCGGCGATCCAGCTGATCGCGCTGCTGTCGATCGTGAAGCTGGGCACGTTCTAGTCCCTCGTCCCAGTCTCCTCTGATCGCAAAAGAGCTCCCGGCACGACAGCCGGGGGCTCTTCTAAATCATTGAGTGCCTGCCCTTGTCATCCCGTCCCTTAAAGCCCGAGATTCGTCACCAGGGACGACGAAAAGTCGATCGCGTGAAGTCGCTTTTCAACTTACCGGCCTGTTGTCCGGCGGGGCAGGCCGGCCGGGCAACGGGCGCGCACGTAAAACAGTCCGGCGACCGGGTGCCTGTGCACCAGCGGCCGCCGGACTGTGAAGTTCAGCCGTTGTTGTTATTGTTGTTGTTGTTCGCGCCCCCGCCGTTGTTGTTGTTATTGTTGTTGTTGTTCGCGCCCCCGCCGTTGTTGTTGTTATTGTTGTTGTTGTTGTTCGCGCCCCCGCCGTTGTTGTTGTTGTTATTGTTGTTGTTGTTCGCGCCTCCGCCGTTGTTGTTGTTGTTATTGTTGTTGTTGTTCGCGCCTCCGCCGTTGTTGTTGTTATTGTTGTTGTTGTTCGCGCCTCCGCCGTTGTTGTTGTTATTGTTGTTGTTGTTGTGGCGGTGGCCCTTCTTCTTGCCGTTGTTGTTGTTATTGTTGTTGTTGTTGTTGTTCCCGCCTCCGCCGTTGTTGTTGTTATTGTTGTTGTTCGCGCCTCCGCCGTTGTTATTGTTGTTATTGTTGTTGTTCCCGCCTCCGCCGCCGTTGTTGTTGTTATTGTTGTTGTTCCCGCCGTTGTCGCTCGGCACCATCGCGTGAGCGGCCGTAGGCGCCGGGGCGGCGAAGGCGGCGGTGGGTACCAGGGCGCCTCCCGCGGCCAGCGCGGCCGACGCGGTCAGCACCGCAGTACGCTTTGCGATCTTCTTCAGCATGGTGATCCCTTTTCGATGAGTGCGGATTGGGCGCCGATCAGAGCCCAATTCAATTGCGGAGGATGTTCTCCGAGGGAGCCATCCGTCCGACCTGATGACTCAATTACGCCCCGGCACTCCGCCCGCGTCATTCCCCGAAATCTCGGGACTTGACAGACGACGGCGACCTGCTGTTTCCTTCGCCCTCTCAGGCCGGTTTGAGCCGCGAGAACCGGGAAACCGCGCGGGCCTCTTTCGTCAGCATGCTCTGCCGCAGCCGGGGGACACATCGGGTGGACACCCCAAGTTCCACCCCGGCACAAACCGCCGCGCACCCCAGATTTCCGGCAACACCCCACCTGCCGGCCTGCCTTGATCGTCTGGATCTTTTGCGCAGCTTCCGCCACAGAGGGAAACTGACCGGTGATGGACCTGCTAGAGCGAGAGGCCGTGCTCCAGGACCTCACCGGTCACCTGCGGGATGCCGTGAGCGGCCCTGGGCGTATGGCCCTTGTGCGCGGCGAAGCCGGCATCGGCAAGACCAGCGTCGTCAACCGTCTTGCCCAGCTGGCCGATCCCCATATCCGGGTCCTGGCCGGCGCCTGTGACCCGCTGGCCACCCCTCGCCCCCTGGGCCCGCTGATGGACCTGGCCCCGTACTTGGGCCGGGCGGCGCGCACCGCCCTGACCGGGGCGCTTACCGGCACCTGCCGTTCCGACGAGGTCTTCGACTGCCTCCTCGCCGACCTGAGCTCCTACCCCAGCCTGCTGATCGTGGAGGACGTCCACTGGGCCGACGAGGCCACGATGGACCTGCTGCGTTACCTGGCCCGGCGGCTGCCGAGCGTTCCGGCGCTGGTGGTGGTCACCTACCGCGACGACGAGATAGGCCGCACCCACCACGTGACCGCTCTCCTCGGCACTCTGGCCGGCTATCCCTGGGTGCACCGCCACGACCTGGCCCCGTTGAGCCGTCGGGCCGTGGCCAGGCTGGCCACCGGACACGCCGTCGACGCCGAGCAGCTGTATCACGTCTCCGCCGGCAACCCCTTCATCGTCACCGAGATCCTGGCCGCCCCCGCCGAGTCCATCCCCGCCACGGTGCGCGAGGCCGTCGCCGGCCGCCTGGCCGGCCTATCGGCCGCGGCACGCGGGGTCGTCGATGTGCTGGCCGTCCTGGGGCGCCGGGTCTCGCTGCCGCTGCTGGCCGGCATGCTGCCGGCCACGGAGGAGGCGCTCGACGAGGCCGTGGCCTGTGGAATCGTACGGACCGACGGGCAGGTGACCGAGTTCCGCCATGAGCTGACCCGGCTGGCGGTACTGGAGTCCGTCCCCGCCCCCTACCGTCTGCGGGTGCACCGGCAGGTGCTGACGGCGATGCGGTCCCGCCCGGTCGCCGCGGACGATCTGGCCCTGCTGGCCGATCACGCCGAAGGTGCCGGGGATCCGACCGCCGTACTGGAGTACGCGCCCGCCGCGGCCGCCCATGCCGCCGCGCTCGGCGCGTACCGGGAGGCGGCCGCCCAGTACGCCCGCGCCCTGCGGTATGCCGACCACCTGACGCCCGACCAGCACACCTTCCTGCTGGAGGGCCATTCGCAGGCCTGCCTGCTGTCCAGCCGGCTGGACGAGGGGGTCACCTCTCGCCGCAGGGCGGTGAAGCTGCGCCGTGCCCAGGGCGACCGGCTGCGCGAGGGCGAGGATCTGCGCTGGCTGTCGTGCTGGCTGTGGCCGGGCGGGCGGACCGCCGAGGCCAGACGGACCGGCCTGGACGCGGTCCGGGTGCTGGAAGGACTCGCGCCGAGCCGGGAGCTGGGCCGGGCCTACCTGAACCTCTGCCAGCTGGCCTGCTACGAGCACGAGGGGGTGGCGGTGGCCGCCGCCTACGCCGACAAGGCGATCGATCTGGGCGAGCGCTTCGGCGATGCCGGGGTGGTCGTCCAGGCCCGCTTCCATGCCGCGGCGGCGCGCATGCTGAGCGAGGGGTCCGGCTGGGAGGACTGCGAACGGGCGGTGTCCAGCGCGATGGCGCAGGATCTGCCGGAGGACGCGGGTTTCCTGGCGTTCAACATGTGCTGGTTCACCGCGCTGCAGCGGGACACCGCCCAGACCACCGCGGCCGTGAAACGGGCGGAGGCCTATTGCCTCGATCGCGACCTGCTGTCGTACCTGCTGTGCACGAAGGTCTGGGGCAGCTGGGGGCTCCTGAACCGGGGCCTGTGGCCCCAGGCCGTCGATGCCGCCCAGAACGTCCTGTCCCATCCCAGCTCACCACCGGTCGTCCGGGCCCTCGCCCTGACCGTCCTGGGCCTGGTGCGCGCCCACCAGGGCAAGGCCCCGGTGTGGCCCCTGCTGGAGCAGGCGGCGAGCCTCGTCGACTCGAACTGCCTGCTGGACACGGGCCTGGGGTGGGAGGCCCGGGTCGAGGCGGCCTGGCTGGCCGGTGACCATGAGCTGGTGCGGACCGAGGCACACCGCGGTCTGGACGCGCTGGCGGACCGTACCCACCCCTGGCTGTCCGGTCCTCTGGCCTGCTGGATCCGCCGCGTCGGAGGCACACCCCCACAGGTGGCCGCGGCCGGACCCCACGCGCTGGAGCTGGCCGGTGACTGGGCCGGCGCCGCCGCCGAGTGGGACAGGCTCGGTTGCCCGCACCACGCCGCACTGGTCCGCCTGTCCGGCGACGCCCCCGCGCTGCACCAGGCTTTGACCGCCTTCGAGGCCCTCGGCGCCCGGCCGGCCGTGGCGCGCACCCGCGCGGTGATGCGCACCCTCGGCGTCCGCCCGATCCGGCGTGGCCCGCGGGCGGCCACCCGGGCCAATCCGTACGAGCTGACCATCCGGGAAATGGATGTCCTCAAGCTGCTGGACGAGGGCCTGTCGGATGCCGAGATCGCCGCTCGTCTCTACATCACCCCGAAGACCGCCGGGCATCACGTGGGCGCGGTACTGAGCAAACTCGGCGTCCACACCCGCCAGGAAGCGGCCCGCAAACTCCACCATTCCGAGCGCGGGTGACGAGAGCGCGGGTGATGAGAATGCGGAAGGCGGCCTTGCGAAGCGTCGGCCTCGTGGCCGCGGCCGCCGCCTCCTGCTGTACGGCGCTCGGCGTATGGGGCGCGGCAACGGCTGAAGCAGGTGCCCTGCCACCGCAGAAACCACAGTCCGCACCGATGAAGTCGGAACTTCGGTGTTACGCGACCCAGCGCAACCCGAATGCGACGGTCTGCTACCGGTATTCATGGAAGGCCGAGTACCGGCACGGCGACGTGGTCTATGTCCCGATCCTCATCCAGGTACCCACGCCTTCGCCTCCGCCGTCCGTGACGATCGTCGACAGCCTGAACGACATCCGCCCGACCGACACGGGTTGATCGCACCTCAGGCGTCAAGAACCTGCCCGGCCCGCTGCACGACGGGCGGCTCGACGCTCCACGGGAAGTTGATCCAGTCGTCCGTCCGCTTCCAGACGTACTCGCACTTCACCAGGGAGTGGGACTTCTCATAGATCACCGCGGAGCGCACCTCGGCGACGGTGTCGAGGCAGAAGTCGCGTACGAGCTTCAGCGTCTTGCCGGTGTCGGCGACGTCGTCGGTGATCAGCACCTTCTTGTCGGAGAAGTCGATGACGTTCGGGACGGGCGCGAGCATGACCGGCATTTCCAGGGTGGTCCCCACCCCGGTGTAGAACTCGACGTTCACGAGGTGGATGTTCTTGCAGTCGAGGGCGTAGGCGAGCCCGCCGGCGACGAACACGCCACCCCGGGCGATGCTGAGCACGATGTCGGGCTCGTACCCGTCGTCGGCGATGGTCTGGGCGAGCTCACGGATGGCGCCGCCGAACGCGTCGTAGGTCAGGTTCTCCCGCACGTCACTCATGTTGCTGTGGCCCTCACACCTGGGTCCGATGGAAATTGACATAGGACCGCGAGGCGGTCGGGCCGCGCTGCCCCTGGTACCGGGAGCCGTAGCGCTCGCTGCCGTACGGGAACTCGGCGGGCGAGCTCAGCCGGAACATGCACAGCTGGCCGATCTTCATCCCCGGCCAGAGCTTGATCGGCAGGGTGGCGAGATTGGACAGCTCAAGGGTGACGTGCCCGCTGAACCCGGGGTCGATGAACCCGGCGGTGGAGTGCGTGACCAGCCCGAGCCGTCCGAGCGAGGACTTCCCCTCGAGCCGCGAGGCAAGGTCGTCGGGCAGGCTGATGACCTCGTAGGTGGAGGCGAGCACGAACTCCCCGGGGTGCAGGATGAACGGCTCGTCGCCCTCCGGCTCGACCAGCCGGGTCAGATCGGGCTGCTCGACCGAGGGGTCGATGTGCGGGTACCGGTGGTTCTCGAACACCCGGAAGTAACGGTCCAGCCGAACATCGACGCTCGACGGCTGCACCATGGATTCGTCGTAGGGATCGATCCGTACCCGCCCGGCGTCGATCTCGGCCCGGATGTCCTTGTCTGAGAGAAGCACGTAGCGAGGATACGCAAGGCGCGCGGAGCCGCGACAATCGTGACGACTCCGCGCGCCTGTGTTACGGCTGCGATCTGTGTTACGGCCGCTTGTCCGTGTTACCGCTACTGTCCGTGCCGGATCTTGTCCCTCTGTCAGCGCTTCTCCAGGGCGACCGGCACCACACTGCGGAGCCGTGCGCACCCGGGACACCGCATGAGCCGGCCGGGGCCGAGCCGCTCGGCCTGCTGCATCGGGAACGAAGCGGTGCTGAAGACGTGCCCGTCCGCGCAGCGGACGACGGTGCGTTCCATCAAGTCCCTTAAGTCCCTTCCCCAAGAGCCTCGTCGGGCGTAACGCCCTGACAGCAAAAGCCACATTACGGGATCAAAGACACGACTCTCCAGGCGGCACTCCGGCCTCCCCCGACCCCTCCGCGAGGCCTCCACGGTACGCCCCAACTCGCCCCGCCCGCAGCCGGATCCACCCCCTGAAGCAGACACAGACCCCCGGGCCTAGGCACCAGGGGTCTGCGATGATGTACAGTGAGCAAGGTCCGGACACCAGATCCGCAGGGATCATGTCCGTACTTACGCGGGTGTAGTTTAATGGTAGAACATCAGCTTCCCAAGCTGAGAGCGCGAGTTCGATTCTCGTCACCCGCTCCACTGTGAACCCCCTGGTCATCGACTCGGGGGTTGTTTGTTGTCTAAGGGCTGTCCCGTTATCGCTGGTCATGCCTCGCCAAGCGCCCTCGTGCTGCTTTGGGAGCACGAGGGTCGTCATTGGGTATCGATGCGCAGGTCCCGGATGTACCAGTCGAGCCGTGTCCCGTCCTCGCCGTGTGTGTGTTTGCCGGGGGTGAACCCCGCCCGGCGGGCGACTGCGGAAGACGTGGCATTCTCCGGCTCTACCCTGATCACGGCCTCCTTCGCTCCCTCACTTGCCGCGTATCGGGAGACCAGGAGGACCGCGCGGGTGGCCAGCCCGCGCCCCCTCCAGGACGGGTAGAGGCCGTAGGCGACATTCACCTGTCCGGGAGACAAGCCCTCTGCTGTGAACCGCAGGTCGATCGTCCCTGCGAGCGCCTCGTCGATGCCTACCCGGATGCCGAAAGCGCGGAGTGGGCCGGCCGTGTCCCACTGTTCCCGGCAGTGCCGTATGTAGTCTTCGACGCCCTCGCGTGTGCCGGGACCGCCGCTGAGCCAGCGCACCAGCGGCTCATCCTCCCCCGCGAGGTGCGCCTCCGCATCGTCCAGGCGCAGCGGGGACAGAGCGATGATCCCGTCGGACAGCTTCACTTCATGCATCCGGCGATTCTTGACGCCGGAGCTGCGTCGCGCCATCGGATTCCGCGGGACATCACGCAGAGCCGCTCTGCACAGGGGATGATTTTGGGGTGGCTGGTGTGATCACGGAGTCGGAGCCTTCCTGGATAGCCCCGTTCACCGGGCTGAGCCCGCGTCAGTTCGGCAAGCTGATCGCCGCGCTGCGCCGCGAAGGCGCGGATGTGGTCCGCAAAGGACGGCCGTGGAGCCTGCCACTGGAGGACCGGGTTTCCAGCAGCTGCGTCCGCCAAGCGGTGCGCGCTTGGACAACGCTCAGGACCTTCGCTTCTATGTCCTGCCCACCCATATTTTGGATGAACGCTGCCCGACCCAAAGGTCCATCAGGCTGTCCAGCCTCGTCGAGAGCCTCAGCCCGCTGAAGACCGACTTCGCCCGCTTGCCGAAAGCGGTCTCCGCGTGCGCCGAGGGCGTGCGATAGCCCGAGGGCACCGGTCTCGACCCACGCGGTGAGCTTTGTCGACGGCCCTCTCCAGATGAGCGTCAACAAGGCCAGGGCTGCCGGACACAATCGCCAGGACCTTCAGCACTTCACCACCCAGGTGGGCCACTTCATGGCCGAGGAGGCTCCTGAGGACATCGCCACACTGCTCCTGAACCTGGTGAAGCGATGATCGCCCCGGACGGGCCGGTGTCGGCCGCACTCACCGAAGGCACCGACGTGCTCCGTGCGATGGGGCCGCAGTGACCGAACGGGTTGCAATGAGACGGCAGAATCGCCACCGGCCGCTCCCTCTGTCGGCCCGGTCTCGTTGTGCGGCGCGGTCGACACTTCCGCAACAGGCGCCTAGCTCCGGCTGTCCGCGCCGTCCCGTGGAGATCCCGGAGTCGCGGTGCGTCCCGCCTGCCGCGCGGTCGGAGCAGCGGTTGGAACACCGGCCTGGGCAAGGAGGCACAGCGCTGCCGCTGACGTGGTGCCGGCGTCTGCGGTCGCCACGACGATGCGCTGGCCCTCCTCCTGCGGGACGTTGAGGGTCTGGAGGTTGAGCTGCATGCGGCCTACCAGCGGATGGTGCATGCGGTACGTCGCCAGGTCCCACTTCCTGACCCGGTGTTCGGACCACATCGTGGTGAACTCCGCACTCTTCATGGCCAGTTCACCGATCAGCGCGGCCAGCCGAGGATCGTCCGGATGCTGCCCGACGGCGAGCCGCAGCTTCCCCACCACGTCCCTGGCCTTCTTCGGCCAGTCGGCGTCGTACAGGTCCCGGGTGTGCGCGTCCAGGAAGACCAGCCGGGCCGTGTTCGGGCGCTGGTCGGGCTGATCGGGGATGTGCGGGTCGAGATGCCCGGCGAACAGTGCGTGTCCCGTGCGGTTCCAGGCCAGTACGTCGCTGCGGCGGCCGAGCACAACCGCGGGTGCGTCGCCGAACGCGTCGAGCAACTGCTGGGTCGTGTCACCCGCCCGCTCCTGCGCGGGCCTGCGCCGGGTGCCGGTGCGGCGTGAGGCGCGGGCCAGGTCGTGCAGGTGGGCGCGCTCCACCTCGTCAAGGCCGAGGGCACGGGCCAGCGCGTCCAGCACCTCCGGTGAGGCGTTGAGCGAGAGCCCCTGCTCCAGCCGCGTGTAGTAGGACAGGCCCACCCCGGCGAGCTGTGCCAACTCGTCGCGGCGCAGACCCGGCACGCGACGGCGCTCTCCGAAATCCGGGAGCCCCACGTCCGCCGGCTGCAACTGCGACCGGCGGGTCTTGAGGAACTCCCCCAACCGCGCCTTCTTGTCCATGCGCCGAGTATCGATCACCGGGACGCCAGGCAGCCTGCCCCTGGCAGGGGCAGGCTGCGAGCGGCCGGCGCCAGCACACTCGGGAGCCACGAGCAGGACGCAGGGTCGGGCCCGGAACGGAACACGGGCGGGGGCCGACAGGCGTCACCGGCCCGGAACCCGGTACGGCGGCTTCGCCGTCCACGCGGCGCCGGCTTCGGCTCGGCCCGACTCACTTGGACACGGCGTCCCCGCCCACCACGTCCCGGAAGCGATGTCCGGCGTAGCGGCCGGGCCGCGTCCGAAGAAACACCCATGAAAGGGAACAACATGACCGCGCTGTACACCACCGAGGCCCTATCGACCGGCGACGGCCGCAATGGCGAAGTCCGATCCCTCGACGGCGTCCTGGACGAAGTCCTGGCGGTCCCGAAGGAGATGGGCGGCCCCGGCGGCGACAGGACCAACCCGGAGCAGCTTTTTGCCGCGGGATACGCCGCCTGCTTCCACAACGGACTGCGCCTGATCGCGCGCGGGCAAGGGGTCGAACTGTCCGCCTCGACCGTGCAGTCGAAGGTGAGCCTGCTGGCGCGGGAGGCCGGCGGTTTCACCCTGGCCGTGTCGCTGACCGCGCACCTGCCGGGCCTGGAGCAGTCCACCGCCGACCAGTTGATGAAGGCCACCCATGAAGTGTGCCCGTACTCCAACGCCACCCGGGGGAACATCGAGGTGACCCTCACGGCCACGGTCCAGTAAGACGCCATCTCATTTGGATCGGTAGTCTGTCGGTCGTGGTTTCGATCGTTGAGCGGCTGGTGCCGGATGAGTTGTGGGAGCTGTTCCAGCGGGTCATCCCGGAAGCTCCAACGCGGCCTCAAGGCGGCGGCCGACGCCGGCACGGTGACCGGGAGGTGCTGGCTGCGATCGTGTTCGTGGCCACGTCGGGCTGCACGTGGCAGCAGTTGCCGTCCGCGTCGTTCGGGCCGTCGGGGGCGACGGCCCACCGACGCTTTACCGAGTGGTCGAAGGCCAGGGTGTGGGCCAAGCTTCATCGCCTGGTGCTCGACGAGCTCGGCTCCCGCGGCGAGCTGGACTGGTCCCGCTGCGCGATCGACTCGGTGAACATGCGGGCCCTGAAAAGGGGGAGCTGACAGGTCCGAATCCTGTGGACCGGGGTAAGTACGGTTCGAAGATCCACCTGATCACCGAACGGACCGGTCTGCCCCTGTCGGTCGGAATCTCAGGGGCGAACCTGCACGACAGCCAGGCGCTGATCCCGCTGGTGAAGGGGATACCGCCGATCCGCTCCCGGCGCGGACCCCGACGACGCAGACCGGGAAAGCTCCATGCCGACAAGGGATACGACTACGACCACCTGCGGCGATGGTTACGCGGACGCGGCATCAGGCACCGCATCGCCCGCAAGGGCATCGAGTCCTCAACCCGCCTAGGCCGTCACCGCTGGACGATAGAACGCACGATGTCCTGGCTCGCCGGATGCCGCCGACTGCACCGCCGCTATGAGCGCAAAGCCGAGCACTTCCTGGCCTTCACCAGCATCGCTTGTACCCTCATCTGCTACCGGAGACTCGCCAAATGAGATGGCGTCTAAGGGACTTCGGACGGCCGACGCCCCCGAACAAACTCAGCGGCTGCCGGCGCCGCGTGGTGGCGGCAGCCGTGCCCACCAGGCCCGTTGGCCACCACAGTCGAGAGCTGTTCGGCCGGTGAGGACTCTCCCCGTCGGGCCGCCCGGCAACCTCGGCTCACGTCGGCGCCGAACCGTCTCACTTCCGCCGGCGAAGCCCTGAGCCGCCGCCCCCACTTCCCGGAAACCGCGTGCCCAGTGACCAATATCGGACATACCGCGGACGGCGGTACGAACGCGTGAAGTCCAGACTCGATCCGCTCTCCATGGCGGCGATGGCAGTCACCGTGGTCTCCGTCTCGGCCACCGCCCCGCTCACCGCCGCCGCCTCCGCCTCGCCGCTCGCCATGGCCTTCTGGCGCAACTGCCTGGGCTTCGCCGTACTCGGGCCTCTCCTGCTGTTACTGCGCCGTCGCGAGGTCGTACGCGTCGCGCGCGGCGAGCGCGGCATCCTGCGCCGGGAGCAGTGGCGGCCCCTGGTCTTCGGCTTCCTCGCGGCCACGGCGCTCGCCCTGCACTTCGCGGCCTTCATGACGAGCACCCGGCTGACCTCGGTCGCCATGTCCACGGCCCTCGTCGCCACCCAGCCCGTCTGGCAGGCCCTCATCGCCGCGGGCCAGGGCGTCCGGGCATCCCGCCGGACCTGGGCGGGTCTCGCGCTCGCCGCGCTGGGCGCGGCCGCGGCGGGCGGTCTCGACATCAGGTCCGGCGGTACGGCACTCCTGGGGGACCTGCTCGCCCTCGCCGGGGCCGTCGCCCAGGCCGGGTACACCGCGCTCAGCGAACGGTCGCGCGCGGATGTGAGCACGCCGCTGTACTCGACGTTCACCTCGCTGGTCTGCGGTCTGGAACTCCTCGCCGTCTGCCGACTGGCCCACATCCCGCTGACGGGCTTCGACAGATCCACTCAACTGTCGCTGCTCGGGCTGCTCGTCCTTCCCCAGATCCTGGGACTCGGCTCACTGAACTTCGCCCTCGGCAGGACATCGGCGACGACCATGAGCGTCCTGCTCCTGCTGGAGACCCCCGTGGCGGCGCTCGCCGCGTGGTGGTTCATGGGGCAGGGCATCAAGCCCGCGACCGTGCCCGGGCTGCTGTTGATCACCGTCGGCGTCACCGTTGTGGTGACGAGCGGCGTCGCGGAACAAGCCACGGCCCAGCAGGGCAGAGAGGCCAGTACAGGAATACCGCCGTACCCGGCCTACGCCCCCGATCCACCCCAGCCTCCGCCGGCGCCGCAGCACCCGACGTTCCCGGACTCCGCCGGACGAGACCCCAGAGTGGACTGGGCAAGGTACACCGGGGACGAGAGCCCGACGGTCACCCTCATCTATCACGGTGCGGGTGCCTTCGACACCCTGATTCTGCGCATGCCGCACATGAAGGAAGAGGAGCCGAACCTCGACCGGGCCTCGTCACCGCCGTCCGCGATCGCGCCCCCGGCACGACCGTCCCCCAGGCCCTGTGCGAGCACGTCAAGCGCGTGCGCATCCGGGCCGACTCCGACGCCCGTTACGCCGACTTCCTCAACCTGGTGAAGACCACCCCGGCCCTCGGCGACTACGCCCACCGCATGTGGATCCGCCACCAGGACGCCCTCGCCCGCGCCATCGCCCAAGATCTCGGCGTCACACCCGACGACCCGCGCAGCGCCGCCCTGGCCCGGTTCGCCCTGGAGACCTCCGCCCTCGCCCAGCGCGCCGACGACCCCGAACGAGCCGTCGACGCCGCCTTCGACCTCCTCGAACACGGATGGAGCGCCCCGGCCCCGCGGTTCGGTGACGGCCGCGACTGACCTTGGTCCCGGACGTCAGGCGGCGCGGCCCCGGAGGGGCTGCCCGTTCTCACAAGGGGGTACGCCCGCTGCACAAGCCCGTTCACTCCCATCAGGAGTGAGCGTCATGGCGCCGCACGAAGCCGTGCGGCCTCGTGGCGCAGCGCCCCCACGGTGGCCGTCACCTCGGGAGAGCGGTCGCGGACCGTGACGGCGAGGACGGCTCGGCCGAGCCAGGCGGGGTCGTCGACCTGGACGACGCGGACTCCCGTGGGGACCGCGGCCGCGGCCACCTCGGGGAGTACGGCGATGCCGAGACCGGTGGCGACGAGGCCGAGGCGAGTGGGCCACTCGCGGGCGGCGTAGGCGATCCGCGGGTGGTCGAGGGTCGGCCAGGCACCGAACTGGGGGTCGTCACGCAGGCCCTTGCCGACGATCCAGGGTTCGTCCCTCAGCTCGGCCACCGGGACGGTTCCGCGGCCGGCGAACCGGTGGTCGGCAGGGACGGCGAGCAGAAGGCCGCCGTCGAGGAGCAGGTCGCGGCGCAGTCCCTCGAAATCGTAGGCGGGCAGGTCCGGTCCCACACCGATCACCGCGACGTCGATGCGGTGAGCGCGGAGTTGGCGAAGCTGCGTGGGCGAGGACGCCTCGCCGAAGTCGACGATCAGACCCGGGTGGTCGTTTCCCAGGCGGGCCAGTGTTCTGGGGACGAGCACGGCGGCGGCCGAGGGGAACGCCGCGATGGCGACTCGTCCGGTGACGTGGTCCTGCAGTCCGGCGAGGTCTGTGCTGACGGCGTCGATCTCGTTGAGGGCGGTGGCGGCTCGGCGGGCGAGCATCACGCCCGCGGGAGAGGGGGCCACCCCGCGGGCGCCCCGGACGAACAGCGGTGCGCCCGCAGCGGCTTCCATCGCCGCCACCTGACGGGACACCGCCGACTGCGTGTATCCGAGTGCGTCGGCCGCGGCGGTGAACGATCCGGTGTCGACCACTGCCTGGACGACGCGCAGACCGGTCAGGGTGAAGTCCGCCATGCCGTCATCCTGACACATTCCAAAACTGCATGTCTCTTATGCAAGACCTTCGCTGGTGGAATACCTCGATCAGCAGCACGCTGGAGGAGCAACAGCAAGCAAGTCACGCACAGCAATTCACGCAGGGGGAGCACCAGTCATGGCGAAGACGTGGTTCATCACGGGCAGTTCGAGGGGGTTCGGCCGCCAGTGGGCAGAAGCGGCGCTCGAACGCGGCGATCACGTCGCGGCCACGGCTCGGGACGTCAGCCTGCTGACCCCTCTGGTCGAGCGGTACGGGGACGCGGTACTGCCGGTCCGGCTCGACGTCACCGACCGCACCGCGGTGCACGAGGCAGTGCAGCTCGCCCACTCGCATTTCGGTTCGCTGGACATCGCGGTCAACAACGCCGGCTACGGGCACTTCGGCATGGTCGAGGAGTTGAACGAGGACGACCTCCGGGCTCAGATGGAGACCAATTTCTTCGGCGCCATGTGGGTCACGCAGGCCGTGCTGCCCGTCATGCGGTCGCAACGCTCGGGAAGGATCCTGCAAGTGACCAGCGAGGGAGGCGTACGTGCATTCCCCGGCATCGGCGCGTACCACGCCTCCAAATGGGCTCTTGAGGGGTTGTCGGAGTCCCTGGCGCAAGAAGTGGCAGCCTTCGGCATCCACATCACCAACGTCGAGCCCGGCCCCTACGCCACCGACTGGCTGGCTCGCGGGGCACGGCACAGTGAGCGGCACCCGGACTACACCGAAGTCCACACGGCCACCGCGCAGGATTTCGAGGTGGGCGACCCGCGCGCGACCCGCGACGCGATTCTTCGGATCGTCGACGCGGAGCGCCCCCCACTGAGGATCTTCCTCGGCAAGTCCTTCACCGATGTCGCCGCTCTCTACCAGGAGCGACTGAGCACCTGGCGCCAGTGGCAGCCGGTCTCCCTGGCTGCGTTCGGTTGAGCGGCAGCGCCGGGTGTCAGTGGTGGGCGGTCATATGAGCAACGGCGTGTCTGCTGAGCTTACTTGCCGGAGCCCACGTGGTAGCCGACCGGGTCGACGTAGACGTCCGGAGCGTTGCCGCTGGACGCGGCGATGGTGAAGGCGAGATCGTTGAGATTCACGATCTCCGAGACCTTCTCGTTCGGCGGGGTGACGGAGAGCCGGGTGTACTTCTTGCCGGAACCGCTGGCGTCCGGGATGTAGCGGAGCAGGAAGCGGGTCTCCTCCCCCGGCCCGATGGTGACGGTGGACGCCGAGGCGTCGGTGCGGGCGGCGTCGGGCCCGGTGTCGCCCAGTCCATCGGGGCCCACGAGCTGGACGCCCGGGAAGCCGTGCATGCTGCACTTCTTGGAACCGGTGTTCTTCAGGTTGACGACTATCTCGTTCTTGGTCCCGCTGGCGGAGGCACTGAAGGCGAGATGGTCGGTCTCGCACATGGAGCCCGACGTCGAGGACTGGGTCTTGGCGGAGAGGTTGCTGCCCTTGCTGGAGCCGGTGGAGCCCGTGGAGCCGGTGGAGCCGGACGAGGAGGAACCTGAGGTCGAGCCCTGCCCGCCGGTGGAGGTGCCGGCAGTGGTGGAACCGCTCGCTCCGGTGGACGCGCCGGTGTTGGTGGAAGCGCTCGATCCGTCGCCGCTGCTGCATGCGGTCAACGAGAGGGCGGCAGCAGCGACGACGAGGGCGAGAGCGGGCATCTTCTTGACGCGCATCGATACTCCTGGGAAGCGGTGTCGTATCGGCCGCTCGCTCCGGCTGGGCGGCCTCGGTTGCTTCATAGGAGGCCGGTGCCGGGCCACCCGTTGCCGTCGGAGTTGCACCAAGACACCGCTGCGACAAGCGAGTTGACGCGCCGTTACGGGAAAGCGGAGAACAACGGACAGATCGGGCCGTCGCAACGGCTGCTGGGCCCTGGAGGCACACGCGGTGAAGTCGACCGCGTAACCACCCGGCTCTTCTCGCCGGTTTCTGCGTCCAGCCAGGGGGTGTAGAGGTACCGGCAGACCGGCCGAACCTGGCCATACCAAGGCCACGATCCACGCGAGCGGGCATGCCCGCGCCATGACGCGACTGTGAGGGGAGGGGCGACGTCGTGTCCACCCCTCGGCGGGGCCATCAGGACCAGTGCCACACCAGGTTGGTGTTGCCCGCGCATCCGAAGCCCTGGACCCGCTGACCGTCCTGCCCGGAGGTGGAGGCTTCCGCGCCCAGACAGAAGCCGTCCGGGACGCTGACCAGCGTTCCGCCGCCGCCCGGCTGCCACGTCTGGGCACTCAGCCCGTCACAGCTCGTGGCCTGTATCTCCTGGCCGTTCTACGCCGGTCGTGCCGGCGTCGGCGTCCAGGCAGAGATGGCTGCCCCGATTGACGACGCGGCACTGAGAGCCTGGCCGGCCACACGGTACAAGGCCCGTCCTCCCGGCCGGGCTCCCAGGTGGTACGGCAGTACAGCCTCGCCTTCGTCGCGCCCTCGATAGGAGGGCTGATCCTGGTCGGGTCACCGGCAACTTGACCCTCAAGCGTCTCTGCCGCAGGTCTTCAACCCAGTCCAGGCATCCGGCGGCTCCCGCGGCGACGGGTGGTCCAAGCATCGTCAGCCCGAGGACCCATGCGGGGCACCCGGGTTGGGCAGCAGCCGAGCGCTGAGACGATCCGAGCTCGGCCAGCGCACGTCGTGGGCCCAGCGAAGCTTCTCGAACACCCAGATGAGGCGGGCCGCCGGGTCGAGCTGGCCCGGCAGCACGCCGTGGCGCGCGCCCGTGGGATCGGCGTGATGTGAGTTGTGCCAACTCTCGCCAAAGGACAGCAGTGCAAGTGGCCAGAAGTTGGTGGCCTTGTCCCGGCTGGCGAAGGGGCGCCTGCCCACGACGTGGCAGATCGAGTTCACCGACCAGGTGACATGGTGCAGCAGCGCCATCCGGATCACGCCGGCCCAGAAGAACCCGGTCAGCGCACCCGTCCAGGTGCCGGTGACGAACCCGCCGACCAACGCCGGGGCCAGGAGCGAGACGGCGGTCAGTGGTCCGAAGAGTTGACCGATGAGCCGCAGATCGGGATCGGCGGCGATGTCGGGAGCGAACCTGGCCCGGTTGCTCAGTTCACGCTTGAGCATCCACCCGATGTGCGCGTGGAGAAGTCCCTTCAGTAGCGCGCGCGTGTTGGTGCCATAGCGCCAGGGCGAGTGCGGATCACCCTCGCGGTCGGCGAAGGCATGGTGGCGCCTATGGTTCGCCACCCACTGGACCGGCGAGCCCTCGACCCCCAGCGAACCCGCGACAGCCAAAGCGATGCGCAGTCCCCGCCGTGCCTTGAACGAGCGGTGCGTGAAGAGACGGTGATAGCCGACCGTGAGGCCGGCCAGGGAAACGACGTAGAAAACCACGGCCATGCCGAGGTCCAGCGCGGACACGCCCCATCCCCACGCGAACGGCACCATGGCGATCAGGGAGATCGGCGGGGCGACGACGAAGATCCACATCGCCACCCCCGCCGCGGCCGTCTGCGGCGCGTCGAGCAACGGCTTGACCCCTGCATCCGCTTGCTGTTCGGCGGCGGTGTGTTCGCTACGGTCGACGTCACTCGGGTTCATCGGTTCCTCACCATCGCTCAAGCCTTTCGGAGCCGGTGCCGGACGACCCGGATCACGCGCACGTGTACTTTCGAGCGCGTTCTGCGGTCCGGGGCCCACGATCGCACTGGGCGGCATCCGCGCTGGTCGTCGCCGATGTCCAGGGCATGAACGTCGCGGAACTGGATCTCCGCGGGCTGCCGGCAAGTGTCTTGGCCTCGGGGAGGGGACAACTGGAGCCGGCGGCGCCGGTGTCGCCCTCTCGTGGATCGCGTCCCGTCAGGTGGTGTTGGGGACCAGGGCAACCGGAATACTCGGGCCAGGGACGACGGCCCCGCCCGGTCGGGTGTCCAACCTCGACACTGACATCGGCTTGGACTGCCAGGAGTTGAGCTCCCGCCAGGACGAATGACCCATCGCACGGCGCAGGGGCACCGATGCGTGATACGCGCGGCTCCGTTTCTGGGGCGGCAGGCCCTACTGTGATCCCCGTGAGGCAGGCCGGCGCTGGGAAGGATGATCGGCGATGACGCCCCTGAGCACCGGGGACCCGGAGTCCATCGGCGGGTACACCCTTCTCGGTCGGCTCGGGGCGGGCGGCATGGGAGTCGTCTATCTGGGAGTCTCCGCCTCGGGACGGCAGGTCGCGGTCAAGCTCGTGCACGGGCCGTATGCCCAGGAGGAGGAGTTCCGGACGCGCTTCCGGCAGGAGATCGCAGCAGCGCGCAGAGTGAGCGGCGCTTTCACCGCGCCTGTCGTGGACGCCGACCCGGACGCCGAACGGCCGTGGATGGCGACGCTCTATGTGCCGGGGTTCACCCTTTCCGAAGTCGTGGAGAAAGAGGGCCCGTTGAGCCGGCGGGACCTGCGCGCGCTGGGGCTGGGGCTCACCGAGGCGCTGCGCGACATCCACCGGGTGGGCCTGGTGCACCGGGACCTCAAACCGGGCAACGTCCTGATGACCGAGGACGGGCCGCGCGTCATCGACTTCGGCATATCGCGCGCCTCCGGCAACCAGAACCTCACCACGACCGGGCGGATGATCGGCACTCCACCCTTCATGTCGCCGGAACAACTGGCATCTCCTCGAAAGGTCACCCCGGCCTCGGATGTGTTCTCGCTGGGGTCACTGCTGGTGTTCGCGGCCGTCGGCACGGGACCGTTCGACGCCGACAGCCCGTACATAACCGGCTATCAGGTGGTGCACGGGACCCCTGACCTCGGCGGGGTGCCCGCAGGGCTCCTAGGCATTGTCGAGCGCTGCCTGGACAAGGACCCGGCCGCACGGCCGGAACTGAGCGACATACACCGCATGCTCCAGACCCTGCCGGAATCCGACGCCACCGGGTCTCCGGAGACCGGGCAGTCCGTAAACCCCCGGCGCCACCTCACTTCTCGGAGCACGGCCACCACCTCCGGGGGCGCCGCGACAGACACCGGCACCGGCAAGCGACGCCGGGGCCGGATGCTGCTCGCCGGCCTCGGCGCGGCGCTGGCCGTCGCGGGGCTGGGGATCGGGGTGGCTGTCTTCGTGGCCGGCCAGGACACCACCGCCCGTGCCGCGTCACTGCCCGACGGCTGGCGGCCATGGCGCACGGCGCTGCGGTCCGACGTGACGGGTGTTCCGCTCGACTACAACAGCCCCGGATGCATAGCGGAGGGAAGCGCCCTGTTCTGTGGCGGTACGGGCTTCACGGCCGCCAGGATCGACGCGGCCTCCGGCCGCACCCTGTGGCGGACCGGCACCCGCCCTCAGGGGGCGCAGCCGATCGGCGTCCGCGACGGGCTGGTCTACATGTACGAGGATCCGGACGACAGGACCCGGCGCGTGGTGGCCCTCGACGCGACAACCGGGCACCGGCGCTGGCAACGCGACATCAACAAGTCCCAGGACGCGGTCCTGTACAACGGCGGACTGCTGACCCTGTCCCCCGACTACTCCTCGTTCGTGGCCTACCAACCGTCCGGAAAGGAACTGTGGCGGGCGCCCTCGCTGAACGAGGTCTGCACTCCGTCGGCGCTGGGAGGCGCCCCCTACGCCCTGTGCTCAGCCGGCACCGAGCCCGGCCGGGCCCCGGTCGAGCTGATGAAGCTCGCACCGGGCAGCCTGAACAAGACCGCCACACTGCCCAAGAAGGCGGAAGCGCTCGGCGCAGTCGGCGGGCACCCCCTGTTCCTCGCCCCCCAGACCGCGAAGGACGTGTACGACGCCGGATACGAACGGCCCTACAACGCGCTGCTGCGGGTGGCTCCGGACACCGGGCAGGTCAGCCGGATACCGCTGGCACATCCACTGACCGGCGCGGCCACCCTCGTGGACGGCGTCGTCTACTTCGTCCGCTCCGACGGGACGCTGACCGCGGTGTCGGCGACCAGCGGCAAACAACTCTGGCAGAAGACAACAGACATGGAGAGTCTGTCCGCGCCCGCGGTGTCAGCGACGTACAAGCGGGTCTACTTCTCCAACCGCTTCGGCCGTCTGCTGGCACTGGACAGCCGCACCGGAGCAGAGGTCTGGCGCACCTCCGCCCTCGACGCCCCCGGGGACAAAGCGCAGGACTACCCGCCGCGCGTGCTGCTCGTCAAGGACGCGATCGTGGCGCTGGCCGGCGACACGGCCTTCTCCCGGAGCCCGAACGGGCCCACCTGACCGGCCGAGGCAATCACCGCGCACCGTGTGGCTCGGCCCGCAGACGGCCTACGCCCTCATAGGGGTGTGCATCTGCAAGCCGATAAGTCGGGGCCATCCCGCACCCGCAGCTGTCCCACGGCAGCGGAGCGATCCGACCCCACGCACAGTGCCCCCACGTGGGTGCGTGCCCAAAGCGTGCCCATAAGACCGGACAACCACGGTAAACAGCGGTGCGAAACCAGCCCTCGAAACCGCACCCCGGGCGGCATACCAGCAGGTCAGAAGCCGTGTCGCCATCCAAACGCCGTCGCTTTCCAAGCTGAGAGCGCGAGTTCGATTCTCGTCACCCGCTCCATGAAGAAGGCCCAGGTCACAGACCCGGGCCTTTTTGCTGCGTGCGGTGATCACTCGCCGCGTGTCAGCCGACGGCGTAGGCCTGGTTGGAGTAGGTCTGGGGCCGGAGGGCTGTCCTCCGGCCCCGCGCCGTGTGGCCGTCAGTAGAGATTCAGGTAGTTCTGCCAGCCGGCGCCAGCCTTGATTCGTGCGCCGAACGTGCCGTCTCCGCGGCCGGGGTTTATCCAGACGTTGCCGGCGGAGTCACGTTCCAGCAGGTCCGCCTTGCCGTCACCGGTCACGTCGCCCACGCCGGTGATCGTGTTGTAGGCCTGCCCCCAGTCGGCGAAGACCTCCTTGCGCGCGGCGTAGTTGCTCTTGCCGTTGCCGGCCATGAGCCACAGGTTCCGCTTGGAGTCGTACGCCAGCAGGTCCCCCACCCCGTCACCGGTGACGTCCCCGACCGCGATCAGCTTGGTGTAGGCCAGGCCGGTGCGCAGCAGTGTCCGCGCCCCGAACCGGCCCTGGGCGTTGCCCGGGTACAGGTACAGGTTGCCGTTCGACGCGCTCCACGCCAGCAGGTCCGGGTACCCGTCCCCGTTGCCGTCCCCGGCGTAGCCGAGCCACTTGAACTGGTTCCAGCCGGTGCCCAGGTCGGTGTAGGCGTTTCTGTTGTACAGGTTCGAGTAGACGCGAAGATCACCGGACGGTGTGCGTACGAGCACGTCGTTGGTCTTCCGGTCGCGCAGAGGACCGAACGGCACCATCGTGGTGCCGGCGGGCCAGGTCGACTTGTCCTGGAGCGGGATGAAGGAGCCGTTTCCGGTGCTGTCCTTGTAGGAGAACGTGGTCGCCGAGGTGCGGACCAGGATGTCGCCGAAGGTGTCCGGCAGGCCGTTCGCCGACTGGAAGTCATGGAACGCCGGTGCGCCGCCGGGCAGCAGGGTCGTACCCGTGGTGGTGGCGTCCGGGCCCCGGCCGTCGGCCGGCCGAGCGGTGATCTTCCACGTGTAGGGCCCGATCGAGGGCCGGGTGATGCCCGGCTCGGTGCCGTCCCACTGGGCGGTGAACTGTGCACGGGCCGGACCGCCGGTGACGGTGCTGACGACCCTGCCGGTGGCCATGCTCGTGACGGTCAGCGTCCAGGAGGCGATCGGCCGGGAGATCTGCCACGTGCCCTGCCACCCCGTGCCGTCGTTCCTGACGCCGGTCGTCTGGCCGTACAGGGCCACATCGGACGGTGACACCCCGCTCGGCACCACGTGCACCGTGCCGTCGCTGCCCGCGTACACGATCCCGCCGCCGTACGGGTCGACGGTTTAGCCCTGTCCCAGCACGGGGTCGGCCAGGTCGGCGACCTTGCGGGTCTGCGCCGTACCGCTGGTGACGTCGGTGACGCCGAGGGCGCTGCCGGAGACGGTCGCCACGAACCCGTCGCCGAGCGCGATGTCCCCGTCGGCGGTCCACGGCACGGGCACCGACGTGCGGGTCACTGTGTTGTAGACCCCGGCGCCGCCGTCGGCCGTGGCACA
Organism: Streptomyces sp. NPDC007856; assembly: GCF_042868225.1. Lineage (NCBI taxonomy): Bacteria > Bacillati > Actinomycetota > Actinomycetes > Kitasatosporales > Streptomycetaceae > Streptomyces > Streptomyces sp. NPDC007856. Next base: position 465,683 of record NZ_JBIAEC010000003.1, on the reverse strand, counting down.
GGCCCAGTAGATCCACGGGCCGTTCGCCCGCAGTACCGACAGCGGGCAGTCCGCGACGGTGAACGTGCCGGGCGCGGGGGCGGTGGTGGGCAGGGTGTCCAGGTTGACGCCGGTGACCGTGCCCGGCGCGGTCTGGGTCCACAGGGTGGTCGCGGACAGCGCGAACGTGCTGAACGGCCACTTTTTCGCCTCGACGCCCGTAACGACCTGGAGGATCCGGGTCCCTGCCGGTGTCAGGCCGCTGAACGCCTCGGTCGAACCGGCCACCTGGACATCGCGCAGGTCGGACAGGCCGGTGGAGAACTTGGACCCGGCGCCCGAAATGATGTCGCCGTTCGCCGCGTCCACCACGACCGGCGAGCCGTCCGCGGAGGCGAACAGCGCGTCACCCTGCGGCAGGGCATTCAGTGAGGTGGTCGCACCCGTGCTCCCCGCGGCATCGACGGGCAGTTCGGTGTGCTGCATCCGGGAACTGTCCGGGGTGTACGGGCTGGTGTAGGCGGCGTCCAGTTCCCCGTTCGCCAGCGCGAGGGCGTCCGGCCGCCAGGTGGTCACTGGGAAGTCCGCGAACGCGGTCGAGTCCACGGAGCCGTCGGAGGCGGCGGTCAGCACACGCATGGTGGTGCCGGACGCCGATGTCTGCGCGACCACGACCTTGCCGTCCGGGGACTCCGGATCGGTGAGCGGCACGGTGACCGGGTATCCAGTGCCCAGGGACTGGCCGGGCCCCCCGTTCAGCGGGAGCGCCGACAACGTGAAGCCGGAACCCCCTGCCGGCGTGACCACGACGAGGTTGTCCCCCACCACGCCGACCAGGCGGGACGGGCCGGGCAGACTCAGGGTGACGGACACCGGGGGCGCCGTGACGTCGCTTGCGTCGAAGACCCGGACGTCGCCGGCGCCGTTCAGAAATACGAGCTTGCCGTCGCCGACAGCGAACTGTCCCGTCCCCGGCAGCGAGGACGCGTCGATCACGGAGCTGCTGCCGTCAGCGTTGATCCACAAGTAGTACTGGGCGCCATTCTGCTCATAGGGGATCATCACGTGATCGTTGTCCCCACCGCCCCGGATCGAGCCGCTGAACACGGCGCCGGTCGGCGCGGCGACCGGGGTGAGGGTGCCGTCCGGCGAGGCGATTGCCAGCCCCCTGCCGTGGTCGGACACCAGGGCCTTTCCGGCGAAGGCACCGTACACGTAGCAGTCGCAGGCCGTCCGGCGGCTGCCGTCGGAAAGGCTTTGGAACACCAGCGGAGCGCCGCCGGCGCCGTTGGCGTAGAACGCCACCAGCCCGTTGCCGGCGTACCGGGCTGCCCGGGTGTCGGACGGGAACGCCAGTCGCGTGGTCGTCCCTGAGGCGAAGTCGGTCCAGGCGTAGCTGTTCCCGTAACTGCCGTGCAGGACGCCGGTCGAGGAGACGTCGACGACCTGGCCCGGGCCGACGGAGGCCGGAACGGTCTCGGCCGGCAGGGTGATTGGCGCGGTGACCGGTGCTGGTGCGGCGGTGTCCGCCCAGGCGACGGGAACAGCGAAGGTTGCCGCGAGCACGGTCGCGGTGGCCGCGGCCAGCAGACGGCCGCGTCTGTGAGGGTGTTGAGCCACCCGTTCCTCCCCATGAAGGGAGCGCACCGGGCGCTCAACGCCGGCCGTGGTGGGGGGTAAGGGGAGCACGCCGGCGGCCGGTACCCAGTCCGCTCAAAGTCACGACAGTGTACGCACCTTCCCTCGCACCACAGCCGGGCCCCCACCCCCGGGCCCGCACATGATGTCGCGGACCTGAAGTGCAACAGAGGCGTACAACCGGCCCTCCGGCCCGGGCACCGCCGTCGCGGGTGTCCGGGCCGATCGCCGCCGGGGCGTCTCAGGTTCTGACCGTGAGGTAGAGCCAGCCGCCCCACGTGGTCAGGTTGGTGTTGTCCTGCGTGCTGTGCACGTACTCCGAGCGCACTCGGAACTTCTGGTTGACCGCGTTGGTGAGGCTCAGCTGCGCCACCCAGGTGCTGTTCGGGTCGAGGTAGTAGCAGCCCGAGGTGGTGAGCGCGTGCCAGGCGCCGCTGTAGTACTCCTGGGCCTGGAACTTCTCGCACTGGCCGGACTTGTTCGGGGTCACGACGGCGGTCACCCGCGGCTTCACCGTGTGGTGGTACACGCGGTAGGTGACGCCGCTGTACGTCGTGCTCGTGTAGTAGCCGCCCAGCGTCTCCGCGATCTTCACCTGGTCGTAGGCGGTGTGGATGGCTGTGGCCGGTGCGTAGCGGTAGTCGCCCGCGAAGGACGCCGTGAACGTCGTGTTGCGGGTGAGCTTGTACGTGGCCGACAGGTTGCCGCCCGCGTCCACGGTGCCGCTCTTGACCAGCGTCTTCCCGCCGCCGTAAGGCTGGGCGTAGATCGAGACCGTACGGCCGTTGTACGTCGTGCCCAGGTGGGCGGTGACGGTGGCGGTCGCGCCGTACGCGTACGAGGACGCGTTGGTGGTGACGGACAGGGCCGTCGCGGTACGGGACACCTGGACGATCGCGGACGCGGTGGCCGCCTTGTGGGAGGCGTCGCCCGGGTAGCTGACCGTGTAGGTGTTGGCGCCACCGATGGACGGCGTGTCCTTGACCGTTGTCGTGCCGTCGGTTCCCACGGGCACGGTCCACTGCACGGGCGTCGTGGTGTGGGCGGCGTCCGTACGGGTCACGGTGACCGTCTCACCGTTGTCGTACGGCGCGTCGCTCAACGCGCCGCTGAACGTCAGCGCGGAGCCGCGGGTGGCGGTCGCGGGCGCGTTCAGGGTCAGCGCCGGGGCGTACGGGGAGACCTGGACGGACGCGTCGGAGGACGTCGGCTGGTGCGTGGCGTCACCCGCGTACGACAGGTGGTAGGTGAACCGTCCCGCGCGGTCCGGGTCGTCGGTGACGGTGAACTCGGTGGTGGCAGGGTCGACCGTGGCCGACGGCAGTTGCGTCGTCTCCTGGGTGTCCTCGTTCGTCCGGGACACCTGGACGGTGGTGCCCTGGGGAAGGCCGCCGAGGTTCGGCTGGGTCATGAGCGATCCGGTGAAGACCACCGAACGGGGCGACGCCGAACTGAAGTCGGGGAACGGGATGGTGGTGGAGAGCTTCGCCACGTGCACCGTCAGGGACGCCGTCGCGGCCCGGTGCGTCGCGTCGCCCGCGTACGTCACCTGGTAGGTGTACGCGCCCTCGTCCTGGCTGGTGTCGCTGATGGCGAAGGAGCCGTCCTTGCCGACGGTGGCGTCGGGCAGGGCCGTACCGTCGCGGGTGACCTGGAGCGACGCGCCGGCCGGTAGCAGGCCCCTGGTGCTCAGCGATCCGGTGAACGTGTACTGCTGGGTGGGAACGGCGTACTGCGGGGGACTCAGGGACAGTTGTGTGTCGGTGAGCTTGGGGTCGCTCAGCACGTTGAGGGTGTAGGCCCCCGAGGAGTCCTGTGTGACGCCGTAGAGCGTCAGGCCGTCGGCTCCCCACTCCAGGCCGTCCGGAGTCAGGGTCCCGGAGGGGAAGGTGACGTGGTTCTCGGCGAGGGTGTTCGAGCCGGCGTACAGGTAGACACCGGCGGCCGAGCCCGAGGGGCTGCCGGCGGCGATCGTTCCGTCGGCGTCCAGGGCGAGCGCGTTCGGGCCGGCGCCGCCGGTGCCGTAAGCGGAAGGGCTGGCGAAGGCGAGGTCCGCGGTGCGGTAGGCATGCGCGGCGAGCTGCTGGGGGGCGGCGAGTACGACCTCCGCGCCGTCTCCGGTGACCTGGAAGCCGGTTGCCGTGCCGCCATGGACAAGAGTGTCGGCCTTGACGGACGCCGTCCCGGAGGAGACGTCGAAGGTGGCGACGTGGCTGAGGCTCTGCTGCGGCTCCTCGGCCGCGAGCACACCTCCGCCCGTCGCGAGCAGGGGTGCGACCGACCAGTGCGACATCGAGGGCTGAGGCGTCGCCGCCGGGTCGGCGGCGGACGGATCCACCGATCCGATGGCGCCCTTGCCGTCAGCCGTGTATCCGTACCAGACCCTGCCGCCCGCCAACGCGACGGAGGCCGGGGCGCTGCCCGTACCGGTCGAGTAGCGGGCGGACTCGGTGAGTTCCCCCGTGTCGATGGCGGCGACCGCGTCGCCGTCCGACAGCGCCGCGTAGAGCGTGGCGCCGTCGCCGGACAGCGCCAGACCAGTGGCGCCCGGCTCGTTCTCGATGGTCGTGACGGGGGTGCCGGACAGGTCGGTCACCAGGATGCCGGTCGATCCGGCACCCTGGCTGAAGAAGATGTGCTGGTGGGCGGCGTCGACCAGCATGTCTGAGTAGTGGGAAAGCGGCAGAGCAGCCGTGCTGTCGGCCCAGGCGGCGGAGCCGGTGAGGCCGACGGTGACGGTGGTCAGCCCCGCGACGACCGATATCGCCGCGGTGACGGAGACCTGCTTGAGGCTCATGGAGCTCCTGTTGAAAAGGTGAACAAGCAAGTCGGACGATAACTCCTGCCACTGACGAGGCTGTCTTCGCACGAACTCCTCCTTCCCGACAGGAGCAGCGAGTTTGCCCCGTTTCGCGGCCACAGCCACGACACGCCCGCGCAGTGCCGCAGGTCAGCGCCTTTCACCTGGCCTGGTAAGAGGTTCGTGCTGATGGAGGCGGCGAGCCGGCGAGTGAGCCACCGCCAAGCGCCGGTTACAGGTTCCCGGCCGCGCAACGCGCTTACCTTGTCCGCCCCCGGACCACACGGAACCCGGAGGCGGTGGCGGCCAGAGCACTACCGCGGACACGCCAGCGCCACCGGCGGTTCACTCGCTCACCGCGGCAGCCCCACAACACCTGCATTGGCATGGCCTTGACCGGCGGAAGACGGCGACCGCATGGTGAAACCATCCGGCCCGCAGCTGCCCTGACATGCCGTCTGTCAAGGGTGGTTTTCGTCATGTGGCCCTCCCGAACCGCCTGAAACCGCACGGAGGCTTGATGCACCGACGCGAGACACCCTCCGGATCCCTGGTGATCCACCGGCACCGACCGAGACGGCGGGTGCGGCGGATGGCAGCTGCCCTCACCGCGATGCTCACCTTCACCGTCACCGCCCTCACCATCGGCCTGGCCACCGGTGCCCAGGCCGCCGCTCTCCCGTCCGCCCCGCGCGCGTCCGCCTCGGCGGGTACGACGGGCTTCGGCTGCTTCCATCGCTTGCGAGCAGGACAGGCCCGCTGTTTCGGCGTCATGAAGGCCCACCGCACCACCTCGGGCCGCATGTCACCGTTCACCACCGGCTCCCCGACCACGATGGGGTACGTGCCGTCCGAGCTGCGTTCCGCATACAAGCTGGGCGGTACCTCGGGATCCGGTCGAACGGTGGCGATCGTCGACGCCATGGACGACCCGAACGCCGAGTCCGACCTGGCCGCTTACCGCAGCGCCTACGGTCTGCCTTCGTGCACCCGCGCCAACGGCTGCTTCCGCAAGGTGAATCAGAGCGGCCAGGCATCGCCGCTGCCCTCCGGTGACTACGGATGGTCCGAGGAGATCAGCCTCGACCTCGACATGGTCTCGGCGACATGCCCCGGCTGCCACATCCTCTTGGTCGAGGCAAAGTCGGCGAACGTCTCGGATCTCATGAAGGCCGAGGACACCGCCGCCACCACATCGGGCGTCGTCTCGGTCTCCAACAGCTGGGGTGGGTCCGAGGACAACACCATCACCTCCTTCGACTCGCACTTCCACCACCCCGGCGTCGCGATCACGGCGAGCTCGGGTGACTCCGGTTACGGCGTCTCCTGGCCGGCCTCCTCCCGGTACGTCACCGCCGTGGGCGGCACCTCGCTGAGCAAGGCGTCCAACTCCCGCGGCTGGACCGAGGCCGCCTGGAGCGGCGCGGGCTCCGGCTGCTCGGCGTACGAGGCCAAGCCGTCCTGGCAGCACGATTCCGGATGCGCCAAGCGCACCGTGGCCGATGTGGCCGCGGTCGCCGACCCGAACACCGGGGTGGCGGTCTACGACACGTACAGCAGCTGCCGCGGCGGGTTGTTGTGCGACACCGAGCTTCAACTCGGTGTCGCACAGGGTGCCGACGGATGGGTCGAAGTCGGTGGCACCAGCGTCTCGTCGCCGATCATCGCGAGCGTCTACGCACTGGCCGGAAACACCTCTCAGGTCGTCAACGGCTCGTATCCGTACAGCCACAGGTCGGCGCTCAACGACGTCACGTCGGGCAGCAACGGCTCCTGCGGCGGCAGTTACCTGTGCACCGCGCGTTCGGGATACGACGGGCCGACCGGCCTCGGCACGCCCAACGGCACCGGCGCCTTCTGACGGCGGCGCTCTTTGACCGACAAGGGCTGGGCTCGCGCCGCACTACTGCGGCGCGGGCCCGGCCCCCTCTGCCCGCCGTCACGGCTGTACGCGGCCTCTCCCAGCGGCTCAGTCGCCGGAGTGCCGTCGCCGTCCTTTCCCTCCGTTCCCGTCGCCGTGCTTGCCTGACCACTCGCCGCCCTTGTCGCCACCGGGTGCCGGCCTGGGTGACGTCCGGGCGGACGCAGGGGCAGGCGATGGCGTCGTGGCCGGGGTCCGACCGGCGGGCGTTGATGCGATGCGAGCGGGTGGGGGAGAGACCGGAGACGCAGGCGCAGTGGCACCTGAGTTCAGCGAGGCCCCGAGGGCCGTGGCCCCGGCGAACAGCGCGAGGCCGGCGCCGGCGAGAACGGCTTTGGAGGCCAGTTTGCGGCGACCGGTGGGGCGGGAGTGCGTGCCGGCACGGGAGTCACCGGTGTCCGGGGCCGGAGGCGGTGGAACTGCCGGGGTGGGCATGAGAGTGGTGCCGTGCTCGGCCGGTCGTGGTGTCCCGCTCTGCGCGGCCAGCCAGACGGCTGCCTGCTCGGCGGTGGGCCGCTGGGCCGGGTCCTTCGCGAGCATGCGCAGCACGTAGTCGGAGAGCGGCTGCGGTATGCCGGGGCGCAGGCGGTCGGGCGGTGCAGGTGTGGCACTGACGTGCTGCTGGACCACGGCCAGTGACGTGGCTCCGCTGAACGGGGGCCGCCCGGTGAGCAGTTCGTACAGGACACAACCGAGGGAGTAGACGTCGGACGCGGGCTGCGCGGGACGGCCCAGCGCGCGTTCCGGAGCCAGGTAGTCGGCAGTGCCGATGATCTTGCCTGTGGCGGTCAGGTTACTGGCGGCCTCCTCGGCGAAGCGTGCGATGCCGAAGTCGGTGATCTTCACCGTGCGGTCGGTGGTCAGCATGAGGTTGGCAGGCTTGACGTCCCGGTGGACCACTCCCTGCTGGTGTGCCGCGGAGAGGCCGGCGGCCGCCTGGGCAGTGATGGCCGCCGCCTCGGCCGGAGGCAGGGCGCCGCGCAGGGAGCGTTCCTGGGCCAGGTTCCAGCCGTCGACGAGTTCCATGACCAGGTGTGCCTGGTCATGGTGCGCGCCGAAGTCGTACATGCCCACGACGTTGGGGTGGTTGAGCCGGGCCGCGATATGGGCCTCCAGGCGGAATCGCTCGGCGTCCGCCGGCTCCGCGGCATGCAGCAGCTTGACGGCCACGGGCCGCCCGAGGAGTTGGTCGCAGGCTCGCCAGACCTCGCCCATCGCGCCGCGTCCCAGCAGCTCCTGCAACTCATAGCGGTCCGCCAGCAGACCTTGCACACCCAACCCCGATCATCGCGTTGCTCGTAGTTCCCCCGGCCCGGTTGTTCGGTTTGCGGGCGTTCGGGTCCCCGTTGCCCGGGCCGATGCACACTCCCTCTCGGACCGGGCGCCGGGGTGCGCATGGGGCAGGCAGACGACGGGGGATTCACCTGCCTGCCCCTCATTGCGCGACCACCCGCTCGGAACAGGGGGCGAGCAGGTGCCACGAGGCCCCTGGGTCCCTGGTTCCTGGGCCCACTCCTACAGCGCACCGCAGTGACGGTCCGTCACACCTCTGGGACGCCCAAGGCCACACGGCTCTCCGAACCGGGAGAGCAGGGGCAGGCCCGGCACGGGGGGAACCGAACCTGCCCCAGCACGTCGGCGCCTGCAAACCTCCCCCCGGAGGATGGGCGCCATGACCCCACCCGGGGTCACTTCCAACAGCGCGCCACAGGGCAGGAGTGTCACGGGGGGACGGGAATGGTTGCGAGACCGACAACTCTGTGAAGGAATGCCCTGAACTCCTTCATAATCCGGTCACGAAATTACGCCAACACCGGCGACCGGGGACTTTGGCGGCACCCGAATCACACTCCTCCACTTCGTCCGGAAAATTGGCCTGGCGTGTGAACATGCCGGTAAGTGCCTGCATAGGAAGCAATATTCGGGACATCACAGACGTCGGTGTAACGCTGCAGTGCATACGGGACGCAGAAGTAGGGAGAAGCGGGGTACCGACCGGCTGAATCGGAGTGCCCTGGCGCGAGCACGCAGAAACGGCACTACGTCAGATCGGATATCCCCGTGAGAAACATCGACCCGGTTCCCGGACACCAGGCCTACAACGAGCCGCCGGGCCCGGACCGCTCGCCGCACCGTCAGGCCACCACACGGCGTACGGCCATCACCATCTGCACGATCGTCGACATTGCGGCGGGCCTGCTGGGCCTGTGGATCCTGCTGTTCCTGCTCGATGCCAACCGCGCGAATGTGTTCGTCGAATTCGTGCGGGGCACAGCGGGCTGGCTGTCCTGGTGGGCACAGGACATTTTCACGATGGACACAGAGGGGCTACGCGTCGTCCTCAATTACGGTCTACCGGCCGTCATCTATTTGCTGATCGGTCACGGGATCGCTGCCCGGCTCAACCGAGCCTGACCGCGGACCGGCCTCTTTATTGATCGCGATGAAAACGGACCGAACCGAAGCTCAACTCGCCGCGGAACGCACGCGGCACCAGTCAGCGCAATTGCTGACCGGACGGGATGCGGGTCGGCAAGCCCGTCGTCGGGACGACCGCACCCGGGCCGCCGCGACCGGTCAGCCGGAGCGGCGCGGGTCGCCGCCGTAGGGGCGGGCCTCGACGCGGGTACGTCCGCGTGTCCCCTCCTCACCCAAGGACCAAGCCGCGGCCCAGGCCGACGGCACGTCGAACCAGGAAGACGGGAAGACCGCAGATGGATTACTGCTCCACATGCCGTCGGCACCTCAACGGCGCACTGGTGTGCCCCGGGTGCGGTGCCTACGCCCCGGACATAGCCCCGCCCGCCGCCAAGGGCCACAGCGGCTCACCCCCGGCGACGACGAGCGCCGGACCGGCCCCAACGGCCCACCGGGACCCCGCGGCCACCGTCACGTGGCAGGACAGCATCCCGGACGGTGAGACGGAGTCCACCGCTGCCGTGGACGTGGACCCGCACGTCGCCGCCGGCGCCGAGGACCTGCCGCCCGCGCGGCCGGGGCGTGCGGCACGCCGTCGCCGGCTGGCACGCTGGAGGAAGAACAAACGCCGGGCAGCGGTCGCGAGCGCTGTCGCACTCGTCGGAGGCGGCCTGAGCATCGCCCTGATGGACCGGCACTCCACCGACCGGGCACAGGCAGCCGTGGCACCGGACGACCCGAGAACGAGCACCATCCAGGAGCAGACGCCCCAGCAGAGCCCCCCGGCCGCCGCACCAGCGACCGCTCGACACTCCCACCGGCCGTCACACGCCCCGTCCCAGCCGCAGCCGCAGACGACCAACGCACCGCGGCAGCAGTCCCTCGCGGCGACGCCCAGCGCGACGAAACCGATCGCCCGGCCGGACGCCGTAGCTCCTGCCCGCCCGGCGACGGCGACCCCGCAGCCGCGCAGCACCGCCCCGGCCGCCGGCCACACGACCCCCGAGCGCTCCGGTACGACGGCGCAACAGCAGTCGGCGCCCGCGATGGACGACGGCACGAAGCCGGGCACGCCCCAGAGCACCAGACCCTCACAGGCGTCGACGTCGCCCACGGAGGTCTGCCTGCTCGGGCTGTGCCTCGGCTGACCACCCCTACCCGGCCGTTCCCGGCAGGTCGAGGGAGCGGAGTTCGCGAGCCCGTGTCAGCCCGTGAGCAACGGCCCCGGCCGACGGAAGGGAGAGGACGCAGAGCCCATGAGTCCCCGCTACGAATTCCAGGTCCTGCTGCACCGTATCGGCCGATGGTGGGCAGTCGACATCCCCCGCCTCGACCTCCACAGCCAGTGCCGCACCCTGGAAAGCGTGGAGGACCTGGCGCGCGGACTCGTCGCCGAAGCCGTCGGGGTCCCTCCGGACGTGATCGTGCTGGACCTTCTGGTGCCCGAACTCGCACCCGTGCTGGGCTCGGTGGCCGAAGCGCGGCGCCGCCGGGCGGCCGCGGTCGCCGCCGAGAGTCAGGCGATCGCCGCTGCTGTTCACGAGCTCGTGGACAAGCTCCACGTGAGCCAGGGTGACGCCGGGCGTCTGCTCGGCATGTGCCCGAGCGAGGTGGCCCGCTTCACGCCACCGCGCGGCTCGTCACCCGCCGGCCCACCAGGGCAGCTCACGCCCCTGCCCGCATCCGGTCCGCCGCGACCGGCCACCACCCCCGCTCTCCCGTCGCGGCCCGGCCCCGCGCGGCGACCACGGCAGGCGACCTCCCCGGCCCGGCCCTCCTGGGCCATCCCTGACGACGACACGGAACGCCGAGCCTGACCGGGCGCTTTGACAGGCACGGGCGCGCCCGACGCGGGAGTTGCGTGGAGTGGCCACGGACTATTTGGGACGCCGGTATGACGTGCCGTACGCTCCGGGGCGTTACTCGGCCCGTGGGGGACGGATCGATCGTGCGAAAGGAAAGGCGTGTTCAGCGTATGTCGGCCGATGATCTGGCGCTGAGCACGGCCGTGGCACGGGCCCAGGACGGTGACGAGGCGGCGTTCTCGGTGCTGTACCGAGCGGTCCAGCCCGGCCTGCACGGTTACCTGCGCGGGCTCCTGGGTGAAGGCGCCGAGGACGTGACCGCCGCCGTCTGGCGGGAGATCGCCCGCGAGCTGCCACGGTTTCGTGGCGACGGACACGGATTCCGCGGCTGGACGGCGAGCATCGCCCGGCGCCACACACGCGGCCACCTCCGGCGTCACGGCGCACCGCCCCGCTCGGCAGCCACCGGGACGCCCCCGACCGGAGACCACACCGGCCATCCTGCGCCCGGAGCAGTGCTGTCCGCCGAGACGGCCCAGACCCTGGTCGCCCGGCTGCCCCACGCCCAGGCGGAGGCGGTCCTCCTCCGCCGTGTCGTACGCCTCGACGAACGGGCGGTCGCCCGGGTCATGGGCCGGCCCGTCCTTGTCGTACGGGTCCTGGAGCGTCGTGGCCTGAGGAGCCTCGCCCTTCTGCTGGACACCAGCGAGGTGACACGCGATGTCGCGCGGACGCCGGGGGAACCGGGATGAGCACCCACCGAAACGGAGACGAACGGTTGAGCGGCAAGGCTCACCGGCCCGAGGACGCCCCACGCCTCGGCCCCACCGAACGCGACCACCCCTCCGGCCTGGACGACTTCGCTGAGCGGCTCGGTGAGGCGCTGCGTCAGCAGCCCGGGGACGACCGTGCGGAACAGGCCGCCCTCACCGCCTTCCGCGCCGCACGCACGGCGAGCGACAAGGCCGTGCGTACCCGGCGCCGGGACGACTGGCGGCCGAGGACGCGAAAGCAGCGTTGGGCGCGCGGCGGCGCCCTCGCCCTCGCGGCCGGCACCCTGCTGGGCGGCGTCGCCGTCGCCTCCGTCGGCGTGGTCGACGGCGCACGGCACCACGCTGCCAAGGTCGGCACCGGTAACAGCACGCGTCGGCCGCCCACGCCCGCCCCTGGCGAAGAGGGCTACCCCTCCACGGGGCCACGGACGGCACCGACCGCCTTCCCCCCTCACCCCGGCACCGCAAGGGACATCGAGGCCCACTGCCGTGCCTACGAAAGGATCAAGGGCCGTGGCCATGCGCTGAACGCCACGGCATGGCAACGCCTGGTCCGAGCCGCGGGCGGTGAACAACAGGTCGCGGGGTACTGCGCCCAGTTGACCGGGGCGGCGGACGACACCGCCCCGGCGCCGACCCGGACGAACAAGGTCAAGAAGACCGGCAGGACGAAGAACGCGGACAAGACGGGCAAAGGTCAGGGCAAGCCGAGCACCGAGACCAGGCCGTCGAAGGGGCCGTCCGACCGGCCCTAGACAGCGCCCGATCGGCAAGGGGCCCTTGTCCCGCCTGGCCGGCCAGGCGGGACAAGGGCCCCTGTGCTGCCGTACACCCCACGGGGTTGGGGGACTACTTGATGTAGACGAGGCCGTCGGTGGTGACGGTGGGGCGGCCGCTGGTACCCACCACGACGATCTTGACCGTGTGCTTGGCACTGCTGGACCAGGTCTTCGTCCAGATCGCCTGCCGGTAGAGGGTGGTGGAGGACTTCAGGTCGACCGTGCTGACCTTGACGCCGTCGACGTAGACGTACGCCTGGCCGGAGCTGGAGGCGCGGGAGACCACCCAGGAGGCGGAGCGGCCGGTGAAGGTCCAGGTGAGGCTCGCGCCCTTGGCGCCGCTGGAGTACGACTTGCCGCCCAGGTAGCTGGTGGAGGAACGGGTGGTCCAGCTGCCGGTCTTCACCGCCGAGGTCTCCTGCAGGATCACCGGGGTGTAGGAGGGGGAGGCGGTGCGGTAGTTGCCGGCGTAGTCGTAGGCCCGCATCGACCAGGTGGCCGCGGTGCCGGACGCGGCGGTACGGCTGGAGCTGGTGGTGGTCGGGCCGAAGGTGGCCGTGGTCGGCGACAGCAGCATCACGCTCTGCAGCGCAGCGTCGTCGGTGGCCTTCCAGCCGAGGGTGACCGGGACGGCGCCGGTGTTGACCGTGCCGGTGCGCAGCGAGAGGTTCGGCGTGGTCGTGAACGTCGGCGCGGTCGTCTCCGCCACCACGTTCACCGCGGCGCTCGTGGTGGTCTTGCCGGACTGGTGGACGGCGCGCACGGCGACGGTGTGGTTGCCGAGGGCCAGGGTGGTGCCGGCGGAGGTGGCGGTGCCGGCGACGGACGTCACGGCCTTGCCGTCGACCAGCAGCTCGAACTTGGAGATGAGCGAACCGGGCGTGGTGGTCGTCCAGTTCAGGGTGACGGCGCCCTTGGTGTAGTACGTCGAGCCGGCCAGGCCCGCGCCGCCGACCGAGGTGACCTGCAGGCCCTGCACCGGGCCTGCCGCCCAGGCGCGGATGGTGGGCAGCTGGGCGTACAGCGAGTTGCCCGGGCACTGGGTGTTGTAGCCGTCGCGGTGGGCGGAGATCCGCTGGAACGTGTATGCGGTGCCGGCGGTGAAGCTGGTGCCGAAGTAGTTCTGCTGGCTGGCACCTGCGTTGAGTTGCACCGTGCCGGCCGGGTCGGCGCCGTACTGGCCGAGCTTCCAGGCGGCCACGCGGGCGATGGAGGCCAGGGCGGCGTCGGAGGCGCTGGTGGAGGTGTACTCGCCGAGCACCGCGATGCCGGCGGACTCCCGGTTCCAGCCGTAGGTGTGGGCGCCGAGCACGGGCAGGTCGACGCCGCCCTTGCGGCCCTCGAAGACGGTGCCGCACTTGTCGACGAGGAAGTTGTAGCCGATGTCGTTCCAGCCGTTGACCTGCGTGTGGTAGGCGTAGATGCCGCGCACGATGGAGGCCGAGTCGGCGCAGGAGTAGTCGTTGGCTCCGTCGGTGTGGTGGACGAAGACGGCCTTGACGTCGGCGTTGTACTGCGATGGGTCGGGGCTGAGCGATTCGTCGGCGCCCCAGTCGGCGCGTGAGGTGATCGGCGGCTCGGGCACGGTGGACGGCGGCGCGGACGGCGTGGTGACCGACGGGCTCGGGGACGCGCTCGTCGAATCCGAGGGGGACACGGAGGCGGACGGCGAACCGGTGGGCGTGGCCGTGGTGTCGGTGGCGGCCGGGGACGTGGGATCGGTCGGCGCGGGGGACGTGCCGGTCTGGCCGTCCGTCGGCGTCACGGTCGTACCGTCGGTGGGTGCCGTGGAATCGGTGGGCGTGGCCGCTGGGCTGCTCGCCTCGGCGACGAACGCCGCCGGCTCGGTCGCCTTGGTCTCGGCGTCGGTCACCACGCCCGGGTCGACCAGGTTGACCTGGAGTCCCTTGGGCAGCGCACCCGTGGTGCCGTCCTTGTGGACCACCTGGGCCTGGACGCCGTCGGAGGGACCGACCCACAGAGGTTCGGACGCGCCGCGCATCCCGGTCTTGGGGTGCTCCGGCGGGTCGATGTTCACTTCAAGGTCGTGCCAGGCGCTCCACGCACCGCTGTCCAGGCTGCGGGTGCGCACCTGCGCCGTGCCGTCGAGCCGCTTGACGGCCCCCGTCCAGGAGACGCCCACCAGGGAGAACTGCCGCGTCTGCGTGCGCGGCAGTTCCTGCTTGCCGCCCGTGGTCCCCTTGAGCGCGAGGTCGTAGACCTTCACGGGCCGCTTGGCCCGGACCGCCGCAGGTCCGCCGGAGGGGCTGGCGACCGCGTACGTCACCACGCCGCCACCTCCCAGGAGCACGGCACCGAGCGTCAGCCACGCCCGTCGTTTCAGGCTCAGCGGTCTGTACGCATGCGACGTACGACGACTCACGACGTATCCACCCCATCAGAAGGCCGGGAAAGGCCGCAGAGAAAAGTCACGTGAGGCACACCCAGCACAGAAGTGGCCCACACCTACAGCGCAGCCCAACCGACGAACATCACGGGAAACGCAGGCCGCAGTGACGTAGATCACTGGGATGGTAATGCACAGACTTCATGCCGGACTTTTCATCCACGCGATGAGCCTGGTCCACCAGCCACCCTGCGAGCGGCCGGGTGAACCGTCCATGCGTCGCGGAACGCGCTCCGCCGACTCGCACATGCACCGCCGAGGTGCTGGCACGCCGGCGAGCACTTGCTCCACGTGCCTCCCGCAGCCCTCGTAGGTCGCCTTCCGGCATGACTGGCAGACCGCAGGTCGGCACATGATTCCCCTTCATTCACGCCTCATTGACGACCCAGTAATATCAACAGTTTCGGCACAGCCGAATTCACATTTTCGCCACAGACACCCCCCATACATGCACCATCTCCACGAACAACTGACTCGATATCGCGTGGCACGCCTCAGTCAGCAATGTCAAGCGGTCACGGCGAGAATCCCCCTCAGGTTGCTCGGGACACCAAAACAATGGTTCCATCTCGCCCGGTCGAGAAAGGAAGACACTGCTCCGCATCGTGACAGGCCATCACCGCGCCTTTTCAGATCGTCGACCCGGGGCGCGGCGAGGGCAAGAGACCGAGAACGGCAACCGCCCTCACGGAACAGGGCGGTGTGCGCCGGTCAGAAGGGAGCAACGTGAGTTGCTCGCACGCCGCAGGATGCCCCCTCTTCCCCTTGCTCAGGGCGAGCTTGCAAGGTTGGCGCGACTACTACTGCGACAGCGAGGATCAGTGGCTCGGCTGTGCGCGCTACCAGGTGTCACTCACCGGCGAGCGTGTGCCGATCAGCCTGCTGCCCAACGGTGCCCGCGCGCGACACCTTGAAGACGCGGCCACCGGCCAAGGCCGGTCCGGTGCCGCCGGCCCGGAGCAGGGACCGCAGCAGGCCCCTCCACCACAACACAATCCCTGGCCGCCGGAGAACGCGTCCTGCTCGCAGCCGGCACCGGCTCGGCCACCGGAGCCGTCGGAACCTGTGACCGGGGTACCGGAGACCATGGCTCAGTTCGGGGCGGTATCTCCGACGATACCGGTGTCGCATTACCGACCGTCACCATCCGCACCGTTTCCCCAGCCTCCAGATCGCCCATCTCGACACGCGGGGCAAGGCCCCAGCTCGAAGCGCGGCTGGTGGGCTCGATTCACCGAATGGATGGGAGGCCCCGCATGAGTGGCTACTGGCCCTGGTGGGCCGGCGCTGCCGGGCTCGCTCTGATCACCATCAACCACGCCCTCACCACGGACCGGTCTTTCGGGGTGTCGTCCGCGTGGGATCGCGTGTTGCACTGGCGCAGGGAGCGCCGCCTGGAGCGGATGGACGAGGAGTTCACCGACGAGCGTGCTCTGGCTGACGCTCTCGCCGCGGCTACGGCGGAGCACTTCGGCACCAGCCCCGCCGCCCCCACCGTGCCGCCGGTTCCGCACGGGGCTTCACAGCTGCTCGAAACGCACGCCGAACCGACGGTGAGTGAGGACACCCCGGTCACGAGCCCGGGCCCCGCCCCGCTGGTCACCCAGGCTGCCCTGCTGGTGTCGATCTTCTTCGGCGGACTGATCGCCGCGGTCACCTCCGGGCGGTTCCACCTCCGCTTCGACATGGGACCGGGATTCCGGAACGTGGTCACCGCAAATCCGACCACCATGACCGTCCTGCTGTTCGCCGGGGGCGTGTTGGTCGGCTTCGGCACTCGGCTGGCCGGTGGGTGCAGCTCCGGCCACGGACTCAACGGCTGCGGCCGCCTGCGCCCGGTCAGCCTGGTTGCGACCGCCGTGTTCTTCGGCACCGCCGTCGCGGTGTCGTTCCTGCTGTGGAAGGTGATCTGATGCGTACTCGGGGCGCGATTCTGCTGGCCAACATCATCACCGGCCTCACTCTCGGCTATACCGTCTCCAACATCGGCTTCGGCGACTACACCGAGCTGAACCGCATGTTCACCTTCCAGGACCTGCGCATGCTCCTCTCCTTCGCCGGTGCGGTCGTGATCACCGTGTGCGCATTCGCTCTGCTGCGGGTCCGCCGCACCCCGGGGCGCATCCACGCCGGCGTGATCCCCGGCGCAGTGCTGTTCGGTACGGGCTGGGCGATCTCCGGGGGATGCCCGGCCATCCCGATCGTCCAGGTCGCCGGCGGATACCTGCCCGCCCTGGTCACCATCGTCGGCGTCACCGTCGGTATCCGGCTGTGCCGCTGGGCCAACGCCCGCTACTTCCACCTCGACCGCGGCTCCTGCGGCCTGTAACCACCGCGGCCTCCGTCGCCACGACGCCCCAGGGTGTGGCATGGGACACGCCGCCCATCCGTGATGATCTCGGGGCTGCTTCCGCTGGGCCAAGTGGGGGGAACCGGTTGCGCGTTCTCCCTGTGTCGAGCCGAGGGGGGAGCAGCCCATGGGTGAAGTGCGCGAACGCGTCCCGATGCTCGCGCGCCGTGCGGGGGCGCCGTGGTTGGACTTCGACGCCGACCAGCGTGCCCACTTCGGCCGGCCCATCGGCGTACGTATGCCGGACGGGCGTGTGCGGAACAGCCTCCGCGAAGCCGCCTGATGGCCGGCCCGGAGATCGTCGACGTCGCCTACGGCGAAGGGTGGGACTCCGGGCGCGCAGCCGTGCTCGGGCCGATCGACGCCGCGGTGGCGGCCGCACGGGACGCCGCAGGGCTGCCGTACGCGGTGGTGCTGCGGCAGCAGGGCAGCCCCGGGGTGGTCGTCGCGCATGTGGCCTGGGAGCGTCACTACCTCGGGCTGTGGGTGTACGACGCGCAGGGGCGGCGGTTCCTTGAGATGGACCTGCGACGTCTGGCGGAGGACCGGCTCTTCCTCATTCACCAGCGTGGCTGGGCGTACACGGACGACGGCATGCCGGAGTTCGCGGCGGACGCCGGGCGGGTGACGACCCAACTGCTGCCGGA
The DNA here is from genome assembly GCF_042868225.1 of Streptomyces sp. NPDC007856. Lineage (NCBI taxonomy): Bacteria > Bacillati > Actinomycetota > Actinomycetes > Kitasatosporales > Streptomycetaceae > Streptomyces > Streptomyces sp. NPDC007856. Next base: position 448,166 of record NZ_JBIAEC010000003.1, on the reverse strand, counting down.
CGGACGCGGTACCCGGATCGTCGAACCACGGGGCGACAAGGGGGGCGCGCTGCAGACGACCGCGGATGTGCCCGAGGAGCGGCGATGGTTGCCGGTGCCTGCCTTCGGGCGGTGGCAGGAGCTGTTCGCCGTGCTCGGCTTTCCGGGCGCCGACCGCTGTGAACCGCGCGAAGTCCCGGTGGTGCCCGAGCGTGAGCCGGCCCGGCCCAACTGGCGGGCACCACAAGGAATGCGGCCCCGGCATCTGAACGAACTGTTCACCGCGGGCGCCCGCTTCACGGCGGACGAGGCGTACACCGTCTGGGACCCGATCGAGGCCGGAACACTGCACGTGCCCAGCGGGCGCTTGGCGGCCCGCGACCCCACATACCGCGCCTGCCCGCAGGACGCGGGCTTCACCGTGCCGGTGGCGCCCGGGAGTTACCGTGTGCAGCTGGCCTCCGCCGGCTACACGGCCGAGCATCCGGGCAGGACACTCGTCATCGACGAGTACACCGCGGTCCGTGTGCTGGTGTCCGAGCGGCCCGCGGTGAGCTGGGAACCGGCGCTGCTCGACGGGCAGGACGAACGCCTGCTGCACGACGGGGAGTTCCATGGCTTCGGCGTGGACTCCGGCACCGGCTGCTTCGTCGACGCGACCATGGCCGGGGAACTGGGCGAACGGTTCCGGGACGGTCAGGCCGCGGGCACGTGGAAGGAGAACGACCACGGCATCTCGATCGTCGACGACCCGGCCACCGGCACCAACCTGATCGCCTACCCCAGCGGCCGCGGAGACGGCTCGTACCCCGTGTGGATCGGCCGGGACGCGGACGGCGAGGTCGCCTGCTTCGTGGCGGACATGCTGGTCCTGCACGAGGCGACCCCGACCCGACCTGCTCGCTCCGCGGGGCGCTAGTCTGCCGTAACCCCGTGTGGACGTAGATGGAGTTGACCGACGTACATCCGGCGCAGCCAATGGTCCGTATGCTCCTGCAACGGCGCCCATCGGAGCGACGCCCGTTCGCAGGACTTGGCCGGCTCGCCGGCATTCGTGGGACCTCTCCTGTGCCCTCGTGCGGCGCCCGAAGGGGTCGGGAGCGCTCCTCGCTGAGCGGAGGCTCGGCGGGATGCGTATGTGTCAGTGCACCACTGTTCGCCGGGGCGCTTGTGAAGTCGCGTTCGCAAAACGGCTGGGAGGCGCTGCCGGCGGCATGGGCCTCCGCGCAGTCCGACGGCCGCCCCAGCGGTACGGTGTGCGGCATTCGATCGCCCGTTCTGCGATCGCTGACCAACAAGGGGGTCCCATGAAACACCGCCGCCCGCGCCACCGTCGCAGAGTGATCGCCAGAGCGGTCGGTACGGCAGGCGCGCTGGCCGTCGCCCTGGGTGCGGGGATGACGCCGGCGATGGCCGCCGGAAAGACGTCCAACGAGCCTGCGGCCACCGGGTTCTCGCCCGACCAGCCCGACCGGCACACGCCCTGGGCGCCCGAGAACGACGAGGCGCCGCTGCACCACAAGCCCGTACACCCTGAGGCCCTCACGTCCGGCCGCACGGATACGTCGGGTCTCCAGCTCAACATGCCCGCGCCGACCGGGCCCCACAGCGTGGGCATGGTCGGCCTGCACCTCGTCGACAAGTCCCGTACGGATCCGTACGTGCCCGGCAGCACCCCTCGCGAGTTGATGGTTTCGCTGTGGTATCCGGCCACCGCCACGTCCGGGCACTATCAGGCGCCGTGGATGCCGTCGATCTCCGGCGCCCACTTCCTCGCCTCCCGCGGGCTGTCGCCGCAGCAGGTGACCCTGCCGAGGACCGCGGGCCATGTCCTCGCCCCGGTGAACACCAAGCTCGGCAAGCTGCCCGTCCTGCTGTACTCGACCGGGCTGCACTCGGACCGCGCGATGGGCACCGCACTCGCCCAGGACCTCGCCAGCCGCGGCTACCTCGTCGTCACCGTCGACCACACCCACGACGCCAACGAGGTGCAGTTCCCCGGCAACCGGCTCGAGGTCAACACGATGCCGGCGGACGCACACTCCTCCGACACGCTCAAGGTGCGCGCGGCCGACATCCGCTTCGTCATCAACCAGCTCAACACGATCAGCAAGGGCGGCAACCCGGACCCCGGCCACCCCACGCTCCCCACCGGGCTGGCGCAGTCCGTGGACATGTCCCGCATCGGCATGTTCGGCTGGTCGCTGGGCGGCGGCGCGGTCGACACGTCCATGCAGCTCGACTCTCGTATCAAGGCCGGCGCCGACCTGGACGGCCAGTTCTTCGGTACGGCGCCGAGCAAGGACCTGGACCGCCCCTTCATGCTCTTCAGCTCCGGAACCCACAACCGCAACAACGACGGCTCGTGGCGCACGCTGTGGTCGCATCTCAAGGGATACCGGGTCGACATCCAGCTCCATGGCGCGGCGCACCTGTCGTTCAGCGACAACGAGTGGATGGTGCCGCAGGAGGCGGGCCTGCTCGGGCTCTCCCAGGCTCAGCTCCAGCAGCAGTTCGGCACGATCGACCCGGACCGCGCGGTCGCGGTCCAGCGGGCCTACCTCGCGGCCTTCTTCGACCAGGAGCTGCGCCACCAGCACAGCACCCTGCTCGACGGACCCAACACGAGCTACCCGGAGATCTCCTTCGTCCGCTGAACAGAGGGCTGACCGGGCGTCCGAAGGGCGGATCCTGTTCGCGGGTCCGCCCTTCGGCGCTTCGGGGGTCCGGCAGACAGGGGACGCCGCAGCCCCTGGCTAAGCCCGGCGGGCGTGTCGCCCGGTCGGCTTTCCCGGTCCGTTCGGCCACAGCCGAGGAGTCCGGTTCGCCGCGGCGTCCTCGATCGCGCCGAACACGAGGGTCGTGACGGCGATCAGGGGCCAGACCAGGACGAACATCCACAGCGTGTACGTCCTGTCGAGCGCCGCCGTCGCGCTGTCGCTCTGCAGGAACGGCAGGCGGTACGCCTGGTCGATGATCGGCACCGTGGCCACGATCAGCAGGTTGTGCCACAGGTAGACCGTGACGGCGCGGTTGTTCGACAGCGTCACCAGCTTGTCCCAGCGCGCCAGCCGGCCCGGCAGCCCCTGCCACGACGGGGAGTACCGGAGCAGGATCGCCACGAACCCGAACGACCACGTCGCCTGGGCCAGGGGGATGTCGTTCAGATCCCATCCGTCGGGGCTCGGATGACCCGACGCCCACCACAGACCGAACGCCATCACCGGGACCGCGCAGGACACCAGCGCATACCGCGGGATCCGCTTGAGCATTCCCTCGTGGTGGGCGAAGCCCAGCACCCAACAGCCGCCGTACGCGACGAAGTCGGTCACCGCGTCACCCGTCGCACCGGGGATGGTGACCAGGCCCGTGCCGACGACTGCCGTCAGTGCCGGCAGTGCCAGCAGCGTCACCCATGGGACGCGGCGGAACGCCCACAGCAGCAGCGGGGACGCGACGACGAACCACAGATACGCGCGCAGGTACCACAGGGGGCCCACCGCCTGCGCCGCCCAGGTGTCCTCCAGCAGACCGGAGTTGGAGCCGAGGTGCTCGGGGTACGGCGGGGTGCCGATCGGAACGACGTAATCGAGGAGTTCGAGCAGGCCCCAGGTGCCGCCGTGGTCCGGGTCCTTCACCGGGTTCCAGCCGTCCGCGCACATCAGTGCCAGCGCCACCGCGCCGAACACCCACAGCGGGGGCAGCAGGCGGCGCAGCCGGCTCCTGACCACGTCCCGTGCCGGACGGTTCAGCGAGCGCGCCGTCAGCGAGCCCGCCAGCGCGAACATCACACCCATGGACGGGAACAGGATCGACAGCCAGGCCCAGCCGAAGACGTGGTAGACCACCACCCGGACCAGGGCGATCGAGCGGAGCAGGTCCAGGTAGCGGTCACGGGCCGGCTTCGACGCGGCCGGAGCGGGGGCCGGCGTGGGTGCCGGGATCGCTTGCGGGGCGGGCCGGGGTGGGCTCAGGGACAAGGTCGTCTCCGCCGCGTACTCGTGTGTCGTCATCCGACGGGCCTCCGATCACTCCTGCCCCGCGCGCCTGCTGCCGCGGGACCGTGCCCGGGACCTGCACCACGCCCGTGCGCCGCAGCTTCTGCCAGCGCAGGCGGCCTCCGGTGAGTGCGGTGATCCAGGACTGAAGCAGGACCACATACATCAGTTGCCGATAGAGGATCTGCTGGAGCGGGAAGGAGACGAGGTGCGTCGTCCTCTCCCGGTCGAGCCGGAACGCGTACGCCGCACAGGCCCCCTGGAGCGCCAGGACGCCCAGCCAGGCAACCAGCGTCTTCCGCGTGGGCCCGAAGGCCACGCCGTACAGCAGGAACACGTCGATCAGCGGTCCCAGCAGCGGGGCCACGACCATGAACAGGGAGACGAGCGGCAGACCGACGCGCCCGAACCGGCCCGACGGGCCCTTGTCGACGACGGCACGACGGTGCTTCCAGATCGCCTGCATCGTGCCGTAGGACCAGCGGTAGCGCTGCGACCACAACTGCCGCACGGACTGGGGGGCCTCGGTCCAGGCGCGAGCGTTCTCCGCGTACACCACCCGCCAGCCGTGGCGGTTCAGGGCCATCGTGATGTCGGTGTCCTCGGCGAGCGTGTCGTCGCTCATGCCGCCGACGCCTTCCAGTGCGGAGCGGCGGAAGGCCCCGACCGCGCCCGGGATCGTGGGCATGCAGCCCAGGACCTCGTACATCCTGCGGTCCAGATTGAAGCCCACCACGTACTCGATGTGCTGCCAGGCGCCGATCAGGGAGTCCTTGTTGCCGACCTTGACGTTGCCGGCGACCGCGCCGACCTGGGGGTTCGCGAAGGGCTGCACCAGCTCGCGCACGGTGGACGGTTCGAACACCGTGTCGCCGTCCATCATCACCACCAGGTCGTGCCGGGCGAGTGCGAGGCCCCTGTTCAGCGCGGCGGACTTGCCCGCGTTGGGCTGGCGCACGACGCGCACGTCCGGCAGGCGCAGGTCCTCCACGATGCGGGCCGTGCCGTCGCTGGACCCGTCGTCGACGACGACCACCTCGATCGGGTACTCGCTCGCCATCAGGGAACGGACCGTCTTCTCGATGCATGCGGCCTCGTTGTACGCGGGCACCAGCACCGACACCCGTTCGGTGACCGGGACCGGACCCCAGCGAAAGCCCTTGCGGCGTGCGCGGCGGGCATGCACGCCCGACAGCAGGAGCAGCAGACCGATGCGGGCGAGGACCAGCACGCCGGTGACCGCCAGTGCGACCACCAGGCCGTCGGTGATGCTGTCCGAGACCCGGACCAGGAAGATCCACGCCTTGCCCTGCCACAGGTTCACGCCGGTCACCGGGGTGTTCGCGCTGGGCGCGTGGAGCGCCTCGCTGAGGTTCTGGAACCGGTAGCCCGCGGCCCGCAGCCGGGGCAGGAACTCGTCCAGCGCCTCGACGGTCTGGCGGCGGTCGCCACCGGCGTCGTGCATGAGGACGATCGCGCCCCTGCCGCCCTCGGGGGTGGCCCGGCGGACGATCTCGCCGACGCCCGGCTTCCGCCAGTCCTCGCTGTCGGTGTCGTTGACGACGGTGATGTAGCCGCGGGTACCGATGTACTTCGTCACCGGCCAGGACGCGTTGTCCATGGCATCGGCGAAGGAGCAGTACGGCGGCCGGAACAGGGACGAGCGGATGCCGGCCGCCCCGGTGAGCGCGAGCTGGCTCTGGGACAGCTCCCAGTCGATGCGCCGTCTGGACTGGTAGGAGAGGTCGGGGTGGTCGAAGGTGTGCAGGCCTACCTCGTGGCCCTCGGCCACCATGCGGCGGACGAGGCCCGGGTGCTGCGAGGTCATGGTGCCGGTGACGAAGAAGACCGCGTGCGCGTGGTACTTCTTCAGCACGTCCAGCACCTTGGGGGTCCAGGTGGGGTCCGGGCCGTCGTCGAAGGTGAGGACGAGACGGTGGTCGGGCACGCGCAGGCTGGTCGTTCGCCCGTCGCGGGTGTCGATGACCGGGCCGCCCTCGAGAACGCTCTCCGGAACCTTGTCGGTGGCTGCCTCGGAACGGACGCGGTAGTCGGCGAGGATCTCGCTGTGCACGTACCCGCGCAGCATCAGCATCGCCATCATGGCGAGGAGGACCAGCGGGGGCAGTAGGAGGCGCAGGCGCAGCCGGGCGCGCCGGACCCTCGCGGTGTTCTTCCGCGTGTTCTTCGTCGCCGAGGCGTGGAGGACGGGGCTGGGTGCCATCAGCGGACGTTCTCCGGAGACGAAAGGCGGGTGGGGCCGGCGCCGACGCGTACGGGACGGACGGAACCGTCGGCCACGGAGCCGTCGTACACCGTGGACGGGCTGGGGCCGGGTGTGACATCGCCGCCGGACGTGGTGGGGTCCGGCGAGGAGCCGGCCGGGGTGGACGGGCCGGGGTCCGGGGCATCGGTGGTGCGGCCGGAGGTGGGCTCGGCGGAACTCGCCGACGGTTTCGGGACGGTGGACGCCCCCGGCGTGACCGGGCTGCCCGAGGGCCCGGGCAGAGCGGTCGCGCCCGCCGCCGGGGTCGTACGGCGACGGGCCTGGGCGCGGGGTACGAAGGCACCGCTCGCGGAGCGGACCCGCTCGGCCGAGTCGCTCCGCGAACGGGTCCGCTCGGCCGAGCCCGAAGGCCGCGGCGAGGTGTCGACCCGGACGGCCGACGTGCCGGCCCCCCGGTCGGGCACCGACAGCCAGGGCGCACCGGAGTTGTCCGACAGGAGGGTGGCGAGGGTGACGACGGGATAGGCCGCGCAGGCGAGACCGACGGCGATGCCGAGGCGGCGGAAGCGGCGGCTGCGACGCCCGGACGCGTCGACGAAGACGGGTCCGTCGCAGTCGTGCGCGGCGCCGGAGGTTCCCTCGGCGGGCTGGAGCAGCCGGTCGTCCGCGCCGGCCGCCCACACCCGCCTCACCACGCCACCGGTCGTGGTGAGGCGGGCGGGCGGGCCGCACCGCTTCGGGGGCGGTACGGTGCGGCCCCTGTGCCCGAGGCGGGCACAGTACCGGAGAGCACCCGGCGCAACCGGGCAAGAGGCACCAGGTGCTCTCCGGAGTCGAACGGGGATGCCGGCCTCACGCGTCGCCGCCATCCTCGACACCCACCGAGTCGGGTGCGCAACTGGCGATCCCGGCCGCCGCATCGGGAGCGCATCCGGCGATCCCGCCCAGCGGCCCGGGGGCGTAGCCGGCGATCCCGGCCGCCGGGTCGAGGGCGCAGCCTGCGACCCCGCCCACCGAGTCAGGGACGGAGCCAGCGATCCCGCCCAGCGGATCGGGGACGGAGCCGGCAATACCCGCCGCCGAGTCGAGGGCGCAGCCGGCGATCCCCGACGCCGGATCAGGAGCGGAGCCGGCGAAACCGCCCAGCGGATCGGGGACGGAGCCGGCAATACCCGCCGCCGGATCGAGGACGCAACCAGCTGTTCCGGACGCCGGATCGGCAGCGGAGCCGGCAATGCCGCCCAGCAGATCGGGGGCAGAGCCAGCAATACCCGTCGCCGGGTCGAGGGCACAACCAGCGGTCATCGTCACCGAATCGGGAGCGAACGTGACCCTGGTCGCCGAATCGGGAGCGAATCCAGCGATCCTCGCCGCCAAGTCGGGAGCGGAACCAGCGATCCCGGCCGCCGGGTCGGGTCCGCAGCCGGCAATCCCGGACGCCAGATCCGGCCCGCAGCCAACAGCCCCCGCCGGCACATCCGGCCCGCGGTGATCGGTCGCGGCGGTCAGTGGACCCGTCTCGCGGATCAGGTATGTCAGGGCCGAGGGCTCGTCGTCGCCGTCCCTCCGCAGGAGAGGGACGTGGTCCTTGGGCCGGAAGCGGTGGTGGTGCCAGGTGACGCCGTTGCGGTCGGTCAGCGGCCGCGCCAGATCGTAGACGCGGCCCCACAGGAAGTACGGTTCGCGGGCCGCGTCCCATGCCTCGCTGAGCAGGCGCGGTACGTCGTGCGCGACCAGATGCACCGGCACCCCGTCCAGCTGGCCGAAGGCCAGTTGCGCATAGCCGGCCTGCCGGGTGTCGGCGTCCACCGGTGCCCCGATGACGGCGAGCCAGAAGTACCAGTCGGCCAGGGACACCGCCTTGACGCAGACCACCACGCGGTCACGGTCCCACTCGATGGCCATGACCTCCGGCCTGTGGCCGTGGAACCGCATCCCCAGCGCGGCCCAGACGTCCTTGGCCTGGGCGCACTTCGCCTGCCACGCGACGGCTTCGGCCTCCAGCGAGTTCACCGGCTCGGCGTCCGGTTGCCCGGCGAGGGCCGGGGCCTGCCGCAGGATCACCGTGTCGCACGCCCGCGCCGACTGCGGCTCCCGCTCCTCCTCGGACACCCCGGAACACAGCCCCGACAAGGTGTCGGTGTCCAGCGCCAGTGCGAGCCTGACCGCCACCTCCGCCTCGAAGTTCGCGAAGCACTCGCGGATGACCGTGGCGGCCGCTCGGATGCTCCCCTCCTGCGTCACGCTCCCACCGCCCAGGTCTCCCGGACGAGCTCGGTCAGGTTGCGCATGGCCCGGTGCTGGAGCGACCTGACCGCGTTGGGCTGCCGGCCCATCACCCGGGCCGCCTCGGCGACGGACAGCTCCTCCAGGAACCTGAGCCGGAGGCAGGTGCGCTGGTGCGGGTTGAGCAGGGGCAGCGCGTCGCCGACCACCTTGCGCGCCTCCGCCGCCAGGACGCTGTGGAGCACGGTGTCCTCGGTGTTGCCGTCCCACTCGCCCCACTCCCCGAACTCGCCGGTGGGCACCTCGCGCCGCGCCCGGCTGGAGGTGTAGTGGTCGGCGATCAGGTTCCGGGCGATCGTCAGCAGCCAGGCATCGATGTTCTTTCCCTGCCAGGTGAAGGTCTCGATACGGCGCAGCGCCCGCACGAACACCTCCTGGGTGAGGTCTTCCGCGAGGTCCCGGTTGTTCACCCGGCGGACGATGCCGGCGTAGACCGTGTCACGGTGCTGGCGGTACAAGGCCGCGAAGGCCTTCCGGTCGCCGCTTCGCGCTCGGCTGATGAGCTCGGGCTCCAGCCCTCTCAGCGGACCGGTCTCGGCCCAGGGATGAGTCACTTGACTGTCTCCGTTTCGGCTTGGGCATCGGCGAGGAACGGGGTACGACCGGCCCTGCCGACACCCGGGAGACCACCGTTCCCGGTCCCCTCCCCTGGGCTGCCCGTCACCGCCCACCCGACGGGACAGGAACGATTCCTCGCTCACGGCCCCTCCTTGGTGATGGCCTCGACGGGGATCTGCAGCGCTGCGGCGATCCGCCTCAGGGTCTCGGGGGTCGTACCCCGGCAACCTTCTTCGATGCGCATGATGGTGCTGGGATGCCTATCTGTGAGGCTTGCAAGGCTCCTCAACGAGTGGCCGCGCGCCTCACGGAAGGCGCGAATCGTGGCTCCGTTAGGTGTCACGGGGAGGACACTAGCGAGGAAGAAACCTCACGGCAAGGAGTGAATGCAATCGAAAGGGGCAGGAATACATCACCGTGATGCGTTGAGCAGGCTCGTCGACCGCACGGAGGTGTCACATAACGTGTCATCGATGAGATGAACGTGTCACTGGTGAGGCTGAATCCGCCAGGCAACGCCTTACCGGCTCACAAGCAGACTCGTTACTGGTCAACAGCTTGAAAGTATCTGTAGGTGTTGCCATACGGTGAGGCATCATGACGACTGTGACCACCACTCCCCGAGACTGGAAGCGCCTCGCAGCGGCCATCCGTGATGCACGCAAGGCGCGCGGCTGGAGACAGGAAGACCTCGCGGAAGCGGCGGGCATCGGCTACTCCACGGTGCAGCGCGCCGAGTCCAGCGACGGCTACAAGACCATGCCGCTCACCATCGACAAGCTCGAACGGGCTCTCGGCTGGGCACCCGGAAGCGCCAGGACCGTCCTGGAGGGCGGTACTCCGACCCTGGCGACGGATTCGGCCATATCCGGCCCGGTCGCCGAGGCTCCGGCATCCGCCTCCGGGGACGCCGCCGGGTTCGTCTCGCGGCTCCCGGCCCGCATCCAGCACGAACTCGCCGACGGGGAGCTCGTGGACACCGACGTCATCGAGTTGAAGCGCAAGGGCATGCGTCTGATCGTCTTCGCGACGCGCGACCCCGAGCAGGCCCCGGAGGACAGGGCCGAGAAGGCCGAGGACATCCGGGAATGGACGCGTGTGCAACGCCGGCTGCGCGGGCTCGCGGGCGACGGTGACTCTCTCGATAAATAGACATCTGAGGATTTTCCCTCAATCGCCACACACGCGCCGTATCTGCGTGGTTCCATTCCGTCTACCTCTGGCGGGGTATGACCGCAACGGGTATCTGGGATGGGGTGTCCGCATGGAGACCAGGCAATGGCGTGTGGAGCGAGTCCGGGGCATCCCGCACGGTGCGAAGGTGGTCATCGACGCCCCGGAGGGCGAGGTCGGCATCGTCTGGGTCAACGAGGAGGAGTTCACCGGTGACGCGCCGGGCTTACTCGCGGAGCCCCTGACCAAGCCCAGAGCGTCCGGGACGTGACCCGCCCTCAGCCCGCGTGCGGTCGGGCCAGGCCGTGGTCGTAGGCGAAGATCACCGCCTGGATCCGGTCTCGGGCGCCGATCTTGGACAGGACACGGCCGACATGCGTCTTCACCGTGGACTCCGACAGGACGAAACGCGTGGCGATCTCGCCGTTGGTCCAGCCCTTGCCGATGGCGACGAGGATCTCGCGTTCGCGGTCGGTGAGGGCGCTCAGGCGCGGATCCTCGGCGGAGCCGTCGCCGCCGGACGGCACGAGCCGGGCGAACTCGTGCAGGAGGCGGCGGGTGAGCGCGGGGGCGATCACCGCGTCCCCCACGGCTACGGCACGGATGCCGGCGAGGAGTTCCTCGGGCCGGGCGTCCTTGAGGAGGAAGCCGCTGGCTCCGGCGCGCAGTGCCGCGTAGACGTACTCGTCGAGGTCGAAGGTGGTCATGACGAGGACGCGGGAGCGGTCGCCGGCGGCGACGATACGGCGCGTGGCCTCGATGCCGTCCATGCCGGGCATGCGGACGTCCATCAGGACGACGTCCGGACGGAGTTCGGCGGCCTTGCGCACGGCCTCGGCGCCGTGTGCCGCCTCCCCGACCACCTCCGTCTCGGGCACGGAGTCCAGCAGCATGCGAAAGCCGTAGCGCTGCAGCGGCTGGTCGTCCACGACGAGCACGGTCGTCACCGGGCACCGCCCTGGGGAGCGAGGTCGAGGGCGGCGCGCACCGTCCATCCCGGGCCTGCCGGACCCGCGCTGACGTGTCCGCCGTAGAGAGCCGCTCGTTCTCGCATGCCCACCAGGCCGTGCCCTTCCTCGTTCGCCGTGCCGGGCCGGCCGGCCGGTGTGGCCGGCCCGGAGTCCTGGACGGTGATGGTCAGCCGCGCGTCCGCCACGACGATCGCCAGGCTCGCACGCGCCCCCGCGCCGGCGTGTTTGAGGGTGTTGGTCAGGGCCTCCTGCACGATCCGGTAGACCGTGAGCTGCACCCCGCTGTCCAGGGCGTCGACGTCACCGGCCGTACGGTAGACGACGTCCAGGCCGGCGGCGCGGACGCCCTCGCACAGCGCGTCGATGTCCGTGAGACCGGGCTGCGGGCTCAGTTCGGGCTCGCCCTGCGGGCCGTCCGCCTCACGGAGTACGCCGAGCACCCGCCGCAGCTCGCTCAGGGCCTGGCGGCCGGTGTCGCCGATGAGGTGCAGGGCCTCCTTGCCGCGCTCCGGGGCGGCGGCGGTGGCGTAGGCACCCGCGTCGGCGAGGGTGATGATCACGGACAGGTTGTGGCCGACGATGTCGTGCATCTCCCGGGCCACCCGCGTCCGCTCGGCCGCGACGGCGAGCCTGCCCCGCTGGTCGCGTTCTGTCTCCAGCCGGGCCGCGCGATCCCGCAGCCCCGCGAGCTGAGCCCGCCGGATGCGGATCATCAGGCCGAGCGCGAGGGCCGCGGTCGCCGTGCTGAGCAGGAAGAAGAGCGCGTCCCAGACCGACACCGCCGCCGAGACCCGCGCCGCCACCAGGCCCAGCGCACCCGCCATGACCGCACAGGCCCACGGCAGCTGCCGCAGCCGCCCGTGCAGGGCGAGGCTGTACAGGGCGACGAAGAGGGCGACGTCCGCCCGGAGCGCGGCGCCGAGGGACCACTGGACGACGAACACGGCCGCGACGGCACCGAAGGCCGCCGCGGGCGCGCGCCGCCGCCACAGCAGCGGCAGCACCAGCCCGGCCTGCAGGGCCAGCATGCCGAGCGTGGGCAGCTGGGTGAACACGAGGCGGAAGCGGCGCGGGCCGTCGCCGTCCCCATGGGCTTCGTGCAGCAGGTCCGGCAGGCAGAGCATCAGGAAGGCCAGCACCACCACCGCGGTGTCCAGCACCCACGGACGGGCCCGGTCGGCGTGCCGGAGCCGCTGGCCCACCCGGCCGAGCCGGGCGACCAGCGGCCCCATCCCGCTGAGCTCATCGGTGGTCACGACATCCACCCGTCCATGATGCGGGTGCCGTCATGCATACGGCGCTCAGACGTCGCTGCGCAGCAGCCGGTACGCCGCCCCCGCCAGCGCCAGCGCCGTCCAGCCGAGAAAGACCAGGAGCCCGGCGGAGGGCGACAGGGTGGTGGAGTCGTGGGTCAGCGCGAAGATCGACTCGCCTGCGTGGCTCGGCAGGTAGGGGTCGATGTCGCCCTGCCACGAGGTGGGCAGCAGGGAGACCAGTCCGGGCACCAGCATGAGGGCCGCGACCAGGACCGAGATGCCGCCGGCGACGGACCGCAGCAGCGCCCCGAGGGCGGCGCCGATCACACCGACCAGACCGAGGTAGAGCCCGGCGCCCAGCAGGCTGCGTACGACGCCGGCGTGACCGAGGCCCATCGCAGCGGGCGTACCGGACACGATCCGACTGCCGACGAGGAAGGCGACGAACGCGCCGACCGTCGCGACCACCAGGGCGACCAGTCCGTACACCGCCGCCTTGGACCACAGCACGGGCAGCCGGCGCGGTACGGCCGCGAGGGTCGAGCGGATCATGCCGGTGGAGTACTCGCCCGCCGTGACCAGCACGCCGAGCACGCCGAGGGCGAGCTGGGCGAAGTTCGTGCCGAACAGGGACAGGCTGACCGCCGTCGCGGTGGCGAAGTCGCGGTCCATGTGGCGGCCGGAGTCCAGATTGGACTTGTAGTGGCTCGCCGCGATGACGCCGAAGGCCACGAGGAACAGCAGGCCCAGGCCGAGGGTGATCCAGGTGGACCGCAGGGACCAGAGCTTGGCCCACTCCGAGGCCAGCACACGCCGTCCGGTCACCCGGTAGGCGGGGCGGGCCGGAGCCTTGGGGGCGGCCTCGGGGGTCTCGGGTGTCGCCGTGAGGGTGCTCATGCCGCGCTCCCGGAGGTCTCGGTGCCCGTCGTGGAGCCGTGGTACTCCACGGCGTCCCTGGTCAGTTCCATGAATGCCTCCTCCAGCGACACCGCCTTCGTGGTCAGCTCGAACAGCGGGATCCCGTGCTCGGCCGCCTTCAGCCCGATCTCACGGGCGCTCATCCCGGTGACCTGCAGCTCCTCGGTGCCGACGCGGCCGGTGATCTCCACGCCCGGCCCGGCCAGCACGTCCCGAAGCCGTGCGGGATCCTCCGTGGCGACCTTCACGGTGTCGCCGCCCGCCTCGCGCACCAGGTCCCGTACGGTCGTGTCGGCCAGCAGCCGGCCCCGGCCGACGACGATCAGGTGGTCCGCCACCAGCGCGACCTCGCTCATCAGGTGCGAGGAGACGAACACCGTCCGTCCCTCGGCGGCGAGCGACGTCAGCAGATTGCGGATCCACAGCACGCCCTCGGGGTCCAGTCCGTTGACGGGCTCGTCCAGCATCACCGTCTGCGGATCGCCCAGCAGCGCGGCCGCGATGCCGAGCCGCTGGCCCATGCCGAGGGAGAAGGCGCCGGCCCGCTTCTTGGCGACGCTGCCGAGACCGGCGAGCTCGACGACCTCGTCGACCCGGCGGCGCGGAATGCCGTGAGTCAGCGCGAGCGCACGGAGGTGGTTGTAGGCCGAGCGGCCCGGGTGGATCGACTTCGCCTCCAGGAGCGCCCCGACCTCCTGCAGCGGCGCCTGGTGACGGGCGTAGCGGTGACCGTTCACCGTGACGGAACCGCTCGTCGGCGCGTCGAGTCCGACGATCATGCGCATCGTCGTGGACTTGCCGGCACCGTTGGGGCCGAGGAAGCCGGTCACCGTACCCGGCTTCACGGTGAAGTCCAGACCGTCTACGGCTGTCTTCTCCCCGTACCTCTTGGTGAGCTGCTGGGCCTCGATCATTCGCGTTCTCTCTTTCGGACTCGGGCGCCCGGCACGCCCGACGCCTCCTCCGCCACGCTAAGTCCGCCATCTCCCGGATCCGGTGGTACCGGGGACTGAACACCGCCGGGCCGGTGGTACCCGGGTACTACGGCGAACGGGATCCCGGTCCAGAGCCCGAAAGGGGTGGACCCGGCACGCCGTCAAGGCCGATCGTGAGCGGCATGGACGATCACCGCAGCGCGCCCGCCGACCCCGCCGAGGCCGATGAGGTTCGCCGTTTCTGGGGCGGGCTGGGTCTTCCCGGGCTGGTCGACGTGCACACGCACTTCATGCCCGAGCGTGTCCTGCACAAGGTGTGGGACTACTTCGACACGAACGGACCCCTGATCGGCGGCCTCGAATGGCCGATCACCTACCGGCGGGAGGAGCCGGAACGCACGTCCCTGCTCCGGGAGTTCGGGGTCCGCGCCTTCACCGCGATGCTCTACCCGCACAAGCCCGGCATGGCCCGGTGGCTGAACGGATGGGCGGCCGACTTCGCCCGCCGCACCCCCGACTGTCTGCACACCGCGACCCTCCATCCCGAGCCGGATGCCGAGACGTACGTCCGCGAGGCCGTCGAGGCGGGCGCGCGCGTGTTCAAGGCACATGTGCAGGTAGGGGCCTACGACCCGGCCGACGAACTGCTCCAGCCGGCTTGGGGGCTGCTGGCCGAGGCGCGGATCCCCGTGGTGATCCACTGCGGCTCCGGACCCGCGCCGGGCAAGCACACCGGTCCCGAGCCGATCGCGCGGGTGCTGGCCCGGCACCCGAGGCTGCGGCTGGTCGTCGCCCATCTGGGGATGCCCGAGTACGAGGAGTTCCTCGGCCTCGCCGAGCGGTACGACCAGGTGCGGCTGGACACGACGATGGCGTTCACCGACTTCACCGAGGGATTCATACCGTTCCCCCGCCGCGCCCTGCCCCGGCTCGCCGCGCTCGGCGACCGCATCCTGCTCGGCTCCGACTTCCCCAACATCCCCTATCCCTACGTGCACCAACTCCACGCCCTGGAACGCCTGGGCCTCGGCCGGGAGTGGCTCCGGGCGGTGTGCCACGACAACGCGGCGAGTCTGTTCGGGCTGTGAAAGGGCCGCTTCCCGACTTAGCGCCAACAGGCCGTTGGCCAGGCCACCCGGTGCAGGTGGCAGCCGTGGGCGGCGCGTCGGGTGTGTGACGTCCGGCCGGGCCTCTGCGCTGCACGAGTGTCGCCTGTTGATCAAGACACCGGCGGCAACAACGGGCAACTTGCCGAACCGCCTTGCTCGTTGCCCGCCGCACAGCTCACCTGCAGGCGTCCTGCTGAAGGAAGCGACCGTGGCCGGCGACGATGGCTGGTCCGGGCGCGTGCGGAAATCTGTCACGGCGAGGCCACATCTGCGCGCGCGGCGGAGTTAGGGTTGTCGGACGAGGCAGATGGCGCTGGGTCTTCGGAGCGCGGGTGCCACGCCGCGTCCCCCGAAACGAAGGTGCCATGCCCGCCGAGAACGCCCCTGCCGCCGGCAACCTCGACGACGATGACTACCCGGCCTACACGATGGGGCGGGCTGCGGACGTTCTGGGCACCACCCCCGCCTTCCTCCGGGCCGTCGGCGAAGCCGGACTGATCACCCCCCTGCGTTCCGAAGGCGGCCACCGCCGTTACTCCCGCCGCCAGTTGCGCGTCGCCGCGCGCGCCCGTGAACTGGTCGACCAGGGCACCCCCATCGAGGCCGCGTGCCGCATCATCTCCCTGGAGGACCAGCTCGACGACGCCCTTCGGCTGAACCGGGACATGCGTCGGAAGCTGGCCGAGCGCGACGCGGATACCTAGTCCCGCCACTACAGAATTACGCAGTGCGGCGGATCGAGAATCAGCGGACACACCAGAAAACGCATTCACGCTGCCACCCGACTGTGTTAGCGTGATAGCAGTTGCAGTTTTGGTTGCCAGAGATTTTTTCTTTGCAGAGCTTTCCGGATCTTTCCGGAGGGGTGATCATCGCGGCGACTCGGCTCCGCAGAGTGCGGAGTCCGGCACTGCCCCCCAAGGGAGATTCAATATGGCATCTGGCACCGTGAAGTGGTTCAACGCGGAAAAGGGCTTCGGCTTCATCGAGCAGGACGGCGGCGGCGCTGACGTGTTCGCCCACTACTCGAACATCGCCACCTCCGGCTTCCGCGAGCTTCAGGAAGGCCAGAAGGTGACCTTCGACGTCACGCAGGGCCAGAAGGGCCCGCAGGCCGAGAACATCGTTCCCGCCTGACGCTGACGCGAACCGTCGCGAGCCACTGGTTCGCGCATCATGTGGCTGGGGCCCGCGCTCTTGGGGTGCGGGCCCCAGCCCATTGGTTTTCCCGGTTTCCGGGTTCCCGGGTTTCCCGGACCGCCGGCTGCCCCGGCCGCAGCGCCACGAGGCCCGGCTCTTCTTTTTTCTTCGGCTCATTCTTGTGAATCCCGGTGCGGCCATCGCCGCCGGACGGAATTCCTCGATACGCCGCATCGAGGAAGGTTCCTCCATGAACCGCACCCGTCGCACCGGGGGCACTTCCGGTGGCTTCCGCGCGGACCGAAGGTCCACGCGTTCGGCAGGCGCCACCCGCTCGACCGGCACCGCTTCCGGCGGCCGCTTCCGTACGCAGGGCGCGGGCCGCCAGGCTCCCCGCCCGGGCGCCGGACGAAAGAGCGGCCAGGGCGCACGCTCCACCGCGCGCCGACAGGAGTTCGCCCTGCCGGTCACCCTCACCGAACCGCTGCCGGCCGTCGAGACGTTCGGCGAACTGGACATGCCCGCACGGCTGCTGGCCGCGCTCGGCACCGAGGGCGTGGCCGTGCCCTTCCCGATCCAGGCGGCCACCCTGCCCAACGCGCTGGCCGGCCGGGACGTCCTGGGCCGGGGCCGTACCGGCTCGGGCAAGACGCTCGCCTTCGGTCTGCCTGTGCTGGCCCGCCTCGACGGGCAGCGCGCCCAGCCCCGGCAGCCGCTCGCCCTCGTCCTCGTCCCCACCCGGGAACTGGCCCAGCAGGTCACCGACGCGCTCACCCCCTACGCCCGCGCCCTGCGGCTGCGGCTCGCCACCGTGGTGGGCGGCATGTCGATCGGCCGGCAGGCGAGTGCCCTGCGCGACGGCGCCGAGGTCGTCGTCGCCACGCCCGGCCGGCTCAAGGACCTCATCGAGCGGGGAGCCTGCCGACTGGACCAGGTCGCCGTCACCGTCCTGGACGAGGCCGACCAGATGGCGGATATGGGCTTCATGCCGCAGGTGACCGCGCTGCTCGACCAAGTCCCCGCCCGTGGCCAGCGGTTGCTGTTCTCGGCCACCCTGGACCGCAACATCGACCTCCTGGTGCGCCGCTATCTCCACGACCCCGTCGTGCACTCGGTCGACCCGTCCGCGGGCGCCGTCACCACGATGGAGCACCATCTGCTGCAGGTGCACGACGCCGACAAGCACTCCGCCGCGACGGAGATCGCCGCCCGCGACGGACGCGTGCTGATGTTCCTGGACACCAAGCACGCGGTGGACCGGCTCGCCAAGGACCTGCTGTCCGTCGGGGTGCGTGCCTCGGCCCTGCACGGCGGCAAGTCCCAGCAGCAGCGCAACCGGACGCTCGCCCAGTTCAAGGAAGGCCACGTCACGGTCCTGGTGGCCACCAACGTCGCCGCCCGCGGCATCCATGTCGAGGGCCTCGACCTCGTCGTGAACGTCGACCCTCCGAACGACCACAAGGACTATCTGCACCGCGGCGGCCGTACCGCACGCGCCGGCGAGTCCGGCACCGTCGTCACCCTCGTGCTGCCGCACCAGCGGCGCGCGGTGGACCGTCTGATGACCGAAGCCGGCATCACCCCGCACACCGTCCGGATCCGCCCGGGCGAGTCCGAGCTGCAGCGCATCACCGGCGCCCGGACCCCCTCCGGCGTGCCCGTCACCCTCACCGCTCCGGTCGACGCGGGACGCCAGGGCGAGGGATCCGCCGCCCGCAGCCGCAGGGGCCGGGGCGGGAACGGCCGGACCGCCGCCCGAGCCCGTCGCTTCGCCACGAGGAAGAACGCATAGCCCGAGCACGCCGATGCGCTCCCGGTCATCGCCGGGAGCCGTCGTCCGGCCCGCCCGGCCCGTCCGGCCCGACGAAGAGGAGAAGCGCCTGATGCCGATTCCGCCCCGAACACGACAGGCCGACGGCGCCGAAGGCACCGGTCTGACCGCACGTGACGCCATGCATGGTCCCGGGCCCCAGGTGGACGACCACATGGCCGTGGACGTGGCGCTGTCCGTGCTCATCGGCGCCCGCGTCCCGCACCTGCTCCTCCGCGACGAGGACGGGCGGTGCGCGGGTCTGGTCACGCGGTCCCAACTCGCCGCGCACCGCGGCGGCACGTGGTACCGCGACGGGACGCGGCTGCGGGACATCCCGCTCGACCGCGGACCGTTCACCTCGTCCATGGCCGTGCTCGGCGAGGCGGAAGCCGCCATGCGCGGCCGGAACCTGGACGTGTCCCCCGTCATCGACGAGCACGGCTACGCCCTGGGCGTCCTCGCCCTCACGCCCTGACCTTCGTCCAGCCGCCGTGGCGCGGTCGAGTCGACTCCCCCGGTGTTTTCCCCACCCCCCTGTGGAGGCATCCATGCGCTGTGTCATCGCCAGATTCCCGTTCGACCTGATCAAGAGTGAGGTCGAGCAGTCCATGAGCGGCATCACGCCGGAACCCGTCACCGGCGTGTCCGTGACCATCGGCCGCCGTGTCTACCCCGTGATGCAGGTCGGGCAGGTGATCACCCGGCTGGACCGCCGCGACTTCACCACGATCGAGATGCGGCGGGCCCTGACCCGGCTCGGCTTCACCTGCCACGACGCGCGCCCGGCCACGCCGGCCCCGGACGCGCAGGCCGACGAGCGTGCGCTCGGCTGGTGAAGCCGCACCCGCCCGTCACCGGCTCCATGAAGCGGGCCCCGGTCGCAGACTGGGGCCCGCTTCAGTGAGTCAGGCCCCCACCGTGCCGTCCACGCCCTCGCGGAGGAAGTCCGCGTGGCCGTTGTGGCGGCCGTACTCCAGGATCATGTGGAGCATCACCATCCGCAGGGACACGTCCTCGCCCCAGCGCGGCTGGTACCCGGCGAGGTCCAGGGACCCGGCCTCGCGCTCGATACGACGCGAGTGCTCGACCTCGGCCTGCCACACCGCGAACGCCTCCTCGGCGCTCGCGCCCGTGGTGTCGTAGGCGGCCTGGAAGTCGAACTCCTTGTCCGACCAGAGCATCGGGGCGGCGTTGTCGTCGAACACCCGGCGGAACCAGGCGCGTTCGACCTCGGCCAGGTGCCGGACCAGGGCGAGCAGGGACAGGGTCGACGGCGGGCTCGACCGCTCCTTGAGCTGTTCCTCCGTCAGACCCTCGCACTTCATCGCCAGGGTCGCCCGGTGGAAGTCCAGGAACGCCCGCAGCGTCTCGCGCTCCGTACCGAAAAGGGGCGGGCCTATGCGTTCGACGGTCACGCTGGGTTCCTCTCGTGGGTGCCGTGGGCGTCGAACGTATCGCGCCGCGCGGCCGCCGGAGCACGGCCGCGGGTCTACGAGCGGTGTTCGCCGAACTCGCCGCGGTGGTGCGGGCCGCAGCAGAAGCCGGGGCCGTGCCGGTGGTCATCCGCCGGTGGTGCGGTCGTGGTGGCCGACAGTGCCGCGCACTGCGCTCGAATCGCGCTGTCGACCATGCGATCGCTGTCGGAGGCGGCGTTGGCCAGGCTGGCGCAGCACACGGTCAGCAACAGGGCGCCGGCCAGGAAGGGCGACGCCCGGCGGGCGGGCGGCGGGGCCAGCAGGGCCCGTACCCGCTGGGGCACTTCCCCGCCGGTGGCGGCAAGGGCGGGGCGTGACGCGCCCGCGGCGGCGAGGGCGGCGCGGCCGACCGCGCGGGCCACCGCCGCCCGGTCGCCGACCCGGGCGGCGGCCTCCTCGTCGGCCCAGCGTTCCAGGACGAAGGCACCGGTGTGAGCCAAGGGACGCAGCAGCGGGTTCAGGGCGGACGTGAGCCGCCACAGGCTCAGGAACAGGTGGTGTCTGCCGCGCAGATGGGCCCGCTCGTGCGCCAGCAGGGCCGCGCGCTCGTCATCGCCGAGACAGCACAACATGCCACGGGAGACCACGATCCGTCCCGGCCCGCCGGGCAGGGCGAAGGCCAGCGGAGCGTCGTCGTCGAGCACGGCCAGTTCCACGTCCCCGGGCAGCGCGGCGCACTCCCGCCGGGCGCGGACGACGTGGCGGACCTGGCGGAATGTGGCGACGCCCACCGAGACGACGCTCGCGGCCAGGACGAGCGCGCTGACGGCCGCGACGACGAGGTAGACCGGGTCCTCGGCGCGCAGGGCGCTCGCGGACCAGTGGCCCTCGGCCGCGACCTGGGGAATCTGCGCGATGCCGGTGAAGGCGAGCAGCGTGAGTGAGCCGGTCCAGCCGACCGCCGTGACGAGCGCGGCGCAGGCCAGGGCCCAGGCGGCGGGGCGCGGGGTGAGCCGACGGGCGAGGCGCGGTGCGAGCAGCGTGAGCACGGCCGTGACGACGAACGGGACGTAGACGCTGATCAGCACGTGTCACCGCTTCCCGTCGGAGCGCTCGTCCCGTGCCTCGTGCCCGGCCAGCAGCTGGTGCAGCAACTGCTCGTCCTCCGTGGAGAGTTCGGACACGAAGCGGGTCAGCACCGCCTCGCGGTCCGAACCCTCCTCCAGCAGCGACCGCATGCGCCGGGCCGTGTGCGACGCCTCGTCCCGGACCGGCGCGTAGGCGTATCCGCGGCCCTCCCGGTGCCGGACGAGCATGCCCTTGTCGTGGAGACGGGACAGGATCGTCAGGACCGTGGTGTACGCCAGGCCGCCGGGCAGCCGCTGCAGGACCTGGCGCGCGGTCAGGGGGCCGTCGGCGGCCCACAGCGCGGCCAGCACGTCGTTCTCCAGCTCGCCGCGCGCCCGCCGGCCCGGATTCTCCCGGTTGTTCGGGTCGCTCACGTCCGTCCTTCCCCGGCCCTTCCCGGCCTTTCGTTCGGACAGGCTACCCGGCCGTCTCCTACCAGTTGTAGGAGGTATGCTCCGGGCTTCGACAGGCATCTACTACATCTTGTAGATCCGCTAGCTCTCCCGACGCCCGGAGGACCAGCCCATGCCGTATGCCGGACGCACTCTCCCCGTGCCCGCACTCGCGGGCGCCGTACCGCGCCCGCAAGGCGAGGCCGCTCCCTCCCGCCGGGTCGCGATCATCTCCGCGAGCGTCGGCGCGGGGCATGACGGCGCCGCCACCGAACTCGCCCGCCGCCTCGTCGAAGACGGCTTCACCGTCGACCGGCACGACCTGCTGGACCTGCTGCCCGCCGGGCTCGGCCGCGCCGTCCAGCGGGGCTACCACCGGCTGCTCGTCCGGGCACCGTGGGCCTACCAGCGGATCTATGCCGGCACCGAGCGCGCCGGAGGCGGCGGCCCGGCGGCGCGCGCCCTGCTGCGCTCCGCCGAGAACCGGGTGCTGCGCGCCCTCGCCCCGGGCACCGGCGCGGTCGTGTCCACCTACCCAGGAGCCAGCCGGGTGCTCGGCAACCTGCGCCGCTCCGGACGGCTGACCGTCCCGGTCCTGACCTACCTGACGGACTTCTCGGTGCATCCGCTGTGGGTGGCGGACGGCGTGGACGTCCACCTCGCCGCCCACGCCGTCCCCGGCGCCCAGGCCCGTGCCGTCGGCGCCCGGGACGTACGCGTGTGCGGGCCGGTCACCGATCCCCGGTTCAGGCCCGGGGACAGCCAGGAGCGCGAGCGCGCACGGGCCCGGTTCGGGCTGCCGGCGCACAGCCCGCTCGCCCTGCTGGTGGCCGGCTCCTGGGGCGTCGGACCGGTCCGCACGGTGGCCCGGGAGGTGCGCGACTGCGGCGCCGCCGTGCCCGTCGTCGTCTGCGGCCGGAACGAGGCCCTGGCCGAGCAGCTGCGCGCCGACGGCATCGAGCACGTCTACGGCTGGATGGACGACATGCCCGGCCTGATGCGCGCCGCAGACGTCCTCGTGCAGAACGCCGGCGGACTCACCTCCCTGGAGGCGTTCGCCGTGGGCCTGCCCGTCGCCAGCTACCGCTGCATTCCCGGCCACGGGCTGACCAACGCCGCCGCCCTGGACGAGGCCGGCGCCGCGGCGTGGATCCGCGAGCCGGCCGACCTCGAGGCCGTACTGCAGGACCTGATCGACGGCCCGCGAGGAAAGCTCCAGCGCGAGACGGGCCTCGCCCTGTTCGCCGCGACGCCGGACCGGGGCCCGGCGGCCGAGATAGCACGGGTGCACCAGGCGGCCGGGCTGCCGGGGCCCGGCCACCGGCCCCCCTCCCGCCGTCGGCGCACCCCTCCGGGGCGCCTCGCCGCCACGGTCGCCGTAGCGTGCGCCGTGTGGGCGTGCGCCGTCGGTACGGGGATCGCGACGGCGTACGAGGGCCCCTGGCTGGCGCGTGCGATCAGCCACGGCCTCGATCTGGACGACCGCGCCCCGCAGCACGCCCCCCAGCCGGAAGGGAACCACTGATGACCGCCGCCCGTACCCTGCGCACGGCCGCCCTGGCCGCCCTGCCCGTGCTCGCCACGCACGCCGCGCCCGTCGTCTCCACGTTCGGGCCGCTGCGCAACCGCGCCCTGCCCCGCCTCTCGGGCCGCGGCCGCCCGGACCACGTCGCCCTGACCTTCGACGACGGACCCGACCCCGTCTCCACCCCGCACTTCCTGCGCCTGCTCGCCGCGCGCGAGGTGCACGCCACCTTCTTCCTGCTCGGGGTGCAGGCGCGCCGTTCACCGGGTCTGGTACGCGAGATCGCCGCGGCCGGCCATGAGATCGGCATTCACGGCTGGCTGCACCGCCCGCTGCTCCTGCGCGGCCCACGTGCCACCTACGACGACTTCGCCCGCGCCCGCGACACCGTCGCCGCGATCACCGGGCGGCAGCCCACGCTGTTCCGGCCGCCGTACGGCGTCATGTCGGCCGGCGCCCATCTGGCGGCCCACCGGCTCGGCCTCACGCCCGTCCTGTGGACCTGCTGGGGGGAGGACTGGACGGCGCGGGCCACCGCGGAGTCCGTCCACCGCACCGTCACCCGCGATCTGGACGGCGGCGGAACGATCCTGCTGCACGACTCCGACTGCACCTCCGCCCCGGGCGCCTGGCACTCGGCGCTCGGCGCCCTGCCCCGCATCCTCGACAGCTGCGCGGAGCGGGGCTTCGAGGTCGGGCGGCTGCGTGACCACGGATGGCCTGCGCGTGGTGCGCGTCACCCGGGAACGTTCCCCGAGCGCCGTTCGTCTACAGTTCCGTAGACCGTCTACTTCGCTGTAGTCAACTGTTGCCGGGCGTTCACTCCCGCCCGGTCCGCAGGGAAGGCCCCCACCCATGCCCCATCCGCCGCAGCCGGCCCCCCAGCCCCCCGTCCATGTGTTCTTCCGGGGCGCCGACGCGACGGGAGGGAACCAGTGATCCTGGCCGTCGACGGGTCCTCCGTCGACGGCTCCGTCTACTCGGACGTGGTCCGTCTCGCACAGCACTCGCCCGGCTGGCTGGACGACACGGTCTCGGCCTGGTCGACGTACGGGCTCGCGGTGTTCGCCGTCCTGGCGGCCCTCGGCTGGTGGCGGGCCCGGCACACCGGTGCCACCGCCGCGGTGATCGCGCTGGTGGTGCCGGTGGTCGTGGTCCTGGCGTACGGCGTGGACGCCGTGCTGAAGCTGGCGGTGCGGGAGGACCGGCCGTGCCAGAGCCTGCACATGAGGACGCTGGAGGCGTGTCCGGCGCCGGGCGACTGGTCCTTCCCCAGCAACCACGCGGCCATCGCCGCCGCCGCTGCCGTGGCCCTGGTGTTCGTCTCGCGCCGTCTGGGAGCGGTCGCCGTCGTGGCCGCACTGGCGATGGGAGTCTCCCGGGTGTGGGTCGGCGCACACTATCCGCACGACGTCCTGGCCGGCCTCGTGGTCGGCGCGCTGGTGGCCTTCGGGGCGATGTCCGCGGCGCGACGGCAGGCGGGAACCCTGGCACGATGGCTCACGGCCAGGCGCCTGGGCGCCCTTCTGGTGACCCCATGAGCAGTGGCACCGGCACCGGTGGCGGACGGCGCCCAGGTGGCGGGCGGTGCGCTGGTGGCCGGTGGCGCGTTGGTGGCCGGCGGTGCGCTGGTGCGCCTGTGGTGCGTTGGTGCGCCTGTGGTGCGTTGGTGCCCGCTGGTGCGCTGGTGGCCGGCGGTGCGTTGGTGCCCGCTGGTGCGCTGGTGGCCGGTGGTGCTGGTGGCGGGAGCGCCGTAGGCCCCGGTGGTGCGCTGGTGGCCGGCTGGTGCGCCGGGAGCGCGGGTGGCCGGCGGGCGGTCCGCCGATGACGGACGGGACGACGGCTGTCGCAGCGTCCCGGGCGGCCCGGTGGCTGCAGCGTCGTCCCGGACGGCAGGCGGTCGCCGGTGTCGGACGGCGGCGGTCCGCCGATGACGGAAGGCCCGGCGGCTGCCGCATCGGCCCAGATTGCCCGGCGTCCGCCGCACCATCCCGGACGGCAGGCGGTCCACCAGTGTCGGACCGCGGGCGGTCCGCCGACGATGGACAGACCAGCGGCTGCCGCAACGGCCCGGACCGCCCAGCGGCCGCCGCATCATCCCGGACGGCAGGCGGTCCGCCGATGACGGAAGGCCCGGTGGCTGCCGCATCATCCCGAGCGGCCCGGCGGCTGCCGCGTCGTCCCGGACGGCAGGCGGTCCGCCGATGATGGACGGCAAGCTGTCCGCCGATAATGGACGGCAGGCGGTCCGCCGAGACGGAAGGCCCGGTGGCTGCCGCATCATCCCGAGCGGCCCGGCGGCTGGTGCGTCGTCCCCGACGGCGGGCGGTCGCCGGTGTCGGACAGCGGCGGTCCGCCGATGATGGACGGCAGGCGGTCCGCCGACGATGGATGGCAGGTAGTCCGCCGATGATGGATGGCTCGGCGGCTGTCGCGTCGGCCCGGAGGGCCCCGTGGCTGTCGCGTCGGTCCTGACGGCCCGGCGGCCGCCGCAGCGGCCCTGACACGTACGACTCCGACCGGAAGGCCTCTGGAGCATCATGCGCCTCAAGATCCTTGTCGTCGAGGACGATCACGCCCTGCGGGACGTACTGCGCCGGGGCCTGTCCGACGAGGACTTCGAGCCGGTCCTGGCCGCCGACGGCGCCACCGCCCTGCGGCTGGCCACCGCCGACATCGCAGCGGCCGTTCTCGACGTCGGCCTGCCCGACGCGGACGGCCGGGACGTGTGCCAGGCGCTGCGGGCCAACGGCTTCCTCGCCCCCGTGATCTTCCTGACCGCCCGGCACCACCTCAACGACCGACTGTCCGGCTTCTCCGCCGGCGGGGACGACTACCTGCCCAAGCCCTTCCACCTCGCGGAACTCGCCGCCAGGCTGAGAGCCGCCCTCAGACGGACCGCCGCGCCGGCGACCGTGGCCACCGCCGGGGACCTGGTCCTGGACGCGGTGCACCACAGCATGACCGTGCACGGTGCCCGCACCGCCCTGTCCCCGACCGAGTTCCGGCTGCTCGCCACGCTCGTCGCCGCCGACGGGGCCCTCGTGCGCCGCCGCGACCTGGTGCGGGCCGGCTGGCCCGAGGGAGCGCAGGTCAGCGACAACACCCTCGACCAGTACCTGAGCCGACTGCGCCGCAAGCTGCGCGAGGCGGGCAGCGGCCTCACCCTCGGTACGGCGCGCGGGATCGGACACCGTCTGTCATGAACCGTGCCTTCCGTCACCTCCGCCGTATGGCCCCCCGCACCCTGCGCGGCCGGCTCTCGCTCGCGGCGCTGACCGCCACCGCCCTGCTGATGACGATCCTGACGGTGGTGTTCAACGCCGTCATGGACCGTCACCTGCAGCACCAGGCCGACGACGAACTGCGCAACCGCGCGGCGGCGGTGGCCACGACCGTCGACACGAACGGCCCCCGGGTACGCGTCCTGGAGACCGTCAACGACCGCCTCCTCGACGCGAACGTGTGGATCTACGCCGGACCCCGCCTGCTGGAGAAGCCGCCGTCCGCCAGGGCCGGCAGCCCGCTGACCCGGGGCGCCCACCGGCTGGCCGAGCGGCCCGGGCACGCCTGCGCGACCGTCCACACCCACGGCCACCCGCCCATCAGGCTGTGCTCCCAGCCCCTCCCCGGCCGGCATTCACGGGCCACCGTCGTCACCGCCCTGGATCTCGCTCCGTACCGCGGCTCGGCCGACACCCTGCTGCTGGGGTCACTGATCCTCGACGCCGCGATGCTCGGCTGCACCTACGTCCTCACCCGACTCTCCGTCAGCCGGGCCCTGCGCCCGGTGCGGACGATGACCGACCAGGCCACCCAGTGGAGCGCCATCGGCTCCGACGAGCGCTTCGGCACGGCGGACCATCCGGCCGAACTCGCCCGCCTCGGCGCGTCGCTGGACCAGCTCCTGGACCGCACCCGCACCGTGCTGCGCCATGAACAGCAGCTGACGGGAGAGCTGTCCCACGAACTGCGCACCCCGCTCACCCGGATCATCATGGAGCTCGACTGGTGGCGGAGCCGCCCCCGCACGGACGCCGAGACCCGTGCCGCGCAGGAAGTGATCTCCGAGGCCGCCCAGTCCATGCGCACGATCTGCGACACGCTGCTGAACGACGCCCGCGAGAACGCGCTGAACCCGGCGACGACCCCGGGGACGACCGATGTCGTGCCCGTCCTGGACCGGCTGCTCCAGCACCTCGACACGCCGGACCGGGTGAAGACCGCGGTCGAGGCGGAAGCACCGGTGCTGGAGGCGGGGGTCGCCCCCGCGCTCCTCGAACGCATCCTCAGTCCCCTGCTCGCCAACGCCGCCCGCTACGCCCGCTCCCGGGTGACCGTGTCCGCGGTGCGCGTGCCCGGCGTCGTGCGGATCGACGTCGCCGACGACGGTCCCGGCGTGCCGGAGGCGTTCGTGGCCGAGCTGTTCCAGCCCGGCCGACGCGCCGACTCGGGCGACGGCCACGACGGCGCGGGCCTTGGGCTGCCGCTGGCCCGACGCCTGGCCCGGGCCGTCGGGGGCGAGGTGTCGTACGCCCCCGGACCCACGCCCGGGGCGAGGTTCACGGTCAGCCTGCCCGCCGGGTGACGGGTGTGGCGTTCGTCCACACCGTGTGGAAAGCCAGGCGCAGACAGGCCGCGAGGGCCGGGTGCTCGATGAAGAGGGTGGTGGTGGAGTCGGCGCCGGCCACCGGGTCGGGCATGTCGCACAGGACGAGGGAAGCATCGGCGATGACGAGCTTCAGCGGGAGTTCGGGGGCGAAGCGGGCCTCCTCGCCCGCCGCGGCGAAGCGCCGTACGTGTTCCACCTGCTCTGGGTCGGCCAGGGCGTCGTCGAGGTAGATCGCGCGGACCGTGCCGCCCGAGTGGTGGAGTCGGTCGACCACCGCCAGGCCGTCCGTGTTCTCGGTGGGGGCGACGAACGGCGGTTTGCAGAAGGTGAGCAGTTCGTGCCGTGCCTGCCGCTGGATGTCGGCGAAGCGTTCGGCGATCGCCTTCGGGTCGCGCAGGATCTCGATGTAGTCCAGCGGGTCGGTGTGCTCCCGGCCCTGGGACCACAGGGGCTGGAGGATGCCGGCCAAGTCCTGGGAGACCCGGTCCAGTCGGTCGATCGTCTCCCGCTGCGCGGCCATCAGGCGGGCGAGGGCCAGCTCGGGCGTGACGGCGGAGTACGTGGCCACCCGGCCGGGGTGGGTGGTCGCCAGCCGCCGCCGTACGAGGGCGTCGAGCACGTCGTACACACGTTGGCGCGGTACGTCGGCCTCCCGGGCCACCTCGGCGGCCGTGTAAGAACCACGCCTGATGAGGGTCAGGTAGACCCGCGCCTCGTACCGGGCCAGGCCCAGCGACATCAGGTCGTTGATGGTTCCGTCTTCAAGCTCCATGGCTGCACAACGTACCGGTCGACGCCGAGAGTTGAGTCCAAGGATTTTACCAACTGGCTCTGTTCTCTTCAGCAAAGTGTCCATAGCCTCATCAGTAGCCACCACTGACCAGGGTGGCAGCATCAGCAGGATGCCCGAATCGGCTCCACCCGGCCACCCCCAACGGAAAGCGGTTGTCATGAACCTGATAACGCAGCCTCCGGCCGCCGTCGTGGAGCCACCCATCCCCCCACGGAGGGCAGTTCATTGCAGTCTCATCGCAGAAGGAACCCGATACGCCGCGGCGCGCCCGCGCTCCTGTCTGCAGCAGCTCTGATCACCGGCGGCCTGGCCGTCGCCACCCAGTCGGCGGCCTTCGCCACGACCACCACCGCCGCATCGCCCGCGGCCGCCACGACCTCCACGGTGCACACGCGCTCGCTGTGTTCACAGCCCACCAGGCCCGGCTACATGGCCTGCCAGGCGGTCGTCCGCACCGACCTCACCCCGCAGAAGTCCCTGGGCCGCCACGACACCCCCAAGGGCTTCGGACCGGCCGACCTCCAGGCCGCCTACAACCTGCCCAAGGACGGCGGCAAGGGCGCCACGGTCGCGATCGTCGACGCCAACGACGACCCGAACGCCGAGAAGGACCTGGCCGCCTACCGCTCCCAGTACGGCCTGCCGGAGTGCAGCACGAGCAACGGCTGCTTCAAGAAGACCGACCAGGACGGCGGCACCAACTACCCCGCGCCCGACTCCGGTTGGGCGGGCGAGATCTCCCTCGACGTCGACATGGTCAGCGCGGCCTGCCCGCAGTGCAAGATCCTGCTCGTCGAGGCCAAGTCGGCCAGCATGGACGACCTCGGCGCGGCCGTGAACCAGGCGGTCAAGCAGGGCGCCAAGTACGTTTCCAACAGCTACGGCGGCGGTGAGGAGGCCGCCGACACCAAGGCCGACGACCAGTACTTCAAGCACCCCGGCGTCGCCATCACCGTCAGCTCCGGCGACAGCGGCTACGGCACCGAGTACCCGGCCGCCTCGCAGTACGTCACGGCCGTCGGCGGCACCTCGCTCAAGAAGGACAGCAGCACCCGCGGCTGGTCCGAGTCCGTGTGGGGCGCCTCCGCCGGCGGCGACGGAGCGGGCTCGGGCTGCTCGCAGTTCGACGCCAAGCCGTCCTGGCAGAAGGACACCGGCTGCGCCAAGCGCGCCGTCGCCGACGTCGCGGCCGTCGCCGACCCGGCCACCGGTCTCGCCGTCTACGACACCTACCAGGCGAGCGGCTGGAACGTGTACGGCGGCACCAGCGCCTCCGCGCCGTTCATCGCCGGCGTCTACGCCCTCGCGGGCGCCCCGGGCTCCGGTGACGTCCCGGCGTCCTACCCCTACGCCCACCCGGACAAGCTGAACGACGTCACCGACGGCGCCAACGGATCCTGCGGCACCTACCTGTGCAAGGCAGGCAAGGGCTACGACGGCCCGACGGGCCTCGGCACCCCGAACGGCGTGGCGGCCTTCACCAAGTAGAGATACAGCGCAGACGTTCTCCTTCGCCCCGCCGGTTGCCCGGCGGGGCGAAGTGCTGTGCGGCGCCCTCTTCGGCTAGAGCAGGTGACCGTGATGACGCTCGCGCCACGTCGGCTTGCCCACGCCGAGCACGAGCGTCTGCTTCACTCCGAGCCGCGCACCCGCCTTCACCGACTGGTCGTTCACGTCCCAGTTCGACGCCACCAGCACCACCACATGGTTTCCGTCATCCGCCCGCAGCTCGATCCGGCTCTTCGGCACACCGAGCTTCTCCAGCTGCTCCTCGGCCTTCTCGGCGTTCTTCCCGACCAGATCGGGCATCGTCACCGGGGCTGTCGCGACCGGCGTGGGCGCGCCCTTCCCGAAAGCGCCGCACCCGGCCAGCGCCGGCACCACCGCGAGTGTGAGCGCCGCACCCCAGACGTACTTCCTCATGCTCTACTCCTGGGCTTCGCGGTTCCGCCCCTGCGCCAGCAGCACACAGGTAACCCACAGCAGGGCGCACCCGGCACGCAACCAGCCTCCGGACCCTACACCTCACCGCGCCCGTGGTCTCAGCGGGAGCTGCCCTCCGGAGCCATCAGCACGCCTGCCCTTCCGATGTCAACGGCACTTGTGTGCATGGCACTTGGGGCCGGGGGCGGGCCCCGGACCGGGGGTCGTGGTGCCGGGCCTTCGCTTGCCCGGGGTGCCGGTGTGCTTGGCCGGGGGGTGGGTGGGCTTGGGGGAGGGAGAGGGGACGCCGGGCTCGTCGCTGCCGTGGCCCAGGGGGGCCGGGGTGGGGAAGGGGAGGTCGGGGAGGCCGGAGAGGGCGTCGTGCATGTACCGGGTCCAGATCTCGGTCGGGATGTCTCCGCCGAACACCTTCTGCAGGCCGCCGACGCCGGCCAGGGACTGGAGCTGGGGGTGGGCCGGGTCCTCTTTGAAGAGGACGACCGACGTGGCCAGTTGTCGGGTGTAGCCGATGAACCAGGCCGAGCGGTAGTCGTCGGTGGTGCCGGTCTTGCCCGCCGCCGTACGGCCGAGGGCCTGGGCCCTGGTGCCGGTACCCCGGGCGATGACGCCCCTGAGGACGTCGGTCACGTTGTCGGCGACCGGTGCGGGCAGGGCCCGTACGGGGGCGGGGGTCGTGAAGCCGGGCAGGACCGCGCCGTCGTGGGTCACCTTGGTCACCGAGTACGGCGTGGCCTGCATCCCGGAGGCGGCGAAGGTCGCGTAGGCGCCCGCCATGCGGATGGCGCTCGGGGTGGAGGTGCCGATGTAGAAGCCGGCGCTGGGCGCGGCGAGGCTCTCCGGGCGCAAGCCCACGGTCTTCGCCGTGCGGGCCACGTCGGCGTAGCCGACGTCCTCGCCCAGCTGCACGTACGGCGTGTTGACCGACTGCTCCATCGCCGTGCGCAGCGAGATGTACCCCCAGCGGTGCGTGGTGTCGTTGTGCTGGTGGAGGAGGCCGGTGGGGTCCTTGTCGTCGGTGACGTAGTTGCCCTGCTGGTCCTTGATCTGGATGCCGTCGTCGCCGTCGAACTTGCTGGCCGGGGTGATCGGCGCCGGAGGCGTGCCCGGTTTCAGGACGGCCCCGTACTGGAGCGCGGAGGCGAGGACGAGCGGTTTGAAGGTCGACCCCACCGGGACTCCGGAGGTGTCGGCGTTGTCCGAGTAGTGGGCCTGCTGGTAGCCGGGGCCGCCGTAGACGGCCAGGATCCGGCCGGTCGCCGGGTCCACCGAGGCGGCGCCGACCTGGACATTGCGGTCGGCGGCCCGGTGGGCGGGGTCGAGGCGCTCCGCGCGCACCTTCGCCACGGCCTCGGCGAGTTCCGCCGTCCGCTTGCGGTCGAAGGTGGTGTGGATCTGGTAACCGCCCCGGCTCAAGCCGCTGTCGGTGATGGAGGGGTCGTGGGCCTGGGCGTACGAGCGGGCCAGCTGGACCAGATAGCCGGTCTGGCCGGTGAGCCCGGACCCGGGGGCCCACTTCCTGGGCGTCGGGAAGCCGGCCGCCGCGATGCGGGCGCGCTGCTCCGGCGTCAGCTTGCCCGTCGTGACCATCCGGTCGAGCACCCAGGACCAGCGGGCCTGCGCCCGGGCCCGGGCGCGGGGGTCGGCGTCGGCGTACTGGAAGAGGCTCGGCTCGTTGACCGCGGCGGCGAGGAACGCGCCCTGGCTCACGTTCAGCTTCTCGACCGGGAGGCCGTAGTACACACGGGCGGCGGCCTGGATGCCGTTGGCCTGGCGGCCGAAGTAGCAGGTGTTCAGATAGCCCTGGAGGATCTGCTGCTTGCTCATGCTCGCGCCGATCTTGGCGGAGATCAGCAGTTCCTTGAACTTGCGGGAGAGCGTCTGCGACTGGTCGAGGTAGGTGTTCTTGACGAACTGCTGGGTGATCGTCGAGCCGGACTGGACGGAGCCGCCCTCGGCCATGTGCACGAGGGCGCGCGCGATGCCCTGCGGGTCGATGCCCGGGTCGGTGTAGAAGGAGGCGTTCTCGGCGGCGATGAAGTCCCCCTGCACATCGGCGGGGACCTGCGCCAGGGTGACGTTCTCCCGGTTGACGCTGCCGTCGGTCGCCAGCACGGTGCCGTCGGACCAGTAGTAGACGTTGTTCTGGAGCAGCGCCTTGGGGTTCGGGTCGGGGATGGTGATCGTGGCGTAGGCGTACCCGACGGCCGCGGCCACTGCGCCGACGCAGAGCAGGAACGACGCGAGCACCTGGCGCCACGACGGCAGCCAGCGGCGCTGGCCCGTGCGGCCCGCCCTGGGATAGTCGATCCAACGTTTCTGCACGGCGCTACGGCGCCGCCTGCCGCGGCCGACCGCCGCACGGCTGCCGGAGCTGCTGCGCTGCGGCTGTCGGCGCCGGGTTCCGCTCATGGGCTCGGATCACTTTCCTTTCAGGACCACTGGGTGGTGTCGTCGGGGACGGGCTGCCGATGGCCGGCCCGGGGCGGCGCGGCCGGCGGAGCCTGCAGGCTGCCGTAGCGCTCCATGCGCTGCCATCGCAGGCGGGAGCCGGACACGGCGGTGAAGACGGACTGGATCACCACCAGGTACATCAGCTGCCGGTAGACGAACTGCTGCAGCGGCAGGCTCCACAGCGCGCCGGGGCGTTCGCCGTCCAGGCGGAAGGCGTACAGGCCCATGCCGAGTTGCAGCAGCAGGAAGGCCAGCCACAGGCCGGCGATCCGCAGCGGGTCGAGGAAGACCAGGCCGTACAGGGCGAAGATGTCCACGGCCGGCGCGAGCAGGGGCAGCAGCACCTGGAAGAGCAGGAGATAGAGCAGGCCCCGGCGGCCCAGTTTGCCGGCGGCGCCGCGCTGCACCAGCGCGCCGCGGTGCTTCCACATCGCCTGCAGGGTGCCGTAGCACCAGCGGTACCGCTGCCGCCACAGGGCGTTCAGGGACGCGGGCGCCTCGGTCCAGGCCACCGCGCCCTCCTCGTACACCACGCGCCAGCCGTCGCGGCACAGCGCCATGGTGAGGTCGGTGTCCTCGGCGAGGGTGGCGTCGCTGACGCCGCCGAGGGCGAGCAGCGCCCGGCGGCGGAAGGCGCCGACCGCTCCGGGCACGGTCGGCATGCACTCGGCGAGGTCGAACAGCCGGCGGTCGAGGTTGAAGCCGACCACGTACTCGATGTGCTGCCAACGGCCCAGCAGACCACCGCGGTTGACGACCTTGGCGTTGCCCGAGACGGCGCCCACCCGGGGGTCGGCGAAGGGCTGCACGAGGGCGCGGACGGTGCCGGGTTCGAAGACCGTGTCGCCGTCGACCATGACCACCAGGTCGCAGGAGGCCGCGGCGAGCCCGGTGTTGAGCGCGGCCGGTTTGCCCGCGTTCTCCTGCCGGATCACCCGCACCCCGGGCAGCCGGAGCGACTCCACCAGGTCGGCGGTGACGTCGGTGGAGCCGTCGTCCACCACGACGACCTCCACCGGATGGTCGGAGGCGACCAGGGAGCGCACGGCCGCCTCGATCCCGGCGCTCTCGTTGTACGCGGGGACGATGACGCTGACCGGCTCGGTCACCGGCGGCCCCCAGGAGCGGCCCCGGCGCCCGGTCCGCAGCTTTCGGTGCCGGCGGGCCGCGATCAGCACGACCGCCGCGCGCAGCACGCTGATCGCTCCGGCCGCGGTCATCAGCGCGCCCAGCAGCCATACGATCCAGTCGCCGGTCCGCAGCACCGCGAGGAGGGCCATGCCCTGGAGGTGGTCGCCGAGGCCGGCGCGCTGGACGGGACCGGCCATGCCGACCGCCGCGCCGACGGTCGTGAACCGGAAGCCGTGTGCCTTGAGCCGCGGGATCAGGGCGTTAAGGGCGGCAACGGTCTGGGAGCGGTCACCGCCGCCGTCGTGCATCAGCACGATCTGCCCGGCGTGGCCGTGCGGGGTCGCGTTCGCGAGGATGCGGGCGGTGCCGGGGCGCTGCCAGTCCTCGGCGTCCTGGGTGGTGAGCACCGTGACGTAGCCCGCCTGGTCGGCCTGCTTCAGGACGGACCAGTCGGCGTCGTCCAGTGCGGCGTTCTCCGAGGAGTACGGCGGTCTCAGCAGCGCGGTGGTGACCCCGGCCGCGCCGGCCACCGCGAGCTGTGTCTCGCGCAGCTCCAGGGAGCGCTGCCACGGGGCGAGGCGGGACAGGTCGGGGTGGGTGAAGGTGTGGATGCCGATCTGGTGGCCGTCGGCGATCATCCGGCGGACCAGCTCCGGGTGGTCCACGACCTCGGTGCCGACGACGAAGAAGGTCGCGTGCACATGGTCGCGGCGCAGTACGTCGAGGATGCGCGGCGTCCAGACGGGGTCGGGGCCGTCGTCGAAGGTGAGGGCGATGGTGCGGTCCGCGACCTGGACGGTCTGCGCGGAGGAGGCGGCGTTCGCGATCACCGGGCCGCCGTGGACCACCCGGCCGGGCACGGCGTCGCTCCGGCCGCGGGCACCGGTCACGTCGTCCTGGCTGATCCCGAACATGTGGTGGGTGTAGCCCTGCAACAGGAGGGCCGTCGACAGGGTCACCGCAAGCACGCTCAGCAGGAGCCAGTGGGTGCGCGGTGTGATCTGGCCGGTGCGGTCGCGGCGGCGGACGGGGGTCTTGCGGCGGGAGGGGGCGGTGCGGTGCCGTCGGTCTGTCACGTCAGGGCCTTGGATCACTTCACGGGCTTGTGGGACGTGCCGAGGGCGCGGCCCTTCGAGGTGCGGGGGCGGGCCGGGATGGCGGAGGTGGCCCTGGTCGGCGTTGCGGCGGGCCCGGCCGCGGGGGCGGCCTGGGCTGCCGTCCGGACGGACGTCGTCCTGTGCGTCGTGGGTCCGGGGTTCGCGTGCGGCGCCGCACGGCCGGTGCCGGAGGGGGCGTCGGAGCCGGTCACGCGGGCGGTGGCCGGGTGCGTGGCGTCCGGCTGCGGAACGAACGGGGCGCTGACGCTCGGGCCGCCCAGCAGGGTGCCGACCAGCAGCACGACATAGCCGCCGGCGGGGATCATCAGCAGCCGGGCGGCGCGCAGCACGCGGCGCTGGCGGCGGCCCGAGGCGTCCACGAAGACCGGCCGCACCGGCTCGCTCGCCGGTGACTCCGGTTCCGTGTCCCGGCCCCGCTCCGTCTCCCAGGTCGGTGCGGACTCCCAGTCCGGTTCCGGCACGAAAGGCACGGGGTACGGGTCGGACGGCGCCTGGTGCGCGGCGGCCCGGGGCAGCGTGGCCGTGTCGGTGTGGGCGCCGTCGCCCTCGTGCCCGGGGGCATACGCGTTCCCCACACCGCCGTACGGCTCCTCGCCGTACGTTCTGCCGCTTTCGTCCGTCCACCGCACGAGTCGTGTCCCCTGTCCTGGCCGACCGGCGTGGTCGTCCGCATGGACAGAGCGCGGCGGCCCGGAACTGTTACACCTCACTCCTCAGCAGCCACTCCTCACTCCTCGGGCAGCCACTTCACCACCGCGTCCCCGCGCTCGGCCGTGTGCGAGTAGAACGCCTTCAGTTCCTGGTGCGCCGCCGCGAACGCACGCCAGGTCTCTGGCTCCGCCCGCACGCCGCCGTAGCGCGGCAGCAGCGCGTCCCGGGCGAAGTGCCACAGGGCGTCGAAGTCGGCCATCGCCAGGAACCCGGAGACCCGGCGGGTCTGGGCCGCCGTCAGCACCAGCAGCGGTGGTTTGTGCCGGTCGACGCGGAACACCGGCCGGCCGCCGAGCACCACCTGGCTCTGGGGCCGGTCCTCAGCGAGGGGGTGGTGCGGGGAAGCGCCGGCGTAGATGCGCTCCTGGTCGCGGTAGCGGCGGACGGTCTCCGAGTCGCCCTCGAAGATCCGTTCGAGCCAGGTCGAGCTGTTGCGCAGTGCCGGCGACGGCACCGCGCGCAGACGGAGGTACGCGCTCATGCCCCAAGGAGCGCACGCGGCCGCCGAAGCATCACGCCACCGATGTGCCGGGCGCGGGGCGGCCGGGCCCTGTGCAGTGGTCGGGGCCCTGGCCGCCCCATCCCTCTCCGTGCCGCCCAGGGGGGAGTAGCGGACGACACGGAGAGGGGTCCGGGGGCGGGCTGCGGCACCGGCGCGGGCGAGCGGCCGGGCCCGCGCGGTACCGCACCCGGCACTCCCCCAGCGCGCGGCCCGCGGGAAACGTCACGCGGCCGCGACCGCGGGTCACCGGCGGCTGCGTGAAGGGCTCCCGGCGCGTTGTGACATTTCTGTGAGCTCAGGCGCTGGTAACTGTGGGGCCGTCGGTGCGGCAGGGACGCGGTGGACGGCATGAGCTCGCTATGAACCGGCGCGAACGAGGACAATCTTGGGCCAGGTACGGCAACCCCGGCGCGTACAGGCGTACGACGGGGAACTCGGCGCGGCGGTCGCACGGGCCCAGGAGGGCGACGAGGCCGCCTTCGCGGTCGCCTACCGGTTCGTGCAGCCGGGTCTGCTCGGCTATCTGCACGGCATCGTCGGCGACGACGCCGAGGACGTGGCCGCCGACGCCTGGCTGGAGATAGCCCGCGACCTCGGCCGGTTCAAGGGCGACGGTGCCGGTTTCCGCGGCTGGACCGCGACCATCGCCCGGCACCGGGCGCTGGACCATCTGCGCCGCCAGCGGGTGCGGCCCCGGGCGGGCGGGACCGAGCAGGACGTGCTGGACCTGCCCGGTCCGCACAGCACCCATGAGCAGGCCCTGGAGTCCATGTCCACCGAGCGGGCCCTGGAACTGGTCCGCGGACTGCCCCGGGACCAGGCCGAGGCCGTGCTCCTGCGGGTCGTGGTCGGCCTCGACGGTCCCGCCGCCGCACGCGTCCTCGGCAAGCGCCCCGGAGCGGTGCGGACAGCGGCTCACCGAGGCCTGAAACGCCTCGCGCGCCAGCTCGGCATCGGCGGTGACGCGGAGATGGGTGTGACGGATGGGGCTTCCCGAACGCTGGGGGAGTCGACATGAAACACCGAACGAAACGAAACGGCCGGACAGGAACGGACGGGAACGGAAAACGGACATGGGTGAACGGCTGAGCGGCGACGGAGTCCAGGGCCGTCGACGCGTGCGGCCCGGCGCCGTGTCCGGTGCGCCGGGTGCGGCCGAGGCCGCCGC
This sequence comes from Streptomyces sp. NPDC007856, assembly GCF_042868225.1. Taxonomy (NCBI): domain Bacteria; kingdom Bacillati; phylum Actinomycetota; class Actinomycetes; order Kitasatosporales; family Streptomycetaceae; genus Streptomyces; species Streptomyces sp. NPDC007856. The sequence goes on along the minus strand of NZ_JBIAEC010000003.1, from coordinate 410,913 downwards.
GCTGGAAACGGCGCTGGCCACCGTCCTGCGCGCCGGTGATCTCGACCCGCGGGCCGAGCAGCGGGCCGTGGCCGCGTTCCGGGACGCGCACGCCACGGGCGCGCACCGCGCACCCAGCAGGCGGCGGGACGACTGGCGGCCGGCCGCGGAGCGGCGGCTCCGGCGCCCGGTGAAGATGACGTTCGGCGTGGTCTTCGCCAGCCTCACCCTGGGTGGTGTCGCCGTCGCGGCCATCGGTTCCGCCGGCTCGTCGACGGGCGGTACCGGCTCCGGACCGCACGCGCATCCGTCGGCGGCCGCCCCGCAGCGGCCGGGCGGTACGGCGTCGGCGGCGCCCTCCGCCGGCTCCTGGCCGGGGGACCGCCCGCCGTCCGCGAAGGACACCGAGGCCCACTGCCGTGCCTACGAGCAGGTCCAGGCCCGGGGCAAAGCCCTCGACTCGAGAACCTGGCAGCGGCTCGTCACGGCCGCCGGCGGCAAGGACGAGGTCGCCGCATACTGCTCCGACCAGCTCGCGCGGGCGACCGCCGAGCCGGGCAAGCCGGCCGGCACCGGCAAGTCCGGCAAAAGCGCCGGGGGCACCGGCAAGGGCACGACGGGCAAGGCCGGCACCTCGGGCAACGGGACATCCGGCAACAGCTCCGGCGGCACGGGCGACTCCGCCGGGAAAGGCCGGGCAGGCAGCGGCCGGAGCGGCGGGAAACACTAGCCACGTGCACGCCGCTGCGGACCACGTCCCTGCTGCCAGGGAGCGTGGGCGGGTGTGACGGGGTCAGGCCGATGCCGTGGCCTCCGCGCTCACCCGGGCCGGCTCCGGTACGACGCGGCGCCGCCGGGTCGGCATCCCGAACATCGGGTTGGCGACGCTCCAGGCCGCGCCCTTGCAGACCAGCTCCTTGTAGCGGGCGGCGAGCCGTCCCGTCAGGGCCGCCCGGACGGCTCGGTCGTCTGCGGTGACGTACTGGATCAGGCCTTCCCCGCGGCCCAGCGAGATGCACTGGTTGAAGTAGCGGATCGGCACCTTCGGCAACCTGCCGCCGGTCAGGCGGGCCGCGACGGCGTCGGCGGCCTGCCACGCGGTGAAGCCGCCCGAGGCGCACGACATCCGCAGCGGCTTGTCACCGGGGCCCATCGCCATGGCCGCGTCGCCGATGGCGTACACGTCCGGATGCGAGACGGAGCGCATGGTCCGGTCGACCACGATCTGCCCCTCGCCGGTGACCTCCAGGGTGGTGGCCGCGGCGATCGGGTGCACGGCGAAACCGGCGGTCCACACGGTGACCGCGGCCGGGACGGCCGTGCCGTCGGCGAGGGTGACGCGGTCGGCCTCGACGGCGGTGACGGCGGCGTGCTCGTGCACGGTGATGCCCAGCCTGCCGAAGACCTTCCGCAGGTGCCCGCGGCCCTTCGGGGACAGCCAGTCGCCGAGGCCGACGCGGGCAACGAGGGCGACGTCGAGGTCCGGGCGGGCCTCGGCGATCTCGGTCGCGGCCTCCACGCCGGTGAGGCCGCCGCCGACGACGACCACGGGCCGTCCGGCGTCCAGGGCGGCCAGCCGCTCGCGCAGCCGGAGCGCGCCGGGGCGGCTCGCGAGCTGCTCGGCGTGCTCGGCGGTGCCGGGGACGCCCTGGTCGTTCCAGCCGCTGCCGAGGGCGTACACGAGGGTGTCGTACGCCAGTTCCCGCGGGCCGTCCGCGCCGGTGACGGCGACGGTCCTGCGGTCCACGTCCACGCCGGTGACCCTGCCGAGCCTCAGTTCGACGCCGGTGCCCGCGAACATCCCGGCCAGGGGCCGGGGCTTGAGGGACTGGCCGACCGCGAGCTGGTGCAGGCGGACGCGTTCCACGAAGTCGGGCTCGGGGTTGACGAGGGTGATGGCGACGTCTTCGGGGCGCAGCCGCCTGGCGAGGCGCCCGGCGGCGACGGCTCCGGTGTATCCCGCTCCGAGGACGACGATGCGGTGCTGCATTTCACGGCTCCTGTCTGCTGCTGCTGCCTTCAGCCGCTGCCTTCAGCGGATTCGCCCCTTGAACCGGGCGGCCCGCCGATTCCTGACAGGAGTCGGGTGTGAACCAGATCACATGCGAATCAGTAGAGGCTGAGCAGGGGTTCGCCGTGGTCGGCGGCGGCCCACCGCCGGCTCGCGCGCTCCAGCTTGTCGGGGTTGACCTGGCTGCGGAACGCGGCGATGCCCCCGGCGGTGATCTCCAGGCACATGACGCCGATGACCCGGCCGCCGACGACCGCCACGACGGCGGGGCCGCCGTTGGCGGTCGTGACGTACAGCTCGGACGACCCGCCGACGAGGCGGCGCTTGGCCTCGCTGGGCTTGAACAGACCCCGCATGAACGTCGCGACCGCGCGGGCACCCTCGAACGCCTTGGCGCGGGCCGGGACCTTCCCGCCGCCGTCGCCGATCGCCACGGCGTCCTGGGTGAGCAGCCGCACCAGCGGCTCGGTCCTGCCGCTGGTGGCCGCCGCGAGGAACTCCTCGACGACCCGCCGGGCGGCGGCCAGGTCGATCTCGGTACGGGCCCTGCCGTCGGCCACGTGCTTCCTGGCCCGGTGGAAGATCTGCTGGCTGGCGGCCTCGGTGAGGTCGAGGATCCCGGCGATCTCCCGGTGCGGGTAGCCGAAGGCCTCCCGCAGCACATACACCGCCCGCTCGTTGGGGGTGAGCCGCTCCAGCAGGGCGAGGACCGCGTACGACACCGATTCGCGCTGTTCGACGGTGTCGGCCGGCCCGAGCATCGGGTCCCCGGCGAGCAGCGGCTCGGGCAGCCACTGCCCCACATAGGTCTCGCGCCGCGCGCGGGCCGAGGAGAGCTGGTTGAGACACAGGTTGGTGAGCACCTTGGTCAGCCAGGCCTCGGGCACCTCGACCCGCTCCACATCAGCGGACTGCCAGCGCAGAAACGTCTCCTGCACGGCGTCCTCGGCCTCGCTCGCCGACCCCAGCAGCCGATAGGCGATGGCCTCCAGCCGGGGCCTGGCCGCCTCGAACCGATCCACGTCGCTCACGGTCAGAGCCATGCCCGGGATCCTAGCCCGCGCGCCGCCGGGTCGGCGGCCACGTCCTCATGGGTCCTGCCGCCGATGGTCCAGAAGCTCCACGCCTTGTTCAGCGTCACGTGCTCCATGGCCTGGGTGGCGTTGCAGCCGACCGACACCATCTTGGTGGTCTTGGGGTCCAGGGTGTTGAGGTAGTTCCTGACCGAGGCCGGGACCGTCCTGCCGTTCGTCAGCAGGACCACTCCGGTGCCGCGGTAGCCCAGCGCGCCGGCGGCCGTGGAGGCGGCGATCGGGTCGTGGTACTCGCTGCCCTCGGCGACGAAGATCCAGCTGGGGGTCGCGCTGATCTGCTCGGCGACCCGGACCGACAGCGAGGAGAGGTCGGGGCGTCGAGCCGCAGCGGCTTGTAGCCGAGCGCCTGGACCTGGCTCGCCACCTTGGCGCCGAGACGGCCGTGCCGCCGTTGAGGTAGACGGTGCCGCCCTTGGGCAGGGAGCGCTTGAGCTCGGTGGCCGCGGCGGAGTCCAGTCCGCTGCCCGAGGTCATCAGGACCGGGCCCTGCTTCTCGGCGGCCGGCGCGACCGCCGGGGCGGAGTAGGTGGCGTCGCCCTTGTTGACCAGCACCGCGGACTTGGCCGTGAGCAGGCCGGGCACGTGCGCGGCGCCCACGGTGTCGGCGGTGTCGGCGGTGTCGACACTGAGCGGATCCCGGAACCCGTGCGCCCGCACGCCGCCGTCCCCGTTGTCGACCTTCACGCTGATCCCGCGCGGCACCTCGATCCGGTGCCGGGCCGAGCAGTCGGCGATGAGGCCCGAGCAGTGGAACGTCCACCGGGAGGCGGCGCCGTCGATGCCGGTGGACCCGGTGCCGTAGACCCGGATCAGGGAGTTCTTCCGCAGTGGTGCCAGGCGGGCTTGGCGCCCTTGCCGGCGCCGGTGACCTCGGCCGACGTACCGCTGGCCAGGTCGAGGATCCGCACGGTCTGCACGTCGTCGGACCAGCCGACCTGCGAGCTGGTTGATCATCGCAGAGGAGACGGTTACGCCGAAGGGAGCCCGGCGGCCGGCGCGCCCCGGGCTCCCGTGCCGTCTCAGGCCTGGCGCGGGTCCGGCCTGAGCACGGCGAACACCGCCTGCGCCGGGTCGGCCAGCCAGGCGATACGGCCGACGCCGGGGACGTTCGCCGCCGGCATCAGCACCGAGCCGCCGCTGCCGCCGACCGCCGTGACGATCGCGTCCGCGTCGGCCACGGCGAAGTACGGCACCCAGCGGGCGTCCTCCCGGTCGTCCTGCAGCGGCGCCACACCGCCGAAGGTCCCCTCCTGCTGGTCGCCCTCCCCGATGCTGAGCACCTGGTAGGTCATGCCCGGCGCCTGCATCTCCTGCGACCGCCAGCCGAACAGCCCGCGGTAGAAGCCGATGGCCGCCCCCGGGTCGCCGACGTGCAGCTCCACCCACACCAGCGCGTTGTCCTCCGACGCCCGCTGCAGCCCCTGCCCGGACTCCAGCACCGCGAACTGCGCGCCCTGCGGGTCGGTGAACTGGGCGAAGGTGGTCTCGCCCATGCTCATCGGCTCGGCCCGCACCTTGCCGCCGGCGTCGCTCACGGCCCGGGCGGTGGTCTGGGCGTCGTCGGTGCGGAAGTACGTCATCCAGGCGGATCTCGCCCCCGGTTCGGTCAGCGGGCCGAGACCGGCCACCGTGCCGCCGTTCTTCTGGAAGAAGCCGTAGCCGCCGCCTTCCGGGCCCGCGGAGGCGAACTCCCAGCCGAAGACCGCACTGTAGAAGGCGACGGCCGCCTCTGTGTCGGGGCTGCCGAGGTCGATCCAGATGGGCGAGCCGGTGCGGAACTCTGTGCCGAGCATGTGTCTCCTCCTGCCGGTCCGGTGCGGAAGCCGCCCGCCACTATGCCCACGCAGACGGCCCGGATCGGCCGGGACACGGGGAAAGCACCCTCCGAATCTGTGCAGGAGTGCCACACGGGCTGCACACAGCCTTTCCAAAGGCTCGTTACCGTGACGGTCGCCCGCTCCCCATGGACTCAGGAAGACCACAGATGGACTACTGCTCCTCGTGCCGTCGGCACCTCAACGGCGCCCTGGTCTGTCCCGGGTGCGGTGCCTACGCCCCGGACATAGCCCCGCCCCACGCCGCCGCCTCGCCCCGCGCCCACGCCGCCGCCTCGGCCGCACCGCCCGCCGACGACAGCTGGTTCGGCGCCGGGGAACCCATGACCGGACCGGCCGCCGGCCTCGCGGACCCGGCCACGGACACACCGCCCGCCGACGTCACCGACGCGCCGCCCGCCCCGCGGGGACGCGCCGCCCGGCGCCGGCAGCTGGCGCGCTGGAAGAAGAACCAGCGCCGGGCCGTGGTGGCGACCGCCGTCGCGCTCGTCGGCGGCGGCCTGACGCTCGCCTCAATGGACCGCGGCAACGGCGACAAGGCCCAGGCGGCTGCCGCACCGGACCACCGGAGCATGGGCCTCACCGAGGACCCGTCGGCCGCGCCCAGCCGCCCCGCGTCCACACCGGCCCCGCCCACCGCCACGCACCGGCGCGACCCCGCCACGCCGACGGCACACACGCCCGCCGTGACCGCCCCCCACCAGCAGTCCCTCGCCCCCGCGCCCCGCACGGCGCAGTCCGCCGGCCACTCCCACACCACCGGGGTGGCCCAGCACCCGGCCGCACCGGCGGTCCCGGCCGCAACGCAGCCGGCGCACACCCCCGCAGCCTCCACCGGTTCGACGGGTTCGACCGGTTCGACGGGTTCGACGGCACAGCAGCCGCCCTCCACCAGCACCGGCAGCGGCAGCGGCAGCGGCAGCGGCAGCGGCAGCGGCAGCGGCAGCGGTACGTCCACCCCGCCGACGTCCCCGTCGTCGACCTCCCCCAACCAGCTCTGCCTGGTCGTGCTCTGCCTCGGCTGACGAGGCGTACGGCTGAACCCGCGGCGCTCACCGCTTCCGCGCGAGTGCGATCGCCGACTCCACCGCCGCGATCCGGTCCGCGAGCAGTCCCAGCGCGGCCACCGCACGGCTCATGGGATCCTCCCCGGGCCCGCCGAGGGCGCGGGCGCGGATGTGGGCGGTCTTCACCTCGGTCCAGCGGGCGGCCTGCGCCGGGCTCAGCGTGCCGCGCAGTTCGGCGAGTTTCAGCAGGTTGGCCTCGGCGCCGGTGGTGAGGGTCTGGGCCTCGGCCGTGTAGTGGTCGTCGACGACGGCCTCGCGTTCGGTGTCGTTCATGACCGGGCGCAGCCGCCCGGCGATCCGGTTCATGTCACGGTACGAGCCCTGGAGGCGGAAGGGCGGATCCGTGCGGGTGGCCTCCGACTGGGCGGCGGAGGCGATGTAGGCCTCGTTCACCCTCAGCACCGTCGCGCGGACCGCCAGCACATGCCGCAGCACGGCCACCGCGGCGTCCAGTTCCGCCGCCGGCATCGGCCGGCTCAGGCGGTCGGCGCGGGCCGTCGGGTCGGCGCCGGCCAGCCGCACCAGGAGGTCCAGGTCGGCGCGCTCACGGGCGGCGAGCGGGGCCAGCACCGGGTTGGCGGTGAGGGCGTTCTCGACGAAGCTGAGCGCGAAGACGTCCTCCTTGCCGGTGAGGACGTCGCCGAGGTTCCACACGTCGGCGCGGTTGGCGAGCATGTCGGGGACGCGGAAGCGCTCACCGGACTCGGTGTAGGGGTTGCCGGCCATGCACACCGCGAAGCGCTTGCCGCGCAGGTCGTAGGTGCGCGGCTCGCCGTCCCACACGCCGTCCACCCGCCGGGTCGCGTCGCACAGCGGGATGAACCTCTGCAGCAGCTCGGGCGAGGTGTGCTGGATGTCGTCCAGGTACAGAAGCGTGTTGTTGCCGGCCGCCAGCGCGAAGTTGATCTTCTCGATCTCACGGCGGGCGGTGGCGTTCGGGGCGTCGGCGGGGTCCAGTGACGTGACGGTGTGGCCGAGCGCGGGCCCGCTGACCCTGACCAGCATCAGGCCGAGCCGGTCGGCGACGTACTCCATGAGGGTCGTCTTGCCGTAGCCGGGCGGGGAGACGAGCAGCAGCAGGCCGCCGGTGTCGGTGCGCTTGGACTCGCCGGTGGTGCCCAGCTGCCGGGCCAGGCTGTCACCGATCAGCGGCAGGTACACCTCGTCGACGAGGCGGCCCCGGACGAACGCCGGCATCACCCGCGGGCGGTGGTCGTCCAGGCGGAGCCGGTCGCGCTCGGCCGCCACCAGGGCCGTACGGCGGCGCTGGTAGGCGCGGAAGGCGGGCACCTCGTCGGCGGCGAACCGGGCCGTCCGGGACAGGAACTCGTCCAGGCGGAGGGCCAGTCGGCCGCCGGTCACCCGCGGGTGCGTGCCGAGCAGGCCCTCGGCCGTCGCCGTCAGCGGGGCGTCGCCGTCGTAGCGCGGCAGGTCCGGGCACAGCTCGGCGGCGACCGCCTCGGCCAGCTCGCCGGGCCCGGCCTCGGTGCCGGTGGCGGCGGCGTACGCGGCGAGCCAGGCGCGCACCACCTGCCGGCGCGCGGCCAGCTCGGTCAGGCCCTCCAGGTCGGCGCGGTAACTGCCGTCCGCGTGCCGGAACTTCTCCAGCAGGGTGCGTGCCGTCTGGCCGATGACGAAGCCTTCCGGGCCGCCGGTCAGCTCCTCGAAGAGGTACGTGGCGGCCGGCCCGCCCGCCACCGACGCGTCCCAGGCCTCGATCGCCGCCGCCAGCTCCCGCTCCAGCTCCCCGATGGCCGGTACGGCGCCGAAGGCGTCCCGGGCCCGGGCCAGCGACACCGCCCGCCGGGACCAGGCCGTTCGGGCGTCCTGAGTCGTGCCGTGCGCCCAGAACAGCTGGGCGGCGGCGCGGGCGGCGGGCTCGTGGCGCAGGGTGCCGGCGCCCTCGTACAGCGGCAGCAGGGCGGCGAGCACGACCGTGGCGTCATGGTCGTGGACGCCGCGCTCGTAGCCCTCGTCGTACGACTCCTGCGCCGCCCGGCGGACCAGGTCCGGCAGGTCGTCGGCGGCGGCGAGGGCGGCCGGGCCGTGCTCGGCGAGCAGCCGGGCGGCGAGGTGCTCGGCGCGGTAGACCTCGGGTGACTCGGACGGCAGTTGCCGGTCCCAGTAGGGGCGGTACGCCGCGAAGTCCGGGTCGGTGACCGGGGCGCGGTAGTCGGTGCCGGTGACCGCGAAGGCGAGGGTGTCGCCGTGCGGGACGAGGGTGAGGTCGAGCGGCTGGGTGTTGACGGCGAAGCGGTGGCCGCCGAGCCGCAGGGTGCGGCCGTCCTCGGCGTACAGGTCGGCGCGGTCGCGCAGGGCGCGGGCGGCCTCCTGGCGGGCGGACTTCAGCCGGCCGTCCAGTTCCTCGGCGCGCACGCTGTCGCCGAGGGCGCGCAGCTCGTCGGCGGTGCGCCGGACCTTGGCGACCAGCGGGTCGGAGGCGAAGTACGTGGTGATCGCGTCGGCGTCGGCCAAGGTGGCGGCCCGGCGGGCGACCGACTCCAGCATGCGCCCCGCCGAGAGCGCGAGCTGCTCGGCACGGCGGGCGCGGGCGTCGGCGAGGGACTGCTTGCGGGCGGCGAACGCCTCGTAGATCTCGGCGCGCCGGTCGGCGAGTTCGGCGAGGAAGCCGTCGAACTCGGCGAACCGGCCGTCCAGGTCCTCCAGCCGGGCGAGCACGGAGGCGAGTTGGTCGTCGCACTCCTCGGCCGTGCCGGACGCGGCGAGCGCGGCGGTGACCGCCTGGGCGAGCAGCGCGGTCTCGGCCGCGAACTCGGCCCGCCCCTCGCTGTCCTGGAGGCTGCGGCGGCGGGCGTCCAGGGTCGCCCGGGCCCGGTTGACGCCGCCCAGCACCTCGGCGATCCGCTCCAGGACGGCCGTACGGACGGTGGCGTCCGCGATGTCGAGGCCGGTCACCACCTCGGTGACCGTGCGCAGCCCGTCGGCGAGCTCGTCGAGCCGGGCGGCGACGGGCGCGCCCTGGGCCACGGTCCCGACCGCCGCCGCCTCCCCGACCAGCCGCTCGACCTCCGCCTGCTGTCCGGCGAAGGCGTCCTCGCGGGCCAGGAACTGCACCGCGCGCCGCCCGAAGGCGGCGAGGTCGTCCTCGGCGGCGGCCGCCAGCTCCTCCAGCCGGGCCGCATCGACGTACCGCAGCTCGCGCAGGGTGAGCACGTGCCCGTGCGCATGCCGGAGTTCGGTCAGCCCACGCACCCAGGCGGCGGCCTCGCGCGGCGCCTCCCCGCGCAGCCGGCGCACCACGGCGGCGATCCGCCCTTCGGCCTCGTCGAGGGCGTCCGCGGCGTGCCGGGTCAGTTCCCGTACGGTCTCGAACTCGCCCAGCACCTGCTCGGCGGCCGTACGGGCCTCACCCAACGGGCCCGCCAGGTCCCCCAGTCCGGGATCGGCGAGCCAGTGATGGGCGTCGGCTGCCCGCACACAGGCCGCCACCAGCGCCCGGTACCCCTCGCTGGTCTCGATGCCGTCGCTGACCAGCCGGGCCACGGACAGACAGTCGGCGAGCCCGCGCACGAGATCCGCGTTGCCGACCCGGGCGAACGCGCCGGTGCCGGTGCGCAGCGCGGCGGCGTGCGTGTCGGAGACGTACGGCGAGGTCCACCACTGCACCGGATGGGTGTGCGCGGGCTCCTCGCCCGCGTCGCGCAGCACGGCGAGCGCGCCGTCCTCGAACAGCGCCCAGCCCCGGCACGGCAGCGGGTTCGCGACCTCCTTGCGCAGGGTGTTGTACGACAGCAGCAGGGTGCGCCCGCCGGCCCGGGACCGGAAGGCGTACAGCACGTCCTCGCCGTTCGGCGCGCGCACCTCCCGCTCGAACTCCAGGCCGGTCACGTCGAGTTCGTACGTCTTGTGGGTTCCGCCCGCCAGGCAGTACCCGCCCGGGAAGACGATCCCCTGCTCCTCCGGCAGCCGCCGGCACGCCTGCCCGATCCCGTCGAGCCGGACGACGGTCCGGGACAGCGTGTCGAACACGAGGTACCGGTCGTCCTCCTCCTTGTACGGCCGCACCCGCAGCAGCACCAGCGCACCGACCCGCGCGTGCGCGACCTCCGCGTCCGCGAGTGCTTGCAGCGGCTCCTGCACGGGCTCGGCGAACAGCTCCTCCCCGTCCGGGGTGCGTACGGTGAGGGAGCCGCCGACGGTGGTCGCCCCCAGCCCCCCGGGTACGGCCACGTACTGCTCCCGGCCGAGCACGTGATCCTCGCGGGTGGTCTCCGTCCAGGTCAGGTCCTGGGCCGGCGGGAAGACGTCGTCGCGGTCGCCGCGCGCGTCCAGGAACGCCACGCGGCCGTCCTCGGCGAGGCTCCAGCGCAGCACGCGGACGTCGTCGGCCTTCTCGCCGGTGCGGAACACCGCAAGCAGCCGGCCGTCGACCCGGCGCAGCCGCAGCAGGCTCGCTTCGCGGTAGTAACGGTGCAGCGCGCTGAACTCTTTGCCGAACGCCGGGTCGTCCAGGAGTCCGGGTACGGCGTCCTCGGGCAGCCGCGCCCCGTCACGGTCGTACAGGGCAAGTACGTCTGTGGCTCCGCCGGTTCCGCCGAAGAGCAGGGCGTTCCCTACGGCCACGATGTCGCTCGGGGCGCAGGGGTACTCGGTGCGGAGGCGAGCGGTGGCGGCCAGGTCCAGCCGCGCCGAGCCGAACTCCTCGGCCCGGCGCGCGTTGAGGTCCTCGGCCCGCCGGGCGAGCTCGGCGGCATGCCCGGCGAGCCGGTCGCGCAGCACCTCGTAGGTGCCGGGATCCACCTGCGGCGCCTCAGCGGTGGCCATTGCGTGTAGTTCCCTTCGTGGGCTGTGCGGCTACGAGCTCGGGGCTGCGGGTGGTCTGCCGGGTGTCGGGTGCCTGGTGGCTGGTCGCGCCCACGCGGCGGAGCCGCATATCGGTACAGCCCCGCGCCCCTTCGGGGCGCTGCCCTCAACTCCCCGTGCCGCTTCCGTTCAGGGCCGTCACCGGGGTGTCCGACAGGCCCAGTTCGCTCGCCCGGTCGAGGAGTTTCTGGAGCTGGCCCGCCTGCGGGCCGCCGTTCTTGATCTGCTTCGCCAGCAGCGCCGACACCGTGAGGTTCCGCACGTCCGCCGAGCCGAGCGAGCCGAGGATGTGGGAGAGGTCGTCGGTGAAGCTGCCCGAGCCGTCCAGCCAGGGCTTCGCCAGGGCCTGCGCGGTGCGGGAGTTGGCGACGAAGCCGTCCACGCCCTTGCCGAGGGAGATGGAGGACACCAGCCGGTCGAAGAAGACGGACTCCCCGCCGACGATGTCGATGTCGGCGTTCTCCAGCCCGGTCGCCAGCACCGTCGCCTGCGCCTCGGCCACCTGCCGCTGGGTCTCCAGCCCGGCCAGCCGGATCTCCTTCTCCGCCTGGAGCCGCAGCCGGTACTCCTCGTGTCCGCGCGAGGCCTCGTCCAGCGCGGCCATCGCGGCGGCCTTCTCGGTCAGACCGGCGGCCTCGGCCTTCAGCTTCTCGCCGATCGCCGTGGCTTCCGCGAGTGCCTTCGCCTTGGTCCCCTCGGCCTCGGCCAGGCCCTTGGCGCGCGCGCCCTCCGCCTCGGCCTTCAGCCGCGCCTCGGTGGCCTCCGCGGCCGCCCGCGCGCCCTCGGCCTCCGCGAGGCCCTTGGCGCGTGCGCCCTCCGCCTCGGCGAGCGCCTTGGCCTGGGTGCCCTCGGCCTCGGCCCGCAGCCGTGCCTCGGTGGCCTCCGCCGCCGCGCGCCCGGCCTTCACGGTGACCTCGGCCTCCTTGTCGCGGACCTGCACCGCGGCGAGCCCCTCGGCGGCGGCCTCGGCCTGGACGCCCTCGGCGTGCCGCAGCTTGGCCCGGGTGTCGAGGTCGGCGGTCTTCAACCGGGCCTCGGCGAGGGTGAGTTCCTCGGCGGCGCGGTGCGTGGCGGCCTGCTCGGCGGCCTCGGCGGCCTTGATGTCCTTGACCAGCTTCTCCTGCGCCTCCGCCTCGGCGGCGATGACGAGCGCCTGCCGCTCGCGCTCCGCCTCCTCGACCACGCGCAGCTTCTTGATGGACTCCTCCTGCTCGGCGACCGTACGGTCCACCGCCACCCGCTCCCGGATGACCTCGGCGATCTCCCGCTTCTCCGCCTCGACCTCCTTCTCGGCGGCGATCTTCGTCAGCTGGGTCTCCCGCTCCCGCGCGATGACCTCCAGCAGGCGGTCCTTCTCGATGCGCTCGTTCTCGACGGCGATGACCCGCTCGCGGTTCTTCGCGGCGACGGCGATCTCCCGGGCCTGGTTCTCCCGCTGCACGCCGAGCTGTTCCTCGGTGCGTAGGAAGGCGCCCTGGGCGCGCAGCCGTTCCTCCTCCACCACGCGGGCCGTCTCGGCCTCCTCGCGGGCCCGGGACGTCTCGATCTCCCGCTTCTGCTTGATCTCGGCGTCCGCCTGCCGGCGCTCCAGCTCCAGGATGGCCTCGCGGGCGTCGACGTCCTGGCGGGTGATCTCCTTCTGCTCGTTGCGGCGGGCCTCGTTGGTGCGCACGTGCTCGATCGCCGTCAGCTCGGTGATCTTGCGGATGCCCTCGGCGTCGAGGACGTTGGCCGGGTCCATCTGGGAGAGCGGGGTCTGCTCCAGGTAGTCGATCGCCGCGTCCTCGAGGTGGTAGCCGTTGAGGTCGATGCCGATCAACTCGATGATGTGGTACCGGAGTTCCTCACGCTTGGTGTAGAGGTCGGTGAAGTCCATCTGCTTGCCGACGGTCTTCAGCGCCTCGGAGAACTTCGCGTGGAACAGCTCCTGGAGGGTGTCCTGGTGGCTGGCGCGCTCGGTGCCGACGGTCTGGGCGACCTTGATGACGTCCGGGACGGTCTTGTTGACCTTCACGAAGAACAGGATCCGGATGTCGGCGCGGATGTTGTCCCGGCAGATCAGTCCGTCCCGCCCCGAGCGGCTGATCTCGATGGTCTTCACCGAGATGTCCATGACCTCGGCCTTGTGCAGGATCGGCAGCACGACCTGGCCGGTGAAGGACACGTCCACCTGGCGCGTCTTCGACACGATCAGGGCCTGGCTCTGGTCCACCTTGCGGTACAGCCGGGAGAACGCGAGCACCGCGAGCACCACGACGACGAGACAGACGGCGACGAGCACGCCGAGGACTTCCATGACACACGTCCTTGCGTCAGACGATGAGGTACGGAGCCCCCCGGGATCGCGGTGCCGGACCGTGTACCGGACCCCCGTGCCGGTACTGACGCACCGGCCAGCGGCCGGCGTCCCGCACCGCGACCCTCCGTAGTGCTCCCCGCGGAAGATGGTGCGGCCAGGGCATACGCCCGCGCATTGCCGGTGTCCGGCAGTGTTCACTAGGGTCTCGATGCCGGACGGGCGCTAGGAAAGCGTCACCGGCACGTCAAGATCGCGGGAGCACGGGGGACGGGGGCCGGTACCGGCATGGGGGACAAGCGCGACATACATGACACGCCCGAGCACTACCTGGACGGTTTTCCCCGGACGCTGGCCGAGGTCTCGGCCACCGGCCGGCGGCTGACCAGGGAGGAGCTGAAGACCCGGCGGACCCTGGGCGAGCAGGCCGCCGAGGCCGGGCACGGGCTGCGCGCGCTGATCGTGGCCCACCTGGCCGCCACCCGCGCCGCCTGGTCGGCCGTGCCCGGCTCGGCCGAGAGCAGCCTGGCCACGCTGGCCGCCGTCGAGCAGGCCATCGACGCGTTCGCCGAGGGCTACGAACGCGCGCAGCGGCTCACCGTACGCCGCGAGGAGGCCGCGCGCCGGGAGTTCATCGACGACCTGCTCTACGGCCGCAGCGACCTGGGCCGCATCGTCGAGCGCGCCGAACGCTTCGGCCTGCACCTGTCCCGGGCGCACGCGGTGGCCGTCGCCGAGGGCCCGTCCGCCTACGTCGAGGGCGGCACGGTCGCCCGCCGGGTGGAGGCCGCCGTGCTCGCCCGCTTCGACTCCCGCAGCATCCTGCTCACCACCAAGAACGGCCGGCTGCTGTGTGTCGCGCCGGGCGACGAGGACGAGATCCTCCTGCACTTCGCCAAGCAGGCGTACGCGGCGACGGATGGCGGCCGGATCGCCATCGGCCGCCCGCAGCACGGCGCCGGCGGGGTGGTGCAGTCGTACGAGGAGGCCCTCGCCGCGCTGGAGATGGCCACCCGGCTCGGCCTGGCGGGGCCGGTGCTGCGGGCCGCCGACCTGCTCGTCTACCCGGTGCTGGCCCGGGACCGGCAGGCGCTGGTCGACCTGGTGTCGCACACCCTCGGCCCGCTCACCCGGGCCCGCGGCGGAGCCGTGCACCTGCTGGACACGCTCGCGGCCTACTTCGACTCCGGCTGCGTGGCCGCCGAGGCCGCCCGCCGGCTCTCCCTCAGCGTCCGCGCGCTCACCTACCGCCTGGAACGCATCCACAAACTCACCGGCGCGGACCCCGCCGACCCGGCGCACCGCTACATGCTCCAGACGGCCGTGATCGGCGCCCGCCTCCTGGACTGGCCGACCCGGCCGCTGTGAGCGCCGGGGCAGCCGCGGGACCGCCGTCCCGGGCGCTACTCCTCGTCGGAGGTGCGCACCGCCGTCGCCCGCCCCGGCTCCGGCGGCTCGGCCAGCTCGGCCCGGAGCAGCAGGACGTCACCGATGAAGAGGTCGTACACGACGATCCCGATCACACCGCCGATCAGCGGCCCGACGATCGGGATCCACCAGTAGCCGCTGTACACGCCGGACACGCTGCCCGGGAACGCCAGGCTGTTCCAGCCGGCCGCGTAGGTGAGCAGGCGCGGCCCGAAGTCACGGGCCGGGTTGATGGCATAGCCGGCGTTGGCGCCGTAGGACATGCCGATGGCGGCGACGACGAAGCCCACGACCAGCGGTGCGAGGTTGGCCCGCACGGCCTGGTTGCGCACGTCGAGGACGGCGGCGATCAGCATCAGCAGGAACGCCGTACCGGCGATCTGGTCGATCAGCGGCCCCCAGACGCCGCCGTGGAAGTACGCCGCCGGGAAGGTGGCGAAGATCGAGAAGGTGGCGTTCGTGTGCCCGTTGACCTTCGGTCCGGGCGCGGCGGCGTCAAAGGCGCTGATCGCGTCGTGATAGACGAGGTAGACCAGCGCCGCGCCGGTGAGCGCGCCGACCACCTGCGAGAACCAGTACGGCAGGACCTTGGCCCAGGAGAATCCGCGCCGTGCCGCCATGGCCAGGGTGACCGCCGGGTTCAGATGGGCACCGCTCACCCCGCCGCCGACGTAGACGCCGAAGACGACGCCGAACGCCCAGCCCCAGGTGATCAGCAGCCAGTCACCCGCCGCCAGGAAGACCGTGGTGGGCGTCGCGGCACGGCCCGAACCGGGCAGTGCGGCGACCGCCATCGCGACCACACCGCAGCCGAAGGAGATGAGCACGAAGGTCCCGAGGAACTCGGCCAGACACTCGCCCAGCAGTCCGCCCCGGCTCCTGAACCGGGACGGCTTGATGATCGCGGGGATTTCGACAGCCACGGAGGCCCCCTTGAAGAGAGCAATACGGCCAACATCACCATATTGGCGTACAACCCCTGGCATCGCAGGGTGACCGTGGCCCGTCAGTCCCCGGGAACGACGGGTCAGGCGTCGAGATCGTCGGCGAAGTGCCGGAAGCCGTGCCGGTCCCGGTGCATGGCCCACAGCGTCTCCGCCAGCACGGCCGGATCCTTGCGCGCGTGCCCCGGAGTGATCGCCCCCGGGATCACCAGCTGTCCGACATGGATCCCCTCAGGGGCCAGCCGCTCGTGCAGCAGATGGCCGTACGCGCTCTCCGCGGCGAACGCGATGGACGTCCCGGCCCGTTCGGTGTGCGGTACGACGGCGGTCCCGCCGTTGACGAGGAGGATCGTGCCGCGCCCCAGCCGGCGCATCCCCGGCAGCACCTGTTGCACGGCGGCCACGGGGCCGTACACGGAGAACTCGATGGGCCCGACGAGCTCCCGGGGCCCGGTCTCCAGCACCGGCCGCATGAAGTCCCGGTGCGGCACCGGGCTGTACTGCAGCACCTCGACGGTCCCGACCTCGGCCGCCGCTCGCCCCAGCGCCACGGCCAGCTCCTCCGGCCTGCGCACATCGGCGACGAACCCCCGGGCCGTGATCCCGCTGCCGTCGAGGTCCCGCACCAGCGCGTCGAGCCGCTCCCGCTCCCGGGCGAAGAGGGCCACCGCAAACCCCTCCCGCCCGAACCGCCGTGCAACGGCGGCCCCGAGCCCCGGCCCGGCCCCCACAATGGCGATACTGCTCATGCCCGCATCCGTACCGCACCCGACACCACCCCACACACCCGTGCCCGCCATGACGACTCGCCCGGTATGCCCCTGCTGCGAGCAGGACCGGCTGCACCCGTACCGCTTCCGGACGGACGGCGCGCTTCCTCGTCCGCACCGAGTGCGACGCCCTCTGGTGGCCCGGTGTGCCGCTGGAGGCCGAGCGGGCGGAGTTCCTGGACGACGTGGTTGCGGGGCCCGCCTGGGCGTCCCGGGCAACCCCTGGGAGGACCGCGTGTGGGCGGACGTGATCGAGCCGGTGCGCTGGCCGACCCCGGCCTCGGCCACCTGAGCGTGGGCCCCGCGGATCCGCTCCACCTGTACCGCGGTCACGGCCCGTACCGCGAGGGCACCGGCGATCGCGGCGCCCACCACGCCGGCGTCGCACACGAGCAGCGGCCTCACCTCGCCGTAGGCACGCCCGGTGATCTCGTCCGTGGAGTCGCGGTACACGATCCCCGCCCCGCCGAGCGTCCCGAGCGGCCACAGCGCCCACCACACGTCGACGGAGCCGGGAAGCCGCCGCCCGGGAGCGCTGCCGCGGAACGCGTCGACGACGACCCCGCCAGGACAGGAACAGCGGCGCACAGACCAGAACGAGCCCGGCCCCCACCGCGGTCACCCAGTGGTGCGACTGGTCCAGGGAGTTGAGCGGCCGGTGCACCCCGTTCCCCTGATCCGGCGGCCCGTCGCCCGGCTCCCCGCGACCGCGAGCAGCACCTCCCACACCCACGCACCAGCCAGGCCGGCCCGACGAGCACCAGTCCCCCGACAGCCAGCCGCCCGGCCACCTGAACGGGCCGGTGAGCGGCGGACTGATCTTCCTCTTCGGCCATCACGCCATCCTGCCGCACGAAAGCCGCGCCCCCCGCCCGGCATCCCTTAGGCCGTCCGGGTGCATCCGTCACGCGGTCGGCCGCGCGTCGGGCGGCGCGTACACCCTCGCGCGGCAAAGGATGGCCAGTAGCCGACGTATGGCGTGCGCGGATCGCGACCATCAGGAGACGGACGACTTGTGAGCATCCTCAACGAACCCCATGGGGCCGCCGCGGCCGAGGACGCCTACGAGAGCGAGGTACCGGTCCGGGGCAGGCAGCCCGGCAGTGTCGTGGTGAAGTGGCTGACGACCACCGACCACAAGACGATCGGCACGCTGTATCTGGCGACGTCCTTCGCGTTCTTCCTGATCGGTGGCGTGATGGCCCTGATCATGCGCGCCGAGCTGGCCCGGCCGGGCCTGCAGATCGTCTCGAACGAGCAGTTCAACCAGCTGTTCACCATGCACGGCACCGTGATGCTGCTGATGTTCGCGACGCCGCTGTTCGCCGGCTTCACCAACTGGATCATGCCGCTGCAGATCGGCGCGCCCGACGTGGCGTTCCCGCGGCTGAACATGTTCGCCTACTGGCTCTACCTGTTCGGCTCGCTCATCGCCGTCGGCGGCTTCCTCACCCCGGACGGTGCGGCCGACTTCGGCTGGTTCGCTTACTCCCCGCTGACCGACGCCGTCCACTCGCCGGGCATCGGCGGCGACCTGTGGATCATGGGCCTTGCCTTCTCCGGCTTCGGCACCATCCTCGGCTCGGTCAACTTCATCACCACGATCATCTGCATGCGCGCCCCCGGTCTGACCATGTTCCGCATGCCGATCTTCGTGTGGAACGTGCTGCTGACCGCCGTCCTGGTCCTGCTGGTCTTCCCGATCCTGGCCGCCGCCCTGTTCGCCCTGGAGGCGGACCGCAAGTTCGGCGCCCACGTCTTCGACGCGGCCAACGGCGGAGCCCTGCTCTGGCAGCACCTCTTCTGGTTCTTCGGCCATCCCGAGGTGTACATCATCGCGCTGCCGTTCTTCGGCATCATCAGCGAGATCATCCCGGTGTTCTCCCGCAAGCCCATGTTCGGCTACATGGGCCTGATCGCCGCGACCATCTCCATCGCCGGCCTGTCCGCGACGGTGTGGGCCCACCACATGTACGTCACCGGCGGGGTGTTGCTCCCCTTCTTCTCCTTCATGACCTTCCTGATCGCCGTGCCGACCGGCGTGAAGTTCTTCAACTGGATCGGCACGATGTGGAAGGGCAGCCTGTCCTTCGAGACGCCGATGCTCTGGGCGGCGGGCTTCCTGGTCACGTTCCTCTTCGGCGGCCTGACCGGAGTCATCCTCGCCTCACCGCCCATGGACTTCCACGTCTCCGACTCGTACTTCGTGGTGGCCCACTTCCACTACGTCGTCTTCGGCACGGTCGTGTTCGCGATGTTCGCCGGCTTCCACTTCTGGTGGCCTAAGTGGACCGGCAAGATGCTCGACGAACGCCTCGGCAAGATCACCTTCTGGACGCTGTTCGTCGGCTTCCACACCACCTTCCTCGTCCAGCACTGGCTCGGCGCCGAGGGCATGCCGCGCCGCTACGCCGACTATCTGGCGGCCGACGGCTTCACCACCCTGAACACCGTCTCCAGCATCGGCTCGTTCCTGCTGGGCCTGTCGATGCTGCCGTTCCTCTACAACATCTGGAAGACGGCCAGGTACGGCAAGCCGGTCACCGTGGACGACCCCTGGGGCTACGGCCGCTCCCTGGAATGGGCGACCTCCTGCCCGCCCCCGAGGCACAACTTCGTCACCCTGCCGCGCATCCGCAGCGAGTCCCCGGCGTTCGACCTGCACCACCCCGACATCGCGATGCTGGAGCACGAGCACCCGCTCCCGGCGTGGCCCGACCGAGGACAGGGGTGAGCGGTCTGCCGCGGCAGGGAGCCGACGACGCGCTCGCCAACGAGGTGGAGGGGTACCTGCTCTGGCAGGCCCGCATCGCCGAGGCGGAGCAACGCGCACGGGAGTTCACCGGATCCCTGGAGTGGCTGACCACGGCCCAGCGCGAGGACATCGAACACCGCTACATCGCCGACACCCTGGCCCGCTCCCGAGCCGACCTGGAACGCATCGCGGCCCGCTGCGTGTCCCTGCGCGCCGAGTACGAACACCGCTACCAGGACCTGAAACGCCGCTGCCTGGCCCTGACCCTCACGGTCTGCACGGCCTGCATCACGGCCGCGACGCTGCTGCTGCTCCGGTGACGGGGCCCGCGCCGCGGTGCCGTCACGCCATCCAGAAGAACACCGCCGTCATGCGCTTGTCCTCCAGCTCCTTGCCGCAGTAACCCGTCGCGCTGTGCACCAGGTTGGCGTTGTAGAGGAGGAGGCGGTTGTACTTGTGGGGGACGCGGACGTCCTCCTCGAAATGGTCGGCGGGGACGAACCTCGTGCCGAGGGCCTCGACGAGGTTGTTGTGCGGGGCCTGGACGATGTTGCCGCCGAGCCGGCCGCCCGGCAGTGACTGGCGGTAGAAGGCGGTGCCGCAGTTCTTGGGCACACCCGGGTTCAGGTACAGCACGGCGGCGTACCGGCACAGGGCACGGGAGTCGGTGTGCGGACGCGGCTCGCTCTCGCCCTCCCCCACCACCTGGACGCAGTTGTGGTTGAGGGTGCCGCCGCCGGGCGCCTGCTGCACCCACAGCTTCTTCGCGCCGGTGGCCTGCTTCACCAGGGCTTCGACGCGGGCGAGTTCGGCCGGGTCGAGGCCGGGCATGGCGCGCAGGCCGGGCCAGGTCTCGGAGGTGTACGGGTAGCCCTTGACCCAGTCGTCCTTGGCCAGGCACCGCTCCCGTACGGCGTCCACCTCGGGCAGCACGTCGTCGAAGACCCAGTAGTCGCGGCCCTTGGTGGGCTTGCGGTAGGGCAGCACGGGCAGGGCGGCGGGCATGCGGGGCGGCGGCTGTGGGGGCATGCGGCAAATCTATGCCAGCGTTTCCTCCCGCCTCTCCCGAGGAACGGTCAACTCTTCTTTACCTGCGGCACAGATACAAATCTTTACCCCCCGCACCGATACGAACGGCCGCCCCGTCCGTACTGCTGTGCGTCCGAACCGCCGCGCGCCGTCACCGCGGGCGGGATCCACGACCGGGCAGGAGGCACGGTGCGCTTTTCGCGGAACGCGACGGGAACGCTCTTCGTGGGTGGTGCGATGGCCGTCACCCTGGTGGCACTCGCCTACCCGAGCATGCTCGGCCTGACCACGGTGACCACCGCGCAGGACCGCGTCATCGCCAACACCCAGTGGGGGCCGCTCACCGAGCAGGACCGGGACTTCGTGGTGAAGGTGCGGGCCGCCGGTCTGTGGGAGTACCCGGTGGGGCAGATGGGGCTGCAGAAGGGCACCACACCGACGGTCATCACGGCCAGCAAGCACCTGGTCGACGGGCACGCGGCCCTGGACACCAGCTGCCGCAAGATCGCGCCGATGCTGAACATCACGCTGCCCAACCTGCCGAGCCCCCAGCAGCAGGGCTTCGTCAGCCAGTTGAAGGCGGACACCGGGAAGAAGTTCGACAGCGACTTCGCCAACATCCTGCGGATGACGCACGGTGCGATCTTCAACACGATCTCGAAGATCCGGTCCACCACCAAGAACTCGCTGGTGCGCGCCCTCGCCGACCAGGCCAACAACACCGTGCTGGACCATATGACGGTGATGGAGAAGACCGGTCTGGTCGACTTCGACCAGACGCTCTTCCAGCAGACCACCCCGCCCAAGCTGCCCGCCTCCGACCTGACCCCGCCACCCCCGGCCGCCGGCCAGCCGGAGGTGGTGCTCACCCCGCCGCCGAACCCCACGTCGACGCCCGTCGACCTCAGCGGGCTGACCGGCGGCGGCGCCTCGCCGGCGCCGAGCCCGTCGGCCGGTTAGGCCAGCCAGACGGTGGTGTCCGGCGGCAGGGTCGTACCGTCGAGCGGTGAGGAGGTGCTGGTCAGCAGCACCTCCCCGGGCGGCAGCGGTACCGGCCCGGCACCGAGGTTGGTCATGCAGCGCCAGGTCTCGGAGCGGGTGAAGTCCAGGACGCCGGCGGGGGCGTCCGGCGTCCAGGTCAGCGTCTCGCCCTCCAGCAGCTTGCGGCGCAGCCGCAGCGCCGTGCGGTACAGCTCCAGGGTCGAGCCCTCGGCCTCCGTCTGCGCCTCGACGGCGTACGCCGCGAAGGACGACGGCTGCGGCAGCCAGGCGGCACCCGGCCCGAAGCCGTACGAGGGCCCGGTCGTCGTCCACGGCAGCGGCACCCGGCAGCCGTCGCGGCCCTTGCGGACATGGCCGGTCTGCTCCCAGATCGGGTCCTGGAGCACCTCGGTGGGCAGGTCGGCGACCTCGGGCAGCCCGAGCTCCTCGCCCTGGTAGAGGTACGACGACCCCGGCAGCGCCAGCATCAGCAGGGTCGCCGCGCGGGCCCGGCGCAGCCCGGCCACCGGGTCGATCGCGGGCGCGCTGCCGCCGGACAGCAGCCAGGCGGCCGGGTCGGTGCCGGGCGGGAGCATGAGGCGGGAGGCGTGCCGTACGACGTCGTGGTTGGACAGCACCCAGGTGGCCGTGGCGCCGGCGGCCCGGGCGGTGGCCAGCTCGTCGGTGATGACCCGGCGGAGCTCGTCGGCGTCCCAACGGGCTTCCAGGTACTCGAAGTTGAAGGCCTGGCCGAGTTCGTCGGCGCGGGCGTACAACGCGCGGCGGGGGCCCGGGACCCAGGCCTCGGCGACGGCGGTGCGCGGCGGGCTGAAGGCGTCGAAGACCTTGCGCCAGTCCCGGTAGATCTCGTGGACTTCGTCGCGGTCCCAGTACGGGTGGCTGCCCGGCTCGACGAGCGGCAGTGCCGTCTCGCCGGTGGCACCGATGTTCCCGATGTCCCGCAGCGGCTCGGCGAGGTCCTTGGCGAGGCCGTGGGCGACGTCGACGCGGAAGCCGTCGACGCCCCGGCCGGACCAGAAGCGCAGGGTGGTGCGGAAGTCGGCGCGGACGTCCTCGTTGTCCCAGTTGAGGTCGGGCTGTTCGGGGGCGAAGAGATGCAGGTACCACTCGCCGTCCGGGGTCCGCTTCCAGGCGCTGCCGCCGAAGACGGACTGCCAGTCGGTGGGCGGGAGTTCGCCGTGTGCGCCGCGGCCGGGGCGGAAGACATAGCGCTCGCGGGCCGGGGAGCCGGGGCCGGACCGCAGGGCCTCCCGGAACCAGGGGTGCTGGTGCGAGGTGTGGTTCGGGACGATGTCGACGACGACCTTCAGACCGAGCCGGTGGGCCTCGCCGACCAGGGCGTCGAAGTCGTCCAGGGTGCCGAGGCGGGGATCGACGTCCCGGTGGTCGGCGACGTCGTAGCCGCCGTCGGCCAGTTCCGAGGGGTAGAAGGGGCTCAGCCACAGGGCGTCGACGCCGAGCCCCGCGAGGTGGTCCAGGCGCTGGGTGATGCCGCGCAGATCACCGAGTCCGTCGCCGTCGGCGTCGGCGAAACTGCGGGGGTAGACCTGGTAGATGACGGCCTGGCGCCACCAGTCGGGGTTCTTGGAGGAGAGGTCCGGGGAGCGGCCTGCCATACGGGATCCCTTCGGGAAGGACGACAGTACACAGAATCTGTCCACATTGCCCGGAAAGGAACCATAGGGGCGAGTACCGCCCCGCTGCGGCGCGGCGCGGCCTAAGGGCGCTCCACCGTCTCCAGGTACAGCTTCACATACCGGTCCACGTCGACCTCCAACGCCACGTCCACCAGGGGCTGTTCGCGCCTGCCCTCGTGGATCTCGGACTCGCCGTGGCGGGGGCGGCGGTCGACGACCGTCTGGCCCCGGGTCGGGCCGGGGGCCAGGGAGACCTCGGCCGGCAGCAGGCGGGTGGTGATGCCCTGCGGGTCGGCGACCGCGCACACCGCGCCCGCGTCACCGAGGCCGCCCGCCTCCTCCGCGTCGGGGGCCTCGCCCTGGTGGGCCGGCCGGTGGGCGAGCAGTTCCCCGGCCAGCCGGGTGCCGGGGTCGCTGCTGGTGCGCAGCCGGTGGACCTCCGGCGCGGGCACGACCACCTGCATGAAGACGTCGAGCCCGTACATCGTGACGGGCACCCCGGCCGTGAGCAGGATCGCCGCCGCCTCCGGGTCGTGCCAGACGTTGAACTCGGCGACCGGCGTGGCGTTCCCGACGGCCACCGCGCCGCCCATGAAAACGATCCGCTCGATGTTGCGGGTCACCTCCGGGTGGGTGCGCAGCAGCAGGGCGATGTTCGTCAGGGGCGCGGTGGGGATCAGGGTGACCGGGCGCGGCGAGGCCAGGATCTCGCGGCGCAGCAGCGCCACGGCGTCCAGCTCGGACGCCGTGCGCCTCGGCGCGGGAAGGCCCAGGTCGCCCATGCCGTCGGCGCCGTGCACATGCCGCGCCGAGCGGGCCGGTTCGATCAGCGGGCGCTCGGCGCCCCGGCCCACCGGGATGTCCGGGGCGCCCGCCTGCTCCAGCACGGTCAGGGTGTTGCGGACCACGCCGTCGACGTCCGTGTTCCCGGCCACGCAGGTCACCGCCCGCAGATCCAGGTCCGGGTGGCGCACGGCCAGCAGCAGGGCGAGGGCGTCGTCGACCCCGGTGTCGCAGTCGATGATCACGGGGATGGACTGACCGGTCACGGCGGACTCCTTCCGTCAAGCCGACCTTAGATCAGTTCCGGCCTCCGCTCACGGCGGTCAGTCCCACAGGACGGTGCCGCGTGCGGCCACCCGCGCGGCGATCCGGGACAGCAGCTTCGGCACCGGCAGCTCGCCGGGCCGGCGGCCGTCCCGCAGCCGTACGGCGGCCAGGCCCGCCGCGGCCTCCCGGGCGCCGACCACCGCCTGGTACGGCACCAGGCGCGCGGCCCGGATCCGGGCGCCGAGGGTGCCCTCGGCGGGGCCCATGAGCTCGGCGCGCAGGCCCAGCTCCACGGCCCGGCGCACGATCGCCGCCGCCTGCTCCAGGTGCTCCTCGCCGACCGGCAGGACGGCCAGCTGCACCGGGGCCAGCCAGGCCGGGAAGGCGCCCGCGTGCGCCTCGATCAGGTGGGCGACGGCCCGCTCGACGCTGCCGATGATGCTGCGGTGCACCATGACCGGCCGGTGCCTGGCACCGTCCGCGCCGATGTAGTGCAGGTCGAAGCGGGCCGGCTGGTGGAAGTCGATCTGCACGGTGGACAGGGTGGACTCGCGGCCGGCCGGGTCGGCGATCTGCACATCGATCTTCGGGCCGTAGAAGGCGGCCTCGCCCTCGGCCTCCTCGTACGCCACGCCGGACACGTCCAGCACCTCCCGCAGCAGTTCGGTGGCCCGGCGCCACAGCTGCGGATCGGCGACGTACTTCCCGCCCTCCCCGGGCAGCGACAGCCGGTGCCGTACGGCCTCGATGCCCAGGTCGGCATAGGCGCGGGCGATCAGCTCCAGCGCGCCGCGGGCCTCCTCAACCGCCTGGTCCAGGGTGCAGAAGATGTGCGCGTCGTTGAGCTGGATGGCGCGGACGCGGGTCAGACCGCCGAGGACGCCGGAGAGTTCGGCACGGTGCATGCCGCCCAGCTCGGCGATGCGCAGGGGCAGTTCCCGGTAGCTGTGGGAGCGGGCGCGGTAGATCAGGGCGTGGTGAGGACAGAGGCTGGGCCGCAGTACGACCTCCTCGGACTCATGGGGGCCCGCTTTCATCGGCGGGTACATGTCGTCGCTGTAGTGGTCCCAGTGCCCGGAGATCTCGTACAGCTCCCGTTTGCCGAGCACGGGCGAGTACACATGCCGGTACCCGGCCCGGCGTTCGGCCTCGCGGATGTACTCCTCCAGGGTGTGCCGTACGACCGCGCCGTCGGGCAGCCAGTACGGCAGCCCCGCGCCGATCAGCGGGTCGGTGTCGAAGAGGTCGAGCTCGCGGCCGAGGCGGCGGTGGTCGGGGAGTGCGTCGTTCATCGGTGGGTCTCCTCACGGGGGGAGGCGAACACCCACGCAGACGCAAGCCCCGGGGCGTTCGCCCCGGGGCTCGGATGCTGGTCAGGTGTCAGCGCGCCGGGACGGTCTCCGGCGTCGTCGTGCTCTTCGGGCACGGGTGGCACTGCTGGGCGCGCTGCACACGGCGACCGTAGCAGGCACCGAAGCGGCAGGTCGAGGCGTTTTCCGCGGGCTCCGGCGGGCCACTGGCCCGGCCCCGGCGGACCACTCACCCGGACGGCCCGGAGCGCTGGTGGGCCGGTCGGGGCGGTGGTGCCGTGAGATCAGGCACCACATCAGCCGGCCCGACCAGTCCGCCCACGGCTCGCAGCCCCAGGAGGCACCTCCATGACCGACGCGATACGCCTTCGCGGCCTCCCGCTCTGGCTCACCGTCGCCGGCCTCCTCGCCATGGGCGGCTGCGCGGCGCTCGGTCTGAAGCAGCCGGAGACCGCGCCCCAGCCCATCCCGACGATCGACAAGCCGTCACCGACGCCGAAGGGGTCCATGCGGGCCGACGGCTCCCCCCTCACCGACGAGCAGGCGCAGGCCGCGCTCATCACCCAGACCGACCTCGGCGCCCCCTGGACGGCGACCCGCGGGGCGGCCACCTGGCGGGACCAGTTGCTGAAGGCGAACACCTCGGCCGGCGAATGCCAGCGGCTGCTGGACGCCCTCTACACCGACGAACTCCTCGGCGGCCCGGCCCGCGTGGCCGTCGGCCTGGACAACGACGACACCAACGCCCAGCTGCGCTACCAGATCGCCGCCCGCCGCCCCGCCGACGTGGACGCGGCGCTCGCCTGGCTGAAGACGATGCCGGCGCGGTGCGCGCGGTTCACGGCCGGCACGGAGACCGGGATCACGGAGGACGTCCAGGTCAGCGAGGCCACGCTGCCGCAGGTCGGGGACGCGCGCCAGGGCCTGCGGATCAGCATCGCCGCCATGAACAGACAGGGCCAGCACGCCGTGCTCACCCTGGATGTGGCCGCCGTCCGCGTCGGCCCGGACGCCTTCGCCCTCACCAACGGCGGCCTGGGCGACGTACCGAACGACGCGACCCAGGCCGCCGTCCAGATCGGCGCCCTGCGCCTGGCGGACATCCGCAAGCAGGGCCGGGCGCAGGTGTGATCCGCGAGGCGTCACAGCGGCGGCTGGGCCGGTGCCGGTCCCAGGGTCGTGGTGCCCGGGGTCGTGCGGTGGCCCAGGCCGGTGCGGTAGGCGTCCAGGGCGGCGTCGATACGGCCCGTGCGGCGCAGCAGATCACCGAGGAGGCGGCACAGGTCGGCCAGGTCACCCGCGGCGCCCGCGCGTTCCAGCAGGCTGAGCGCGCGGACGTAGTGCTCCTCGGCGGCCTCGGTGTCCCGGGCGTCCTCGGCGATGATGCCGAGCAGACGGTGGGCCGCGGCGGCGTGCACCGCGCCGCGCTCGGAGGAGAAGTCGCCGAGGACGCCCTCCAGGAGTACGGCGGCCTCCTCCGACTTGCCCCGGCGGTGCAGCACATCGGCCAGTTCCACCGCGGCCTGGCTGCGGTACAGGGCGGCCCGGGTCTCCGAGAGCATGGTGTAGGCCTGGCGCAACTCGGCCTCGGCGCGCTCCAGTTCGCCGTTCTGGGCACAGACGTATCCGCGCATCCAGTGGCAGTTGGCCAGCTCGGTGCGCAGGCTCAGCCGGCGGTACAGCGCGGCCGCCTTGGCGAGGGAGGCGTCGGCCTCGGTGACCCGGCCCTCGGCGATCAGGGTGCGTGCCACCGAGCGGTGCATCCGGGCGATCAGCGCGGGATCGCCGGCCTGCGGCGCGAGCGCCAGGGCGACCTCGGCGGCCTGGGCGGCACGGGCGTGCGCGCCCATGTCCATGTACGGGCCGATCACGCTGGCGTAGAGCAGCAGGAGGGCGTCGGGGTCGTGCAGTCCGCCTCGGTTGAGCTCGTCGAGGGTGGATTCCAGGAGGTACACGGCGTACCTGAGTTCGCCGGCGAGGTAGTGGGCGACGGCGCGGCCGCGGACGGCAGGCACCCGCACCGGCAGCGACTCGTCCGCGAGGTGCGCCTCGGCGCGCTCGAAGAACTCCCGGGCCTGCGCCAGCTCACCGGTCTCCAGGGCGCTTTCGCCGAGCCCGAGGAGTGCCGTGGTCCGCTCGCAGCCCAGCCCATGGGTCTCCGCCTCCGCCAGCAGCCCCGCGTACTGGCCGGCGGCCTCCTCGGCCCTGCCGTCGGCGAGGACCCGCTGGGCCTCGGTGAGGCGTAGCCGCAGGTCGGTGGCGAGGTGGGCGGGCCGTCCGACGGCCAGTTCCTCGTACTCCACGCCGAGCCGGCCGGCGATGTGCCGCAGCGCCTCGTCCGAGGGCCGCACCCGGCCCGCCTCCACGGTGGAGATGTAGGCGGGGGTGTAGGCGGGCTCCGCCAACTGCCGCTGTGTCAGGCCGCGTTCGGTGCGCAGTTGCTGTACGCGCCGTCCGATGACCGCAGGGTCGTCCCGTTCCCGCATTGCCGGCCCCCCAACTCCCTTGGTGCCTCTTGCCGTTGGACCCGTCCAGCCCCTAGGTTAAACGGCGGATTAAGTCTGCTTAATACGTCGCTGTTGTGTTGCGAGGTCACCGTGCCCGGACGTACATCCGCACCCTACGGAAACACCACCGCGCGCAGGGCCGTCGTCACCGCGGTGATCGCGGCGACAGCCCTGATCCTCGCGGCGAACGCGGGCCCGGCCCGGGCGGCGGAAGCCGGACCGGGCGCCCGCGGGACCCAGCAGTCGGCATCCGCGAGGTGAAGGGCCTCCCCGGCCGCACCGGGCGCCCCCGGCCGGAACCACCGACCCTCCCGCAGGCCCCGCCGGCGGCCTACGCTGCGAGCATGACCTCTGCCGCCGCCCGTACCGCCCTGGACCTGACCTCCGACCTGCCGGTGTCGCGGTGGGAGGACTTCTACCGCGACCTGCACCGCCACCCCGAGCTGTCCCTGCGCGAGCACCGCACCGCCGGGACGCTGGCCGGGCGGCTGAAGGGCGCCGGGTTCGAGACCGCCGAGGGCGTCGGCGGCACCGGGGTCGTGGGCCGGCTGGCCAACGGCGACGGGCCGACCGTGTTGCTGCGGGCCGACATGGACGCGCTGCCGGTCCGGGAGGCGACCGGGCTGCCGTACGCCTCTGCGGCGGACGGGGTGATGCACGCGTGCGGGCACGATCTGCACGTCACCTGGCTGACCGGCGCCGCCGAGGCCCTGGCCGCCGGGCGCGAGACCTGGCGGGGCACCCTGCTGGTGGTGGGCCAGCCGGCCGAGGAGACCGGGCAGGGCGCGGCCCGGATGGTCGCGGACGGGCTGTACGAGCGGTTCGGCCGGCCGGACGTCCTGCTCGGGCAGCACGCCGCTCCGGGCCTGGCGGGCCTGTACCCGCACGCGCCGGGCCTGATCATGTCGGCGGCGACGGACGTGGACATCGTGGTGCACGGCCGGGGCGGGCACGGTTCGCGTCCGGAGGCGACGGTGGACCCCGTCGTCACCGCCGCCTACCTGGTCACCCGCCTCCAGACGGTCGTCTCCCGGGAGCTCGCCGCCGGCGAGTCCGCCGTGCTGACCGTCGGCCGGATCGAGGCCGGCACCCGGCACAACATCATCCCGTCCGAGGCCCGCGTCTCGCTGAACCTGCGCAGCCAGTCCGAGGTGGTACGGCAGCGGATGCTGGCCGCGATCCGGCGCATCGCGCACGGCGAGTGCGTGGCCGCGGGCTGCCCGCGCGAGCCCGACATCACCATCGGCAACACCTTCCCGGTGACCGTGAACGACGCGCCCACCGACAGCGCGGTGGCCGCCGTGCACGGCGAGGTCTTCGGCGCGGGCACGGTGTTCGACCCGGGACCGGCGATGGGCAGCGAGGACTTCCCCGCTCTGGCGCTCGACGGCGCCATCCCGTACTCGTACTGGTTCGTGACCACCACTCCGGCCGAGGTGTGGGACAAGGCCCCCGGCGACACCCTGTCGGAGAAGTTCGCGGCCGTGCCGAGCAACCACAGCCCGGACTTCGCACCCGACCTGTCGGTGATCGCCCCCGGAGTCCGCACGCTCGTCTCCGGGGCCCTGGCGCTGTTGCCGGCGGCGTGATGGGGCTTACGAGACCTGCTGGCGCCTACTGGACGGCCTGAAGCTGCCGCAGCTGCCGCCGGACGTTCTCCAGCGCACCCTGCCGGCGACCCGGCACCCGCAGCCGCAACTCCGCGAGCGCGGGCCCGAGTTCACGGGCCCGCGTCGGGTCCGTGATCCGCCCCCACTGGTGGTGCGCCCGGTCCACGGCCGCCTCCACGGCAGGCGCGTCCACGGCCTGCCCCGCGGCCAGCCGCACTTCGGCGACCGCGAGCCAAGCCCGGCAACTGCGCACCGCGTCCCCCGCGAACATCGCGAGATCGGCACGCACTTCGGCCCAGTGCAGGGCCTCGTCGGAACCCGGCCCATGGACACGCACGGCAACCTCCTCCTGCTGAGCCGCAAGCACATCGGCATCACCGTGCCGCCCACCCTGCACGGCAGCACTGATGACGGCGTGGGGGTCGGGGCCGGTGACACCGGTGGGTGGGGCGAGGGTGTGGGGGGTGTGGTTGGGGGCGTGGGGGGTGTGGTTGGGGGCGAGCGGGGGCTGCTTGACGGCGTGGGGGGCCGGCTTGGCGCCGGACGGGACCTGCTTGACGGCGTCGGGTGCGTGACTGAGGGCGGTCGCGGGCGGCGCCTGCTTGGTGGCGTCGAGGGCGTGACTGGGGGCGAGCGGGGACTGCTTGGCGCCGGGCGGATCCTGCCTGCCGGCGTAGGGGGCCGACTTGGCGCCGGACGGATCCTGCCTGCCGGCGAAGGGCGCCGACTTGGCGCCGGGCGGATCCTGTCTGCCGGCGAAGGGCGCCGACTTGGCGCCGGACGGGACCTGCTTGACGGCGTCGGGTGCGTGACTGAGGGCGGGCGCGGGCAGCGCCTGCTTGGCGGCGAGCGCGGGCGGCACCTGCCTGGTTCCGGGCGCGGGCGGGGCCTGGTTGGTCGTGAGCGTCGGCGGCGCCTGCCTGGTTCCGGGCGCGGGCGGGGTCTGCCCGGTGGCGTGCGGGGCCGGACTCGTGGCGGGTGCGGTGGGGGCCTGGCCTTCCGGCTGACCGAATCCGGTGGGCGGGTGGGCGAACGGGGGTCTGGGGACGGTGCCCCCAGGAACGGCCAGCACCAGATCCCGGCCCGCACTGGCCTCGGCGATCCGCCCCAACGCCTGCTCGTGCAACTGAAGCAGCGGCGGCCGGTACCCACTCCGCAACAACGTCGCCACCGCCTTCATGTACCCCGGCTCGGCCACCCCCCGCCGCCCACCCACCGGCGCGACACGCCCGTAAACGGCAGCATTCGCACCGCAGTCCAGCCCCCGCTCCGCCACGTACCGCCACGCCTCCGCATCCGCATGCAGATCCACGACCAGCGCCGTATCCACAGCGGAGCGCAACCGCAGCTCCTCCCGAATCCAGTGCCACGGCAACCCGGTGTAGCGAACCGTCGCCGCGGTGGTGCGCGCCAGCGCAAGGTGCGGCAGCCGCTGCCGCCGGTCCAGCTGCAGCTGCCCGGCGATGTACAGGGTCAGCGGCCCGGGCGCGGCCGCCGCGGCGCGCAGCCGGGTCAGCACGGCCTGCGGCTCCAGCGGATCGGCGAGTTCCACGACGTTGGCGGTGTCGGTGCCGGACAGCACGGCCGGGGCGACGGCGGCCAGCACCGGCAGCACACCGGCCGCCTCCACCAGCCGCCCCCGGCCCACCGGCGAGGCCGCGAGCAGCAGCACGGTTCCGGGCATCGGTCCTCCCCCTGTAGCCCTGCAGCCCCTGTCGGCCCTGCCGACCTGGCCGGCTCTCCACGCTCTCCAGCCAGCACCGTAACCGCTGCGCCTGCAAACGCGCGCCTCAGGAGACCAGGAGGACGGCATCAGGACCGCAAACGTCCTTCTTCGCCGTCTTCGCCGTCCTCGCCGTCCTCGCCCGCGGCCGCCCCCCGCACCCGCCGCACCGCGAACACCGTGGTGTCGTCGACCAGCCGTCCGCCGCAGTGCCGCAGGACGCCGTCGCGGACCAGCCGGACCAGCAGCCAGGGATCGGGGCGGCCCGCCCGGTCGGCGACCGCGGGCGCGAGCTCCCGGACCAGCGGATAGAAGGCGCCCCGCCGGTCGCGGGCCTCGGTCACCCCGTCGGTGACCAGCAACAGCGTCTCGTCGGCGGCGAGCGGCACCCGATGCACGGGCGACAGACCGCCCGCCAGGTCGCCGAAGCCGAGCGGCAGCCCGTCCCCGCTGGGCAGCTCGCGGACTCCGCGCGGGCCGACGGCGAGCGGGGGCTCATGTCCGAAGTTGACGACCTCGATGCTCTCCGGCGCGTCCTCGGGAAAGCCGATCAGCACGGCGGTGGCGAACCGGTCGCCGTCCTCGCGGCCGAGCGCGGTGGTGTGCCGGCGGTGCCGCAGCATGCGGATCTCCAGGCGCTCGGCGACGGTCGCGAGGTCCTCCTCGTGGTAGCCGGCCTCGCGGAAGGTGCCGAGCAGCGCGGCGGCGGTCTCCACCGCGCCGAGCCCCTTTCCCTGCACGTCGCCGACGAAGAGGCGGGTGCCGTGCGGGCCGGGCTGGATGTCGTAGAAGTCGCCGCCGACCCGGGCCTCGACGTCGGCCGCCAGATACACCCCGGCGTGCTCCAGCCCGGCCCAGCGCGGCGGCAGCGGGCGCAGCACGGTACGGCGGGTCGTCGCGGCGATGTCCTGGATGTGCAGGGTCTGCCGCTCCTTGCGCAGGCGTACGGCGCAGGCGATCACGGCCAGCAGGCCACCGACGGCGACCAGGACGAAGTCGCCGAGACCGGCCTGGTACTCGCCCGGCCAGGCGCTGTCGACGGCGACGTAGGTCACCACCGCCAGCACGGCGAAGGCGCCCGTCGTCCACACCCCGCAGATCGCGGCGGCGGTGCCGGGGACCAGCACGATCCAGGTGATGATCCGAAACCGCTCGGTGGTGTTGAGGTCCAGCAGCACGATGCCGACGAGCAGCAGCAGAGGCGGCACCCAGGCGACGTTCCGACCGCGCAAGCGCAGCGGATGGCGCCGCCGGCCGTACTCCGTGTCCGTCACGGCGGGCAGCCCTCCATGTCTCTCGGCGTTCCCAGCGAAACACGGGAGAGAACCCGCCGCATCCGGGCACCCGTCACTCTCCTGGCCGACTTGCCAGGCCGTGCCCCCAGGTGTGCTCTGGAAGCCGGGGGCGAGGAGAGAGAGGAGTGCTCTCATGGCTCAAGCGGCACCCGCGCCCGGCGGCACGGCCCGCCCTGGCCGCAGGGCGATCGGAGAACGGGTCCCCGGCGGGCGGCCCACCCGTCCGCCCGACGTCTTCGACGCACGCACCCACCGCATCGCCCACTTCGCCGGCCCGGTCGGCCTGGGCCTGGTCTACGGCTACTGGGTCGCGGCCGACGCCCGCCAGGGCGGCCCCATCACCGGCGGGAACCTGCTGCTCGGCTGGCTCAGCGCGCTGGTGTTCGCGGTGGTGTCCATGGCCCTGCTGACGCTGGCCCCGCGGATGGCGAGGGAGGTGCACGCGCTGCTGTGGTCGGCGTTCGCCGGCATCGCGTTCGGCTTCCTGTACATCCAGACGCCGCATTCGCTCTGGCGGTCCGTGATGATGTCGCTGATCGTCGCGGGGTGCACCTTCGGCACGTTCTTCTATCGCTATTACACGCGCGAGGACGCGTTCGGGCGCCGAGTCCACTGACCGCGCGGCCGACACCGACCGCGCGCGCCGCGAGCGCCGCGAGCGGGTGGGCATGGGCGTGGGTCCCGGCGAGCCGGGACCCACGCCTCCCCCGTGTTCCCCACATCCCTCACCCGGCCTTGCACCGGCCTCCTCCCCCCACACCAGGAAACACCCGTTCGGGTGAACCCTCCACCGGAGGTCGAAGTCCCCAGTTCCGCCAAGGGATGCGGGTCTTCGCCCGAATGCACCCGCCCCGCTCGCGCCCGCGCCCCGCAGGCCGAAGCCTGGAAGCGTGCCCCCACGCCTCAGGAGCGCCCTGTCGGGCGTACTGCTCGCCCTTTCCTGCCTCCTCGTGCCGTTCGGCGCGCTGGCGGCCTGGGCGGCGTACGGGCTCGCCGACACGGGCCGGTACGTCACCACGATGGCGCCGCTGGCCGCCGACCCGAATGTGCGGGAGGCCGTCGTGGACACGGTCGGTGACGGCATCCTGCGCGCGGTGGACCAGCATCTGGACGTGCGCCCGGCAGGTGGTTCGGTCCGCCCGTTCGTGCGGGACGCGGTGCGCTCCTTCACCCAGACCGAGGCCTTCCGGCTGGCTTGGGACACCGGCAACCGGGTCACCCACGACGCGGTGCTGCGCGCCCTGCGCGACGAGGAGGACGACGCGGCGGCCGGGCGGCCGGTCACCGTCGACTTCGCCCCCGTCACCGACCAGGTCAAGCGCCAGCTGGCCCGGGACCATGTTCCGATCGCCGCACGCATCCCGGTGGAGCACACCGCGGTCTCCGTGCTCCCGGCGGGCGAACTGGCCTCCTTCCGGAAGGGGTTCCACGTGCTCGAAGTCGCCGGTTTCTGGCTGCCGGTGGCGGCCGTCGCGTTCGCCGCCACCGGGATCGCCCTCGCCGTCCACCGCCGCCGCGCGGTCGCGGCGACCGCGCTGGGCACGGCCCTGGGCGGCGGCCTGCTCGCCCTGGCCGTGGCCGTCGGCCGCAGCCTCACCCTCTCCGGCCTGCCCGCCGACGTCCCGCATCCGGCCGTCGGCGCGGTCTACGACGCCCTCACCGCCACCCTGCGCACGGTGGCCTGGCTCCTGCTCGCCCTGGGCCTCACGGTGGCGCTGACCACCTGGCTGACCCGCCGTCCGAACCAACGCCGCACCGCACGCCACCGCACCACACCGGTCACGGCCACACCGACCACACCCCTCGCTCCGGCCTCCGCCCCCGTCACAGGGACGACGACGCCGCCTCCGGCAGCTGAGGCATCCACAACCTGGGGATGAGCCAGGCGCCCCGAAGGGGGCGGGGAACTGCGCGGGCAACCGCGCGAGCGACGACAACGCCCCCAGCCCGTGGACGGCCCCGGAACAACGGCGAATCCCCGCACCCAGGCGGCGAACACCCCGTACGCTCGGCCCGTGAACCGTCGCCCCGGACGCAGGCTCGGCGCCTGGTGTGCCGGACTGCTGCTCGCCGGGACCGGCGTGGTGGCCGGCTGCCGGGTCGCCGACACCGACGGGGTCACCCCGGTACCCCAGCTGCTCGCCTTCCTGCCGTGGCTGCTCGTGCCGACCGGCTTCGCCCTGCTGTGCGCGCTGCTCGCCCGCTGGTGGCCGGGCCTGGTGTGCGGGGCCGTCGTACTCGGCGTGCTCGCCTGGTACCTCCAGCCGTACGACGGCCCCGCCGACCCCGCCGGCCCGCCGCTCGCCACCCTCCGCGTGCTGACCTCCAACGTGGAGTTCGGGCGCGGCACTCCGGCCCTGGTCCCGTGGCTCCGGGACCGCCGCCCGGACGTCGTCTTCGTCGAGGAGTGCGAGTTCACCTGCCAGGCCACGCTGGAGGCCGACTTCGCGACGGCCTACCCCTACCGGCGGGCGGTCCGCGCGGCCGGCTCCCACGGCTCGCTCATCCTCAGCCGCTTTCCCCTGACACCGACGGCCGGTGTCCCCGGCACGATGGGCATGCCCGGCGCGATCGCCGACGTGCGGGGCCACGCCGTACGTCTCCAACTCGCCCACCCCATGCCCCCGCTGCCGGGCCAGGTCGGCCTGTGGCACCGCGAACTCGGCAGGCTCCGCGCCGTCGCGGCGGCCGCCCCCCGTACCCCCACCATCCTGGCCGGCGACTTCAACGCCACCCAGGACCACGCGGCCTTCCGCCGCATCCTCGACACCGG
Organism: Streptomyces sp. NPDC007856; assembly: GCF_042868225.1. Taxonomy (NCBI): domain Bacteria; kingdom Bacillati; phylum Actinomycetota; class Actinomycetes; order Kitasatosporales; family Streptomycetaceae; genus Streptomyces; species Streptomyces sp. NPDC007856. Next base: position 375,974 of record NZ_JBIAEC010000003.1, on the reverse strand, counting down.
CCTGACCGACGCCGCCCGTCTCGCCGGACACGACCGCGCCGCCAGCTGGCCCGCGCGCACCGCCTCGGTCGTCGGCACCCAGATCGACCACGTCCTGCTCTCACCGGACTTCAGCGCGACCGGCGCCCGCTTTCTGCGCGTGGCCGGCAGCGACCACCGCGCCCTCGTCGTGGACCTCGCCCTCCACCAGCGGGGATGAACCGGGCGATCAGCGCCGACGGCGATAATGGCCGCATGTCGCGAGAGTTCCCCAGCGGCCTCACCCCTCCCGACTGGCTGGTCCGGAACATCCGCCCGCAGCAGGCCCCCGTCAACAAGGCCGCCATGGCCCGCGCCGCCGTCGGCATGGCCCTGCCGCTCGCCATCGGCCTCGCTACCGGCCATCCGACGTACGGCGCCCTCGCCTCCATGGGCGCCCTGTCCGGCGTCATCGGCGACACCGCCGACGCCTACCGCATGCGCATCCTCAACATCGCCGTCCCGCAGCTCTTCGGCGCGGTCGGTGTGACGCTGGGCACGCTGGTGCACGGCCACGGCTGGTACGCGGTGGCCACGGTGACCGGGGTCGCCCTGCTCTCCGGCATGATCTCGACGATCGGCGCGGTGGCCTCGGTCTCGGGTCTGCTCCTCCTCCTGAACTGCGTGGTGGGCGCGGGCCTCCCCCTCCCGCACCCCTGGTGGCTGGCCCCGGCCCTGCTGACCGGCGGCGGCCTCCTGGTCCTCCTCCTCGCCCTGCTGGCCTGGCCGTTGCGCTCGGGCGTGCCCGAACGCGCGGCGGTGGCGGCCGCGTACCGCGCCGTCGCCGGGCTCCTCACCGTCTCCGGCACGGACCACATCGAGGAGTACGACGAGGCCCGCCGGTCCGTCACCCAGTCCCTCAACCAGTCCTACGACCTGATCCTGGCCCGGCGCGCCCGCCACCACGGCCGCAGCCGCGAACTCACCAGGCTCCTCGCCCAGTTGAACGCCGTCATCCCGGTGGTGGAGGCGGCCCCAGCGGCTCATCTGGCGGCCCGCCCCCTGCCGGCCCGGATCCCCGAGACCGTCCGCCACCTGGCCCAGGCCGTCGAAAGCGGCTACACGGGCCCGATGGCCCTGGACCTCCCGGTACCGGTGACGGAGACGGCCCGCGCCGTGGACCACGCCCTGCGCCACACGGCCGAGGTCGTCACGGCCCCCGACGTGGACCCCCGGGGCATCGACGACCGCCTGGGCCGCCCCGCGGCGCTGGGCATCCGCACGGCGAGAGCGGCCCGCAACGTCGTCCTCTCGGCCAACTCCTGGCGCTACGGCCTGCGCCTCGCGGTCTGCATCGGCATCGCCCAGGCCCTGGTGTCGCTGATCCCCGTCCCCCGCTCCTACTGGGTGGCCCTGACGATCACCTTCGTCCTGAAACCCGACTTCGGCTCGGTCTTCTCCCGCGCCCTGCTGCGCGCCCTCGGCACGGTGGCGGGCCTGGTGATCGCGGCGGTGGTCCTGGCGGAGGTCCCGCTGGGCTGGTGGGACGTCCTCGCGATGCTGCTCCTGGCCCCCCTGATCCCGGCGCTCACCCCCCGCGGCTACGGCTACCAGACGGCGGCGATCACCCCGGTGATCCTCCTCCTCTCGGACATCCTGAACCACCAGGGCACGGCCCTGCTCCTGCCCCGCCTGACGGACTCGCTCCTCGGCTGCGCGATCGCCCTGACCGCCGGCTACCTCCTCTGGCCGGAGAGCTGGCGCACCAGGGTCGGCGACCGCCTGGCCGACGCGGTGGCGGACACGGCGCGGTACGTGGAGACGGCGTTCGCCCCCGACTGCGCCCCGGCCGCCCGCGCCCGCATGCGCCGCCGCCTCTACCGCGACCTGTCCGTGATCCGTACGGAGTTCCAGCGGGCCCTGACCGAACCACCGCCGACCGGCCGCCGCGCGGCCGCGTGGTGGCCGCTGGTCGTGGCGGTGGAACGGATCGTCGACGCGACGACGGCGGCGCGCGTGCGCGTACGGCACGGGGCGGCGCCCCCGTCCCCGGCCGAGATCACCCAGGTGGTCCTACAGCTCCGGGAGCTTTCGGAGGGCGTACGGGACGCGGAAACCCTGACCCCGGTCCGCACTGACCTCACCGGTCCCGCGGGCAGTGTCCTTGAGCCGCTCCGCCAGGAGGTGGCGGCGGCCCGGTCGATCGCATCCCCCCACTGAGTGCTTCGCTAACCTTACGTGTCCGTCCTGGCCAGGGATCGACGTGGATCAACTCACGCGAAGGGTTGCACACATGGGCATTCTCACTCTCCTGCGGAACGCATTCAGCCGCTCCCGCAAGGGACGAGCCACCGAGGCAGAGGGTGCCGACCGCCTGCCGGCGCAACCGGAGACCCCCCAGCCCACCGCCGACGCCACCGTCCCCGAACCCCGCCGCTCCTCTCCCGAGGAACACGACCTGGTGGCAGCGGCCTTCAACAACGTAAAGGTCCCCCACCCGGCAGAGGGCGACCCGGAACCGGCACACCTCGACACCACGGCGAAGGCGAAGCCGGAGCAGAAGCAGCAGACCGAGCCGACGACCGAGCCGGCAGAGCCCAAGGAGCCGACCACCAAGCCGGCAGAGCCCGAGAAGCAGCCCGAACCGGAGCCCACCGAGACGCCAGAGGCCGAGAAGCAGCCCGAACCGGAGCCCACCGAGACGCCAGAGGCCGAAGAACAGCCCGAACTGGCGGAGGCCGCGGAGACGCAGCCCGAGCCGAAGGCCGAAGAGACGACCGAGGCCGAAGAACAGCCCGAGCTAAAGGCCGAAGAGACGGCCGAGGCTGAAGAGCAGGCCGAGCCCCAGCCCGCGGAGACGCCAGAGGCTGAGGCGCCGGAGGCCGTCGAGGCGGTGTCGGTGACGGCGGAGGAGCCGGTCGTACCGACCGACGAGACGACCGCCCCGCAAGCCGCCGACGGCGAGGACACCCCACAGGGGCCACCCGCAGTCGACGACGAAAGCCGCACGGGTGGTGCGGGTGGGAACACCGACGCCGATGGCGAAGCCGAGGCGGACGAACCGGCCCCCACACCGGCGGCGGCCACCACCCTCGCCAAGGTCAAGTCCCGCACCCCCTCCCTCGCCACCGCCTACAAGGCCGCCACAGCCGCCCTGAAGAGAACCGACCTCACCGGCACCCGCGCCAAGATCTACCTCGTCCTCGACCGCTCCGCGAGCATGCGCCCGTACTACAAGGACGGCTCCGCCCAGGCCCTCGCCGACCAGACCCTCGCCCTCGCCGCCCACCTGGACCCGGAGGCCACGGTCCACACCGTCTTCTTCTCCACGGAGATCGACGGCACCACCGACCTCACCCTCACCCCGGACCACGAGACCAAGATCGACGACGTGCACGCCGGCCTGGGCCGCATGGGCCGCACCAGCTACCACGCCGCCGTAGAGGCCGTACTCGCCCACTACGACGAGTACGAGAAGGGCACCACCCCCGCCACCCCCGCCCTCGTCGTCTTCCAGACCGACGGCGCCCCGGACGCGAAGACCCCCGCGACCCAGGCCCTCACCGCCGCGGCGGACACCCACCCCGCCGTCTTCTTCTCCTTCGTCGCCTTCGGAGAGCACGACAACAAGGCCTTCGACTACCTCCGCAAGCTGAAGACAGCCAACGCCTCCTTCTTCCACGCGGGCCCCACCCCCCGCGAGCTGACCGACGCGGAGCTGTACGAGGGCGTCCTCGCCTCCTGGCGCCCGTAACACGGACGACCCGCGACGGACAGTCACCCTCGGTGACGCCGGGCCGCCCGCTTCCCACTCTGCAAAACGGGAAACGGGCGGCCCACCCATGTCGGCTACGATTTCAAGGTTCGAAACCGCAGAAAAGCAGCGACCTGGGAGCAGCCACGATGGCTCGACACCTCATCACCAGCGCCCTTCCGTACATCAACGGGATCAAGCACCTGGGCAACATGGTGGGGTCCATGCTCCCGGCGGACGTGTACTCCCGGTACCTCCGCCAGCGCGGCCACGACGTCCTGTACATCTGCGCCACCGACGAGCACGGCACCCCGGCCGAGCTGGCCGCGAAGGAGCAGGGCCTGCCGGTCGACAAGTTCTGCGCCCAGGCGCACGACGCGCAGAAGGCCGTCTACGACGGCTTCGCCCTCGCGTTCGACTACTTCGGCCGCAGCTCCTCCCCGGAGAACCGCGACATCACCCAGCACTTCGCCCGCAAGCTGAACGAGAACGGCTTCATCGAGGAGCGGGCGATCCGCCAGGTCTACAGCCCCGCCGACGGCCGTTTCCTCCCCGACCGCTATGTCGAGGGCACCTGCCCCCACTGCGGCTACGACAAGGCCCGCGGCGACCAGTGCGAGAACTGCACCCGGGTGCTCGACCCGACCGACCTGATCAACCCGCGCTCGGCGATCTCCGGCAGCACGGACCTGGAGGTGCGGGAGACCAAGCACCTCTTCCTCCTCCAGTCCAAGCTGGAGAACGAGGTCCGCGAGTGGGTGGCCCGGCACGACAAGGACTGGCCGCAGCTCGCCTCCTCCATCGCCCACAAGTGGCTGACCGAGGGCCTGCACGACCGCGCGATCACCCGTGACCTGGACTGGGGCGTCCCGGTCCCGGCCGACACCTGGCCGGAGCTGGCCGCCGAGGGCAAGGTCTTCTACGTCTGGTTCGACGCGCCGATCGAGTACATCGGCGCGACCAAGGAGTGGGCCGACCAGGACCCGGAGAACCGCGACTGGAAGTCGTGGTGGTACGACGCGGACTCCGGTGAGAACCCGGTCCGCTACACCGAGTTCATGGCGAAGGACAACGTCCCCTTCCACACCGTCATGTTCCCGGCCACCGAGCTGGGCGTGCGCGAGCCGTGGAAGAAGGTCGACTACGTCAAGGCCTTCAACTGGCTGACGTACTACGGCGGCAAGTTCTCCACCAGCCAGAAGCGCGGCGTCTTCACCGACCAGGCCCTGGACATCCTCCCGGCCGACTACTGGCGCTACTTCCTCATCGCCAACGCGCCCGAGTCGGACGACTCGTCCTTCACCTGGGAGCACTTCACCGCCACGGTCAACAAGGACCTCGCCGACACCCTCGGCAACTTCGTCAACCGCGTGCTGTCCTTCTCGAAGAAGCGCTTCGGCGAGGAGGTCCCCGCGGGCGGCACCCCCGGCGAGGCCGAGACGAAGCTCGGCGAGCAGATCGCCGAACTCCTCGCCGAGTACGAGGGCCACATGGAGACCATGCAGTTCCGCAAGGCCGCCGCGGCCCTGCGCGCCCTGTGGTCGGCGGGCAACTCCTACCTGGAGGAGAAGGCCCCCTGGCTGCAGATCAAGACCGACAAGGACGCCGCGGCCCTCACCCTGCGTACGGCGATGAACCTGATCCACCTGTACGCGGTGGTCTCCGAGCCGCTGATCCCGGCGACGGCCGCGGCCATGCGCCAGGCCTTCTCCCTCCAGGACGACACCGCCACCTGGATCACCGAGGCCGAGGCCAGATCCCTCACCACCGTCCCCGCCGGCACGCCCTTCACGGTCCCCCCGGTCCTCTTCGCCAAGCTGACCGACGAGGACCTGGCGGCGTACAAGGAGCGTTTCGGCGGCGAGCAGGGCTGACGCCTCCGACGCCCCAGCGGGCCCGGGAAGAACCTCTTCCCGGGCCCGCCGTGTACGTCACCCGGGTTACTTCAGCACGCCGGCGCCGGTGGTGGTCGCCAGTTCCGCCGGCAGGCTCTTCGCGGACGTCTCCAGGCCCGCGGTGAGCGTCGGCGTCCAGTTCACGGTCGTCCTGATCTTCTTCGAGTTGGCGGCCAAGGCGTCCAGCTGGGCGTACGAAGAACCTGGCGCTGGCGATGCTCTCGGCGCTGGCACACGCCCGCAGCCGCGACGCCGACGCCATACTGGACGCAATCAACCGCGCCCTTCTGGAGGTCCAGAAAGCCGACCCCGAGACCGCCGACTACTTCTACGAGTCCCTTGGCGTCAACCTGGCCGGCAGCTCGGCCGGAGAGAATTGGAAGGACATCATGTCTTCTTTCGTCACCTACTTCCCCGGCCGGGGAACGGTCCGTGAGACGGCGTACCTGCAAGGAAAGGCAGAAGGCGAGGCAAAGGGGATCCTCCGCGTCCTTGAGGTGCGCGGCCTCACGGTCTCCGACGCCGTTCGCGAGCGCATCACCACCACCGGGCCTGCCTGACTTGCCTGGCCCGTCCACTCGGTGCCGAGCGCCCAGGAGGAACTCCGACCATGCTCCTACGACCCCGCCCGGCCGCCCGGTGAACCACCCCGAAGCCCATCTCCGCCTCATCAGCGCCGCCCTGACGCTGGGCACGCCCTTCTCCCTGGTTTTGGCCGGAGGCTATGCGCTCCAGGCCCATGGGCTGGTCGAACGGCCGCACGGGAACGTGGACCTCGCGACGGAGAGCCCGGAGCCAACCGACCGGATGGCGTATGCCGTCGCTGCGGCCCTGGAGGCGCGGGGTCGGCAGGTGCGGACCGGAGCGCTCACCGCGCTCACCGCGCAAATGACCGTCACCGACCCGCCAACCGGCGAGCCGTGCGTCCTCACCCTGCACAAGGAAGCGTTCTGGCAGCCGCCGGAGCTGACCGAGTACGGTCCCGCGCTCTCCCTGGAGGACGCCGTGGGGACGAAGGTCCGTGCGCTGTACGACCGTGGCGCCGCCGTCGATCTGGTGGACGCGCGGGCCGCGGCCGCCCGGTTCTCGTTCCCCGATCTGGAGGAGCTGGGCCGCCGGCACGCCCATGACCCCTTCGATCTGCCGACGCTGCAGTCCCGGCTGACGGGGACGGACTTCTACTCCGACGCAGACTTCATCCGGTACGGCCTGACGCAGGAGCAGGTCACCGCCCTGCGCGCCTGGGCCCAGCAGTGGTCCGACGACATCGCCGAGCGACTGCTGGAGGACGGCGCGTCGCCCGACGCGGAGGACGGGGACTGACGACGGAGAGGCCCGGAACCCCACGCCGGGGTGCCGGGCCTCTCCCTTGAATCCTGTGCCGTACTACTTCGGCTGCGGCTTCCTGATGTTCAGGTGCAGCTCGCGCAGGCGGGGCTCCTCCAGCTCGGTCGGGGCGCCCATCATCAGGTCCTGGGCGTTGCCGTTGAGCGGGAAGGCGATCGTCTCGCGGATGTTGGGCTCGTCCGCGAGGAGCATGACGATGCGGTCCACGCCGGGGGCGATGCCGCCGTGCGGCGGGGCGCCGAAGCGGAACGCGCGGAGCATCCCGGCGAACTTCTCCTCGACGGTCTCCCGGTCGTAGCCCGCGATCTCGAAGGCCTTGAGCATGATCTCCGGCTCGTGGTTCCGGATGGCGCCGGAGGACAGCTCGACACCGTTGCAGACGATGTCGTACTGCCAGCCCAGGATGTCCAGCGGGTCCTGGGTCTCCAGGGCCTCCAGACCGCCCTGCGGCATGGAGAAGGGGTTGTGCGAGAAGTCGATCGCGCCGGTCTCCTCGTCCTTCTCGTACATCGGGAAGTCGACGATCCAGCAGAAGCGGAAGACGCCCTCCTCGAAGTGGCCCGCGCGCTTGGCGGCCTCGACGCGGACCGCGCCCATGATCTTGGAGACCTCGTCGAACTCGCCCGCGCCGAAGAGGACCGCGTGGCCGGGGGCCAGCGACAGGCGCTTGGTCAGCTCGGCGACGTTCTCCTCGGTGAGGAACTTCGCGATCGGGCCGGACAGCGCGCCGTCCTCGCCGACACGGACCCAGGCCAGGCCCCTGGCGCCCAGCGAGATGGCGAACTCGCCGAGCTGGTCGAAGAACTTGCGCGGCTGGTCCTGGACGGCCGGGACGGCCAGCGCGCGCACATGCTTGCCGGCGAACGCCTTGAACTCCGAGCCCTCGAAGACATCGGTGATGTCGACCAGCTCCAGCTTGGCGCGCAGGTCCGGCTTGTCGGAGCCGTACTTCAGCATCGCCTCGCGGAACGGGATCCGCGGGAAGGGAGACGTGACGTGGCGGCCGTTGCCGAACTCCTCGAACAGCTCTGTCATGAGCTGCTCGATCGGCTGGAAGACGTCCTCCTGCTCGACGAAGCTCATCTCGACGTCGAGCTGGTAGAACTCGCCCGGCGAGCGGTCGGCGCGGGCGTCCTCGTCGCGGAAGCAGGGCGCGATCTGGAAGTAGCGGTCGAAGCCGGAGATCATCAGCAGCTGCTTGAACTGCTGCGGGGCCTGCGGCAGCGCGTAGAACTTGCCGGGGTGCAGGCGGGAGGGGACGACGAAGTCGCGGGCGCCCTCCGGGGAGGTGGCGCTCAGGATCGGCGTCGCCATCTCGTTGAAGCCCATCGCCGCCATCTTGTGGCGGATCGCCGAGATCACCGACGTACGCAGCAGGATGTTGCGGTGCATGCGCTCCCGGCGCAGGTCCAGGAAGCGGTACTCCAGGCGCCGCTCCTCGTTGACCCCGTCCTCGGTGTTGATCGTGAACGGCAGCGGCGCGGCGGCGCCCAGCAACTCGACCTCGGCCACCTCGACCTCGATCTCGCCGGTGGGCAGGTCGGGGTTGATGTTCTCGGTTCCACGTGAAACAACGCGGCCGTCGACGCGGACCGTGGACTCCTTGGAGATATTGTCCAGGGCCTCGTACGCGGGCGTGCCGGGGCGGGCCACCAGCTGCGTGATGCCGTAGTGATCGCGCAGATCGATGAAGAGGATGCCGCCCAGGTCGCGCCGATTGTGCAGCCAGCCACTCAGCCGGACGTCGGTGCCGACGTCAGAGGCGCGGAGCTGGCCGCAGGTGTGGGACCTGTACCGATGCATCGTCGTTCATCGTCCTTCGTGTGTGGGTCTGCGGGGGAGGGGTGCTCTCCCCGGCGAGAACGGGCACGGGGCCCGGACCCATCAAGGGTACCGGGCAGCCAAAGATCGGCTCCCCACCATTTCCCGCGCCTTCCCCGCGTCGCACTGGAGGATCCTCCGAGTGTCCAGGGCGCGGGATCCTCCTTTCCTACGGTGGCAGCTATCGGTCAGACGTTCCTAAAGTGGGCGAATGCGTACAGGCGAGTCCCTCCCGTCCGTCGGGGATGTCCTCGCCGCCCTCGCGACCGGACTGTGGCACTGGGACACGGCCGCCCGACTGGTCACCGTGGACGCGGAGGCGGCGCGGCTGCTCGGGCTGCCCGCGGAGCCGACCACCCTCACGGAGGTCCAGACCCGGGCCCGGTTGCACCCGGAGGACTGGAACGAGATCACCGGTGTGGTCCCGCTGGCGGTCGATGAGGGCACGCTCGCCGAGGTGCGCATCCGGATCATGGACGAGCAGGGGAACGTCCTGCGGGTGGTCCGCAGCCGGTCCAAGCCGTCCTTCGATCCCGAGCGGCGGGCGTACGAGCTGATCGGCACCCTCCAGGAGGTCACCGAGCCGACCCCTGGCACCCGGGCCGCCCGCAGCGCGGTCACCGGCGACTGGCGGCGCTCGCGGGAGGCGTTTCTGCTGGACGCGGGCCGGGCGCTGGCGGAGGCACGGTCCACCGCAGAGGTGCTGCGGGTGGCCGGCGGCCTGTCGATGCCGGGGTTCTCCCCGGACGGGCTCGTGGTGTTCGGCGCGGAGGGCGACCGGCTGACGATCACCGGCCAGCACGGGCACCAGCCCGGCGCCATGAACCCCTTCTCGAACATGCCGCTGAGCACCGACTATCCGGCGGCCGAGGTCGTTCGCACCGGCCGCGCGGTGTATCTGTCCTCGCCCCAGGAGTACAAGACCCGCTACCCGGCGACCTGGCCGCTCGCCCGGCACTTCGGCCGCCGCTCGTGGGCCTTCCTGCCGCTGACGGTGGCCGGACGCACGATGGGCGCCTGGATGGCGGCCTTCGCCTATCCGGTGGCGTTCACGCCCGACGAGCGGGCCGTGCTGACCACGGTGGCCCGGATGCTCGCCCAGGCGCTGTCCCGGGCGGAGGTCACCGAATCGGAGCGGGAGCTGACGGACGGCCTGCAGCGCTCCATGCTGCCCACGCTCGGCCCGGAGATCCCCGGCATGCAGATGGCCGCCCGGTACATACCGACCGGCGGCGGTCTCCAGGTCGGCGGCGACTGGTACGACATGATCCCGCTGCCCTCCGGCCGTTTCGCGCTGGCCATGGGAGATGTCCAGGGCCATGACGTACGGGCCGCGGGTCTCATGGGACAGCTGCGCATCGCCCTGCGCGCCTACGCCGCCGAGGGCCACCGCCCGGACGCCGTGCTCACCCGCGCCTCCCGGTTCCTGCACGGCATCACCCACGACGACCAGATGACCGACATCCGCTTCGCGACCTGCGTGTACGTGGAGGCCGACCCGGCGACCGGGATGCTGGAGATCGCCCGTGCCGGGCACCCGCACCCGGCGATCCGGATGGCCGACGGCACGGTGATGATGCGGCCGACGGCGGGCGGCCCGCCGTTGGGCGTGGACCCGGACGCGGACTACCCGACGACCCGTTTCACCCTGGAACCCGGCGAGACGCTGATGCTCTGCACCGACGGCCTGATCGAGACCGGCGGACACGACATGGACAGCGGCTGGCACCGGCTGCGCACGATCCTGGAGGCGCACCCGGGGGGCGACGGGGTCGATCTTGAGTCGCTGGCCGATGCGCTGGTGCAGGGCGTGCACGGGCCGTCCTCGCACCACACCACCGGCCCCCTGGCCGACCGCCGCGAGGACGACATCGCGCTGCTGCTGCTGGGCAGGCCGCTGGAGGGCGCCGTACGGGCCGCGGTACGGCGCACCCTGCTGTCGGTGAAGCAGGACGAGCCGGACCGGATCGCCGAGGCCCGCCGGCATCTGCGCGAGCTGCTGCACGACTGGGCCTCGCCCGAGCAGGTCGACTCGGCGGTGCTCCTGGTCTCCGAGATGGTCACCAATGTTCTCGTCCACACCGACACCGACGCGCTGCTGCTCGCCGAGGTGACCGACGAGGCGGGGGTGCGCGGGCTCCGGGTGGAGGTCACCGACGCGGGCGACGACCTGCCGCACAAGCGCCACCCCGGCGAGCTGGCCTCCTCGGGCCGCGGCCTGATGCTGATCGAGCTGCTCGCGGATGCCTGGGGGGTGAACCCGCGGGGCGAGGGCAAGAGCATCTGGTTCGAGCTCTACGAGTCCGGGGGTGCGTCCGGTGGTGCATCGGGGGGCGGCGCGACCGAGGGGGGCGTGGCGGGAGCCGGCGCACCGACCGACGACGAACCGGACGGCGATGCGTCGGAGGGCGCCGCGTAACGCGTCCGCAGCTCCTGTACGACCCCGAAGGCGGCCGCCGTCAGCGGGACCGCGAGCAGCATTCCGAGGATCCCCGCGACGGACGCCCCGGCGGTGATGGCGAGCATCACCACGGCCGGGTGCATCTGCACGGTCCGGCTCTGGATGACCGGCTGCAGCACATGCCCCTCCAGCACCTGCACGGCGAGGACCACCCCGAGCGCCCACAGCGCGATGACGAAGCCGCGGTCGGCGAGGGCGACCAGGACGGCCACCGCGCCGGAGATGAAGGCGCCGAGGTAGGGGATGTAGGCGCCGACGAAGACGAGCGCGCCCAGCCCGACCGCGCCGGGCACCCGGAGAACCAGCAGGCCGACGGTGATGCACACGGCGTCGATGAGCGCGATGAGGGTCGTCCCGCGCATGAACCCCTCGACCGCCTCGAAGGCCCGCCGGGCGACGGCCTCCAGGGTGTCGGCGGTGCCGCCGGGCGCGACGGCCCGCAGGACCTCCACGGCCCGGTGGGAGTCGCGCAGGAAGAAGAAGACGAGCAGCAGGGCGAGCACGGCCATGGCGATGGACTCGCCGACGACGCTGACCCCGCTGATGACGTTGGACGCGGCCGTGCCCCCGAACTTGCTCAGCAGCTTGCGCGAGTTCGCGGCGAGGTCGTCGAGACCGGTGCCGACCGCCCCGAAGTGCTGTGCGACACCCTTGGCGGCGTCCCGCAGCGAGGCGATGATCTGGTCGCCGGTGTCGATGAGCGCGGCGACGACGATGTACACGGCACCGCCGACGACGGCCACGACGGCGACACAGGTGAGCCCGGCCGCCACGGACGCCTGCACCCCGGTGCGCACGAGCCGCCGGTACAACGGGCCGAGCAGCGCGGTACCGAGCAGGGCGAGCAGCACCGGGGTGACGGCCGTACGGAACTCCCCGCACAGCCGTACCCCGACCCAGCCCACCCCGGCGACGAGCAGCAGCACTGCGCACCAGGCGGCGAGGCGTCGAACGGGGTCGGGCAACAGCTGCACGCGTCCAGCCGATCATGGGCGCCGACCGGTGTCCTGCCGCGCGGGGCCGGGCGGGTGAGGTGCCGCTCCGGCGGGCCGGGAGGCTCGTATCCTCGCCCCATGCGTATCGGAGAGCTGGCGCAGCGCACCGGGGTCCCGGTTCCGACGATCAAGTTCTACGCACGGGAGGGCCTGCTGCCGCCCGGCGAGCGCACCAGCCCCAACCAGGTCCGGTACGACGACACCCACGTCCGCAGGCTGAAGCTCATCCGGGCGATGCTGGAGGTCGGCGGCATGTCCGTGACCGCGGTCGGCCAGGTGCTCGCCCGGATGGACGCTCCGGACCGCACCGTCCACTCGATGCTCGGTGCCGCCCAGTCCGCGGTCAGCCGGACCGCCGGGGACCGGGGCACCCCGCAGGACCGCGAGCGGGCCGAGGCGGACGTGGCCGAGCTGGTGCGCCGGCACGGCTGGACGGCCCGGCCGAGGCACCCCGGCTGGGCGGCGCTGGTGCAGCTCGTCATGACGTACCGGGACCTGGGCCGGGACGATCTGCTGGCGCTGCTCGACGAGTACGCCTCGGCGGCCGCCCGCCTCGCCGAGGCCGAACTGGCCACCGTGGCCCGCGTACCGACTGTCGACGGCAAGATCGAGACCGTGGTACTGGGCACAGTCCTGGGCGACACCGCAATGGCCGCACTACGCCGCATCGCCCAGGAGAACGCCTCGGCCCGGATGTCGACGCCGTCGGCCTAGCAAAGACAGCGGTGTCGCCGCCCCGGGCGATCGCCGGCCCTTCCAGCCAACCGGGTTTCAGGCCCGCGGTCCCTCGCCGGTCATGCCGTGCACCGCGGGAACCGTTCCCAGCCGCCCCTTCTGGTAGTCCTCGAAGGCCTGCATCAGCTCTTCCTTGGTGTTCATGACGAACGGGCCGTAGTGGGCCATGGGCTCACGGATCGGCTGTCCGCCGAGCAGGACGACCTCCAGGTCCGGCGTGTGGGAGTCCTGCTTCTCGTCCGCGCGCACGGTCAGCGAGGACCCGGCGCCGAACACCGCGGTCTGCCCGAGGTGGATCGGCCGGCGGTCCGTACCGACGCTGCCGCGGCCCGCGAGGACGTAGGCCAGACCGTTGAAGTCCTCCCGCCAGGGCAGGGTGACCTCGGCGCCCGGCGCGACGGTCGCGTGGATCATCGTGATCGGGGTGTGCGTGATGCCCGGACCCTTGTGGCCGTCCAGCTCGCCCGCGATGACCCGCAGCAGCGCCCCGCCGTCCGGAGTCGTCAGCAGCTGGACGTTGCCGCCGCGGATGTCCTGGTAGCGCGGCGCCATCATCTTGTCCTTGGCCGGGAGGTTCACCCACAGCTGCAGGCCGTGGAAGAGACCGCCGGACACGACGAGGGACTCCGGCGGCGCCTCGATGTGCAGCAGACCGGAGCCCGCCGTCATCCACTGCGTATCGCCGTTGGTGATGGTGCCGCCACCACCCTGGGAGTCCTGGTGGTCGAAGACGCCGTCGATGATGTAGGTGACGGTCTCGAAGCCGCGGTGCGGGTGCCAGGGGGTGCCCTTGGGCTCGCCCGGCGCGTACTCCACCTCGCCCATCTGGTCCATCATGATGAACGGGTCGAGGTGGCGGTAGTTGATCCCCGCGAACGCCCGGCGCACCGGGAAGCCCTCGCCCTCGAAGCCGCTCGGAGCGGTCGTGACGACGAGCACCGGACGCGCCACCGCGTCGGCGGGAGCGGTCACGCGGGGCAGCGTCAACGGGTTCTCGACGGTCACTGCAGGCATGGTCGGTACCTCCTTGTGCGCTCACTTTAGTTGAGCGTTGAACTTTCTGCTACCCCCAACAGAACGAGCCCGGAGGGAATTCCCTTCGGGCTCCACGGCATGGGGCTCACACAAAGGCGGACGTCACCGCGACCACGGCCGCCCCGGCACTGCCCACCAGGACCGGAATACCGCCCACCAGCAGCAGGACGACGCCGAAGACGAGCATTCCCGCGGTACCGGTTCCGACCTGACTGCCCCCGTCGGGGTCCGCGGGGTCGTACAGGACCCGCACCCAAGCGGCACCGCCCGTGTCCGTGCCCACACACTCGCGCCGCGCCCCCCGGGCATCCGTGTAGGCGTACACATAGCGCGTCAGGGGCCCGTTCTCGGTGCTGATCACACGGAACGACTCCAGCCGCCCCTCCGCCGCGACCCCCCGGGTGCGCAGCACCCAGGCCGCGCGCACCAGCCGCCGGCCGCTCATCGTGGACAGGCAGCCGCAGGCGGCCAGGGCCGGGACGCAGAACCAGACGACGACGGACGCCACCCCTCCGGCGATCCCAGCACGCACGCCGTCAGAAGACCCCATCCCCGGCCCACCACAGCCGGCGTCCGCGCGGCACGGCCGGCTAGCCGTACATCCGCCGCATGGCGAAGTCGACCATCTGCTCGACCGCCTTCGCGTCGAAGACCATCCGGTGCTCACCCTCCATGTCCAGGACGAAGCCGTACCCGGTGGGCAGCAGGTCGATCACCTCGGCACCGGTGATCACGAAGTACTTGGACTCCTTGCCCGCGTACCGGCGCAGCTCCTTGAGCGAGGTGAACATCGGGATCACCGGCTGCTGGGTGTTGTGCAGGGCGAGGAAGCCGGGGGTGTCGCCACGCGGGCAGTACACCTTCGACGTGGCGAAGATCTGCTGGAAGTCCTCGGCGGACATCTGCCCGGTGGTGAAGGCACGCACCGCGTCCGCGAGGGAGGGCGGGGACGGCTCGGGATACAGCGGCGGCTGCTGCCCGTAGCCGCCGGCCATCGGCTGCTGGGGTGCGGCGTACTGCTGCTGAGCACCGACGTTCTGGTCGTAGCCGTACATGCGCGCAAGCGTACCGAGCGGGAGCGGCACGGTGGCGTCCGGGAGAAATTATGTAGCTATCGCTAGACAATCCTGTCAGGTTCCGTGCCGGGGGCCTCATGCCCGACAGCACGTCCCGCCCCGCCCTGCTCCTCGCGCGCGGTACACGATTTGATCGGCACCGACCATCCGGACGCGGGCAGCACCCCGCGCGCCACCAGGCCGCCCGAACTGGACGACCTGGCGGACCAGTTGGTGGCGGTCGCCGACGCGGAGGGCATCGATCGGTTCGGCGCGTCCGGCTACTCGCCGGCCGGGGGGTTCCTGTTCGCCCACGCGCTGAGTCCGGCCGCACTGGAGGCGATGACCCCGGAGGAACTGGAGGCGGCGGTGAAGGAGAGGGGGCGGCGGTGCCGGAGGGGACACCGGAGCACGTGGAGCTGGTGGCCCGGGAGCCCGGCCGGCGGGGATACCAGGCGGTCACCTTGCTTTCGCCGAGCATGCGGAGCACTGGGCGGCCCTGCTCACGGACGGGCCGGAGGACACGCCGGAGTAGACCCTTCTCACACTTGGCCCGGCAGGGGTTGCTTCTTATTACCGACGGGTAGCATCATCGTGGCCACTTGTTGGTACGTGAACTAGGTGCGAGGAGTCAGTGCCTCGCCGATCCCTCTACGGAGCCGTCGCCATGGGGCACTACAAGTCGAATCTCCGCGACATCGAGTTCAACCTCTTCGAAGTACTGGGGCGCGACAAGGTGTACGGCACCGGCCCGTTCGAGGAGATGGACGTCGACACCGCGAAGAGCATCCTGGAGGAGATGACCCGCCTCTCCGAGAACGAGCTGGCCGAGTCCTTCGCCGACGCCGACCGCAACCCGCCGGTCTTCGACCCCGAGTCCAACACCGCGCCGGTCCCGGCGTCCTTCAAGAAGAGCTACCAGGCCTTCATGGACTCCGAGTACTGGCGGCTCGGCCTGCCCGAGGAGATCGGCGGCACCACCTCGCCGCGCTCCCTGATCTGGGCCTACGCCGAGCTGATCCTGGGCGCCAACCCGGCCGTGTGGATGTACTCCTCGGGCCCGGCGTTCGCCGGCATCCTCTTCGAGGAGGGCAACGAGGTCCAGAAGCACATAGCCAAGATCGCCGTGGAGAAGCAGTGGGGCTCCACGATGGTGCTCACCGAGCCCGACGCGGGCTCCGACGTGGGCGCCGGCCGTACCAGGGCGATCCAGCAGGAGGACGGCTCCTGGCACATCGAGGGCGTGAAGCGCTTCATCACCTCCGGTGAGCACGACATGTCCGAGAACATCCTCCACTACGTGCTCGCGCGTCCCGAGGGCGCCGGTCCGGGCACCAAGGGGCTCTCCCTCTTCCTCGTGCCGAAGTACGAGTTCGACTTCGAGACCGGCGAGCTGGGCGAGCGCAACGGCGTCTACGCCACCAACGTCGAGCACAAGATGGGCCTGAAGGCCTCCAACACCTGCGAGATGACCTTCGGCGACCAGCACCCCGCCAAGGGCTGGCTCATCGGCGACAAGCACGACGGCATCCGCCAGATGTTCCGCATCATCGAGTTCGCCCGCATGATGGTCGGCACGAAGGCGATCTCCACGCTGTCCACCGGCTACCTGAACGCGCTGGAGTACGCCAAGGAGCGCGTCCAGGGTCCCGACCTCGCGCAGTTCATGGACAAGGCCGCGCCCAAGGTCACCATCACCCACCACCCGGACGTGCGCCGCTCGCTGATGACGCAGAAGGCGTACGCGGAGGGCATGCGCGCCCTGGTGCTGTACACCGCCTCCGTCCAGGACGCGATCCAGCTCAAGGAGGCGGCCGGCGAGGACGCCTCCGCCGAGCACGCGCTGAACGACCTGCTGCTGCCGATCGTCAAGGGCTACGGCTCCGAGAAGGGCTACGAGCAGCTCGCCCAGTCGCTGCAGACCTTCGGCGGCTCCGGCTTCCTGCAGGAGTACCCGATCGAGCAGTACATCCGGGACTCCAAGATCGACACCCTCTACGAGGGCACCACCGCGATCCAGGGCCAGGACTTCTTCTTCCGGAAGATCGTCCGCAACCAGGGCGCCGCGCTGAACTCCCTCGCCGAGGACATCAAGAAGTTCCTGGCGCTCGGCACCGGCGGCGACGAGCTGGCCGGCGCCCGTGAGCACCTGGCCAAGGCGGCCGTGGAGCTGGAGGCGATCGTCGGCCTGATGCTGACCGACCTCGCCGCCACCGAGCAGGACACCAAGAACATCTACAAGGTGGGCCTGAACACCACTCGGCTGCTCATGGCCTCCGGTGACGTCGTCGTCGGCTACCTGCTGCTGAAGGGCGCCGCGATCGCCGCCGAGAAGCTGGCCACGGCCTCCGCCAAGGACCAGGCGTTCTACACCGGCAAGATCGCCGCGGCGAAGTTCTTCGCGGCGAACGTCCTGCCGGGCGTCACCCTCGCCCGCAAGGTCGCCTCGGGTGTCGAGCTGGACCTGATGGAGCTGGACGAGGCCGCGTTCTAGGACCAGGCCGCGTTCTTGAGGTACTTGCGGATTCCTGCGGATTCCCTGTGCGGGCCCGCTCCCTTTCCGGGAGCGGGCCCGTGCACGTCGTTAAGGTGAACCCATGAGCGCACCAGCCCGCTTCGACCGCGGCCACACCGACGACCTGATGTCCTTCCTGGCGGCGAGCCCGACGCCGTACCACGCCGTGGCGAACACCGCCGAGCGGCTGGAGAAGGCGGGCTTCCGGCAGGTCGCCGAGACGGACGCATGGGACTCGGCGAGCGGCGGCAGGTTCGTGCTGCGCGGCGGCGCGATCATCGCCTGGTACGTCCCCGAGGGCGCCGAGCCGCACACGCCGTTCCACATCGTCGGCGCGCACACCGACTCCCCGAACCTCCGCGTCAAACCGCGGCCGGACAGCGGGGCGCACGGCTGGCGTCAGGTCGCCGTCGAGATCTACGGCGGCCCGCTGATGAACTCCTGGCTGGACCGCGACCTGGGCCTGGCCGGCCGGCTGAGCCTGCGGGACGGCTCCACGGTCCTGGTCAACGTGGACCGGCCGCTGCTGCGCGTGCCCCAACTGGCCATCCACCTGGACCGCTCGGTCAGCTCCGAGGGGCTCAAGCTCGACAAGCAGCGTCATCTGCAGCCGGTCTGGGGCCTCGGCGACGATGTGCGCGACGGCGATCTGATCGCCTTCCTGGAGCAGGAGGCGGGACTCCCGGCCGGCTCGGCCACCGGCTGGGACCTGATGACGCACCCGGTGGAGGCCCCCGCCTACCTCGGCCGGGACCGGGAGCTGGTCGCCGGCCCGCGCATGGACAACCTGCTGTCGGTGCACGCGGCCACGGCCGCACTCGTCTCGGCCGCGGCCTCCGGCGCCCCGCTCACCCGCATCCCCGTGCTGGCCGCCTTCGACCACGAGGAGAACGGCTCCCAGTCGGACACCGGCGCGGACGGCCCGCTGCTCGGCAGCGTGCTGGAGCGCTCGGTCTTCGCCCGCGGCGGCTCGTACGAGGACCGGGCCCGGGCCTTCGCCGGCACGGTGTGCCTGTCCTCCGACACCGGCCACGCCGTGCACCCCAACTACGCCGAGCGGCACGACCCCACGCACCACCCGCGGGTCAACGGCGGCCCGATCCTCAAGGTCAACGTCAACAACCGCTACGCCACGGACGGTTCGGGCCGGGCGATCTTCGCGGCGGCCTGCGAGAAGGCGGACGTGCCCTTCCAGTCGTTCGTCTCCAACAACTCCATGCCGTGCGGCACGACGATCGGCCCCATCACCGCGGCCCGCCACGGCATCCGCACGGTCGACATCGGCGTCGCGGTCCTCTCCATGCACAGCGTCCGCGAACTGTGCGGTGCCGACGATCCGTTCCTGCTGGCGAACGCCCTGACTGCCTTTCTGGAGGGCTAGCCGGGACCTCGCCGGGTACCCGGCCGATACCGGAGATTCCGGTACCGGAAGGGGAGGCGAGGTCTCATGGGGCTCGGCGGATGCATCATCCTCATAGCCGTGGGAGCCATCCTCACATTCGCGACCGACTGGCACATGCGCGGCGTCAACCTCGACGTCGTCGGCGTGATCCTGATGGCCGTGGGCCTGATCGGCGTCGCCACGTTCAGCGGCATCGCACGGCGCCGGCGGGTCGTGGTCCCGTCGGCACCGGTGGTGGAGGAGGACCCGCACCATCACCACCACTACCGCGACGACGGCTACACCGACGGGTACGGCGTCTGACGCGAGCGCCTGATCCGACGAGTGCGCCTGCCTACTGCTCGTCCATCCCCGCGAGGACGAGCGGCAGGCGGTCCGGCGCGCCCTCGGTGAGACGGACCGGGACCCCCCAGTCCTGCTGGTGGACATGGCAGGCCGGGTACTCGTTCGCAGGATCGTCGTCGCAGCTCGCGGCCATCGCCGAGACATGCAGGACGCCCTCCGTGACCTCCGGGTTCAGCTCCAGGTCACGGCTCAGGTCCGGGTCCGCTCCCTCGCCCTTGAGCAGCAACTCGGGCGGGGTCGAGGAGACCAGCAGACGCGTCGAGGGACCGTATCTGGTGTCCAGCTTCTGACCCGCGGGGGCCTGGAAGACGACGTCCAGCCGGAGTCTGCCGGGGGCGACTTCGGTCGCCGCGCGCCGGGTGCGGTGGGCGACCGACTCCACCCGCACCGCCTCCTCGGGCAGCCGCAGCCGGGTCAGCCGGTGCCGGGCCGACTCCACGACCACGATGTCCTCACCCACGAGCACGGCGTCGCTGGGCTCGCGCAGGTCGGTGGCCAGCGTGGTGACCTCGCCGGTCGCCGGGTCGTAGCGGCGCAGGGCGTGGTTGTAGGTGTCGGCGACCGCCACCGAGCCGTCGGGCAGGGCGGTGACGCCCAGCGGGTGCTGGAACAGGGCCTGGCCGGCCGCGCCGTCCCGGTGGCCGAAGTCGAACAGGCCGGTGCCGACCGCCGTGTGGACATGCCCGTCGAGGTCCACCCAGCGCAGGGCGCTCGTCTCGGAGTCGGCGAGCCACAGCCGCTCGGCGGTCGCCGCGAGACCGGAGGGCTGGGCGAACCAGGCCTCCGCCCCGGGCCCGTCGACCAGACCCTCGTTGGTGGTGCCCGCCGCCACGGCGACCGTGCCCGCCACAGGGTCGTACGTCCACAACTGGTGGACGCCCGCCATCGCGATCCACACCCGGCCGCCGAACACCGCCACGTCCCAGGGCGAGGAGAGGTCGACCTCGCGGGCCGGACCGGAGGTGGCGGACCCCTGCCACCACTGCCTTCCGGTGCCGGCCAGGGTGGTCACCGCGCCCGTGGCCAGATCGAGACGGCGCAGGGCGTGGTTGACGGTGTCGGCCACCACCACCGCTCCGTCCTCCAGCAACGCCAGGCCCTGCGGCTCGTTGAAGGCGGCCTCCTCCGGACCGCCGTCCGCGAAGCCGCGCGTGCCGGAGCCGATACGGCGTACGACGGTCTCGGCGTCCTCGGCCAGCTCCACCAGCTGGTGCCGGGTGGTGTCGCTGACCAGGAAGTGCCCGGACGGAAGCAGCAGGGCCTTGCCGGGGAAGCGCAGGGTCGTCGGCTCGGGCTCCGGCGCCACGTACGGCCCGTCGCCGCGGCGCAGGGTGCCCTTCGCCTCGTGCTCCGCCTCCAGCTCCTCGACCAGCCGCTCGATGGCGTGCGCGTGCCCCTCGCCCGCGTGCTGGGCGACGACGTACCCCTCCGGGTCGATCACGACGAGGGTCGGCCAGGCGCGCACCGCGTACTGCTTCCAGGTGGCGAGCTCGGGATCGTCCAGCACCGGATGTTCGACCCCGTACCGCTCCACGGCGTCCACGACCGCCTGGTGCTCGGCCTCGTGCACGAACTTCGGGGAGTGCACACCGATGATCACCACCGTGTCCCGGTGCTTCTCCTCCAGCTCGCGCAGCTCGTCCAGGACGTGAAGGCAGTTCACGCAACAAAATGTCCAAAAATCAACAATTACGATGCGTCCTCGGAGCTCAGCGAGACCGAGCTCCTTGTCACCCGTATTGATCCAGCCACCCTTGCCGATCAGTTCGGGGGCCCGAACGCGCGCGTGCTTTGCCATGATCCAGACCAACCACGCATGAGCCCAGGCTATTCCTCGTGGCTTTCGCGCGCCCGGACGATCCGAAGCCGTTTCTCGGGATCGAACCGTCGCCCCCGGCCCGGAGCCCTGGTCACCCAGCAGGAAGGCGTCGACCACCGCTTCCTCGACACGGGCGGCCATCGCCCTGGCTCCCGGGCAGGTGTGCCCCAGCCGCACGCCCTGACACACGTACGAGGTGCCGTTTGCTCATGCGTGTACCGCAGCCGTCGACGGCGCAGAACAGCAGTCCAGTAAGGAGATGAGCAGCCCCGCGGACCGGACGTCTGACACCATCGCCCCGAAGTCGGGTCCTGGACTCCAGCGCAGCGACGATCCGCTGCCGCTCCTCCACCGTGACGATTCCCTCACCTACGAAGACGGGACAGCCGGTGTGCGGATCCAGGTACGGACGGACGACACTCGTGTACTCCCGGAAGCCGCGCTCCTCGTCCCAAACGCTGAACTCGGCGCGTGCCTACGTCAGCGCGCGGCCCGTCGTGACATCCACATGGTCCGGGACCTCCTCGTGCCGGTCGCCGACCGAGAGCGTGCCGGTGGGCTCGAAGAGGAGGACCTCGGCGCGGCGGGGCGCGGACGGCTTGTGATAGGTGCCGCGCGGGACGGTGAACACCGAGCCCTTGGTCAGCACGAGCGTGCGCTCACCGGCCGGCTCGCGCAGACCGAGGTGCACCTCGCCGTCGAGGACCAGGAAGAACTCGTCGGTGTTCTCGTGCACATGCCAGACGTGCTCGCCCTCGAACTTGGCGATCCGAACGTCGTAGTCGTTGACGGCGGCGACGATGCGCGGGCTCCAGCACTCGGTGAAGGAGGCGAACGCCTTGTCCAGGGCGATGGGTTCGCAGATGGGTTCCATGGGGTCATCGTGCGGGGTTCCGGTACCACCCCACGAGTGCTAGGAATCGCATATGCCGCAAGGATCCTCTCAGCCCCCGCACCGGGTCGTGCCGCCGCACCGGGTCGTCGTGATCGTGGACGCGGGCACCAACCCCTTCGAGGTCGGTGTCGCGACCGAACTGTTCGGACTGCCCCGGCCCGAACTGGGCGACCGGGGGCCGCTGTACACGGTCACGCTGTGCACGCCCAGCCCGCGGATCCGGATGAACCACGGCTTCTTCACCCTCACCGGCGTACCCGGCCTGGAGGCGGTGGACGAGGCCGACACCCTCGTCGTCCCCGGACGCCCCGACAACGTCGTACCGCGCGGCGCCGACGTCCTGGAGGCCATCCGGCGCAGCCACGCGCGCGGGGCGCGCATCGTCAGCTTCTGCACGGGCAGCTTCGCCCTCGCCGAGTCCGGACTGCTCGACGGGCGCCGGGCCACCACCCACTGGATGTGGGCGGACACCTTCCGGGACCTGCATCCCAAGGTGCTGCTGGAGCCGGACGTCCTGTTCGTGGACGAGGGCGACATCCTCACCGCCGCCGGCAGCGCGGCCGCGCTCGACCTCGGGCTGCACCTCTGGCGCCGCGACCACGGCGCCGAACTCGCCAACGCCGTCTCCCGGCGCCTGGTCTTCGCCGCCCACCGCGACGGCGGCCAGCGGCAGTTCGTGGAGCGGCCGGTGCCCGAGGTGCCCGACGAGTCGCTCGGCCCGCTGTTGGCCTGGGCGCAGGAGCGGCTGGGCGAACCGCTGACCGTGGCGGACCTCGCCGCCCGCGCGGCCGTCAGCCCCGCCACCCTGCACCGCCGCTTCCGCGCGCAGCTGGGTACGACCCCGCTGGCCTGGCTCACCGGGGAGCGGGTGGCGCTGGCCTGCCGGCTGATCGAGCGCGGCGAGGAGCGCCTGGACGTCGTCGCGGCCCGCTGCGGCCTGGGTACGGCGGCCAACCTGCGGGCCCGGCTGCGCCGGGAGACGGGGCTCAGCCCATCGGCGTACCGCAGGCGGTTCGGGCCGACGGGGCCTGGCGAGTCCGACCGGCGGGCGGCTCGGTCCGGAAGGTCCTGATGAGCGCGGTCAGCAGGCGACTCGCTCCGGAGGGCCGTGCCGAGCGCAACGGGCAGGCGCCCTTGGCGGGACCGTGATGATCAACGCGCGGCGGGGAACGGTACCCGCATGAGACTCCTCGTACACGACCGGCTGCTCGGCATCGGTGACGACTACTGGATCGAGGACGAGCACGGCCGGAAGGTCTTTCTCGTCGACGGCAAGGCCATGCGGCTGCGGGACACCTTCCAGCTGAAGGACGCCCACGGGCGCGTGCTGATCGACATCCACCAGAAGATGCTGGCGCTGCGCGACACGATGGTGATCGAGCGGGACGGCGAGGGCCTGGCCACCATCAAGCGCAAACGGCTGTCCCTGCTGCGCAACCACTACCGGGTGTCCCTGGTCGACGGCACCGAACTGGACGTCAGCGGCAAGATCCTCGACCACGAGTTCGCCATCGAGTACGACGGCGAACTCCTGGCCGTGATCTCCCGCCGCCGGCTGACCCTCCGCGACACCTACGGTGTCGACATCGTGCGCGAGGACGCGGACCCGGCCCTGCTGATCGCGGTGGCGGTGTGTGTGATCCACCTCGCGCAGAAGGAGCGGGAAGGGGACTGAGGCCGGCCGAGAGGCCTCAGCGGCGCGGCGGTTCCAGGCCCAGCACGCGGTCCTTCAGCGCCGGGAACTGCTCGCGGGTGGTGGCGACCTTCGCCGGGTCGAAGTCGACGGTGAGGACCTCCTCGTGCGGGCCCGCCTCGGCGAGCACCTCGCCCCACGGATCCACCACGATCGAGTGACCCGCCTGCGGAACTCCGGCGTGCGTCCCGGCCGTTCCACAGGCGAGCACGAACGCCTGGTTCTCCACCGCCCGCGCCTGAGCCAGCAGCGTCCAGTGCGCGCGTCGCCGCTCGGGCCAGCCCGCCGGGACCACCAGTGTCTCGGCGCCGGCGTCGACCAGTGACCGGAAGAGTTCGGGGAAACGGAGGTCGTAGCAGGTGGCCACGCCGAGCGTGGTCCCGGGCAGCCGGACCGTCACCAGGTCCCGCCCGGCGCCCATCAGCACGGCCTCGCCCTTGTCGAAGCCGAAGCGATGGATCTTGCGGTAGGCGGCGGCAAGCTCACCGGAGGGGGAGAAGACGAGAGAGGTGTTGTAGAGGGGCCCGTCAGGGTCACGCTCGGGAATCGAGCCCGCGTGCAGCCAGACACCCGCGTCACTCGCGGCCTTGGCCATCGTCTCGTACGTCGGCCCTTCGAGTGGCTCGGCCTCGCGGCCGAACTCCTCGTAGGCGAAGGCGCCGGTGGTCCACAGCTCGGGCAGGACCACCAGGTCGGCACCGGCCTGTTCCCGGACCAGCGCGGCCACCCGCTGCCGCCGGGTGTCGACCGATTCGTCCTCGTTCACGGCGATCTGGATCAGCGAGGCGCGCACACTACCACCGTCCTGGCATTCGAGTCGTCCACACAGGCCTACGATCGTCACACGAAAGCACTGCCGGGGTGCCTGCGGGCAGCGTAACTTAGCCTCCCAGACACCCGCCGAGTGCCGCCGCCGCCCGCTGGCAACGCCGCCACAACCTGCCCGTGTACCGACCGCCGAGGGGTCCCGTTCCGTGAGTCTGCATCCCACCCTCCAGCCCTACGCCGACGCCTGGACGCACTCCATCGACGCGATATCCGAGATGGTCCAGTCGCTCGCGGAGGGCGAGTGGAACCGGCGGACCCCCTGCCCCGGCTGGTCGGTCCGGGACATCGTGTCGCACGTCATCGGCATGGACTGCGAGATGCTCGGCGACCCGCGCCCGATCCACTCCCTCCCCCGTGACCTCTTCCACGTCACCACCGAGCACCAGCGGTACACGGAGGTGCAGGTCGACGTCCGCCGCCACCACACGGCGCCGGAGATGACGGCCGAGCTGGAGTACACGGTCATCCGCCGCAACCGCCAGCTGCGCAACGAGTCGCGTGACCCGGGCACCACGGTCCGCGGCCCGCTGGGCGCGGAGATCACGGTGGAACAGGCCTACCGCGCCCGCGCCTTCGACGTATGGGTGCACGAGCAGGACCTGCGTACGGCCCTCGGCCGCCCCGGCAACCTGGACTCGCCGGGCGCGCACGTGACCCGGGACGTGCTCCTGGACGCACTCCCCAAGGTCGTGGCGAAGGACGCGGACGCACCGCGCAGTTCGGCCATCGTCTTCGACGTCCACGGACCGGTGGAGTTCCTGCGCACCATCCGCGTCGACATCCAGGGCCGCGGCACCCTGGAAACCGCCCCGGCCCTCGGCCCCGCCGCCGCCCTCACCCTCGACTGGGAGACCTACGTCCGCCTCGCCTGCGGCCGGGTGACCCCGGAGGCGGTGGCCGACCGGGTGAAGACCGAGGGCGATCCGGACCTGACGGCGGCGATCCTGCGCAACTTCACGGTGACGCCGTAGTGCCGGTGGATGCGGGGGCTGAGGGCGGCAGTCCCCGGTGAGGCCCGCACCGGCACAGGGCACCTATGCGGGAACGTGCACCGTCTCCACCCGGCTCGCCACCAGCCGTTCACGTTCACGCCGGGCCGCCCGCCCCCGCAGCCGCAGGATCTGGGACACGCCCAGCGCCTGCAGCACGAACACCGCCGAGAACGCCACGGCGTAGTCGTCCCCGGTGGCGTCCAGCAGCACCCCGATCGCGAACAACGTGGTCATCGAGGCGATGAAACCACCCATGTTGGTGATACCGGACGCCGTCCCCTGCCGCTCGGGCGGATTGGCCGGCCGCGCGAAGTCGAACCCGATCATCGAGGCGGGCCCGCACGCCCCCAGCACCGTGCACAGCACCACCAGCAGCCACATCGGCGCATGCGCACCGGGATACAGCAGCGTCGAGGCCCACAGCAGCGCGGTCGCCCCGACCGTGCCCAGCGCCAGCGGCAGCCGCGCCGCGTGATGCCGGGCGATGATCTGGCCGTAGACCAGCCCGATCACCATGTTGGACAGCACGACCAGGGTCAGCAGCTCACCGGCCGTGGCCCGGCCGAGCCCCTGCGCCTGGACCAGGAACGGCAGGCCCCACAGCAGCAGGAACACCATCGCCGGGAACTGGGTGGTGAAGTGCACCCACAGTCCGAGGCGGGTCCCCGGCTCCCGCCAGGCCGCCGCGATCTGCCGGCGCACATACGCCGCGCCCTGGTGCGGCGCCGGCTCCGGCTCGTACCCCTCGGGATGGTCCTTCAGGAACAGCAGCGTCAGCACGAGGACGACGACACCCGCGAGCGCGCTGCCGGCGAACGCCGGGGTCCAGCCGATGCCGTGCAGCAGCCGGGCGAGGACCAGTGTGGAGACCAGGTTGCCCCCCATACCGACCAGCCCCGCGAGCTGCGCGACCAGCGGCCCGCGCCGGGCCGGGAACCAGCGGGTGCCGAGCCGCAGCACGCTGATGAAGGTCATCGCGTCACCACAGCCCAGCAGGGCACGGGAGGCGAGGGCGGTGCCGTACGAAGGCGAGAAGGCGAAGCCCAGCTGACCGGCCGTGAAGAGGACCGCCCCGATGCTCAGCACCCGCTTCGTGCCGAGCCGGTCGACGAGCAGGCCGACGGGTATCTGCATACCGGCGTAGACCAGCAGCTGGAGGATGGAGAACGTCGACAGGGCGGACGCGTTCACATGGAAGCGGTCCGCCGCGTCCAGCCCCGCCACGCCCAGTGACGTACGGAAGATGACCGCGACGAAGTAGACGGCGACGCCTATGGACCACACGGTGACGGCGCGTCGGCCGCCCGGTGGATCACCCGGAAGGGTGAGGTTGCGCGCCGGAGCGCTCATCGGACCTCACCCCGCGCGAGGTGCTCGAACCAGCTCACATGCCGGTGCACGACCCCGACGGCCGCCTCCGCGTCCCCGGCGCGCAGCGCGTCCAGGATCTCCTCGTGCTCGGCGAGCGTCTTGGCGATCCGGTCGGGATGGGAGTGCATGACGGCGACGCCCATCCGCAGCTGCCGGTCGCGCAATTGGTCGTAGAGCCGGGACAGGATCTCGTTGCCGCCGCTGCGCACGATCTCGGCGTGGAAGTTGCGGTCGGTCACCGCGGCCGCGGCCAGATCACCGGCGGCGGCCTGCGCCTTCTGCAGCTCCAGCAGCTCGGTCAGGCGCTCGAGCAGCCCGGGCGGGGCGGGTACGGCCTTGCGGGCGGCATGCTCCTCGACCAGCTGGCGGGTCTCCACCACGTCCGCGATCTCCTGCGCGGAGACCGGCAGCACCAGCGCGCCCTTCTTCGGGTAGAGCCGGATCAGGCCCTCGACCTCCAGCCGCAGCAGCGCCTCCCGCACAGGCGTGCGCGAGACCCCGACGGCCTCGGCCAGCTCCCCTTCGGTGAGCAGGGTGCCGCCCTCGTAGCGCCGGTCGAGAACGCCCTGCTTGACGTGGGCGTACACGCGGTCGGCGGCGGGCGGGGGCTTGGGGTCTCGGCGGGTGTGCTGTTGTACGGCCGTCTCCATGTCCACAGGATAGATACAACACGTACGCATGCGGCAGCGGCGTCCAGCATCCGGACGCGGCGGCGGACGCGGCGGTGGATGTGACGAAGATCGCACACAGCAACCGCGCAACCTTCTGTGCTACTTACGTGTCTCACACGTGCGGCCCTCTGCTCTTGCCACCTCAACTCGGCCGCACTTCAGGGGCATTCACGACAATCGGGGTACATCACTTTGATTACCGGCATTAAGGGCACCCGCACCACCCGCATCCGCAGAGCCACCGCCGTCGCCGTCACCTCCGGCGCGCTGCTCGCGACCGGTGCCCTCACCGCGACGCCCGCTCAGGCCCTCACGACGCCCACGATCGTGGCCAAGGGCGGCTACGTGATGAACAACGTGAGCGGTACGACGCTCTACACCAAGGCGGCGGACACCCGGCTTTCCACCGGCTCCACCACCAAGATCATGACCGCCAAGGTCGTGCTCGCGCAGTCGAACCTCAACCTCGACAAGAAGGTGACGATCCAGAAGGCGTACAGCGACTACGTGGTCGCGAACAACGCCTCCCAGGCGCACCTCATCGTCGGTGACAAGGTCACCGTCCGCCAGCTGCTGTACGGCCTGATGCTGCCGTCCGGCTGCGACGCCGCCTACGCGCTCGCCGACACGTACGGCACCGGCACCACCCGCGCCGCGCGCGTGTCGAACTTCATCAGCAAGATGAACACCGCCGCCAAGAGCCTCAAGCTCACGAACACGCACTTCGACTCCTTCGACGGCATCGGCAACGGCAACAACTACTCGACGCCGCGCGACCTCACGAAAATCGCCAGCAGCGCGATGCAGAACTCCACGTTCCGCGCGGTCGTCAAGACGAAGTCGTACACCGCGAAGACGATCACCAAGACGGGCAGCATCCGCACGATGGCCCCGTGGACCAACACCAACGGTCTGCTCAGCAGCTACAGCGGCACCATCGGTGTGAAGACGGGCTCCGGCCCGGAGGCCGGCTACTGCCTGGTCTTCGCCGCCACCCGCAACAACAAGACGATCATCGGCACCGTCCTCGCCTCCACCTCCATCCCCCAGCGCGAGGCGGACGCGAAGAAGCTCCTCGACTACGGCTTCGCCAAGCTCGGCTGACACCTCACCGGACACCCACGGGCCCGTCGCACGCCAGCGGCGGGCCCGTTCCGCTGCCCGGGCGCACAATGAAGCCGATGGTGCTAGTGTCATTGGCACCATGTTGCTGCGTCTGGACAAGACCGACACCCGCCCCCTGCACGAGCAGGTCGCGGCGGCGATCCGGCGGGCCATCGCCGAGGGCGAGTGCCGCACCGGCGACCGGCTGCCCTCGGCCCGCGATCTCTCCACGGCCCTGGACATCAACGTCAACACCGTCCTGCGCGGCCTGCGCGAACTGCGGGACGAGGGCCTGCTGGAGTTCCGCCGCGGCCGCGGGATCACCGTCGCCGAAGGGGCGGCCCGGCGCTCCGGACTGCAGATCAGAGTGCGGGAGCTGGTCGCGGAGGCATCCCGGCTCGGCTACAGCCGCACCGACCTCATCGAGATGATCCGGGGGACCACGACATGACCGACGGGGACGAACGGGCCCGGGACGAATACGACCGGGACCGCGGCGGATACGAGTGGACGGGTGCCCGAAGGCGCGCCGGGCGCTGGGCGCTCGCGGGATGCACGGTGGCCGTCGCCGCGCTGCTCGCGGGCCTGCCCTGGGCCGCGCGCGGCCGGCTGCCCGACCGGTTGGCGACCCACTGGAGCGGGGGTGCCGCCCCCGACGGCTCGATGCCGCTCTGGCAGGCCTCCCCGTTCCCGGCCGGCATCTGGCTGCTGATCGCCCTCGCGCTGAGCGTGCGATGGCGCCGCTCCTGGCCGGCCGCACGCCCCTGGCGGGCGATCGCCCTGGCGCCCACGGCGGCGGTGCTCGTCGGCGCACAGGCCTCCGTCGTCCGCGCGAACCTGGACCGCACCGACTGGCACGAGGCCCGCGAACCGGCGCTCGGAGTAGTGCTCCCCCTAGCTCTCGCGGTGGTCGCCGGGGTGGTGGCCTGGTGGCTGACCACCCGCACCGGCTCCACCCCGCCGGCCGCCCCGACCCCCGCGCTGAACCTGCCCGAGGGCGAGCGGCTGGTGTGGTTCTCCCGCACGGCCAACCCCTGGCTGCAGCTGCTGGCCGCACTGACCGGCCTGATCGCCGCCGGCGCGCTGGTGGCACTGGTCGCCGGTCTGGCCAGTACCACCGTGCTGGTCCCGCTGTGCGTCGTCTGCGCCACCGTCTCCCTCACCGGTGCCCTCTCCTCCTCCGTCCAGGCCAAGGTGTCGGAAGCCGGCCTGGAGGTGTCGTTCGGCCCGCTCGGCTGGCCCGCCCGCCACTGGTCGCCGACCGCCGTCGAGTCGGCCCGCGCCGAGCACCGGCAGCCCTCCCAGGTCGGCGGCTGGGGCTACCGCCTCAGCGGCCTCGGCACGACGGTCATGCTCCGCGCCGGCGACTGCCTGGTCATACGCCCCCGCGGCCGCCGCACGGACTTCGCCGTGAGCGTGGACGACGCCGAACGGGGCGCGGCCCTGCTGAACGCGCTGCGGTCGCGGGACTGAGCCGGCCATGGACATCCAGGGGGAGGACGACGGCGGGACGGCACCCTGGGACACGGCCGCCGCACTGGTCCGGGCCGCCCAGGACAGGAACGCCCTGGCCATAAAGTGACCGGTCCCCGGCACCAGCCGCACACGCAGCTCGTCGGCGTACGGCTCGGCGCCCGCCAGCATCGACGGCACGACCACGTTGTCCCGCTCCCCGCCGAGCAGCAGCGTCGGCACGGTCAGCCGCTGCCGCCGCACGGTGCCCCGTAGCAGCGCGGGGATGTCGTGCAGGACGTACTGCCAGAACAGGGACTGGACGGCGGGGGCGCTCTCCGAGGTGGCGGTGGCGTACTCGGCGATCTCCGCCTGCGTCCACACGGCCGCCGGGTCGGCGACCTGGTGGCGCAGCAGGAAGCGGGTGAAGCCGGGCCAGTACCGCAGCACTGCCCGCCCCAGCACCGGGTACTCGACGAACGCGGTGTACCACAGCCGCCACAGGTTGGGCAGGACCGCGCGGTGCCGGGGCCAGGGGTGGGTCATGTTCAGCGCGAGGTAGCCGGTGAACCGCTCCGGCGCCCTCAGGCACAGCCGGAAGCCGAGATGCGCTCCCCAGTCGTGCCCGACCAGCCCGACCCGCTCCAGCCCGAGGGTGTCGAGCAGCGCGAGCGCGTCGTCCGCCAGGCCGGCCATGTCGTAGCCGCCCGGCGTGATCCGCGACCAGCCGAAGCCGCGCAGGTCCGGGCAGAGCAGCCGGTATCCGTCGCGCCGGTATGCGTCGGCCAGCTGCCCGGCGACCTTGTGCCAGGCGTACCAGTGCTGCGGAAAGCCGTGCAGCATCAGCAGCGGGGTGCCGGTGCCGCCGTACTCGGCGAGATGCATCCGGGTGGAGCGCACGTCCAGCAGACGGTGCTCGGCACGCTCGTCCCTCGGCAGTGGACGGTCTGGACGGTCGGTGTGCGGTGCCATGCCTGACCCCTATCGGGCCGGTGCGGTCCCCCGTCGCGCCCGCGTCGCCGGGTCAGGAGTCGGCGTCAGCGCGAAAGGTTCCCTCCTTTCTGTTCCTTGTCGTCGTCACGGACGGGGAGCTGGTCGTAGGTCTTGAAGGTATACGAGGCGTCGTACGACAACAGGTTCCCTTCGGCCGCCGGCAGGCCGAGACGGCGGTTGAGGAGTGCGGTGAGGGGTCCGCAGTGTTCGGCGGCCGGGGCGGTGAAGGTGTCGTCGTAGGCAGAGAACTCGATCACCGGAGGGTCCTGGGAGACCCACTTGGAGGGACCGGAGCGCTTCAGCTGGAAGTCGACGGGTTCGCCCGCGCCGATGGTGCAGCCCCGCGGCACCAACGGGCCGAGGAGCCCGAAGCGGAGGCTGAACCGCCCGGTGTAGAAGTCGGACCGCCCGCCGTACTCCGGCTGTATCGCCAGTCCCAGGACGGCCGCGCGATCCCCCGCCGGTGTGCCGGTCAGTCCTCCCGGCACAGCGGTGGGGGAGCTGTGCATCGCACCCCACACCTGGCCCTTGCTGCCGTCCGGCATCGGACCTTCGGCATGCGTCATGGTGATCGGGGCGAGGTTCACCGCAACCTTGCCGAGGGTCAACCGCGGGGCGGCCGT
This sequence comes from Streptomyces sp. NPDC007856, assembly GCF_042868225.1. Taxonomy (NCBI): domain Bacteria; kingdom Bacillati; phylum Actinomycetota; class Actinomycetes; order Kitasatosporales; family Streptomycetaceae; genus Streptomyces; species Streptomyces sp. NPDC007856. The sequence goes on along the minus strand of NZ_JBIAEC010000003.1, from coordinate 344,215 downwards.
ATGCACTTCGCATCTCCATCGCCTCGGGTCGACGCGGTCGGGCAGTGCCGGGCAGTCGCCGAAGTCGGTCGCGGAGGCGGCGGTGACGCGAGGCGCCGCGTAAGCCACACCAGGTGCGCACACCGCCGCCGTACCGGCCAGGACGGCGACGCCCGCGATGGCGGCCACACGGCGGACGGAGGTGGATGAGACTGAGGATGGTGAGGAGGGTGGGGAGGCGGAGGAAGCCACGTCAGGCGAAGGGGAGGAACCGGGGCGAACGGCAGCGGATTTCGTCATGTCACCAGCGTGCCGCCGCGGTCCCTCCGTCATCATCCGTGACCTCCCCGACGGCACCCTGATCACTCCCTGATGCGACATCAGGGATGGTGCGCGATACGGCAATTAGTGGCATGCACTGTCAGCGAAAGCCGGGAATCCGCCGAAGCTCGCCAATCCTCAACACCCTGGCCAGCAGCAGATGGACAACGGCGAGTACCAGCGTGCCGGTGGTGGTTGCCAGGACCGCCCCCGCCGTGCCGTGCCCCACCACCCCGGCACAGCCCCGCGCCGCCGCCCAGCCTGCGACCGCCGCGACGCCTCCGGCGCACAGCAGCTTGCCGTAGGTGCCGCGCAGGGTGCCATCGTCCAGCCGGCCGCCGGTGCGGCGGCCCAGCAGACGGGCGGTGAGGACGAGCCCGGCGAAGTAGGAGACGGTGTAGGCGCCGGCCATGCCGGTGACCGCCCACCGCGCGGGCAGGAGCACATGGCAGGCGGTGGCGAGCGCGATGTCGACGACCCCGATCCACACGGCCATGAAGAACGGCGTACGGGTGTCCTCGAAGGCGTAGAAGCCACGCAGCAGCAGGTACTGCGCGGAGAACGGGATCAGGCCGAGCCCGAAGGCCTGGAGCATGTGCCCCAGGGGCTGGGCCGTGGCGGCGTCGGCGGCGCCGTGGGCGAAGAGGAGGACGGCGATGTCCGGTCCGAGTGCGGTGAACAGGAAGGCCGCCGGGACGATCACGACTCCGCTGACCCGCAGCGCCCGGGACAGATCGGCACGCAGATCAGCGATCCGTCCCTCGGCCGCCGCCTTGCTCATGCGCGGCAGCAGAGCGGTGACGAGCGAGACGGTGACGATTGACTGGGGCAGCATCCAGATGGTCTGCGCGTAGCTGTACGCCGTGTAGCCCACGCCCGCCTTCGGCAGCCGCTGGTCGGCGGCGTTGGCGTAGTTGGTGACGACGGTGAGGGCGACCAGATTGGTCAGCACGAACAGCAGCGTCCACTTGGCCGCGTGGATCCCGGAGCCGAGTCCCGCGCCGCGCCAGTCGAAACGGGGCCGGAAGCGGAAGCCTGCGGCGCGGGCGAAGGGGATGAGCGCGAGGGCCTGCACGGCGATCCCGAGAGTCGTGCCGATGCCGAGCCAGCGGACCTCGGCGTCGGTGACGTCGGCGACCGAGTGCGGGACGGTCATCATCCCGAGGTAGACGCCGAACATCGCCACGAGGACGACATTGTTGAGCACGGGCGTCCACATCATGGCGCCGAACTTCTCACGAGCGTTCAGCACTTGGCCGAGGATGGCGAACAGCCCGTAGAAGAAGATCTGCGGAAGCAGGAACCGGGCGAAGACGACGGTCAGCCGGTACGCCGCGTGCTCCTTGGGCGTGTCCCTTATGTACAGGCTCACGATCTCCGGCGCCGCCCACACGGCGAGCACGGTCCCAACGGCCAGCACACTGACGACGAGAGTCACGAGCCGCTGCTCGTACGCCCGCCCGCCATCGGCATGGGTGGCCCGGGCGCGCACCAGCTGCGGCACCAGCACGGCGTTCAGCGCCCCACCGATCAGCAGGGTGTACAGGCTGGTCGGCACGGTGTTGGCGGTGTTGTACGTGGTCGCGAGCAGCCCCGTCCCGAGCGCGGCTCCTTGCAGCACCTGACGGATCAGCCCGCTGGCCCGCGATACGACGGTCCCCCCGGCCATGAGCACAGAGGCCCGCCCGACGCCCGCTTCCGCTGTGGGTCTCGCGTGCCGAGCTGCGGCCTTCTCCCCCGTTACCATGCGCCAAATCTACGGCAGTTGACGATCAACGGCTGCGAGGAAGGTACGGCTTCTATATCGATGGCAAAGACCTTCGAGGGCAGGGCATGGTCCGAGGCACCGTCCGCTTTCGTGACCGGCCGAGGAGGCGCATCCGTGTCTGTCGCAACCACACCCCGTCTGGCTCTTCTCGGCGGTGGCTTCTCCACCGATGACGACGGGTTGCTGGACGACTGGCTGCTGGGTCACGCGCGCGCTTCACGGCCCAAGGTGTGCTTCATCCCCACGGCAAGCGGAGACGCCCCGGCCTACATCGACCGATTCCTCACCGCATTCCGGTCACGCGCCTGCGAGCCCGGCGTTCTGCCGCTGTTCCAACGGGAACACGACGACAAGGCACTACGGGCCTTCCTCCTCTCCCAGGACGTCGTATATGTAGGGGGCGGCAACACCGCGAGCCTGCTGGCGGTGTGGCGAGTGCACGGCGTGGACCGACTGCTGCGCGAGGCCTACGACCGCGGAACACTGCTGTGCGGCATCAGCGCCGGCGCCAACTGCTGGGCCGAGGGCTCACACACCGACTCCTTCGGTCCGCTCACCTTTCTGCCGGACGGACTCGGCCTGCTGCCAGGCTCGGTCTGCCCGCACTACGACAGCGAGCCGGGCCGGCGCTCCGGCTACCAAGCGGCAGTGGCCACCGGTGAGCTGTCGGCCGGCTGGGCGGTGGAGGACGGCGTCGGCGCGCTTTTCACCGGTGGCGCCCTGACGGAGGCGGTGACGCGTGCACCGAAGGCCCACTTGTACCGGTTGAAACCGGACGGAAACGGCGGAGCCAAGGAACGCGGGGTGCCGTGCCGGCTGCTCCCCCAAACGTGTTGAGCCGCAGGTGTCCGGAGTTTCCCGCAGATTTCACCCCCAATCGTGAACATCACTGTTGCAGCTGGCATATTCGAATTTCTCCGCTCTACGTTCCGCTGCGGAGGTGGTTCACATGAGCGAACCCAGCAAGCGACCCGACTCGTCCGAACGGCACGAGGCGATCGACATCAGCGACTTCGTGTACGCGGCGACCGGAGCCCGTGTGCGGCGGCTGACCATGCCGGACGGAAGTCACTGGTTTCCGGCGGTGGATGTGTGCAGGGAACTGGGGCACACCAGTCCGACCAAGGCACTCTATGATCACGTTCCCCAAGAGCACCGAGACAGTCTCGAGACCGTGAGCGGACGATACGGTCTCGGCATTCCCGCAGGCAGGGAGTGGCGTCGAGACCTGAATCTCCTCGACCTTCAAGGGCTGCTCCATCTCGTCACTGCATGCACGAAACCTGCTGCCGCCCCTTTCAAGCAGTGGGCCGTGGAAGTGATCGAGACCGTGCAGCGGGAGGGTTCCTACACCCTGGAAGAGGCCGAGGTGCAGCCCCTCGAGCCGGGCGCTCCGATCGCGTACGCCATGCCCGCGCAGGTCGCCGAGGCCATCGTCCGCCTCGAGGCGCACGATTTTCAGCTGGACGAGGAGTTGGCGAACGGTCAGCACAAATCGATCGGGCTGCAGGAGGAAACGCTGGTTCTGCGGAGGGAAAAGCTGGCTCTGCAGCGCGAGATGCCGGCCACGCAGAAAGCCACCCTCGCCGTGCAGCAGGCCATGGTCCGGGCGATGGAACGGATCGCGGACCGGCTCGACGCCCTGGTGTCGAGCTCTCGGACGCCCGGTGGGCACGCCGGTGTGCTGCCCGCCACGGCTTCCGTACTGGCCGACTGGCGGCAACGCCTCTCCGTCACGACCGACGTATGGACCGTGGCCGTGGTCATCGCCCCGGTTCTCGTGGAGAAGGGCGAGCTGCGCGAGTCGCTCGAATCGATCGCGGCCCGTACGGGCCTCTCGGTGCATCGCGTCAACGAATGTCTGCGGCTGCTGCGCAAACACGCCTGCATCCGATCGCGCGGCGGAGCCGAGGACGGGGCGCCGGTGTACGTGCTGAACCAGCCCTGAACAACTCCGAAGAGCAGAGGGGGCGGCCGCAAGACGAATTTGCGGCCGCCGCCCCCAGGCGCCAACGCTACCCACCCGGAGCCGTCACGCCCAGGTGATCAGCCTCTTCGGCTCCTCCAGAATCGCCGCCACGTCCGCCAGCACCTTCGAGCCCAGCTCGCCGTCGACCAGGCGGTGGTCGAAGCTCAGCGCCAGCGTCGTCACCTGACGCGGCTTGACCTTGCCCTTGTGGACCCAGGGCTGGAGCTTGATCGCGCCGACCGCGAGGATCGCCGACTCGCCCGGGTTGAGGATCGGCGTGCCGGTGTCGACGCCGAAGACGCCGACGTTGGTGATGGTCACCGTGCCGCCCTGCATGGCCGCCGGGGACGTCTTGCCCTCGCGGGCCGTCGAGACCAGCTCGCCGAGCGCCTCCGCCAGCTGCGGGAGCGTCTTGTCGTGCGCGTCCTTGATGTTCGGCACGATCAGGCCGCGCGGGGTGGCCGCCGCGATGCCCAGGTTGACGTAGTGCTTGTGCACGATCTCCTGGTTGGCCTCGTCCCAGGACGCGTTGATCTCCGGGTTGCGCTTGATGGCGACCAGCAGGGCCTTGGCGATCAGCAGCAGCGGGTTGACCCGCAGGCCCTGCATCTCCTTGTCCTGCTTCAGCTCCTCGACCAGCTTCATCGTGCGGGTCACGTCGACCGTCACGAACTCCGTGACATGCGGCGCGGTGAAGGCCGAGCCGACCATCGCCGCCGCCGTGGCCTTGCGGACGCCCTTGACCGGGATGCGGGTCTCGCGAGCGCCGTCGTAGGACGCGACGGGGGCCGGCGTCACCGGAGCCGCGGCGACCGGGGTCGGCGTCGGCTCCGCCTGCTTCGGCGTGGCCGCCGCGTGGACGTCGTCGCGGGTGATGATGCCGTCCGGGCCGGACGGGGTGATCGTGGCGAGGTCGACGCCGAGGTCCTTGGCCAGCTTGCGCACCGGCGGCTTGGCCAGCGGGCGGGGCCTCTCGGCGACCGCGCCATGGCCGTGGCCGTTCAGCTCGGTCTGGATCGCCTGGGCCGGCGCCGGGACCGTGACCTCGGGACCCTTGCGGGGGCGGCGCTTGGTGGAGGACGTCGACACGCCGTACCCGACCAGGACCGGCTGGCGGCCCTGCGGCTTGGCCTCGGGCTCGGGCTCCTCAACAGCTGTCTGCGGCTGCTCGACCGGGGCCTCGGCGGCTTCCGCGCCGGCCACCGCCACCGCGATGATGGACGTGCCCACGTCGACCGTGGTGCCCTCGGGGAAGTGGAGTTCGCGGACCACCCCGTCGTAGGGGATGGGCAGTTCGACGGCCGCCTTGGCGGTCTCGACCTCGCACACCACCTGACCGTCGGTGACCGTGTCACCCGGCTGGACGTACCACTTGAGGATCTCGGCCTCGGTGAGTCCCTCGCCGACGTCCGGCATCTTGAACTCGCGTACGGACGCTTCCGTCATCGTCGTCACGACCTTCTCCTCAGTACGCCAGCGAGCGGTCGACGGCGTCGAGCACGCGGTCCAGGTCCGGCAGGTACTCCTCCTCCAGGCGGGCCGGCGGGTAGGGGGCGTGGTAGCCGCCGACCCGCAGGACCGGTGCCTCCAGGTGGTAGAAGCAGCGCTCGGTGATCCGGGCGGCGATCTCCGCGCCGGAGCCGAAGAACACCGGTGCCTCGTGGACCACGACCAGACGGCGGGTCCTCTCCACCGAGGCCTGGATGGCGTCGAAGTCCAGCGGCGACACCGAGCGCAGGTCCAGGACCTCCAGGGACTTGCCCTCCTCGGCCGCGGCCGCCGCGACCTCCTGGCAGAGCTTCACCATCGGGCCGTACGCCGCCAGGGTGAGGTCGGTGCCCTCGCGGACGACCTGGGCCTTGTGCAGCGGGGCGGGGATCGCCTCGACGTCCACCTCGGCCTTGTCCCAGTAGCGGCGCTTGGGCTCGAAGTAGATCACCGGGTCGTCGCTCTGGATGGCCTGCTGCATCATCCAGTACGCGTCCGACGCGTTCGACGGAGACACGATCTTCAGGCCCGCCACGTGCGCGAACAGCGCCTCGGGGGACTCCGAGTGGTGCTCGACCGCGCCGATGCCGCCGCCGTAGGGGATGCGGACGACGACCGGCATCTTGACCTTGCCCAGCGAGCGCGCGTGCATCTTCGCGAGCTGAGTGACGATCTGGTCGTAGGCCGGGAAGACGAAGCCGTCGAACTGGATCTCCACCACCGGGCGGTAGCCGCGCAGCGCCAGACCGATCGCGGTGCCGACGATGCCGGACTCGGCCAGCGGGGTGTCGATGACGCGGCTCTCGCCGAAGTCCTTCTGGAGGCCGTCCGTCACCCGGAACACGCCGCCGAGCTTGCCGACGTCCTCACCCATGACGAGGACCTTGGGGTCCTCGTCCAGGGCGCGGCGCAGCGACTCGTTGATGGCCTTTGCCATCGCCATCTTCTCGGCCATCTCAGCGACCCCCTTCAGCTGCGTCAGCGAACGACGCCTGGTAGGCGGCGAACTGCGCTCGTTCCTCGTCGACGAGCGCGTGCCCGTCCGCGTACACGTTCTCGAAGATGGCGAAGTGGTCCGGGTCGGGCATGGCACGGACCGCTTCGCGCACTCGTTTGCCCAACGCCTCGGACTCGGCCTCGAGTTCCGCGAAGAATCCCTCGTCCGCGTGGTTTGAGGCCTCCAGGTACCGGCGAAGGCGCAGGATCGGGTCCTTCGCCTCCCAGGCCAGCCGCTCCTCGTCGCCGCGGTAGCGGGTGGGGTCGTCGGAGGTGGTGTGGGCACCCATGCGGTAGGTGTACGCCTCGACCAGGGTGGGGCCCTCGCCGCTGCGGGCGCGCTCCAGCGCCCACTTGGTGACCGCGAGGCAGGCCAGCACGTCGTTGCCGTCCACGCGCACGCCCGGGAAACCGAAGCCCTGCGCGCGCTGGTAGAGCGGCACACGGCTCTGCTTCTCGGTCGGCTCGGAGATCGCCCACTGGTTGTTCTGGCAGAAGAACACGACGGGCGCGTTGTAGACCGCGGAGAAGGTGAACGATTCGGCCACGTCGCCCTGGCTGCTCGCGCCGTCGCCGAAGTAGGCGATGACCGCGCTGTCGGCGCCGTCCTTGGCCACGCCCATCGCGTAGCCGGTGGCGTGCAGCGTCTGGGAGCCGATGACGATCGTGTACAGGTGGAAGTTGTTGCCGTTGGGGTCCCAGCCGCCGTTGTTCACGCCGCGGAACATGCCGAGCAGGTTGGTCGGGTCGACGCCGCGGCACCAGGCGACGCCGTGTTCACGGTAGGTCGGGAAGACGTAGTCGTCGTCGCGCAGCGCCCGGCCGGAGCCGATCTGGGCGGCCTCCTGGCCCAGCAGGGAGGCCCACAGTCCCAGCTCGCCCTGGCGCTGCAGGGCGGTGGCCTCGGCGTCGAAGCGGCGGGTGAGCACCATGTCGCGGTACAGGCCGCGCAGGTCTTCGGGGGTGATGCCGGCGACGTAGGCGTCGTACTCGGCGTTCTTGACCCGCTTGCCCTCCGGCGTCAGCAGCTGTACGAGCTCCGGTTCGGTGCTCTTCTTCGCGGCGGCGCGGGTGGTGCGGGTGGTCTTGCTGCCGGTGGTGCCGGCCTTGCCTGCGGCGCTGCGTCGCGGCTTGCGCGCGGCACTGCTGTCCACGGTCACGTGTGCTCCTCCGTCGTTCCGGCCCCCGGGGTTGCCGGTAGGCCAGTGCGGCTCACCTGTTTCGACCACCGGGCACGGGGTGGGTGCCACTCGGCCGGGTACAGGCGTGACAGGTGCCCCGGCGAGCGCCCTGCAACCATCACGTTACCCAGTGCTCCACATTTCTGTGAAACCCCACCTGACCTGCGATTTTGCTTGGATTTCCAAGTAAATCGGGGAGGTGTGGAAGCGTGCTGGTCACAGCCCTGCTTCAACGCCGAAGCAACGGAACGTTAACCCGCTCACCCGTGTCACGGGAAGAGTCGAATTGTTTGCGTGTGAACCCGGCTGCGCCGCTTATGTCATCCGTATCCAGGGCGAGAAGGACGGAAGCAGCGGAACCGTTTGACAAAAGCCCACGGCATGCTCATCGAGTGACCGAAAGCGATCACCGGCGACCGTCTGTGACAAGCCCCAGCTCACGGCGGTTTTTCGTGCCCTAACATCTGCGGCGTGCCGCGCTCATGTGTACCACCCCTTGTGTCCCTCGCGCCCCCTCTGGGCGCCCTGCTGCGCCTGTACGCCGCCGGTACCGCCCTCACCTGTGAGCCGGTCGACCAGGGCCTGCTGAACCGCGGCTACCGGCTGCGCACCACCCGCGGCCGCTATTTCCTCAAGCACCATTTCGATCCGGACACCGCCGACCCGGCAGCCATCGAGCGCCGGCACCGCGCCACCCAGCGCCTGGCCGACCTCGGCGTCCCCGTCGCCGTGCCGCTCGCGCACCGCGAGGGCCGTACGGTCGCCGTCGTCGGCGGCCACGCCTACGCCCTGCACCCCTGGATCGACGGCAGGCACCGCCACGGCGGACAGCTCACGCGGGGGGAGAGCGCACGCCTCGGGGCGCTCCTAGGCGCCGTGCACGCCTGCCTTGAGCGTGTGATGCCACCCAAGGGGCGCACACGTCCGGCCACGAGCCCCCACCCCGTGGAGAGCGCGGACCCCGCCGACACCTTCATGCTCATCGACGACCTGCTCGCCCATGTGCGCCGGCACCGCCCCGCCGACGCCTTCGACGAGCTGGCCCGGCACCGGCTGCTGGAACGCCGGACGCTCCTGGAGCAGCACACGGACCGGCGCCCGCCGCGCGGCGGGCCGGTGGGCTGGGTGCACGGCGACTTCCACCCGTTCAACGTGCTCTACAAGGACGGCACCCCGGCGGCCATCGTCGACTGGGACCGGCTGGGTGTGCAGCCCCGCGCGGAGGAGGCCGTACGCGCCGCGGCGATCTTCTTCGTACGCCCCGCGGGCACCCTGGACCTGCCGAAGGTACGCGCGTACGCGCGCGCGTACCGGCGCGCGGCCGGCGCCAGGGCCGCCGAGCTGGCGGCGGCCGTGCACCGGGTGTGGTGGGAGCGGCTGAACGACTTCTGGATGCTGCGCTGGCACTACGAACGCGGTGACACGCGCGCGGACTGCCAGTTCCCGGCCGCGTCGGCGCTCGTGGTGTGGTGGACACGCGAGTACGACGCGGTGTGCGACGCGTTCACCGAGTGACGGCGCCTGCCCTGCCAGGGCCGGCTCAGCAGGACGCCGTGGAGGGCGGTGCCGGAGTCGTTCAGCCGGTGGTGTTGCCCACGCCGCCGTCCGCCGCGTTCCCGACGGTGGTACCGCCGTTGGTGGTGCCGGTGGGGTCGGTGGGGCCGGTGGGGCCGGTGCCACCGGTGTTCGTGCCGCCGGTGGTCGTGCCGCTGTCCGTGCCGCCGCCAGTGGGGCTCTGGGACTGCGACGGCGCGGTCTGCGTGTCCGTCGGCTGGTCCGTCGGCCCCGTGCTCTGCGACTGCGAGGTCTGCGGGTCCGACGGGGTGTAGTCGGAACCGCCCGAGGTCGAGCCCGAGCCGTTGTCGGTGGCCGTGTCCGAGGGCTGGTCCGTGGTGTTGTCCGACGGGGTCGGTGAGGTCGTGTCGTCCTTGGTGCTCTGGGACTGCGTCGCCGGCGGCGTGGTGTCGGTGCCCGTACCGGTGCCGCCGGTGTTGTGGTTCAGTGCAAACGCGACACCGGCCGCGATCGCGATCACCGCGAGCACGGCGAGGATCCACAGCTTGCCGCGGCCGCTGCCCTTGTTGCCGTGCCCCTCGAAGCCGCCGTCGTCGCCGTTGCCGTAACCGTGCGGCAGCATCGGCTGCGGGATCTGCGCCGTCCCGGAGCCGAAGTCGCCCGGGTGCTGCATCACGGTCGTCCCGGTGAAGCCGCCCGCCGGGGTGTGCCGGCCGTCGTGCGCCTCCACCGGGCCGGTGTTCCAGGTGCCGGTGTGCCCGCCCTGGTCGTACAGCATCTGCAGACCGTACTGGACCAGGCCGCGCATCTCCTCGGCCGTCTGGAAGCGGTCGTCCGGCTCCTTGGCGAGCGAGCGCATGACCAGGCCGTCCAGCTCCGGCGGGCAGCCGTCGGAAACCGCGGAGGGCGGGGTGGGGATGTCCTGGACGTGCTGGTAGACCACGGACAGCGGGGTCTCGCCGGTGAACGGCGGCCGCAGCGCGAGGAGTTCGTACAAGAGGCAGCCGGTCGCGTACAGGTCGGAGCGGTGGTCCACGGCCTTGCCGAGCGCCTGCTCCGGGGAGAGGTACTGCGGCGTGCCCATGACCATGCCGGTCTGTGTCATCGTTGTCGACGCGCCGTGCAGGGCGCGCGCGATGCCGAAGTCCATCACCTTGACGGCGCCGCTGTTCGTGATGATCACGTTGGCGGGCTTGATGTCGCGGTGCACGATGCCGTGCTGATGCGAGTAGGCGAGCGCGTCGAGCACCCCGGAGACGATGATCAGGGCCTGCTCGGGACCCGGCGCCTCGGCGTTCAGCAGCAGATCGCGGATGGTGCGGCCCTCGACCAGCTCCATCACGATGTACGGCACGGACTGGCCGCCGACGAAGTCCTCGCCGGAGTCGTACACGGCGACGATCGCGTGGTGGTTGAGGCCGGCGACGGACTGCGCCTCACGCGTGAAGCGGGCCTTGGAGACCGGGTCCTCGGCCAGGTCCGCGCGGAGCAGCTTGACCGCGACGGTACGGCCCAGCCGTACGTCCTCGGCCGCGAACACCTCGGCCATGCCGCCCCGGCCCAGCCGGTGGGTCAGCCGGTACCGGCCGTCGCCGACGAGCCCTCCGTTGCCCCACATCTCCGGCGCATCCGACATACCGCCGCCACTCGCCTCGGGGTCGGACGGGCCCTGGGCGCGCTGCGTCTGGTCCATCAGTCCTCGCCGTCGTTTCTGCCCGCGGTATGCGCGGTGTTGTCACGGTCTCCGTCGGCCACGCTACAGCCTCGGCATGAGCCACCGGTCCGGAACCGGAACCGGGACCGGCCGAAGCCTGACCGGCCATGAAACCTGTAGCACGCGCTGTCGTGCAAATTCTGTGTGGCGGTCGTACGCCCCCTGTAACGCTTGCACGGCGCTTCTTGCGCGTACGGTCACGGAACGGGCACCGAGCTTGACGTGTCAGTGCCCTGGGGCAGACTTGGCCGGGAATGACACATTCGATCAAGGCCCGTGCGATGAGCGAAGGTGCCGGACGGCCAGTGGGGGACACGGAGAGATGAGCCAGGACGGCGCACACGGCCGGTACACGGGGCAGTCGCTGGCCGGCGGCCGATACCAGCTGCGGGACCTGCTCGGCGAGGGCGGCATGGCCTCGGTGCACCTGGCGTACGACGCCGTGCTCGACCGCCAGGTCGCGATCAAGACCCTCCACACGGAACTCGGCCGGGAACAGGCCTTCCGTGAGCGCTTTCGCCGTGAGGCCCAGGCCGTGGCGAAGCTCACGCACACCAACATCGTGTCGGTCTTCGACACCGGCGAGGACGATCTCGGCGGTCTGACGACTCCGTACATCGTCATGGAGTACGTCGAGGGCCGCCCGCTGGGCTCGGTCCTGGAGCAGGACATCCGGCAGTACGGCGCGATGCCCGCGGACAGGGCGCTGAAGGTCACCGCGGACGTGCTGGCCGCGCTGGAGATCAGCCACGAGATGGGGCTGGTCCACCGCGACATCAAGCCGGGCAACGTGATGGTGACCAAGCGCGGCGTGGTCAAGGTCATGGACTTCGGCATCGCCCGCGCCATGCAGTCCGGTGTGACGTCGATGACGCAGACCGGCATGGTCGTCGGCACCCCGCAGTATCTGTCGCCCGAGCAGGCCCTCGGCCGTGGCGTGGACGCCCGTTCCGACCTGTACTCGGTCGGCATCATGCTGTTCCAGCTGGTCACCGGGCGGCTGCCGTTCGACGCGGACTCGCCGCTCGCGATCGCGTACGCGCATGTGCAGGAGGAGCCGGTCGCGCCCTCCTCGATCAATCGTGCGCTGCCGCCCGCGGTGGACGCGCTGGTCGCCCGCGCGCTGAAGAAGAACCCGAACGAGCGCTTCCCGACCGCCGAGGCCATGCGCGACGAGTGTCTGCGCGTCGCCGCGTCCTTCCAGGCGGCCGCGCCGAGCATCGTGCCGGGCGCCGGGCCGACGCAGAGCGGCGCGGGCGTCGGCTCCGCGGTCTTCCCGCCGGTCGACCGGACCGCCCAGCCGGCCCCCGGCCCGGTCCAGGCGCCGTACCAGCCGGGCCCGTACGGCGCCCCGCAGACGCCGGCCCCGGCCTACGGCTATCCCCAGCACGGGCAGCCGGGCGGCTACCAGACGCCGCCCTCGATGGGGTACGGCCCGCAGGCTCCGCAGGCCGCGCCGACCCCGCCGCCGTACGTCATGTCGCCGCAGACGGCCGGGCAGCCGTCCGCTCCGGGCTCCGGCGGTGGCAAGAGCAACAGGCCGGTGATCATCGGCTCGGTCGCGGTGTCGCTCGTCGCGGTCGTCGCCCTGATCGTCGCGCTGACGCTGAACAACAGCGGCGGTGACGACAAGGGCGGGGGCGGCGGCGCGAGCGCCTCGGCGTCCGCCTCCCACCAGGCGGGCTACCGCGGGCCGGACCGGACCCGGGTGATCGACAAGACCAAGTGCACGGACCCGACGGAGTCCTGGAACGACGCGAAGAAAGTGCAACTGCCCGACTTCCGGTACAAGGACATCGACTCGGTGAAGGCGTGCTTCCAGGCCGCGAAATGGCAGTACAAGGTCAAGCCCGAGGCCGACAACACCTGGGGCGACGGCACCGTGCTGGACCAATTCCCCGCCGCCGGCGCGGAGATCGACCCGAAGAACCCGGGCACCATCGAGCTGAGCGTCTCGACGGGCAATCCCAGCTGAGTACGCCGCGAGATCCGTCGGCCCGCTCAACCCGGGACTGACGTGTGACAGGCCTCTCGCACAAGGTCGGGCCCGGCACTTTCCGTGCCGGGCCCCGGTCGTTTCGGGTACGGCCTGGGTCGTTAAAGGTACGGGCCGCCGGCCCGGCCGCCGGCGCGCGGGTCGTCGCCGCCCTCGTGTCCCGTCACCCCGGGCGGAAGTGCGCGGCGCATCTGCTCCAACTGGGCCCGCGCGGCCATCTGCTGGGCGAACAGCGTCGTCTGGATCCCGTGGAAGAGGCCTTCCAGCCAGCCCACCAACTGCGCCTGCGCGATGCGCAGTTCCGCGTCGCTCGGGGTGGCGTCGTCGGTGAACGGAAGGGACAGCCGCTCGAGTTCCTCGACCAGCTCCGGCGCGAGGCCGTCCTCCAGCTCCTTCACCGAGCTGGCGTGGATCTCCTTCAGCCGCACCCGGCTCGCCTCGTCCAGAGGAGCCGCGCGCACCTCCTCCAGGAGCTGCTTGATCATGCTGCCGATCCGCATCACCTTGGCCGGCTGTTCCACCTGCTCCGTCACCGGGGTCTCACGGGACTCCATGTCCCCGTTGCCGCCGCCGAGCGCCATCCCGTCCTGGCCTACGACGAGGATCTGAGGGTTTTCCGGCGACCGTTCGTTCCTCGGCATCTCCATGCCGCCATTCTCTCGCACCCGTATACCTCATCACCGTCGTGCCCCCTCTTAGGGCTGATCCACCGTTTAGACCCGACGGCCCACTCTGAAATGCCCCGATCGCCCTTGAATGTGAGGCTTATCTCCGTCGGTCAACCATCGATCACGACATCCGGGCTCCGGGAGGTCACCGACGTGACTCCATGGCTGCGCACCACACGCCTCTGCATACGGCTGCTTCTCGTCCTCGCGGTGGCCCTGCCCGCGTACGACGCGCTCACCGAGCACACCACGACGGCGTACACCACCCACCCCGGCCCAAGAAGATCCGCCACACCCGGGCCCGCGGACCAGCCGACTCCCTACGGCGCGGACCACCCCGCACGCGGAACCGCGGACCGCCCCGGACACTCGGCGCACGGAGGCCGCGAACCCATGACCGGCGCCACCCCGGAGCCCCCATACTCCAGCGGCCCCGATCACGGCCGGATTCCCGTTCACGGTCACCGTCACAGCCATTCCCCGGCTGTCGGGCCCTCGCCCGTCTCCCCCATGATCCCGATCCCCCCCATACCCTCCGATTCCGCCTCCGCCTCGTACCGTCCGACGGTCGTCGAGCCGACCCGTGCGGGCAGCCGGGCCGGCGAGGGGCGGATGCGGCCGGGCCGGCCGGACGGCCCCGCGGCCGAGGTGGAGGGCGACGACGACCCCGTCCCCACCCGGGCCCCGGGCGCCGGTCGGGCGGAGGAACCGGAGACCGCACAGCTCCCGACCACGACGCCTACGGCCTCGACGGTCCCCGACGAGGCGGGCCTCGACCACCCCCCGCCCCGGAACGCCGCCCCCCAGCACGAGAACACCTCGGGGCCGGTCTTCCAGATACTGCCCCTGGGCACCGGTCTGGTGCTCATAGGCCTGGGCCTGGCCCTGGCCCTTCTGGGCCTCCGACTCCGCAGAGACTGACCGGCCCGGCCGCTGCCGGCCGCACCGCCGAACCGGCACTCGGGCACCCGGCGACAACCCCGAGCCCGGCACCCAGCACCGCTCCAGCTCGCCGGCGTCATGGACTCCCCAGCGCTAAGACGTCCCCGGCCTTACGCCGCCACCAGCAGCACCTTCCCCACATGCCCGCTGGCCTCCACCACTCGATGCGCCTCGGCCGCCTCGGCCATCGGCACCTCCCGATCCACCACCGGCCGCACATGCCCCCCGGCCAGCAACGGCCACACATGCTCCCGCACCGCGGCCACGATCGCCGCCTTCTCGCTCAGCGGACGCGCCCGCAGGGAGGTGGCACTGATCGCGGCCCGCTTGCTCAACAGCGTGCCGATGTTCAGCTCCCCCTTCACCCCGCCCTGCATACCGATGATGGCGAGCCGCCCACTGACGGCAAGCGCCTGGAGATTGCGGTCCAGATACTTCGCGCCCATGTTGTCGAGGATGACGTCGGCCCCCGCACCCCCAGTGGCCTGCTCGATCTCGGCGACGAAGTCCTGCTCGCGGTAGTTGATGAGAATGTCCGCGCCCAGCTCGGCGCACCGCTCCAGCTTCTCCTTCGTGCCGGCCGTCACCGCGACCTTGGCCCCGACGGCCTTGGCGAGCTGGATCGCCATGGTGCCGATGCCGCTGGACCCGCCGTGCACAAGCAGTGTCTCACCGGGCCGCAGATGGGCGATCATGAACACGTTGGACCAGACCGTGCAGACGACCTCGGGCAGCGCGGCCGCCCGCTTGAGGTCGACCCCCTCGGGCACGGGCAGCAACTGCCCGGCCGGTACGACGACCTTCTCGGCGTACCCGCCGCCCGAGAGCAGAGCGCACACCTCGTCGCCGACGGCCCAGCCGGACACTCCGGACCCGAGCGCGGCGATCCTGCCGGAGCACTCAAGGCCGGGGTAGGCGGAGGCACCGGGCGGCGGGTTGTAGAAGCCCTGCCGCTGCAGGATGTCGGCTCGGTTGACGGCGCTGGCCACCACCTCGACCAGCACCTCGCCCTCGCCGGGCACCGGATCGGGGACCTCCGCCCACACCAGCGCCTCGGGACCACCAGGTTCGGGAATCGTGATCGCATACATGCCCGTGACGCTACTCCTCGGGGATGGCGTCTCCGGGGCAGACCCGCTAGCGCGAATACGCCCGCACGATGGTCACCCGCCGGCCCACCTCATCCCGTGCAACACCGGACGTTTCACGTGAAACACACCTCGATTCCGGCGGTCGCCCACGGCAGATCCAGGAGTTCCGTCTCCTCACCCTGCCGTGCTCCGCCCGGCGGTACGACGGCCAGCGCATCGGCGGCGGCGATGCCGCGGAGCATGGCCGGCCCGTTGTAGTGCAGCGGTACGGCACGGTCGCCGCGCAGCACCACGGGGATCAGCCGGGTGTCGTACGGATGCCCCTGGACCGCCTCGCTGAGCGGCAGCGTGTACCGCTCGGGGGCCGGGTGGGCGGCCAGCGTGCGCAGAAGGGGCTCGGCGAGCGTGAGCAGGCCGGAGACGGCCGCGAGGGGGTTGCCGGGCAGGCCGACGAGGTGCTGGGCGTCCTTGGTGCGGGCGAGCAGCATGGGATGGCCGGGCCGCACCTTGACGCCGTCGACGAGGAGTTCGGCGCCGATGCGTTCCAGGATGGGGTGGACGTGGTCGACGGGTCCGCCCGCGGTGCCGCCCGTGGTGACGATGAGGTCGGCCGCGGAGCCGGTGACGGCCCGGCACAGGGTCTCGGCGTCGTCGCCGATCCGGCGCACCGCAACGACCTCGGCGCCGAGCGCGCGCAGCCACGGCGGCAGCATGGGGCCGAGCGCGTCCCGGATCAGCCCGTCGCGCGGCAGTCCCTCGGCCAGCAGTTCGTCGCCGAGCACGAGGACTTCGGCGCGGGGCCGCGGTACGGCGGTGACGGTGTCGTATCCGGCCGCCGCAGCGAGCCCCAGGACGGCGGGGGTGACCCGGGTGCCGACCGGCAGCAGCTGGTCGCCGCTGCGGCACTCCTGGGCGCGCGGGCGGATGTCCTGGCCGTGCACGATCTCGCGCGTGGCGTGGAGCCGCCCCTGTGCGTCGGTACGGCCGTGCTCGCTGCGCAGGACGGCGGTGGTGTCGGCCGGGATGCGGGCACCGGTGGCGATCCGGACCGCCTCGCCGTCGGTGAGCGGCTCGGGCTGCGCGTGCCCGGCGAGCACGCCCTCGTCCCGTACGTCCCAGGGTCCGGGTCCGGCGACCGCCCAGCCGTCCATCGCGGAGGTGTCGAAGGAGGGCAGGTCGGTGAGCGCGTCGAGCGGGGCGGCCAGGACCAGGCCGAGGGCGTCGCCGAGCGGCATGGAGACGGGGGCGCGGCGGGTCCGGGCGCGTGCGGCGCGGGCGGCGATCTCGCGGGCCCCGGCCCAGGGGGTGGCCCGGTGCCGCTCGCCGTGCGCTTCGGGTGCCGGAGCGGGGACCTGGCCCGCGCGGTCGTCCTTGGCTTCCCTCACGAGAGCCAGGGCCTCCTCGACGTCGAGGTCGTGGCTGTCCTCGGCGGGCGCTCCGGCCCGGGTTCCGGGGGCGGTCATCCGGCGTCCGGGGCGCTCGGGCCCCCGCTGTTCTCTTTCCCGCCCCCGCCGTTCTCTTCCCCCCAGCGCAGCGCGAGCGCGGCCGCCTTGCGGGCGGCCTCGGCGACCGCGTCGGGGCCGCCCTTGCCCTGGGCCGCGGCGTAGCCGACGAGGAAGGTGGTCAACGGGGCTGCGGGCCGGGCCACGCCGTGCGCGGCGTCACGGGCCAGGTCGAGCAGCACGCCGGTGTCGACGTCCAGGTCGATGCCCAGCTCGTCCTTGACTGCGGAGATCCATTCATCCAGCACGTGCCCATGCTCCCTGATGCGTGCCCTGGCGTTGACGAGGTCGTCCCAGGTGTCGCAGTCGAAGGACGCGAGGGGGTCCGGGACGCGGGTGAGGCTGAGGGCGCCGGTCAGCCGGCGCAGGGGCAGTCCGGTCAGGCCGTCGGGTCCGGCCGCGAGGGCGGCCAGTTCGCGGCGGAGCGCGGCGGTGCGGTAGGCGGCCACGAGCGGCTGGTCGCGGCCGTCGGCATCGGTGAGCAGCGCACCATCGGCGCCGGTGTCGCCGAGGGCGGTCAACAGGCGTTGCAGCGTCGCCGGCCGGAGGAAGGGCAGGTCGGCGGAGAGGACGACCGCGTGTTCGGCGGTGGTGTGCCGCAGGCCGGCGTCCAGCGCCGCGACCGGTCCCGCACCCGGCGGCTCCTCGCGCGCCCAGCGCACCGGCCGCGCGGTGGGCCGCCGGTCGGCCACCACGACGGTCGTGCCGGCGCCCGCGCAGGCCGCGAGCACCCGGTCGAGCAGCGCCCGGCCGCCGACCCGCAGACCGGGCTTGTCGGCGCCGCCGAGCCGCCGGGCGGCGCCGCCGGCCAGCACGACGGCGTCGTACGGCACGGGCGTCCCGGGAGCGGCGAGGGCATTGTCGGTCACCCCCCGAGTATGTCCCGAGGGGCGTGGGTCATATCTTCCGCGGGGCCCTTCTTCCGGGCCCCGCGTGCGTCACAGGGTGCGCAGGAGCACCGCCGGCTGTTCCACGCAGTCCGCCACGTACCGCAGGAAGCCGCCCGCCGTGCCGCCGTCGCACACCCGGTGGTCGAAGGTGAGCGAGAGCTGCACGACCTGACGCACGGCCAGCTCGCCTTCGTGGACCCATGGTTTGGGGACGATCCGGCCGACGCCGAGCATCGCCGCCTCGGGGTGGTTGATGATCGGCGTGGAGCCGTCGACACCGAAGACGCCGTAGTTGTTCAACGTGAAGGTCCCGCCGGTGAGTTCCCCGGGGGTGAGCGTCCCGGTGCGGGCGGCTTCGGTGAGCCGGGCGAACTCCGCGGTCAGTGCCTCGGCGTCGCGCGCGTGGGCGTCCCGGACGACCGGCACGACGAGCCCGCGTTCGGTCTGCGCGGCGAACCCGAGGTGGACCTGGTCGAGCTGGACGATCTCGCGGGCCTCGGTGTCGACGTAGGAGTTCAGCTCGGGGAATCGGGCGAGCGCGGCCGTGCAGATGCGGGCGAGCAGCGCGAGCAGGGAGATCTTCGGTCCGCCGGCCGCGTTCATCGCGGCACGCGCGCGCATGAGTTCGGTCGCGTCGGCGTCGACCCAGCAGGTGGTGTCCGGGATCTCCCGGCGGCTGCGGGAGAGCTTGTCGGCGACGGCACCGCGCACGCCCTTGAGGGGGATGCGGGTGCCCCCGGCGCGCGTGGCCGAGGCTGCGGCTGCCGACGGGCTCGCGGCGCGGACCGGCTCCTGCGCCACGGGCGCCGAGGTGGCCCTGGCCCGCAGGGCGCCCTCGACGTCCGCGCGCAGGATCAGCCCGTCCGGGCCCGAGCCCGCCAGCTGACGCAGGTCCACGCCGCCCTCGCGGGCCAGCCGGCGGACCAGGGGAGAGATCACGGGGACCGGGCCCTCGGCGCGGAACGCGTCCACACGCGCGTGGGCCGTCCCGGTGGGCGCCGTGCCGTTGGAGGCGGCCGGTCCGTCCGGTCGCGCCGTCCCGAAGGCCGCAGCCGGGCGCTGCCGCCCGGCCGAGACCGTGCCGGAGGGTGCGCTCGTGCTCCGTGCGCCGTCCACACCGGTGTTCGCGGCACCCGTCACCAGCGGCGTCGGCCGCACCCTCCGGCGCCGGGCCGGAGCTTCCGAGGTGCCGTATCCGACCAGGACGTTGCCCGACCCCTCGCCGTCCCCGGCCGGGGCCTGCGGTCCCACCGCCACTGTCAACAGGGGTGCTCCGACGGGCAGTTCGGTGCCCTCCTCGCCGAAGCGGGCGGTGACCACACCGCCGTACGGGCAGGGCACCTCGACCATCGCCTTGGCCGTCTCGACCTCGACGACCGGCTGGTCGACGGCGACGACGTCACCGACCTGGACCAGCCAGCGGACGATCTCCGCCTCGGTGAGTCCCTCGCCGAGGTCGGGGAGCTTGAACTCCAGCACCTGTGCCATCAGCCCTCGGCCTCCCACTGCAGCCGGGCCACGGCGTCCAGGATACGGTCGACGCCGGGCAGGTGGTGCCGCTCCAGCATGGGCGGCGGGTAGGGGATGTCGAAGCCGGCCACGCGCAGCACCGGCGCCTCCAGGTGGTGGAAGCAGCGCTCGGTGATCCGGGCCGCGATCTCGCCGCCCGGCCCGCCGAACCCGGTGGACTCGTGGACGACGACCGCGCGTCCGGTGCGTCGTACGGCCGCGCAGACCGTCTCGTCGTCGAACGGCACCAGCGAGCGCAGGTCGATCACCTCCAGGTCCCAGCCCTCGGCCTGGGCGGCCTCGGCGGCCTCCAGGCAGACCGGCAGGGAGGGGCCGTAGGTGATCAGCGTGACGCTGCGGCCCGGCCGGCGCACCACCGCACGGCCGATGGGCTCCACGTCCGTGGGGTGCTCGGGGTTCCAGGAGTCCTTCGACCAGTACAGCCGCTTGGGTTCCAGGAAGACGACCGGGTCGTCGGAGGCGATGGCCTGGCGCAGCAGGCCGTAGGCGTCGGCGACGGTCGCGGGCGTGACCACGTGCAGTCCAGGCGTGGCCATGTAGTAGGCCTCGGAGGAGTCGCTGTGGTGCTCGACGCCGCCGATGCCGCCGCCGTAGGGGACGCGAACGGTGATGGGCAGCGGCATCCGGCCGCGCGTGCGGTTGCGCATCCGGGAGACATGACTGATGAGCTGCTCGAACGCCGGGTAGGCGAAGGCGTCGAACTGCATCTCCACCACCGGGCGCAGGCCGTACATGGCCATGCCGACGGCGGTGCCGAGGATGCCGGCCTCGGCGAGCGGGGTGTCGGTGCAGCGGTCCTCGCCGAACTCCTTGGCGAGGCCGTCGGTGACCCGGAAGACACCGCCGAGGGTGCCGACGTCCTCGCCCATGACGTGCACGGCCGGGTCGGCGGCCATCGCGTCGCGCATCGCGCGCGTGAGGGCCTGCGCCATGGTGGCGGGTTTGACGGCGACGGTGGTCATCGGGCGCCGCCTTCCTGCTCGCCGTGCCGCTCCTGCTCGGCTTCCAGCTCGGCCCGCAGCAGGGCGCGCTGTTCGCGCAGTTGGGCGGTGGTCTCGGCGTAGACATGGTCGAAGAGGGCCATGGGGTCCAGTTCGGGGTCGCGGTTCATGCGTTCGCGCAACGAGGCTGCCATGGCCTCGGCATCCTTCCGGGCGGCCTCGATGCCGGCCTCGTCGAGCAGCCCGCGCTCGGTCAGCTCGTGTTCCAGCAGGTCGATCGGGTCGTGGGCGCGCCAGGCCTCGACCTCGGCGTCGCCTCGGTAGCGGGTGGCGTCGTCGGCGTTGGTGTGGGCGTCGATGCGGTACGTCACCGCTTCCACGAGGGTCGGTCCGCCGCCCGCGCGCGCGTGCCGTACCGCGTCGCTGAGGACCTCGTGCACGGCCGCCGCGTCGTTGCCGTCGACCAGCCGGCCCGGCATGCCGTATCCGACGGCCTTGTGGGCCAGGGAGGGCGCGGCGGTCTGCTTGGCGAGCGGGACGGAGATGGCGAAGCCGTTGTTCTGCACGAGGAAGACGACCGGCGCCTGCCAGACGGCGGCGAAGTTCAGGGCCTCGTGGAAGTCGCCCTCGCTGGTGCCGCCGTCGCCGACCATCGCGAGCGCGACGACGTCGTCGCCCTTGAGGCGGGCGGCGTGCGCCAGGCCGACGGCGTGCGGCAGCTGGGTGGCCAGCGGGGTGCTGAGCGGGGCGACCCGGTGTTCGTAGGGGTCGTAGCCGCTGTGCCAGTCGCCGCGCAGCAGGGTGAGGGCCTCGACGGGATCCACGCCCCGAGCGACGACGGCGAGGGTGTCGCGATAGCTGGGAAAGAGCCAGTCGCGCTCTCCCAGGGCCAGGGCGGCGGCGACCTCGCAGGCCTCCTGGCCGGTGCTGGAGGGGTAGACGGCGAGGCGGCCCTGCTTGGTGAGCGCGGTGGCCTGCGTGTTGTAGCGGCGGCCGCGCACCAGCTGGGCGTAGAGCCGGCGCAGCAGGTCCGGGTCGGCCTTGGTGGCCGCCTCGGTGCCGAGGACGCGGTAGGGCTCGGCGTCGGGCAGCAGCGGCGCGGGGTCCATACGGGGCTGCCAGGCGGGCGGCGGCGATGGCCGGTACGCGCCCCGCTGCTCCATGACCGTCATGACGGCACCTCCTCGTGGGAGCGGCTACGGGAGGCGCGTCGGCTGTGAGGCGCCTCACCAACCGATTGTTCGGTCGTTGGCACATTTTGGCTACAGCCCCCTCCAGGCTGTGGACAAACGGTTCTCCAGAGCCTGCAATGAACGCAGGACGTCCACGGCGAGGGAGCGGGGGGCAATGGCATCTGAACAAATGGCCGACGGACCGCAGGACGGCACCACGTTCCCGCTGTCACGCCCGCTGGACGGCACGGCGCTGCCACCGCCGCGCCCGCTCGACGCCATCGATCAGGACATCCTGAAAATCCTCCAGGCGGACGGCCGTGCCTCGATACGGTCCGTGGCCGAGCGCGTCCACGTCTCGCGCGCCAACGCCTATGCGCGTATCAACCGGCTCGTCGAGGACGGGGTGATCCGGGGTTTCAGCGCGCGCGTCGACCACGAGCGGGCGGGGCACGGCACCTCGGCGTACATCACGCTGAAGATCGTCCAGAACACCTGGCGCACGGTCCGCGAGCAGCTCAGGCAGCTGCCCGGTGCCTCACACATCGCGCTCGTGGGTGGTGACTTCGACGTGCTGCTGCTGGTGCACACGCCCGACAACCGGGCGCTGCGCGAGCTGGTGCTCACGAGGCTCCAGGCGATCCCCGAGGTGCTCAGCACCCGCACGCTGCTGGTGTTCGAGGAGGAGGATCTGGAGCCGGAGACGTGAGCAGGGGAGACTGACTCAGCTCTGCTTGAGGCCCCCGAAGACCAGCCTGACCACGGCGTCGGCCACCTCGCGTTCGCCGACGCCGCGCGGGTCCGGCCGGTACCACTCCACGATCGAGTTGATCATTCCGAAGACCAGCCGGGTGGCCAGCCGGACCTCGACGTCGCCGCGTACGTCCCCGTCGGCCGCCGCGGCCTTCAGCAGTTCCGCCACCCGGTGATCGAAGTCGCGCCGCCGCTCCAGCGCCCACCGCTCGGTGGCGGTGTTGCCGCGCACCCGCAGCAGCAGCGTCACGTACGGCAGCTCGCCTATGAGCACCTCGACCATGCGCCGTACGACGTGCTCCAGCCGGTCGGTGGCCCGCCCCACGCGCGCGTACTCCTCATCCAGGATGGCGAACAGCCCGTCCAGGGCGCGGCTGACGGCACGGCGCAGCAGTTCCTCCTTGCCGCTGACGTGGTGGTAGATCGACGACTTGGAGATGCCGGCCGCCTTGGACAGGTGCTCCATGGAGGTGCCGTCGTATCCGCGCTCGTTGAACACCTGGACGGCTACGGAGAGCAGCGTCTCGGGCGTGTAGGTGTCGCGCTTGGCCGTGGTCATGAGGTGCCCTCCCGCTTGTCGTCGATGGCATACGCGTGGCGGTAGAGGGCGAGGGAGGGCGCGTAGCGTCCGGAGGGGTCCCGCTCGTGCATCTCGTCCAGGACGTCGAAGGCGAACTCACGTCCGAGCCTGCGGTCCCACTCGAAGGGGCCGAGCGGGTAGTTCACCCCGAGGCGCATGGCCGTGTCGATGTCCTCCTGGGTGGCGACGCCCTTGGCGACGGCGTCGTGGGCCAGGTCGATGATCCGGGCGACCGTGCGTGCGACGATCATGCCGGGGACGTCGCCGATGACGCTGACGTCCTTGCCGAGGGCCTGGAAGAGGCCGACGGCCTCGGCGAGGGTGCGCGGCGAGGTGTCCTGGGAGGCGGACAGGGCGACGCGGGTGGCGGTGCGGTAGTCGAGGGCGAGGTCGAAGTAGACGACGTCGCGGAACTCCACGGAGGTCTGGCCGTCCGCGAGCACCAGCTGGCCGCCGCCGGGCAGCACCAGGCGGGTGCCGTTGTCCTCGGCCTCCTCGCGGACCTGGATGCCCGCCTCGCGGATCAGCGTGAGCAGTTCGGCCGCCGGGCCGAGGCCGCCCTCGGCGACGACGTAGGCGGGCGGCTGCTCCTTGTCGGCGGTGTGCGGCTCGGGCCGCTCGGCGCCCTCGGCGTGGTCGTACCAGCCGTGGCCCGTCTTGCGGCCGAGGCGGCCGGACTCCACCAGCCGGCGCTGAGCGAGGGACGGGGTGAAGCGCACGTCCTGGAAGAAGGACTGCCACACCGAGTGGGTGACGGACTCGTTGACGTCCTGCCCGATGAGGTCGGTCAGCTCGAAGGCGCCCATCCTGAAGCCGCCGGACTCACGCAGGATCGCGTCGATCGTGGCCGGATCGGCGGCCTGGGCCTCGTAGACGGCGAAGGCCTCGGCATAGTACGGCCGGGCGATGCGGTTGACGATGAAACCCGGGGTGTCGGCGCAGGCCACCGGGGTCTTGCCCCAGGCTCGGGCGGTCTCGTACGCGTGCGTGGCCGACGTGACGTCGGTGGCGAACCCGGAGACGACTTCGACCAGCGGCATGAGCGGGGCCGGGTTGAAGAAGTGCAGGCCCACGAAACGGCCGGGCCGGCGCAGGGCGCCGCCGATGGCCGTCACCGACAGCGAGGAGGTGTTGGTGGCGAGCAGGCAGTCCTCGGCGACGATGTCCTCCAGCTCGCCGAAGAGCTGCTGCTTGACGTCCAGCCGCTCCAGGACGGCCTCGACGACCAGGGCGCAGTCCGCCAGCTCCGCGAGGTTCTCCGCGGGCGTCAGGCGGGCGCGGGCCGCATCCCGGTCGGCGGCCCCGAGCCTGCCCTTGTCCACGAGCCGGTCGAGGCGCGCGGCGATCGCCGCTGCCGCGTCCCGGGCGCGCCCGGCGACGGCGTCGTACAGCCGCACGGGGTGGCCGGCGACCAGAGCGACCTGGGCGATGCCCTGGCCCATGGTGCCGGTGCCGACGACGGCCACGGGGCTGCTGAGGTCGAGTGCTGTCATGTCCGCGATCCTCCCGCACGGCGTTTTCCACAGATGCGGCAGGCCCCCTTGTCCCGACCGATCGTTCGGTTACTCTAGCTCTGACCGCCCGATCCCGCTGCTCTTTCTGCCAGGTCAATGAACTCGACGAAGAGTTCTCCAGACGAGGAGTTGGTCCCGCATGGCCGCCGAACTGACCACCCATGAGCTCATCGCGAAGCACCGGCCCACCCTGGACCAGGCACTGGAAGCGATCCGCACGCGCGCGTACTGGTCCCCGCACCCCGAGCACCCCAAGGCCTACGGCGAGAACGGCAGCCTGGACGCGGCGGCGGGCAAGGCCGCCTTCGACGCCCTGCTGCACACCCGCCTCGACCTCGGCCAGCCCGGCACCGACGACTGGGTGGGCGACGAGATCTCGCCGTACGGCATCGAGCTGGGCGTCGGCTACCCGCACGCGGACGTGGACGTGCTGATCCCCGCGATGAAGGCCGGGCAGCGGGCGTGGCGGGACGCGGGCGCGGAGACCCGGGCGCTGGTGTGCCTGGAGATCCTCAAGCGGATCAGCGACCGGACGCACGAGTTCGCGCACGCGGTCATGCACACCAGCGGCCAGGCCTTCATGATGGCGTTCCAGGCCGGCGGCCCGCACGCCCAGGACCGCGGCCTGGAGGCGGTGGCGTACGCGTACGCGGAGCAGGTCCGCACGCCCGAGACGGCCGAGTGGACCAAGCCCCAGGGCAAGCGCGACCCGCTGGCCCTCACCAAGCAGTTCACCCCGGTCCCGCGCGGCCTCGCCCTGCTCATCGGCTGCAACACCTTCCCGACGTGGAACGGCTACCCGGGCCTGTTCGCCTCCCTCGCCACCGGCAACGCGGTCCTGGTCAAGCCCCACCCGCGCGCGGTCCTGCCGCTCGCGCTCACCGTGCAGACCGCGCGCCAGGTGCTCAGCGAGACGGGCTTCGACCCGAACCTGGTGGCACTGGCCGCCGAGCGCCCCGGCGAGGGCATCGCCAAGAAGCTCGCCACCCGCCCCGAGGTCCGGATCATCGACTACACCGGGTCGACGTCCTTCGGCGACTGGCTGGAGGCCAACGCCCGCCAGGCGCAGGTCTACACCGAGAAGGCCGGCGTCAACACGGTGATCGTGCACTCCACCGGCAACTACAAGGGCATGCTGTCCAACCTGGCGTTCTCGCTGTCCCTGTACAGCGGCCAGATGTGCACCACCCCGCAGAACCTGCTCATCCCCCGGGACGGCATCCGCACCGACGAGGGCCCCAAGACCTTCGACGAGGTCACCGCCGACCTCGCCCGCGCGGTCGACGGCCTCCTCGGCGACGACGCCCGCGCGAACGCCCTACTGGGCGCGATCGTCAACCCGGACGTCAAGGCCCGTCTGGAGGCCGCCGCCGGCCTCGGCGAAGTGGCTCTGGCCTCGCGGGAGATCAGCAACCCGGACTTCCCGGGGGCGGTCGTGCGCACCCCGGTCATCGTCAAGCTGGACGGCGCCAAGCCGGACGACGAGGCCGCCTACATGAGCGAGTGCTTCGGCCCCGTCTCCTTCGCCGTCGCGGTCGACTCGGCGAACGACGCGGTGGAGCTGCTGCGCCGCACGGTCCGTGACAAGGGCGCGATGACAGTCGGCGCCTACACCACCGACAGCGAGGTGGAGCGGGCCGTCGAGGAGGTGTGCCTGGAGGAGGCGGCGCAGCTGTCGCTCAACCTGACCGGCGGGGTGTACGTGAACCAGACCGCCGCGTTCTCCGACTTCCACGGCTCGGGCGGCAACCCGGCGGCGAACGCAGCGCTGTGCGACGGCGCGTTCGTCGCGAACCGGTTCCGGGTCGTCGAGGTGCGCCGGGAGGCCTAGGAACCCTGGAGCGCGCCCCCGGTCGCGCTCCAGTGGTACAGCGTCATCGCCACGCTGGTGGCGAGGTTGTAGCTGGAGACCTGGGGGCGCATCGGCAGTCGCAGCAGATGGTCTGCACGCGCGCGTAGCTGCGCCGACAGTCCGCTGCGTTCCGAGCCGAAGGCGAGGACGGCGTCGTCCGGGAGCTTCACGCCCCGGATGTCGTCGCCCTCGGGGTCCAGTGCGAACACCGGTCCCGGGGGCAGCTCGTCGACCGCCAGCCGCTCCACGGCCGTCGCGAAGTGCAGGCCGGCGCCACCGCGCACCACCGTGGGATGCCAGGGGTCGAGGGTGCCTGTAGTGACCACGCCGGTCACCCCGAAACCGGCGGCCAGCCGGATCACGGCACCGGCGTTGCCCAGGTTGCGCGGGTTGTCCAGGACCACGACGGGCGCGGTGCGGGGCGTGTGGGTGAGCCTGCGCAGGTTGGCCTCGCGGGACGGCCGTACGGCGAGCGCGGCCACGCCGGTCGGATGGGGCCGCGGGACGAGCGAGGCGTACGCCTGCGTGGGCACCTCGGTGAGCAGCGCGTCGAGCGCGTCCCGTACGTCCGCGGCCAGGTCCTCGGCGAGGGCGAGCGCGGCCCGCCGGTCGATGGTGACCGCCACCGGGACCTCGGCCCCGAAGCGCAGCGCGTGCTTGAGGGCGTGGAAGCCGTCGAGCAGCACGGCGTCATCGGCGTGCTCGCGCCAGCGCGTCAGCGGATCGGTCATGCCGTGAACCCTACGCGGCCCTGCGGGCTCTCCTCGGGGCTGCTTTCGGGGGAGCGGGGCGCGGGCACCGTACGGTCCTCACGCGGGACGAGCGGCCCACGCGCGCGTGCGACCAGCGCACCGAGGCGGCGCAGGAACGGCGTCGGCAGGAAGACCGCGTCCGCGGTGATCATTGCCAGCGAGAAGAACGGCAGGCCGAGCACGACCGCGATCATCGCGTGCTCGGTCATCA
This sequence comes from Streptomyces sp. NPDC007856, assembly GCF_042868225.1. NCBI lineage: Bacteria > Bacillati > Actinomycetota > Actinomycetes > Kitasatosporales > Streptomycetaceae > Streptomyces > Streptomyces sp. NPDC007856. The sequence continues at coordinate 316,890 of NZ_JBIAEC010000003.1, read as the reverse complement.
TCAGCACCAGCAGGACGTTCTTGACCCGCCGGTTGAACAGGGTGAACGGGAAGGCGACCTGCACCATGACCGTGCCGTAGGCCACGATCATCATGACCGTGCCGCTGGAGGACATCAGGTCGGCGAGCCCGGGCCAGGGCGAGAAGTAGTCCAGGTGGAGCGGGTAGTAGACGGCGGTGCCGTCCTGCCAGCGCGAGCCCTGGATCTTGTACCAGCCGGCCGTCGCGTAGATCAGGCAGGCCTCCGCCATGATCACGCACAGGGCTCCGTTGTGCAGGACGTTGGTGACGACGTCCAGCAGGATCCGCGGCTGCGGAGACTTCGTCCAGCGGCCGACGGCCCACCACACACCGAGCACCGCCCAGGCGGTCCACAGTAGCGCGGGGACCAGCCAGCCGTTGTCGAACCGGCCGGTGAACGCCGCCATGAGCAGCGCCAGGCCGGACACCGCCCACAGGGACGAGCCCACCGGGTCGACGGAGAGCCGCTCCCCACGCGCGCGTGCCGCCTGGAGGCGCGCCGCCCGCCGCGCGTCCAGGGACCACACCTGCCCGCAGCGCGTGAACACGAGGTAGAAGGACATCAGGTGCAGGACGTTGTCGCCGCCGTCGCCCACGAAGACGCTGCGGTTCTGCAGCGACAGCACACCCACCATGAACAGCACGGACGCGGTCCGGGTGCGCCAGCCGAGCAGCAGCGCCGCACTGGCGAGGATCGCCAGCAGGTAGCAGCACTCGAACCACAGCTGCCCGTCGGACCACAGCAGGACAGTGAAGGCGTGGTTGTCGGCGGTCAGCTCCTTGGCGAGGTTCCAGCCCCAGGGCCCGGCCGGGCCGTACAGCTCCTGGCGGTGCGGGAACTCACGCAGCAGGAACAGCAGCCAGGTCGCGGCGAACCCAATGCGCATGACGGCGCTCTGGTACGGCCCGAGAGCCGACTCGGTGACTTTGGCGACACCGCGCGAGAGGGTCAGGGAGAACCTGTTCACCGCACACCTCCCGCTGCCTCGTCGGCCGTCACGGTCCACCAGGGCAGTACGCGGTAGACGGGTTTGTCGGACACGCGCTCACCGCTCCACTCGGGTGGTTGCACATTGGTGGTGCTGGAACGGATCTGCACGCGCTGTATGACGCCGTCGCGGTCGGCCGGATAGGTCCGGTACAGGCGCATCACCACGATCCGGCGCAGGTACTGCTCGGACAGGGCGCCGCGCATGCGGTCGGGGCGGTTGTCGGCACTGTGCGTGGCGGTGAAAAAGTCCCAGGCGCGGCGCACCTCGTTCTGCTGCGCGTGGCTCGGCACCGGATTGCCGTCGATCGCGGCGCCGTCCTGGGCGGACAGGTCGGTCCATCCGATGGTGCGCAGCCCGCCGTCCTTGGCCCGCACCACGGCGCGCACCTGGACGGCGATGTTCTGCTGCAGCGGGTTGGGCGCGAACAGCTTCCAGTTCTGCTCGAACTCCGGGTACACCCACTCGGCGACGGCGTTGCCGTGCTGCTTGGTCACCGTGTTCGTGGGGGCGAGGCTGAGGAAAACCATCAGCAGATGCACACAGGCGGCGACACCGACCACCGCGAGCGCCAGCGCCGCGGCGACCTGATAGCCGGGGGAGAGGGCTGCCACGCCGGTACGGGGCGCGGCGGGCGGCACGGCGCCCTCGGCCCCGAAAGCCCCGGCACCTTCACCGCGGACGGCAGCCGCGCCCGCCCGGGAATCCTTGCCCGCCCGAGGACCCACATCGAGAGAGGACTCCTCGTCGGCCCGCGCATCCATGTCGGCCGAGGACTCCATGCCTTCCCTGGAATCCACGTCTTCCCTGGAATCCACGCCGGTCGGGGAAGGCTCCGGGAGACGCGCCCGGGCCGACCCGCCGGGGTCGGGTCGGGCCCCCGGGTCCTTGTCGTACGCGTCCATTCCGCCCCGTCCCCCGTTTCGGCTCAGTCTTTCGGTTCAGTGGCCCGGCTCGGTCGTCCACCTCTGTGATGCGGTGTCCGCCACGTGCCCCACTTTTCACGTGCGCCACACTCGGCGTCAGCACGGAACGGTACTCAGCCCCGGCCGCCGGGCGCAGCCCTGGGTACGAGCCACGGCCGTGGTCCTCACCACGTGTACGGCCCGGCACCCCGCCCTACCCCCGCTTCCGCACGTTGTCCACAGGCTGCCCACCGGAGTTTTCCACAGCGGTTGACACCCCACGCCGGCCCAGCACACCATTGATGCGCACGGACCGAACGATCGGTCGGGACAGTCCACCGCAGAGCCCGAGGTCAGGGGGACCGCATGGCCACAGCAGCCGCGCAGCACACGGCCCGCACACAGGCGGACGGCGCACCGGACACCGCCGACACGGCGGCCTTCCAGCACGCCTTCGACGCGGCCGTGGCAGCCGACGAACGCATCGAACCGCGCGACTGGATGCCCGACGCCTACCGCGCCACCCTGGTCCGGCAGATCGCCCAGCACGCACACTCCGAGATCATCGGCATGCAGCCGGAGGCCAACTGGATCACCCGTGCGCCCTCCCTGCGCCGCAAGGCGATCCTCATGGCCAAGGTCCAGGACGAGGCCGGCCACGGCCTCTACCTGTACAGCGCGGCCGAGACCCTCGGCACCAGCCGAGACGAACTGCTCGGCAAGCTCCACAGCGGCCGCCAGAAGTACTCCTCGATCTTCAACTACCCGACCCTGACCTGGGCCGACGTCGGCGCCATCGGCTGGCTCGTGGACGGCGCCGCGATCACCAACCAGGTCCCGCTGTGCCGCTGCTCCTACGGCCCGTACGCCCGCGCGATGGTGCGGATCTGCAAGGAGGAGTCCTTCCACCAGCGCCAGGGCTACGAACTGCTGCTGGCCCTCAGCAAGGGCACACCGGAACAGCACGCGATGGCTCAGGACGCGGTCGACCGCTGGTGGTGGCCCTCCCTGATGATGTTCGGCCCACCCGACGACGAGTCCCAGCACTCCGCGCAGTCGATGGAGTGGAAGATCAAGCGCCACTCCAACGACGAGCTGCGCCAACGCTTCGTCGACATCTGCGTCCCCCAGGCCGAGTCCCTGGGCCTCACCCTCCCCGACCCGGACCTGCGGTGGAACGAGGAACGCGGCCACTACGACTTCGGCCCGATCGACTGGACGGAGTTCTGGGAGGTCCTCAAGGGCAACGGCCCGTGCAACGAACAGCGGATCACCCAGCGCAGGCGCGCCCACGACGAGGGCACATGGGTGCGGGAAGCGGCCGCCGCCTACGCGGCCAAGCGCACCGGCGGCACTGGCAGCACACCCGGCGCGACCAGCACCGCTGAGACAGGCAGCGACACAGCACACGCGACAGGAGCGGAGCGAGCATGAGCACCACCGACTGGCCCCTGTGGGAGGTCTTCGTGCGCTCCCGGCGCGGCCTCTCCCACACCCACGCCGGCAGCCTGCACGCCCCCGACGCGGAGCTGGCCCTGCGCAACGCCCGCGACCTGTACACCCGCCGCGGCGAGGGAGTCTCCATCTGGGTCGTCCCGGCCACCGCGATCACCGCGTCCTCACCGGACGAGAAGGACCCCTTCTTCGAGCCGGCCGCCGACAAGCCCTACCGGCACCCGACCTTCTACGAGATCCCGGAAGGGGTGAAGCACCTGTGACCGCCACCGGCCCCGCCACCGTCCCGGTGACAGCCGCCCTCGCCCTCGGCGACGACGCCCTGGTGCTCTCCCACCGGCTGGGGGAGTGGGCCGGGCACGCCCCCGTCCTGGAGGAGGAGGTCGCTCTCGCCAACATCGCCCTCGACCTGCTCGGCCAGGCCCGGGTCCTGCTGTCCATGGCCGGCGACGAGGACGAACTGGCCTACCTGCGCGAGGAGCGGGCCTTCCGCAACCTCCAGCTGGTCGAGCAGCCGAACGGCGACTTCGCCCACACGATCGCCCGCCAGCTGTACTTCTCCACCTACCAGCACCTGCTCTACGCCGAACTGGCGATGAGCGACGGGCCGTTCGCGCCCCTAGCCGCCAAGGCGGTCAAGGAGGTCGCCTACCACCGCGACCACGCCGAGCAGTGGACCCTCCGCCTCGGCGACGGCACGGAGACCAGCCACGAGCGGATGCGCCGCGCCTGCCAGGCCCTGTGGAAGTTCACCGGTGAGATGTTCCAGCCGGTGGAAGGCCTCGACGCCGACTGGACCCGCCTGGACAAACGCTGGCAGGAGTCCGTCCAGGACGTCCTCGGCCGGGCCACACTCCCCCTCCCCGACGGACCGCGCACCGGCGCGTGGTCGGCCGGCGCCGGCCGCCAGGGCCTGCACACCGAACCCTTCGGGCGGATGCTCGCCGAGATGCAGCATCTGCACCGCAGCCACCCGGGGGCGACATGGTGACCACCACCGCCCTGGAGACGGAACTGCTGGAGCTGGCCGGCTCGGTGCCCGACCCCGAACTGCCGGTGCTCACGCTCCAGGAGCTGGGCGTGGTGCGCGCGGTGCGTCTCCACGGCCCCGGCACGGTCGAGGTCGACCTGACCCCCACCTACACCGGCTGCCCCGCCATCGAGGCGATGAGCGTGGACATCGAACGGGTGCTGCGCGCCCACGGCATGCACGAGGTCACGGTCCGCACGGTGCTCAGCCCCGCCTGGACCACCGACGACATCACCCCCGAAGGGCGCCGCAAACTCCAGGAGTTCGGCATCGCTCCCCCACGGGTGCGCAGCGCCTCCGGCCCGGTGCCGCTGACCCTCGGACCGACACGCCCAGCATCGACGGAGGCCGAGCCCGTCCGCTGCCCGCACTGCGGCTCCGCCGACTCCGAGCTGCTCAGCAGGTTCTCCTCCACCGCGTGCAAGGCACTGCGCCGCTGCCTCGCCTGCCGTGAACCCTTCGACCACTTCAAGGAGTTGTGATGGCGCGCTTCCACCCGCTCCCGGTGGCCGAGGTCGACCGGATCACCGACGACTCCGTCGCCCTGACCTTCACCGTCCCGCCCGAACTGCGCGAGGAGTACCGGCACTCACCCGGCCAGCACCTGGCGCTGCGCCGACAGGTCGACGGCACCGAGATACGGCGCACCTACTCGATCTGCTCCCCCGCGCCCGACCCGGCCGGCGCGGGCCCCGGCACCCTACGGGTGGGCGTGCGGCTCGTGGAGGGCGGAGCCTTCTCCGCCTACGCGCTGAAGGAGATCAACGTCGGCGACGTGCTGGAGGTGATGACCCCGGCCGGCCGCTTCACCCTGGAACCTGCGCCGGGACTGTACGCGGCGGTCGTCGGCGGCAGCGGCATCACCCCGGTGCTGTCCATCGTCTCCACACTGCTGGCCCGCGAGCCGGCCGCCCGGTTCTGCCTGATACGCAGCGACCGCACGGCCGCCACGACGATGTTCCTGGAGGAGGTCGCCGACCTGAAGGACCGCTATCCGGAGCGGCTTCAGCTGGTGACCGTGCTCTCCCGCGAGGAACAGCAGGCGGGTCCGCCGTCCGGCCGGCTCGACCGCGAGCGGCTCACCGGGCTGCTGCCCGCGCTGCTGCCGGTGGGTGAGGTCGCGGGCTGGTTCCTGTGCGGGCCGTACGGGCTGGTGCGGGGCGCCGAGCAGGCGCTGCGGGAACTGGGTGTGGACCGGTCCCGCATCCACCAGGAGATCTTCCACGTGGATGCGGGTTCGCCCCCGGCCGCCACCGCCCAGGCACCCGCGCACAGCACGGTCACCGCCCGGCTCGACGGACGTGGCGGCACCTGGCCGGTGCGCGACGGCGAGACGCTGCTGGAGACGGTCCTGCGCAACCGCCCCGACGCGCCCTACGCGTGCAAGGGCGGCGTGTGCGGGACGTGCCGTGCCTTCCTGGTCTCCGGCGAGGTCCGCATGGACCGCAACTTCGCCCTGGAGTCGGAGGAGACGGAAGCCGGCTATGTGCTGGCCTGCCAGTCGCATCCGCTGACAGAGCAGGTGGAGCTGGACTTCGATCGCTGAGGGGGGGCGTGGGCCGACTCGGCGGGCACGATCGGCGGGGGTGGGGAGGGTGGGGGGAGGGGGAGGGGCCCCCAGGAACACCGAAGACTCCACACCCATTCCCTTCTTCTAGAACCTGTTCTATCTTGACGCTCCGTCAGATCACCGACACCCACCCCGTCGGAAGGACAGGCCGTGGACTTCACCTTCAGCGAGGAGCAGCGGGCGGCGGCCGAGGCGGCGTGCGGGGTGTTCGCCGGGGTGGCACCGGACGCGGTGCCCAGCCCGGCGCTCACCACCGGTGCCGTGGCCGAGGGCTTCGACCGGGAGTTGTGGTCCCGGCTGGCCGAGGCGGACCTGCTGAGTCTGCTGCTCGACGAGGCGCACGGCGGTTCCGGTCTGGACGCGATCGCGCTGTGCCTGGTGCTGCGGGAGTCCGCCAAGGTGCTCGCCCGGGTGCCGTTGCTGGAGCACAGCGCGGCGGCGGCGGCCGTACAGGCCTACGGTGGCGCGGAGTTGGCGGGGCACGTGCTCGCGCGGGCCGGACGGGGTGAGCTGGTGCTGACCGTCGCGGTGAACGGCCGCAGTGGCCACGACCCGGCCGAACTGGCCGTCGGGGCGCGGCGGGACGGTCCGGTCTGGGTGCTGGACGGGGTGCAGACGGCGGTGCCGTGGGCGTACGACGCGGATCTCGTCGTCGTACCGGCGCACCTCGGGAGCGCGGCTGCCGAGCGGACCGTGCTCGCGCTGGTGGCGCGCGAGCAGGACGGGGTGGTGCTCGCCGAGCAGGTGTCCACCAGTGGGGAGCGGCTGGCCGAGCTGCGGCTCACGTCCGTGCGGATCGACGCGGACGACGTCATCGAGGCCGACGGCGCCTGGGAGTGGCTGTACGCGCTGCTTGTCACCGGCAACTGCGCGCTGGCTCTCGGGCTGGGCGAGCGAGTGCTGAGAATGACCGCCGAGTACACGGGAAAGCGGGAGCAGTTCGGGTACCCGCTCGCGACCTTCCAGGCGGTGGCGGTGCAGGCCGCGGACCGGTACATCGATCTGCGCGCCATGGAGGCCACCCTCTGGCAGGCCGCCTGGCGGATCGCCTCAGGGGCGCCGGGGGCGTTGCCCGCCTCAGGGGATGTCGCGATCGCGAAGATCTGGGCGGCGGAGGGGGTGCGCCGGGTGGTGCAGACGGCGCAGCATCTGCACGGCGGGTTCGGCGCCGACACCGACTGTCCGCTGCACCGCTATCACGCCTGGGCCAAGCACCTGGAGCTGGCGCTCGGCCCGGCGGCGGCGCACGAGGAGAGGCTCGGGGATCTGCTGGCCGCCCATCCGCTGGGCTGACCGCGCGGCCCCCGGGGACACGGGGAAGCGGCTACAGCACGAAGCCGGGCCGGCCGTCGTCGGTGATCACCGGGCGGCCCGCGGCCTGCCAGACCTGCATGCCGCCGTCGACGTTCACCGCGTCGATGCCCTGCTGGACCAGGTACATGGTGACCTGCGCCGAGCGGCCGCCGGAGCGGCAGATGACGTGGACACGGCCGCCCTGCGGGGCGGCCTCGGTCAGCTCGCCGTAGCGGGCCACGAACTCGCTGATGGGGATGTGCAGCGCCCCCTCGGCGTGGCCCGCCTGCCACTCGTCGTCCTCGCGGACGTCCAGCAGGAAGTCGCTGTCCTTGAGGTCCGTGACCTCGACCGTGGGCACACCAGCTCCGAAACTCATGCCCCCGACGCTACCCGAAGCTGCCCGGAGCCGGCCGGGCCGAGCCGCGGCTCGGCCTGCCCTGCTCCAGGCTCAGCCCTGCTCCAGCAGGGCCGCCAGTTCCGCCTCGCGCTGGGCGATGTCGGAGCGCAGCTTGGTGGCGATCTCCTCGAGCAACCCGTCGGGGTCGTCCGGGGCGAGCCGGAGCATGCCGGCGATGGCGCCCTCCTCCAGTTCACGGGCGACGAGGGTGAGCAGTTCCTTGCGCTGGGCGAGCCATTCGAGGCGGGCGTACAGCTCCTCGGCGGGGCTCGGGCGCCGCTCGGGCGGCACCGGGCCGGCCGCCCACTCCTCGGCCAGCTCCTTCAGCAGGGTCTCGTCGCCGCGGGCGTAGGCGGCGTTGACGCGGGTGATGAACTCCTCACGCCGCTGCCGCTCCGGTTCCTCCTGTGCCAGGTCGGGGTGCGCCTTGCGGGCCAGCTCGCGGTAGAGCTTGCGGGCCTCCTCGCTGGGCCGCACCCGCTCCGGGGGCCGTACGGCCTGGTCGGTCAGCATGGCGGCGGCCTCCGGGAAGAGGCCGTGGCCGTCCATCCAGCCGTGCAGCAGCTCTTCCACGCCGGGGATCGGCAGGATCCGCGCGCGGGCCTCCTCGGCGCGGCTGATGTCCTCCGGGTCGCCGGTGCGGGCGGCCCTGGCCTCGGCGATCTCGGCGTCCAGCACCTCGATGCGGGCGTAGAGCGGGCCGAGCCGCTGTTCGTGCAGCCGGGAGAAGTTCTCGACCTCGACGCGGAACGTCTCCACGGCGATCTCGTACTCGATCAACGCCTGCTCGGCGGCCCGTACGGCCTGTTCGAGCCGCTCCTCGGGGCGCGGGGACTGTTCGGCATCGGGGGTCGTCACGCGAACAGGGTAGGGGGTGGAGATGCGGCGGGGTGCCGTAGGGCTGTCGGTGGTCTGCCGGGTGGGAAGCCCAGCCCCCGCCTCACACGCCCAGCTCCGCCGCGATGCGTCCCGTTCGGATGCCCGTCACCAGTTCCGCGTGGTCGGCCTCGGTGCGGTCGGCGTAGGTGACCGCGAACGTGGCTATCGACTCGTCCAGTTCCTCGTTCTTGCCGCAGTAGCCGGCGATCAGGCGGGGGTCGGCGCTGTGGGAGTGGGCGCGGGCCAGCAGGGCGCCGGTCATCCGGCCGTAGTCGTCGATCTGGTCGGCGGCGAGGGCGGCGGGGTCGACGCTGCCCTTGCGGTTGCGGAACTGGCGGACCTGGAAGGGCCGGCCACCGGCCGTGGTCCAGCCGAGGAGGATGTCGCTGACCACCTGCATCCGCTTCTGGCCGAGGACGACCCGGCGGCCCTCGTGCGCCACCGGCGGCGTCTCGAACCCGGCCGTGGCCAGAGGCGGGACGAGCGCGGAGGGGCGGGCCTCCTTCACCTGGAGGACCAGCGGCTGCTCGCGGTGGTCGAGGAGCAGGACGACATAGGACCGGGTGCCGACGCTGCCGGTGCCGACCACGCGGAAGGCCACGTCGTGGACGGCGTGCCGGGCGAGCAGGGGGTGCCGGTCCTCGGGCAGCGTCGTCAGGTACTCCTCCAGGGACGCGGCGACCGCCGCCGCCTCGGCGTCCGGGATGCGGCGCAGGACCGGTGAGGCGTCCACGAAACGGCGTCCGCCGTCCGCCGCCTCCTCGGTCGACTTCGCCGCGAACCGACCGCTGGTGTTGGCCCGGGCCTTCTCGGAGACCCGTTGCAGGGTGCCGAGCAGATCGTGGGCGTCGGTGTGGGAGACCAGTTCCTCGTCCGCGATGGCGTTCCACGCGTCCAGCGCCGGCAGCTTGGCGAGCAGGCGCATGGTGCGGCGGTAGGCGCCGACCGCGTCCCGCGCGGCGGTACGGCAGGTGTCCTCGTCGGCGCCGGCCTCCCGCCCGGCGAGCACCAGGGAGGCGGCGAGCCGCTTCAGATCCCACTCCCAGGGGCCGTACACGGTCTCGTCGAAGTCGTTGAGGTCGATGACGAGGTCGCCGCGATGGTCACCGTACAGGCCGAAGTTGGCCGCGTGCGCGTCTCCGCATATCTGGGTGCCGATCCTGGTCATGGGGGTGCGGGCCAGGTCGTACGCCATGAGTCCGGCCGAGCCGCGCAGGAAGGCGAACGGGGTCGCGGCCATCCGTCCGACGCGGATGGGGGTCAGTTCCTCGATACGGCCGGCGTTGGACACGATGACGGCGCTCACCGCGTCGGGGCGGGAGGGGTCCAGGTCGAGCGTGCGGTGCGCGCCGCGCGGCACGCTCGTCCGCAGCGCCTTGCCCTCGTCCCTGGGCGAGCCCTGCCGCGGCCACTGGGCGAACCCGCGCACCCGCGGCAGCCGGCGCGTCTCCTGGTCCACCGTGTCCGCCAGCACTTCCCCACCGGTTCCGGTCACCGCGACCGCCTCCCCCGAACGCCCTTCGGCACGAACATCCACACGAACATCAACTCGTGCAGACGGTACAGCGGACGCCCGGAACGCGTCAGACCCTGTGGATGACGGCCTGACACGGTACGAACGGCGACGCGGAGGGCACTCGGGTGGACGGCCGTCGGCAGCGTCGTACCCACGGTCCCCGCGAGCCCGGCGCGACGCGCCCCATGACACCCCCGCCTTCGGAATCGCCATCCGTGTCGGCACAGGCCCGGCGCAGCGAGGAGGCTGCCATGGCCCCGAGACAGAAACGAGGGACCGCGCCCCCAGCCGCTACGGCTGCGGCTCCGGCTCCGGCTCCGGCTCCGGCTCCGGCTCCGGCTCGATCGTTGTGCCCCCGTCAAGCGCAGGGCGTCCTCAGTCGGCAGGGTGGCGTCCGCCGTGCCTGAGCTGCCGGACGTCGAGGGTTTCCGCAGGGTGCTCGTGTCCTGCGCGAAGGGCAGGGAGATCCGCCGCGTCGACGTGTGCGACGCGGGCGTCCTGCACGGGGTGAGCGCACGGCGGCTGCGCGAGGCACTGGAGGGCCGGCGGTTCACCGAGCCGGAGCGGCACGGCAAGTGGCTGCTCGCTCACACCGGCGGCCCGACCGTCCTGCTGCACTTCGGTATGACCGGTCGGCTGCTCTGCGCCGATCCCGACGACGCCGTCGAGGCCCACGACCGCGTCCTGTTCTACCTGGGTGGCGGCCGCCAGCTCCGCTACCGCGACCAGCGCAAGCTCCAGGGCTTGTGGCTGGCCGACGACGACTCCGGCGTCGCCCGGCTGCTGGACCGTCAGGGTCCCGATGCGCTGGCAGTGGACCGTGAGGACTTCGAGGCCGGGCTACGCGCGCGCCGCGGTCACATCAAGACCGCGCTGACCGATCAGTCCGTCCTGGCCGGTCTCGGCAATCTGCTCGCCGACGAGATCCTGTGGCGTGCCGGGCTGCACCCCGGCACCCGGGCCGGTGATCTGACGGAGAGCGAACGCCGGCACCTGTACTCCCACATGCGGCGCACGCTGCGTTCCTCGGTCAACGCCGGCTGCGTGCCACCGCGCGACGGGTGGCTCACCGGCCATCGCGACGACCCCGACCCTGTCTGTCCCCGCTGCGGCACCCACCTGCGCCGCTCCCGGCTGGGGGGCCGGGGCACCGTGTGGTGCCCGCGGTGCCAGCCGAGCCGGTCCTGAACCCCCGGATACCTGAACCTCGGGAGAACCGGGGACCGGCCCCGCACGACCCGGCCGGCCCCCTCCGTCCACAGGCTGTGAGCCGGACGGCCCTGGTTCTGTTCCTTCAGAGGCTGCGGGCGGTGATGTCGCCGTGGGAGGTGGTGGCGCGGATGTCGAGTTCGGCGGTGCCGTCGTTCTTCAGGGCGTTGCTGATACGGCCGTGGGTGGTGCCGGCGTCCAGGACGGCCGAGACCCCGGCGGCGGCGCCGACGGTGATGTCGCCGGAGCCGGTGCGCAGCACGACCGTGCCGCGCGCGGCCTCGGTGATCCGGATGTCGCCCCGTGCGGTGCTGATCTCCGCGGGGCCGGTGAGCCGGCCGATCTGGACGTCGCCGTCGACCGCCCTGAGGCACACGCCTGCCGCCTCGTCGATCTCGATCCGCCGGTACGCGCCGTCGAAGGCGACGTCGCCGAGACGGCCGACGGTCAGCAGTTCACAGCTGCCGGTCTTGGCCTCGACGCTGGAGCCGGCAGGCAACTGCACCGTGACCTCCATGGATCCCGACGGGCCGAAGAACTGGTTGCGGGGCTCGGGGACGCGGATCCGCAGGACGCCGTCGGCGTAGGCGACCTCTGTCTGATCGGCGCTCTTCACGTCGCGGCTCTTGGCCGGGTCGGCGGGCCCGACCTCGACGGTGGTGTCGGCACGGTCGGCGGCGATGAACCGGACGCGTCCGGCGGGGATGTCCAGGACGACGGAGACCGGGGCGGGGGTGTCGAACTTCTGCATCGTGCGCTCCTATTCCCGTGGCTTTTCGGGTCGGCCGCGATGGGTCCGTGCGGCGAACGACAGCAACGGTAGGGCGATTGCCCAGTTATTGGCAAGTAGTTGCCAACAATCATTGCCAAGCGTCCGGAAGAATGGACCACGAGATGGCGAGAAGTTGCCTCAGCGCAGGCAAGACGACGCCGTGCTTGCGGTGAGGGAGCCGGCGGCGGCAGGAGGCATCGCCGGCCTCGCTCGTGAGATAGCTCACGGATGGGTCCCCTACGTCCGCCACCAGTCTGTGCGATTCATCACAAACCGGGACACAATAAGAAACGGGCCCACAACGCCGAAACGGGCCCCTGCCGGTGACTTCCGTCACCGACAGAGACCCGTCTCGTCTCTGTGCGCGAGGGGGGAGTTGAACCCCCACGCCCTTGCGGGCACTGGAACCTGAATCCAGCGCGTCTGCCTATTCCGCCACCCGCGCATTGGGTGCGTCTTCCGGTTCCCGCCCTTTCGGGCCAGCCCCTTCCGACACCCAGAACATTAGCACGTCGTACGGGGTGGGTTCACATCGCTTCCCTCCGGCCCGAGACAGCCCCGGACCCCCGAGACAGCCCCGGACCCGCCACGACCCCGCCAGGCCCCCACCCAGGCCCGCCACGACCCCCGTCAGCCCCCACCCGAACCACCAACTCCCCACCGACCCCCGCCCCAAGCCCACAACACCCCATCCACCGCCCCGCCCCGATCCCCCAAACCCGTCCCCCCACCGCGCCCGAGACCAAGCCCCACCCCCACAACGCCCCCAACCGCCCCCTCCTACCCGCCCCATCCCTCCCCCACGTATCAAGGAGACTCGGTTCACGTATCAACCTCGTACCGTTCCCCGGCATCTCCCCAGGAGCCGGGCCGGGTCCACAGCCAGGTGCGGGACACTGGTCTTCGCCCCCCTCTACGATCCATGGCAGCGGGACTGCGCACCGGGAGTTCGAAGGGGAGCCGCTGGGGGAACCGGCTGATTGCCGGACGCGTAGATACGATCAGTGCGCAGCACCAGCGGAACCGGCAGTACAGGCAAGACAGCGGCCACACAGCAGGGCAAGGCAACGGCAAGGACGGAGGAGGTGCCCCATGGGAGTCCTGAAGAAGTTCGAGCAGCGTCTCGAAGGTCTGGTGAACGGCACCTTCGCCAAGGTCTTCAAGTCCGAGGTCCAGCCCGTGGAGATCGCCGGCGCGCTCCAGCGTGAGTGCGACAACAACGCCACGATCTGGAACCGTGACCGGACCGTCGTACCGAACGACTTCATCGTGGAGCTGAGCGCGCCGGACTACGAGCGCCTCAGCCCGTACTCCGGGCAGCTCGGCGACGAGCTGGCCGGCATGGTGCGCGACTACGCCAAGCAGCAGCGCTACACCTTCATGGGCCCGATCAAGGTCAGCCTGGAGAAGGCCGACGACCTCGACACCGGCCTGTACCGGGTGCGCTCGCGCACCCTCGCCTCCTCCAGCAACCAGCAGGGACAGCAGGCCCCCACGGCCCCGGCCCCCGGCCGTCCCGGGCAGGGCGGCCCGGGCGGGTACGGCTATCCGCCCGCCGCGCCCGCCGGCGCGCCCCCGATGCCGGCCGCACCGCCGCCCGGCGCCCGTCCCGGCGGCTACGGATACCCCCAGCCCGCCACCCAGCGGCCCGCGGCCGCCCCGGCGAGCGGCGGGCGCACCCGCTACTGGATCGAGATCAACGGCACCCGCCACCAGATCTCCCGCCCGACGCTGGTGCTGGGCCGCAGCACCGACGCCGACGTGCGGATCGACGACCCCGGCGTCTCCCGCCGGCACTGCGAGATCCGGACCGGAACGCCCTCGACGATCCAGGATCTCGGTTCCACCAACGGCATCGTGGTGGACGGGCAGCACACCACCCGCGCTACGCTCCGCGACGGCTCGCGGATCGTCGTGGGCAGCACCACCGTTATCTATAGGCAAGCCGAAGGGTGAAGCGGGGGCAATGTCAGAGCTGACCCTCACGGTCATGCGGCTGGGTTTCCTGGCCGTACTGTGGCTGTTCGTGATCGTGGCCGTGCAGGTCATCCGGAGCGACCTGTTCGGTACGCGGGTCACCCAGCGCGGATCGCGCAGGGAGGCCGGGCGTGCGCAAGCGCAGGGCCGGCAGCAGGCGGCCCGGCAGCAGTCGGCGCCCCCGCAGCAGCGCGGCCAGCAGGGCGGCGGCCGGCGCGGCCGCAACGCCCCCGCCAAGCTGGTGGTGACCGAGGGCACACTGACCGGCACGACGGTCGCGCTGCAGGGGCAGACGATCACGCTGGGCCGGGCGCACGACTCCACGATCGTGCTGGACGACGACTACGCCTCCAGCCGTCATGCCAGGATCTACCCGGACCGCGACGGTCAGTGGATCGTCGAGGACCTCGGCTCCACCAACGGCACCTACCTGGACCGCTCCCGGCTGACGACTCCCACGCCGATCCCGCTGGGCGCGCCGATCCGCATCGGCAAGACCGTCATCGAGCTGCGGAAGTAGTACGACAATGAGCGAGCGGAGCGAGCACGCGGAAGCAGGCCGCACCCCGGCCTCCGGCGCGCTCCCGACCGGAGGGTGGGCAGTGTGGCTCGACACGACCGGCTGCATTCGGAGCCGACGGGCGAGGTGCGCATGAGTCTGTCACTGCGCTTTGCCGCCGGATCGCACAAAGGCATGATCCGGGAGGGCAACGAGGACTCGGGCTACGCCGGTCCGCGGCTGCTCGCGATCGCCGACGGCATGGGCGGCCAGGCGGCCGGCGAGGTCGCCTCCTCCGAGGTGATCTCCACCCTGGTCACCCTCGACGACGACGTGCCCGGCTCCGACATCCTCACCTCCCTCGGCGTCGCCGTGCAGCGCGCCAACGACCAGCTGCGCGCCATGGTCGAGGAGGACCCCCAGCTGGAGGGCATGGGGACCACGCTGACCGCACTGCTGTGGACCGGGCAGCGGCTCGGGCTCGTCCACGTCGGCGACTCCCGCGCCTATCTGCTGCGTGACGGGGTGCTCACGCAGATCACGCAGGACCACACCTGGGTGCAGCGGCTCGTCGACGAGGGCCGGATCACCGAGGAAGAGGCCACCTCCCACCCCCAGCGCTCCCTGCTGATGCGCGCCCTCGGCAGCGGCGACCACGTCGAGCCCGACCTGTCCATCCGCGAGGTCCGGGCCGGCGACCGCTATCTGATCTGTTCCGACGGTCTGTCCGGCGTCGTCTCCCACCAGACGATCGAGGAGACCCTCGCCAGCTACCAGGGCCCGCAGGAGACCGTGCAGGAGCTGATCCAGCTCGCGCTGCGCGGCGGCGGCCCCGACAACATCACCGTCATCGTCGCCGACGTCCTCGACCTGGACACCGGTGACACCCTCGCCGGGCAGCTGTCCGACCAGCCGGTCGTGGTCGGCGCGGTCGCCGAGAACCAGCACCATCTGCACGACAACGGCATCATGCAGACCCCGGCCGGCCGCGCCTCGCACCTGGGCCGCCGGGCAGCCGGGCACGGCGGCGGCGAGTTCGGCCCGCCCGGCTCCGGCGACACCACCGGGTACATCCCGGCGGGCAGTTTCGACGACTACGCCGACGGCGACTTCACCAAGCCGCGCGGCGGGCGCAGGTGGCTGAAGAGATCCTTCTACAGCGTGCTCGCCCTCGCCGTGATCGGCGGCGGCCTCTACGGCGGCTACCGCTGGACCCAGTCGCAGTACTACGTCGGCGCGAAGGACGAGCACGTGGCGCTGTACCGCGGCATCAGCCAGGACCTGGCCTGGGTGTCGCTGTCGAAGGTGGAGAAGGACCACCCCGAGATCGAACTCAAGTACCTGCCGCCCTACCAGCAGAAGCAGGTCAAGAACACGATCGCGGCGGGCGGTCTGCAGCAGGCGCAGGCGAAGATCCAGGCGCTCTCGGTACAGGCCTCCGCGTGCAAGAAGCAGGCGGAGCGCACGGCCGTCGCATCCCGGCAGAACGCGAAGACGGGCCAGGGCGAGGCCGGGGGCACCACGGGAACCACCCGCACCGCTTTCACGTCCAAGGCCACACCGACACCGCACCCATCCGGTTCGGCGCCCGCTACGAAGAACCCTTCGAAGCCGCCGTCCGCGTCCACCACCCCCAACCCCGGCCCGAGCCTCTCCGAGGATGAGAAGAAGGTCGTCGATCAGTGCGGCAAGCAGTAGCCGAGCCGCGAGAGGCCCTGTCACACGATGAGCAGTACGACTAACTCGCCGACGCACCACACGTCCACGATCGGCGCGATCGGCGCGCCGAGCCGCCGCAACACCGAGCTGGCCCTGCTGGTCTTCGCCGTGGCCATCCCGGTGTTCGCCTACGCCAACGTGGGCCTGGCCATCAACAACTCGGTGCCCGCCGGGCTGCTGTCCTACGGCCTCGGTCTCGGTCTGCTGGCCGGCGTCGCCCATCTCGCCGTACGGAAGTTCGCCCCGTACGCCGACCCGCTGCTGCTGCCGCTGGCCACGCTGCTCAACGGGCTCGGACTCGTGGTGATCTGGCGGCTGGACCAGTCGAAGCTGCTGCAGTCGCTGCCCCACTTCGCCGCGGCCGCGCCCCGCCAGCTGCTGTACAGCGCGCTGGGCATCGCCATGTTCGCCGCGGTGCTGATCTTCCTGAAGGACCACCGCGTCCTGCAGCGCTACACGTACATCTCCATGGTCTGCGCCCTGGTCCTGCTGCTCCTGCCGCTGGTGCCGGGCCTCGGGGCCGACATCTACGGCGCCAAGATCTGGATCCGCGTCCCCGGCCTGGGCTCCCTCCAGCCCGGTGAGTTCGCGAAGATCGTCCTCGCCGTCTTCTTCGCCGGCTATCTGATGGTGAAGCGCGACGCCCTGGCCCTCGCCAGCCGCCGCTTCATGGGCCTGTACCTGCCGCGCGGCCGCGACCTCGGCCCCATTCTGGTCGTCTGGGCGATGTCGATCCTCATCCTCGTCTTCGAGACCGACCTCGGCACCTCGCTGCTGTTCTTCGGAATGTTCGTCATCATGCTGTACGTCGCCACCGAGCGGACCAGCTGGATCGTCTTCGGTCTGCTGATGTCCGCGGTCGGCGCCGTCGGCGTGGCGAGCTTCGAGTCGCACATCCAGACACGTGTGCACGCCTGGCTCAACCCGATGCGCGAGTACCAGCTCAGCCGCCAGGTCACCCACGACGGCATCCTCCACTCCGACCAGCTGCAGCAGTCCCTGTGGGCGTTCGGCTCCGGCGGCACCCTCGGCACCGGCTGGGGCCAGGGTCACTCGGACCTGATCAAGTTCGCCGCCAACTCCGACTTCGTCTTCGCCACCTTCGGCGAGGAGCTGGGCCTCGCGGGCATCATGGCCATGCTGCTGATCTACGGCCTGATCGTGGAACGCGGCCTGCGCACCGCCCTCGCCGCCCGCGACCCGTTCGGCAAGCTGCTCGCCGTCGGCCTGTCCGGCGCCTTCGCGCTGCAGGTGTTCGTCGTGGCCGGCGGTGTGATGGGCCTCATCCCACTGACCGGTATGACGATGCCGTTCGTCGCGTACGGCGGTTCCTCCGTGCTGGCCAACTGGGCACTGATCGGCATCCTCATCCGCATCAGCGACACCGCCCGCCGCCCGGCGCCCAGCCCCGCCACCAACCCCGACGCCGAGATGACCCAGGTGGTCCGCCCGTCATGAACAAGCCCCTGCGCCGGATCGCGATCTTCTGCGGCCTGCTCGTGCTGGCCCTGCTGATCCGGGACAACTACCTCCAGTACGTCAAGGCCGACCAGCTCGCCACCGAGAAGGACAACCGCCGGGTCGCCATCGAGCGCTACGCCCACCCGCGCGGCGACATCATCGTCGACGGCAACCCGATAACCGGCTCCGTGGAGTCCAAGAGCGGCGACTTCAAGTACAAGCGGACCTACAAGGACGGGCCCATGTGGGCCCCGGTCACCGGCTACTCCTCGCAGGCCTTCGACGGCAGCCAGCTGGAGAAGCTCGACGACGGCATCCTGACCGGCAACGACGACCGGCTCTTCTTCCGCAACACCCTCGACATGGTCACGGGCAAGCCGAAGCAGGGCGGCAACGTCGTCACCACGCTGAACGCGGCCGCGCAGAAGGCCGCGTTCGACGGGCTGAAGGCACAGGGCGGCAAGGGCGCGGTGGTCGCGCTGGAGCCGTCCACGGGCAAGATCCTGGCGCTGGCCTCCTACCCGTCGTACGACCCCTCGTCCTTCTCGGGCTACTCCGACAGCGACGCCAAGGCCTGGAACAGCCTCCAGAAGGCGAACAACCCGGCCGACCCGATGCTCAACCGCGCGCTGCGCGAGACCTACCCGCCGGGCTCCACGTTCAAGCTGGTCACCGCGGCGGCCGCGCTGGAGAACGGGCTGTACAACTCGGCGGACCAGGCCACCGACTCCCCCCAGCCCTACACGCTGCCGGACACCACGCGCGAGCTGAAGAACGAGGGCAGCATCCAGTGCAAGAACGTGTCCCTCCGGGAGGCGCTGCGCATCTCCTGCAACACGGTCTTCGGTCACATCGGTGCCCAGCTCGGCAAGGACAAGATGCTGAAGGAGGCCGAGAAGTTCGGCTTCAACTCCGAGCAGTTCGTCCCGGTGCGGTCGAACGCGTCCGTCTTCCCCAAGGAGATGGACCGCCCGCAGACGGCGCTCAGCTCGATCGGCCAGTTCGACACCGCCGCCACCCCGCTGCAGATGGCCATGGTCGCCTCGGCGGTCGCCGATGACGGCAAGCTGATGAAGCCGTACATGGTCGACGAGCTGCAGTCCTCCAACCTCGACCCGGTCGCGAAGACCCAGCCGGAGGAGATGAGCCGGCCGCTGTCGCCGGCCAACGCGCAGATCCTGCAGTCCATGATGGAGACGGTCGTCAAGCAGGGCACCGGTACGAAGGCGCAGATCCCCGGCGTCACCGTGGGCGGCAAGACGGGCACCGCGCAGCACGGTGTGGCCAACAGCGCCAACCCGTACGCGTGGTTCGTCTCCTACGCCAAGCTGCCCGACGGCAGCTCGCCGGTCGCGGTCGCCGTGGTCATCGAGGACGAGAGCGCCAACCGCGACGACATCTCCGGTGGCGGCCTGGCCGCACCGATCGCGAAGAACGTCATGGAGGCAGTCATCAAGTCCAAGAAGTGACCTCGCCACCAGGAAGTGACACCGCTCACGTCTCCTTCACATCGGCGCACGTTGCGATACCGGTCCTGTATCGGGTTACTGGCTTGGCCAGGTCACACAAAGCGAGCCGGGTACGGTAGGCCCGGACGGCAGCCTCCGGCCGCACACCACTGTGCGGCCGAGACCGACGGAGAGGGCTGGTAGGTAGCTATGGAAGAGCCGCGTCGCCTCGGCGGCCGGTACGAGCTGGGCCAGGTGCTCGGCCGTGGTGGCATGGCGGAGGTCTACCTCGCGCATGACACCCGCCTGGGCCGCACCGTGGCAGTGAAGACCCTGCGCGCCGACCTGGCACGCGACCCTTCCTTCCAGGCCCGGTTCCGCCGGGAGGCCCAGTCGGCCGCCTCGCTCAACCACCCCGCGATCGTCGCGGTCTACGACACGGGTGAGGACTACATCGACGGGGTCTCCATCCCGTACATCGTGATGGAGTACGTCGACGGCTCCACCCTGCGTGAGCTTCTTCACAGCGGCCGCAAGCTGCTGCCGGAGCGCGCGATGGAGATGACCATCGGCATCCTCCAGGGCCTGGAGTACGCCCACCGCAACGGCATCGTCCACCGCGACATCAAGCCGGCCAACGTCATGCTGACCCGCAACGGCCAGGTCAAGGTCATGGACTTCGGCATCGCCCGCGCCATGGGCGACGCCGGCATGACCATGACCCAGACGGCCGCGGTCATCGGCACGGCCCAGTACCTGTCGCCGGAACAGGCGAAGGGCGAGCAGGTCGACGCCCGGTCGGACCTGTACTCGACGGGTTGCCTGCTGTACGAGCTGCTGACGGTACGGCCCCCCTTCGTGGGCGACTCCCCCGTCGCGGTGGCCTACCAGCACGTCCGTGAGGAGCCGCAGCCCCCGTCGGTCTTCGACCCCGAGATCACGCCCGAGATGGACGCGATCGTCCTGAAGGCGCTGGTCAAGGACCCGGACTACCGCTACCAGTCGGCCGACGAGATGCGCGCCGACATCGAGGCCTGCCTGGACGGCCAGCCGGTCGCGGCGACGGCCGCGATGGGCGCGGTGGGTTACGGCGGCTACCCGGACGACCAGCCGACGACGGCCCTGCGCCCGGACTCCGGCGCGGGAGCGACCAGCATGCTCCCGCCGATGAACCCGGACGGCGGCTACGGCTACGACGAGCCGTCCGGCCGCCGTCGCCAGCAGCAGAAGAAGTCCAACACCTCCACGATCCTCCTGGTGGTCGCGGGCATCCTCGTCCTGATCGGCGCGATCCTGATCGGCAAGTGGGTCGCCAGCGGCGGCAACACGGGCAACGGCAAGGTGGCGGTGCCGACGTTCGTCGGCCAGACCGAGGACTCGGCCAAGAAGATGGCCGACAACGTCGACCTGAAGCTGTCGATCACGAGGAAGCCCTGCGACGCCCAGGCCAAGGGCAATGTCTGCGACCAGGACCCGCAGCCCAAGACGAACGTGGACAAGGGCAGCACGGTCGACCTGACGGTGTCGACGGGCGCGCCGAAGGTCGCCGTGCCGAACGTTCTCGGACAGACCTTCGACGACGCCAAGGCGACGCTCGAAGGCGACAAGTACAAGTTCGACGTCGTCCGCAAGGACGAGGTCTCGACGCAGCCGGCCGGCACGGTCATCAAGCAGAACCCCGATCTCGGCGCGGAGGTCCAGAAGGGTTCCAAGATCACCCTGACGGTCGCCAAGCCCGAGGACAAGGTCACAATCCCCGGCGACGTCATCGGCAAGTCCTGTGACGAAGCGAAGGCCGAGCTGACGCAGCTGGGCCTGGTGCCGACCTGCAACAACACCCCCACCACCAACCAGGACGACAACGGCAAGGTCACCGCGTCCAACCCGCAGCCGGGCCAGCAGGTCGACAAGAACACGCCCATCGCCCTCACCGTCAGCGTGTTCCAGCAGAGCCAGCAGACCCCGGTGCCGAACGTCACGACCCAGACCCTGAAGCAGGCCGTGCAGACCCTGCAGCAGCAGGGCTTCAACCAGATCCAGGTCAACGGACCCCAGGACGACAAGGCACGGGTCACCAGCCAGACCCCGACCCCGGGCACCCCGGCCGACCCGAGCAACACCCAGATCGTCCTGACCACCGTCGACGTCGGCGGCGGCAACGACAACGGCGGCCTCCTCGGCGGCTTCAACGGCTGACACCCCGCACACCCGAGTGGGCCCCTGCCGGTACTTTCCGGCAGGGGCCCACTCATATGCTCTGTCAGCCCCGCAGTTCCTTCGGCGGCGTCCGCTCGCTGTCCACCTTCTCACCCGGACCAGTTCGCCCCACACCACGTACCGGTATTCCGGATCCTTCGGGACCTGGTCGATGACCTTGACGTTGTACTTCGAGGTCTCCGGCAGGACCGAGTAGACCCTGTAGACGTACAAGTCGTCCCGCGTCTCGAAGACGATCGGATCGCCCTTCTTCAGCTTCACATCCGCCGTGACCGCACAGCAGTGCCTCTACCGATCGTGCCTTCATATCGCACGGCTCGTTGATCGATTGGGGTGGGGAATCGAGAACGTGATCAACGAATCGGCGCTGCTGGAATCGAAGACACTCCGCAGCACCGTGCTGGACCGCACGGACGTGCTCGACAGAGTCAAGGCACTGTCGCTGCTGCCGGACGGGATGCATGTGACGACGGCGATGGTGGCGGCGTACTTCGAGGTCGGCCTCAAAGCCATCGAATCGGTAGTCGTCGACCATCGGGAAGAACTGGAAGCCAGCGGGTACCGAGTTTTGGCAGGTACAGAACTGACCTCCTTCAAGGAGGTCTGTGGGATCCGTTCACGCTCCCGATCACTCGCGCTGTATCCCCGGCGCGCCGTCCTCAACGTCGCCATGCTGCTCCGCGACAGCGAAGTCGCACGTCAGGTGCGGGTGTACCTCCTCGACATGGAGTACCTGGCCCGTACCCAGCCTGTGGAAAACCCGGTCCACGCAGCGCCGCTGTCCCTCGACGACCGCATCGACCAACGCATCACCCGCATCCTCGGCAAGACGGTCGTGCCGATGTTCAACGCCCTGATCGAAACGTCAGGCGAGCACCGGCGGGAACTCATCTCACTCCGCACCGACGTCCAACGGGTCGAGGAGCGGCTCAGGCAGCATCACGCCCGGCTGCAGCGGCTGGAAAGCCCCCGCCCAGACCGGCCGCTCGCCGGAGTGATGGCCTCCATGGACGCCATGAACGGACGTGAATTCGAGGAGCACATCGCGGAACTCCTGCGTCGCGACGGCTGCACCAAGGTCGTCGTGCGGGGCGGCAGTCACGACGGAGGCGTCGACATCACCGCGCTCACAAGCGACGGACGAAGCCTGGCCGCCCAGTGCAAGCGCTTCGCACCCCACATCTCCATCACCAGTCCCGAGATCCGGAAGTTCATCGGAGCCGCCAAGGTGCTGCACGGCTCCGACGTGGCTCTGTTCGTGGCGACGTGCCCCTTCACCCGTGACGCCCTGAACATCGCCGGCCAGAGCGGCATCACCGCCGTACCTCGTGGGCTCCTGGAGACGTGGAGCGCTGGGACCACGTTGGCCGTCCTGGAGTAACGGCGGTCCAGGCACACTTCAAAGGCCCGAAGCCGCAAGGGAAGATTGCGGCTTCGGGCCTTCGCCATGCTAGAGGACAGGTCTCCTAGGGAGCCCTCTGTCAGCCCCGCAGTTCCTTCGGTGGCGTCCGCTCGCTGTTCACCTTCTCCACCCGGACCAGTTCGCCCCACACCACGTACCGGTATTCCGAGGTGTACACCGGCGTGCATGTCGTCAGTGTGATGTAGTGGCCCGGCCTCTTCTTGCCGGACTCCTTCGGGACCTGGTCGATGACCTTGACGTTGTACTTCGAGGTCTCCGGCAGGACCGAGTAGACCTTGTAGACGTACCAGTCGTCCCGCGTCTCGAAGACGATCGGGTCGCCCTTCTTCAGCTTGTCGATGTTGTGGAACTTGGCGCCGTGCCCGTCCCGGTGGGCGGCGAGGGTGAAGTTGCCGTCCTTGCCGGTCATGGGGAGCGCGGCCTTGACCGGGTCCGTGTAGTAGCCGGCCACGCCGTCGTTGAGGACGTCCGTGCCCGTGCCCTTCTCGACCAGCACCACGCCGTTCTTCATGGCCGGAACGTGCAGGAAACCGATGCCGTCCTTGGTGTCCAGCGCGCCCGGACCGGAGTCCGTGGCGTGCGCCCAGTGCTGGCGGACCTTCTCGGCCTGCTTCTCCGCCTTGCGGTCCGCTATCACGTTCGTCCACCACAGGGAGTAGACGACGAACAGGGCGAGCAACAGCCCGGCCGTGATGAGGAGTTCACCGAGGACGCTGACCGCCGTCGCTATACGGCCCGGACGCCGGCCCCGCCGGGCGGGACTCGAATCGAACGCGTCCGTGTGTTCTTCGGTGTCGTCGGCGGTCGCTGCCACAGTTTCCTCTGCCTCTGCCCTTACTCGCGTCAGCCCTGCTCGATGAGCGCGTCCGGCTTGCCCTTGCTGCGCGGGCGTTCCTCGACCATCTTGCCCCAGACGATCAGCCGGTACTTGCTGGTGAACTCCGGCGTGCAGGTGGTGAGGGTGATGTAGCGGCCGGGCTTGGTGAAGCCCGAGCCCTTCGGGATGGGATCCAGCACGCTCGTGTTGGCCGGCGAGGTCACCGGCAGCGTCGAGGTCACCTTGTACACGAAGTACGTGTCCTGCGTCTCGACCACGACCGCGTCACCGGGCTGGAGCTTGTTGATGTACCGGAACGGCTCGCCGTGCGTGTTGCGGTGGGCGGCCAGTCCGAAGTTTCCGGTCTTGGCGTCCGGCATCGCCGTCTTCAGGGGAGGCTCGCCGTAGTGCCCGACCATGCCCTTGTTGAGCACCTTCTCCGTGCTGACGCCCTCCGCGATCGGCGCCACCACGTCCAGCTTGGGGATGTGCAGTATGGCGAAACCCTGCCCCGGCGCGAAGACCCCCGGGTTGCGCTTGCCGCTCGCCCAGTCGTTCTGGAGCTGGTGCGTCTCGCTGCCCGCCTGCGCGTTGGCGCGGACATTGGTCCACCACAGCTGATAGGTGACGAACAGGAGCATCAGCACACCGGTGGTGATGAACACCTCACCGATCGCCCGGCTCGCGATGACGCCCGGGCCCGGCTTGCGCAGCCGCGCCTGCCGCCGCGCCTCCATCCGGGACAACGGCCGGCCGGGATCCGCAGGCTCCCCCCGGCCCGCGGGTGCCGCTTCCCGCCCGCCGCCATGGCGTCCACCACGGCCTCCACGGCGTTTGGCGGCCTTTCTGCGGGCCGCACGACCACCGACCGCGGGTGCGGTGGCAGACGAGGCGGAAGAGGCCGCAGAGGCGCCTGTGGGCTCCCTCTTCGTGCCCGGCGGCAGATCACCGGGGATCCGCAGCGCCATCGTCTCGTCGTCCAGCACGGGCCGGTACGGCTCGTCGTACGACCCCTCGTAGGACCCCTGGTACGCAGCACCCGCCGCGTCCCAGTCCCCAAGCGCACCGGAAGCCTCGTACGACTGATCCCCGTACGAGGCATCGGTCTCGCGCTCCGGGCGCAACGCGGTCACGCCGTGGCCCTGCCCACCACCGGGGCCAGCCCCGTCGACCTCGCCACGGCGCCCTGGTCGCCGCACTCCACCAGCCAGTTGGCCAGCATCCGGTGCCCGTGCTCGGTCAGCACCGACTCGGGGTGGAACTGCACGCCCTCGACCGGGAGTTCACGGTGCCTCAGGCCCATGATGATGCCGTCGTGGGTGCGGGCGGTCACCTCCAGCTCGGCCGGTACCGTCGCCGGCTCGGCGGCCAGGGAGTGGTAACGGGTCGCCGTGAAGGGCGAGGGCAGGCCCGCGAAGACACCCTTGCCCTCGTGCTCCACCAGCGAGGTCTTGCCGTGCAGCAGCTCCGGCGCCCGGTCCACCACACCGCCGTACGCCACCTGCATCGACTGCATGCCGAGGCACACCCCGAAGACCGGCACACCGGTGGCCGCACAGTGGCGGACCATGTCCACGCACACCCCGGCCTCCTCGGGCGTCCCCGGTCCGGGCGAGAGCAGCACCCCGTCGAACCCGTCCTGGGCATGCGCCGTCGACACCTCGTCGTTGCGTAGCACCTCGCACTCGGCACCCAGCTGATACAGGTACTGGACGAGGTTGAAGACGAAGCTGTCGTAGTTGTCGACGACGAGAATCCGCGCACTCACTGGTTGTCCACCGTCACATCGTTGAAGGGCATCAGCGGTTCGGCCCACGGAAAGACGTACTGGAAGAGGATGTAGACCACGGCCAGGATCAGTAGGAGTGAGATGAACGCCTTCACCCACGCGTTCCCCGGCAGATTCCGCCAGATCCAGCCGTACATGCCGTTCCTTCCGTATCCCCACGGCACCTGACTCACGCCGTACGCCACCAGACTAACGGCGCAGAGCCTTCGGTTCGCCTGCCTCCACGGACTGTGTGGCGTCCAGGTGCGCCCAGACGATCAGCCGGTGACTGTGCCCCCATTCCGGATCGCAGGTGGTCAGCGTCAGATACCTGCCCGGACGCGTATACCCGGACTTACGTGGCACAGGGTCGATGACCTCAACGTCCGTCGGCACGGTTTTGTAGGGCCCTTTGTCGATCCGATACGTGAACCAGGTCGTCCCGTCCGTGAGGACGACCGCGTCCCCGGGCCGCAGCTCGGGGAATTCCTTGAACGGGTCGCCGTACGTGCGCCGGTGACCGGCCACCGCGAAGTTCCCCTCCTGGCCGAGCTGGGCGGTGCCCGCGTAGTGGGCGAGTCCCTTCGCCAGCACGTCCCGGCCGGTGCCCTCCAGGACCGGCTTGTTCCACGTGAAACCGAGCCGCGGGATGTACATGATCGCGAAGGCCTTGCCGTAGTGGTACGGCGCCGGTTTCGTCACG
Source organism: Streptomyces sp. NPDC007856 (assembly GCF_042868225.1). Lineage (NCBI taxonomy): Bacteria > Bacillati > Actinomycetota > Actinomycetes > Kitasatosporales > Streptomycetaceae > Streptomyces > Streptomyces sp. NPDC007856. The sequence goes on along the minus strand of NZ_JBIAEC010000003.1, from coordinate 290,820 downwards.
GCGACCGTCTGCTCGCCCGCGGCGGCCGCCTTCTTGCCCGGGGCCGGCGGCCGCATGCTTCCCTGCGACCACTGCCGGTGCAGCTGGTCGATCTGGTCATTCATGGCACTGTCGGCCCGCACACCCGTCCAGAACAGCACATAGGCGACGAAGAGCACGGTCAGGCTGCCGACGGTGATGCACAGCTCGCTGACGGTCCGGACGATCACGCGCACCGGCGCCTCCGTTGACGGACGGCTGGCGGACGGCCGGCCAAGGGCTGCTGCCGGCTACTGCACGGGCTTCGCGTAGTGCAGATCCACTGTGCCCGAGTAGCCGGGAAGAGTCACCGTCCCGTCGTCGGTGACTTTCCAGCCGAGGCCGTAGACATTGACGTACACCATGTAGGTCTGGATCGCCTTGCTCGCCGCGAGGGCCTGCTGCAGCTTGTCCGGATCTCCGACCGCCGTGATCTTGTACGGCGGTGAGTAGACCCGGCCCTGGAGGATCAGCGTGTTGCCGACACAGCGCACTGCACTGGTGGAGATCAGCCGCTGGTCCATGACCTTGATGCCCTGGGCGCCGCCCTGCCACAGCGCGTTCACCACGGCCTGCAGATCCTGCTGGTGGATGACCAGATAGTCGGGCTGCGGCTCGGGATAGCCGGGGAGCTTGGCAGTGGCGTTGGGCGGGGCGTCGTTCAGGGTGACGGTGATGGCGTGACCGGTGAGCTTCTGGGTGCCGGCGCTCTTCTCCAGCCCGCTCAGCCTGCGGTCCTGCGCCTTGCTGCTGCCGTCGTCGCTCTCGGCGAGGGACTCTACGCTGCCGCGCAGGGCCGCGTCGGACTCGTCCAGTTCCTTGTTCTTGCGGCTGCGCTGCTGGATCAGGTCCGACAGCTTCAGCAGGGAGCCGTCCTGGCGGATGTCGGTGCCCTTGGCCGTGTCGAAGCTGGTGAAGAAGATCAGTCCCGCGAGCGCGAAGACGGCCGCCGTGAGCATCCGTGCGGGGCGGACACGCATGCGGCGGCCAGGGCCGGAGCCCGTTGATTGCGTCCCGGGGGAGTCGGCAGAATTGCTCAACGTACCCTTATCTCCTTCGGCGCCACGGAAGCACTACGCTAACGGACGCCCGGGGGAGCACACACAGTCGTCATGCCGACCACTTGTACGCTGCCCCGAGCCCCGAACCGGTTACCTGCGCGGCCACGCAGCGCATCGACAGGAGAGACCCTCGTGCCGAAGTCACGTATCCGCAAGAAGGCCGACTACACGCCGCCGCCGGCGAAGCAGGCCCAGGCGATCAAGCTGAACAGCCGTGGCTGGGTCGCGCCTGTCATGCTGGCCATGTTCATCATCGGCCTGGCCTGGATCGTCGTCTTCTATGTGACCGACGGCTCGCTGCCCATCGACGCGCTGGACAACTGGAACATCGTGGTCGGCTTCGGCTTCATCGCCGCGGGCTTCGGTGTCTCCACGCAGTGGAAGTAGCTCTGCCCAGGGCTGTCCACCGAGTTATCCACAGGGTTGTCCACATGGGGAAAAGAACGACGATCTGTGGATAACCCATCGGGCGTTGACGCCGGTATGACTGGCGCACCACCCCTCATACACCTGTTGGCCCCCTGCCCGACCTGCGGAAACACATCCGAGCGACAGGGGGCACAGCTGTGCCCGCACACGGTGCACAAGATCCGGCACAGCCTGTGGACAACGGTTCGGTATCAGGTGAGCTGAGCGGTCCTGACCAGCGTGAGGACCACCACGACGGCGAGTACGACCGCACAGGTGCCGTACTGGACCAGCGTCCGCTTCTCGCGCGGCGCGTGGACCATCGCGTAGCCGACGGCGACACCGGCGACGAGACCGCCGATGTGGGCCTCCCAGGCGATGTGCATGGCCGGGGTGAAGGTGATGATCAGGTTGATCACCAGCAGAGCGACGAGCGGGCGCAAGTCGTAGTTGAGCCGGCGCATCAGCACGCCGGTCGCGCCGAAGAGGCCGAAGATCGCTCCGGAGGCGCCGAGGGACTGCTGGGTTGGGTCGGCGAGCAGGTAGGTGAGCGCGCTGCCCGCCAGGCCCGAGACGAAGTACAGCGCGGCATAGCGGGCGCGGCCCAGGGCCGCTTCCAGGGGGCCGCCGATCCACCAGAGGCTGAGCATGTTGAAGAGGATGTGGGCGTAGCCGCCGTGCAGGAACATCGAGGTCAGCAGGCGGTAGTACTGCCCCTCGGCGACGCCTTCGAGCGGTCCGAACAGGGAGAACTGGGCCCGGCCGATCAGCTCGAACCGGTCGGTGAGGGTGTTGCCCAGGGCGATCTGCGCCAGGAACACGGCGAGGTTGATGCCGATCAGCACCTTGGTGAGCAGCCGTGGGTCGGCTGTGACCGAGCCGCCGGCGATCGTGCGGGGCCGGGACGCCGTCGGCGTGTGTCCGGTGCCGCTTCCGCCGCGCACGCACTCGGGGCACTGGAACCCTACCGAGGCGCTGACCATGCACTCGGGGCAGATGGGGCGCTCGCAGCGGGTGCAGCGCACACCGGTCTCGCGGTCCGGGTGCCGGTAGCACACGGGTACGCGGTGGGCGGCGTCCTGCGTACTGCCTTCGGCGTGGTCCATCGGTTCCCCTTGTCGGTCATGGGACTGCACCCCGGCAATGCCCCGCCCCGCTCATCCTTGTTACGGACGAGCGGGGCGTTTTGTTCCCTCTGGCGGTGGGCTCAGCCCTCGCGCTTCTCGACGACGACCGACTCGATGACGACGTCCTTGACCGGGCGGTCGTTGCGGCCGGTGGGGACGGCGGCGATGGCGTCGATGACCTTCTGGCTGGCCGGGTCGGTGACCTCGCCGAAGATGGTGTGCTTGCGGTTCAGCCACGTCGTCGGGGCGACGGTGATGAAGAACTGCGAGCCGTTGGTGCCCGGGCCGGCGTTGGCCATGGCCAGCAGGTACGGCTTGTTGAAGGACAGGTCCGGGTGGAACTCGTCCCCGAACTTGTAGCCGGGGCCGCCGATGCCGCTGCCCAGCGGGTCGCCGCCCTGGATCATGAAGCCGCTGATGACACGGTGGAAGATCGTGCCGTTGTAGAGCGGCGTCCTGCTCTTCTCACCCGTGCCGGGGTGGGTCCACTCGCGCTCGCCCTGGGCCAGCTCGACGAAGTTCTTGACCGTTTCCGGCGCGTGGTTCGGGAAAAGCTGGACCACGATGTCGCCGTGGTTGGTCTTCAGGGTGGCGTAAAGCTGCTCAGCCACGATCTGCCTTCCGTTGTCTTTCTGTGACTCCCCGATCCTCGCACGGCCGGGCCCGTACGTCGCCCGGCAGCCACGAGTTCCGCCCGGAAGGCAGCGCGCGGCGCCGATTCGTGGCAGTGTCGACCGCAGGATCGGGTTGCCCGGGAATTACCGGGAATGGCTCCGAAGGGAGCAATCAGCACCCATATGCCCGCCCTCGCATGCCGCGCGGACCATCGGCAGGCATGATCCTTAAAAGGGTGGAAAGTCGAAATACCGTACGCCACCGAGGAGGAGGAACCCGTGACCCGCATCGACAGCGTGCGCGCCGCGACCGGCTCGGCGAAGGACAGCGTGCTGCACGCCGCGGAAGTGGTGGCGCCCTACGCGGACACAGCCAGGGAGCGTGCCGCGCTCTACGCGCAGGAGGCACGCGTACGGCTGGCGCCCGTGGTGTCCCAGGCAGCCGAACAGGCCCGCGTGCAGTACGACGCCCGGCTCGCCCCGCGTCTGGAGCAGGCTCGTGCGCATGTGCCGCCGAAGGTGGATCTGGCGGCTCAGGAGGCCGCCGTCCGCGCCCGCAAGGCCGCCCGGCAGGCCGCCGAGTACTCGCGTCCGAGGATCGAGCAGGCCGTGGCCGCGACGGCTCCGGTCCGTGAGGAGGCCGCCGCGCGTGGCGCAGCCGCCCTGGCCGCCCTGCGCGGTCAAGTCTCGGCGGAGGAGATCCAGAAGCTGGTCCGTCGGCACGAGCGCCGGTCCAGGGCCGGCCGGAGCGTGAAGGCGCTGGCGCTGCTGGCCGTGCTGGCCGGTGGTGCCTTCGCCGCCTGGAAGTGGTGGGACAAGCAGGCCAACCCCGACTGGCTGGTCGAACCGCCGGCCGCGACGGAGGTACCGGAGTCGGGCGGCCGGATCAGTTCGGTGGACGGCAGCGGTACCTCGGCCCTGGACCCCGAGGTGCAGGCGAAGCAGGCCGAGGAGGATGCCTCGAACGAGGACGACGAGCAGTAGCACCGGAAACGATCGCATGACGTCGGTCGTCAAGCGGGCCGTGGGACAGTCGAGTTGACGCTCGCTTGCCCACGGCCCGTCCCACGGCGCGGCCTGTCGGCGAAAAAAATGCCTCCCGACCTGTGTTTCCGCAGGTCGGGAGGCATTTTTTGGGGTGGAGCCTAGGGGAGTCGAACCCCTGACATCCGCCATGCAAAGACGGCGCTCTACCAACTGAGCTAAGGCCCCGGGATGCAGCGGCCGGCCGGAGGAACCGCGTTCCGGCGGGCGCCGCAGACCAGAGTACCGGGTCACCCCCGGTTTCCCGCAAAAAGATTGGGGGTCCCCGCGAATGACCACGCTCCGTAAGATGCTCGACGTGGTTCGCTACAGCGAACCGCGCGGTCTTTTAGGGGAAGCGATGGGGAGACGCAATGGACGCCGCACAGCAGGAAGCCACCGCGAGAGCGCGGGAGCTGCAGCGGAACTGGTACGGGGAGCCGTTGGGGGCGCTCTTCCGTAAGCTCATCGATGATCTCGGGCTCAACCAGGCCCGTCTCGCCGCGGTGCTGGGGCTGTCCGCTCCGATGCTCTCGCAGCTGATGAGCGGCCAGCGCGCGAAGATCGGCAATCCTGCCGTGGTCCAGCGGGTGCAGCTGCTGCAGGAGCTGGCGGCGCAGGTCGCGGACGGCAGTGTGAGCGCCGCCGAGGCGACCGAGCGCATGGACGAGATCAAGAAGTCGCAGGGGGGCTCCGTGCTCAACAACACCACCCAGACCACGAGTGGTTCCGGGGCACCGACGGTCAAGCGGGTGGTCCGCGAGATCCAGTCGCTGCTGCGCTCGGTGGCCGCCGCGGGCGACATCATCGACGCCGCGGACAGCCTCGCGCCGGCGCATCCCGAGCTGGCGGAGTTCCTGCGCGTCTACGGCGCCGGCCGCACCTCCGACGCCGTCGCGCACTATCAGTCCCACCAGAACTAGGACCCACGGCCCGGTCCACGGAGGGGGTCCGGGGGCCGGGCCGGGGCACAGTCCGGTGACAGTCCGGGCGACCGGGCGCGAGGGGCGGTCCATGGGGGTGGACCGGTTCTCGAACGCGGAGAGGGGTCGTATCACTCATCACGGGGGCTGTATCACTCATCACGGGGGGGGGATCAGGGGGAACCGAGGGGGAGCGGGGAAACAAAGGGGCAGGGTGACCGGCGCGGGTTCCGGGGGAGGAGCGATGGGCTGCCATGGGTGAGGTGTTCGCCGGCCGGTACGAGCTGGCCGACCCGATCGGACGCGGGGGCGTGGGCGCCGTATGGCGTGCCTGGGACCACCGCCGAAGGCGCTATGTGGCCGCCAAGGTGCTCCAGCAGCGTGACGCCCACTCCCTGCTGCGCTTCGTCCGGGAGCAGGCCCTGCGGATCGACCATCCCCATGTCCTCGCCCCGGCCAGCTGGGCCGCCGACGACGACAAGGTGCTCTTCACCATGGACCTGGTCGCCGGCGGCTCCCTGGTCCACCTCGTCGGTGACTACGGACCCCTGCCGCCGGCGTTCGTGTGCACCCTGCTCGACCAGCTCCTGTCCGGTCTCGCCGCCGTGCACGCCGAGGGCGTCGTCCACCGCGACATCAAGCCCGCCAACCTCCTCCTGGAGGCGACCGGGACCGGGCGGCCGCGGCTGCGGCTGTCCGACTTCGGCATCGCCATGCGGCTCGGCGAGCCCCGTCTCACGGAGACCAACCTCGTGGTCGGCACGCCGGGTTACCTCGCCCCGGAGCAGCTGCTCGGCGCCGAACCCGACTTTCCCGCCGACCTGTTCGCCGTGGGCCTGGTCGCGCTGTATCTGCTGGAAGGCGCCAAGCCTGACACCAAGGCGCTCGTGCAGCACTTCGCGGAGAACGGGACGCCTGGACCGCCCAAGGGCATCCCGGAACCGCTCTGGCAGGTCGCGGCCACCTTGCTCCAGCCCGACCCGGCCGCGCGCTTCCGCACCGCCACGGGTGCGCGCAAGGCGCTCGCCTCCGCGGCGGAACTCCTGCCGGAGCCCGAGCCCGACGACGAGCTGATCGAGATCTTCGACCAACTCGGCCCGCTCCCGCCCGGGTTCGGCCCCGACGGCCCCCACAGGAGGGCCTCCGGAGTCGCCCTGGACCTGACCAAGGACACGGATACGAGCCTGGCGGGGGGCGGCGGTGGCGGTACCGGCTCGCTCTCGGACACCGGCAGTTTCCGTCTGCCGCCGCCCCAGGAGCTCCCGGCCTCCGTTCAGGAACCCCAGGCGCCGTCCCAGGGGCCTCCGGTCTCCGAGCCGCAGGCGCCGCAGGTCGTAAGTCCCTCCCCATACCCCTCGTACGTCTACCCCCCGTACGCCGAACAGCCGCAACCCCCCGCTCCCCACGCCCCCGGCGCGATGGCGGGCCATCGTGTCGATGCCTCCACCGCCGCGTACACCGCTCAGGCCGCGCAGGTTCCCTCTCCGGCTCAGCCGATCTCAGGCGTGGCCGTGCGAGGGCGTGCGGCGCGCCGGGCCAGGCGGAAGCGGCGGCCCGGGCCGCCGGCCAGGGTCGCGATCCCGATCCTGTTGCTGGCCCTGGCCTGCTACGCGGTGGGCTTCTGGGCGTTGACCCGCGTCTGAGCCCGCTGAGCCCGCTGAGCCCACTGGCTCCGCCGAGCGCGCCGCGCCGTCACCGTCCACCCGGCGAGGACCAGCAGCAGCGCTGTCCCCAGGCCGATCCCGCCGATCGCGACCAGCCACATCACGGGGTCGTCCCCGCCCCCAGTGCTCCCGGTGAGCGCCGCCTCCCGGTCCCGCTCCGTGACCGTGAACACCGCCCCCGGCACGGGCCGCCCGGTGTACTCCGGGCCGGCGTGCGCCCGCCCGGCCAGCCGGACCCGCAGCGTCACCCCGAAGGGCCCCCGCCCGAACGTGCCGGTCATCTGCTCGCTGAGATGCAGCACCAGGTAGTAGTCGCCGGCGAAGCGGACGGAGGTCACGCCGGCTGGAACGGCGTAGCGGTTGGCGTACTCCACCGGCGGGAGCGGGGCGAGTACGGCGGGCTTCTGTGTGCCGGTGTAGCCGAGGGCGGTGTCCTCGACCAGGCCGCGGACGGGGTTGTAGAGGGAGAGGTTCAGGGCGCCGCCGACATAGCCGTGCCCGGTGGCGCCGGCCAGTTCGGCGGAGGCGTGGAGCTGTCGGCCCCAGTCGACCGGCACCCTGTAGAACCGCGTCTCGCCGGGCACGAGGGATGTCCGCCAGACCCCTTGGCCCAGTGGGCTCGCGGAGGCGAAACCGGCGCCGCCGGTGCGGTCGCGGGGCTCACCGGTGAGCGGCTCGGGCGTGGCGGAGTCCCAGGCCTGCGGCGGCGTGGTGGCCCCGGCCCGCGCCGTACGCGGTTCCGTGACGGGCGCGATCTCCAGGTCCCAGCGCTGCGTGGGGGCGGCCGTACCGGAGCCCTGGGCGTCGAGGCGCCGGACGACCACGTAGTACGTCCCCCTGCCCTGGCACACCGCCCTTCCGGCCTCCCGCTGCCCCAGCGCGGTGACCGGGCGCGGGCTGAGCCCGGCGCCGAAGCGGGCGCCCGCGAAGGAGCAGGGCGTGCCGGTGGCGTCCTGGACCGACACGCTGATGCCGTCGGTGGCGGAGACGGTGGCGTCCGCCGGGGGTACGGCGGTGACGGGGACGTAGGCCGTGTCGGTGGCGCCGAGGTCGAGCCGGTAGTAGAGCCGGCCGTTTCTCGGGAGGGAGCTGCGGTAGGTGCGGCCCGGGTCCAGCCGTGGTGCCGTCGCGGTGCCCGCCGTGCCCGCGACGGTACGGGCGCCGGGCGCGAAGGCGTACGACGCCGGCGGCCCGTGCTCGGCGCGGGCCGCGTTCCCGTGGGCGGATGCAGTGCCGCTCCCGTACGCGGCCGCCGTACCGCCGGGCAGGACGAGCAGCGCGCACAGCCCCGGCAGCAGGAGCCGCGGCAGCAGGGCCGTCCGCGGGACACCGGGGACCGCCCGGCGGTACCGCCGCCACCACGCCGTACGCTTCCGCACCTGCTGCCCTCCCCAGTCGTACGGACCGCGCTCCATCCTGCCCCGTAAGCCCCTGCGCCACCCGGACAACGCGTACAGCCGTCCGAAACGCCCGCCACGCCCGGCACGGGCGGAGGGCGTGCAGCACAAAGCCCCGACCGCGAAGGCGGTCGGGGCCTGTTTCAGATTCTGTTATCGGCACTCACGAACCCGTGGGCACGGAGTCAGTCGCCTCCGTCCACAGATCCTGCTCGGCGCGATCCGCCTGGATCTGGCGGTACACGAGGAGCCCGCCGATGGCGGCCAGTGCGACCAGGAGCAGCTTCTTCACCGCGCGACCTCGTCTTTCCTTGACGTAGGGGACCTCTGGCGCCCGACTATACACACCGACCGATACCGATCGGTGACCTGCGCCGGGCCCCAACTCCCGCCTCCGGCAGCGCAATAGCCCAGGTCCGGCGCCATTCCGATCGGAGGGTGATCACACCCCCACGGACGGTTGCTTTGCTCCACCTTCGCTCCCTCTCACCAGGTTTTGGGGTTTTCCGACCCTCTTACGGCCATCCGAGTGGTGTTCATCGGAACATCGCCGTGCAGCGGGCGTCGGTCCACCACTTCGCGGCCCACATACACATCATGAGCAAAGTACGCAAATCGCCCAACCCGAAAGTGAGGGGCCATGACCCAGAACAAGGTCATGAAGCTGTGGACCGCCATCGTCACCGCATTCCTCGCGCTGTGCACGGCGCTCGGACTCGTCACCACCACGACCGCCACGACCGCGGCGGCCGCACCCCGGCCCGAGAACCCGAGCACCGGCACCGCGCACAAGACCATCCCGACGATCCCGGCGCCACGACACTGGTCCTGGTCCCACACCAGGGCCCTGCCCCCCACGATGAAACAGCGGATCCGGGCCGAGGCCCACGGAAAGTCCCCCCGTTGCCGGCAGCGTCCCCTCATCGACACCGAGGCGGAGACCACGATCACCCCCGCGGAGCACTCGGCGTCCACGCTCGACTGCTGATCTCCAGCCTCCACGCAGTACCGCAACGTCTCGACACCAAGGCGACTTGCGTACGCACCAGTCGACACGGAAAGACCCCCGGCCGGGTTCGGCCGGGGGTCTCGCGCTGTTACCAGCTGTATGGGGTGTATGACCTGGGAGGATGACCGACAACACCCCCGGAAAGGTGGTGAGTGCTGCCGTGACCCGGCGCGTCACCGTTGTCACCGCTGTCCACGGCCCGTCCGCGCGCTTCCTGCCGGACGCCTACGCGTCCCTGTGCGAGCAGCGGCTTCCCGGTGGCTGGGAGTGGGAGTGGGTGATCCAGCAGGACGGTACGACGGACGAGGTCCACCCCCATGTCCCGGTCGACACCCGCGTGAGCTTCGGCCAGGGCCGGCCGGGCGGGCCCGGAGTCGCCCGCACGATCGCACTGGCGCGCGCCGGGGGCGCGTATGTGAAGGTGCTGGACGCCGACGACCGACTGGCGCCCGGCGCGCTGGCCCGCGATGTGGCCGTGCTGGAGGCGCACCACAGCGTCGGCTGGACGACGTCCCAGGCTCTGGACCTGCTGCCGGACGGCTCGACGGTGGGCTTCCCCGGCAACCCGGACGACGGCCCGCTCGAACGCGGTGCCGTGCTCGATCACTGGAAGCGGCACGACTTCCGCGCACCGGTCCATCCGGCCACCCTGTGCGTCCGGCGTGAGCTGCTCATCGCGCTCGGCGGCTGGATGGCCCTGCCGGCGTCCGAGGACACGGGCCTGCTGCTGGCGCTGGACGCGGTGAGCCGTGGCTGGTTCTCGGCGGAGGTCGGCCTGCTGTACCGCAAGTGGGAGGGCCAGGTCACGGGCCAGGTGTCCCACGTCGACCCTGTCGAGCGCACGGCCCGGATGGCGGTCGCCGAGGCCCGGGCGCGCGCACTGGCCGACCTCGGGTGGTCCTACCCGGCCGGGCCGGCCGGCACGTCGTCCACCGCCTGAGCCGCTCCAGGAGTGCTCACCGGGGCCCCTGGTCCGTGATCGCGATCGCCTGCGAGGGGCACTTCTCGGCCGCCTCCTGAACCTGCGGGTCGTCGCCGGACTCCCCCCTGCCGGGCCGTACGACGCCGTAGCCGTCCTCGAACGCGAACACGGCCGGCGCCCGGTGCGCGCACTCGGCAGAGCCGTAGCACAGGGAGCGGTCGACGGAGACCTTCATGCATCCTCCAGCCCTGGACGGTGGCTTCCTGGACGTCATTGCCCGGCGAACCGCCCGCTGAACCGGCCCTGTCGACGCTGATGATCGCGTTTCGGCCCGGTCGGCGCTAGCCCTCCCGGCCCGCCACCGAGAGCCAGTGGGCCACCCGGCGGACCGTGGCTTCGTCGAGCAGGTCGGCCATCGTCCGCACCGCCTCGCCGTCCTCGGCGCTCAGGTCGTACAGGCCCGCCCTGCTCAGGCCGGCCATGAGCACCTGGTGCCGGCGGTCCGTCATGCGTTCCGCGAGCTTGGCCGGTTCACCGGCGCCCTGCGCGGCGGCCGGGCCGGCCGAGGTGGCCCGGGCGGGAGCGGACGCCTCGCCTGCCGCGGCGTCGAAGAGATGCCAGGCGCCGTCCTTGGGCCCCCACAGCGCGACCGTCACCTCCTCGCCGCGCGCCCGCACGGTCTGGGTCATGTCTCCGACGGCGTACAGCACGGGCGCCCGGTCGGGGGACTCGGCGCCCACCGTCCAGGAGTTCCGGGAGGGCTGATGGAACATCGCGACCCAGCGCGGAGCACCGGGCGGTCGCGGACACGGGGGACGTTTGTGCATGACACTCACCCCTTCGGGAACCGGTCGCTCACCATCGGGAACAGCCGCCGACACCGTATCTGACGGTTAATCAGATATCCAGCGCCCTCCGGACTCTCGGCCGCGTGCTTCTGGCCTCTTGGAGGCCGACGTGGCACCCTGCCCGCACCCAGGACCAGGGGTGTGGTGCGGTGTCGTCCCGGACGAGGGAGGCCGAGGATGAGCGGACGGGAAGAAGCGGCGGCCGCAGCGGCCACGGAGGAGGCCGAGGCGCTGCGCAGGCTCCACGGGGCGCGTGCGCAGAGCGCCTACGACCGTGCCGTCGCCGCGTGCCGGTACGCCGGTGTCGGCCAGGACGCGGCCGAGGTCGTCCCGACAGGTCCCGTCGGCCGGGCCGCCAACGCGCTGCGGCTGTCGGCCGAGTCGCTCGCCGCGCTCACCATGGCCGCCCCTGACCCCGCTGCGGACGCCCGCTGTGCCCGCAACGCCGCCGCCACCGCAGCGCTGGCCGCCCAGGTGGCCGCGACACGGGACGACGCCGACGTCACAAGGTCAGTCATGCCGTCAGCCACCGCGTCCGCCGCAGCATTGCGTGCGGCGCTGGCGGCGTCCCAGGCCGCCGCTCTCGCGGCCGGTGGCGGTGCGCTGGGGCGGGATGCGGCCCTGAACGCCTCAGCCGAGGAGGCCGAACGCCACGCCGTGGTCATGGCCCGCGCGGCCGGATGGCTCAAGGTGAACACGACAACCGGCTGAAGCGGCGGCGTGGGCGGTGTTTCACGTGAAACATCCCCCCGCTCCCGGACCACACCCCTCTGCCCGTCCGGTACCGGTCCCTCCCCTCGTGGGGACCGGTAGCGGACGGGCAGAGGTGTTCGATGGAAATTGGCCGAGATCCTTCGGCATCAGGGGCTCTCCGTCCGAGCACGGGGCCGTGGCCTGTCCGGACGGTGTGTGACGGTTCCACCACCGGGTCCGGATCCTGCCATCTGTTGCTCACGCCGAGGAGACCGCGACCTCTGGTCCGGTGCTTAGTCGCAGGTCAGGCGTATAGGGTGGGTTTTCCGGTCCGGACGTCCAGATGCGGGGGAACGTAAAGGGGTGGGGCCTTGAGTTCCGACTCAGGGGCACGCACAGCTTTCGCCGAGCGCCTCGCGCTGCTGTACAAGGAGGCTGGAAACCCTCCCCTCAAGAGCGTCTCCGAGGCGGTCGTACGACTGCAGCGGGTCGACGAGCGCGGGCGGCCCGTGCGGGTGTCCGCGCAGCGGATCAGCGACTGGCGCCGGGCCAAGAACGTGCCGGCCCAGTTCACCGCCCTGGCGGCGGTGCTGCACATCCTGATACCGGAGGCACGCCGACTGCGGCCCGCGCCGGTGTCCACAGGACTGTACGACCTCGTGCACTGGCAGCGGCTGTGGGAACGGGCGCTGGCCGACCCGGTGGGCGACCGGCCCGCGCCGCCCTCAGAAGACGACCGGCGGCCTCCCGCTCAGGACCCGCCCGTCACGGGAGGCGTCTGCCCCTACCGAGGGCTCGCGCCCTACCGGCAGGAGGACGCCCGGTGGTTCTTCGGCCGGGAACGGAGCACGAGCGCACTCATCGCCCAGCTCCGCGCGGCCGAGCGGACCGGCGGCCTGGTGATGCTGGTGGGCGCCTCGGGAGCGGGGAAGTCCTCCCTGCTGAACGCCGGCCTGGTCCCCGCCGTACGCGGCGGCGCGCTCCACGACGGACGCACCGGCATACCGCATACCAGCGTCGCACCTCACACCAGCGCCGCACCACCCCGGGCTCCGCAGGAAACCACCGCCGACTGCGTCCTGTACCTGGTCCCCGGTGCCGACCCCCTCGGTGAGCTGGTCCGCCGTATCCCCGATCTCGGCACGGTCGCCGCCGACGCGCGTCGGGCCGAACAGGAGGCCACGGAGAATCCGGTGGTTCCCGGCTCCGACGCCCCATGGGTGGCTCGGGCCGCCCGCGAGGCCGTGTCGGAGTGGGCCCGCCGCGAGACGACCGCCGAATGCCGCCCGGTCGTCGTCGTGGACCAGTTCGAGGAGGCGTTCACGCTCTGCTCCGACGAGGCGGACCGGCGCACGTTCCTCCAGCTCCTGCACGCCGCCTGCACCCCGCCCCCCGACTCGGACGAGCCCGCACCGGTGCTCGTCGTCCTCGGCATCCGCGCCGACTTCTACGAGCAGTGCCTCGGCTATCCGGAACTGGCCGACGCGCTCCAGCACCGGCATATGGTGCTCGGCCCGCTGACCAGCGCCGAGCTGCGCGAGGCGGTGACCGGTCCGGCCAAGGCGGTGGGTCTGGAGCTGGAACCGGGGCTCGCCGAGCTGATCGTCCGCGAGGTCAGCGCCGACGGACCGCGCGGGGCACACGACGCGGGCGTGCTCCCGCTGCTCTCGCACGCCCTGCTCGCCACCTGGCAGCGCCGCAAGGCCGGACGGCTGACGCTGGCCGGCTACCGCGCGGCCGGCGGGATCCAGGGGGCGGTCGCGGCCACCGCCGAGCGTGCCTGGTCGGGGCTGGACCCCGCGGCCCGTACGGCCGCCCGGCTGCTCCTGCTGCGGCTGGTCCGGCTGGGCGAGGACACCCAGGCCACACGGCGGCGGGGCACCCGGCGGCAGCTGGCGGAGGAGTCGGCGGACCCCGGCAAGACGGAGGAGTCCCTGGAGGCCCTCGTACAGGCCCGGCTGGTGACGCTGGACGCGGACACCGTGGAGATCACCCATGAGGCGCTGCTGCACGCCTGGCCCCGGCTGCGGCACTGGATCGACGACGACCGGGGCGACCAGCTGCTGCGCCAGCGCCTGGAGGAGGACGGCCGGGCCTGGGAGGACTCCGGCCGGGACAGCTCGCTGCTCTACCGGGGCTCCCGGCTGGAGCAGGCACGCAACTGGGCGCGGTCGGCCGGGGACACGTATCTGACCCGCAGCGCGATGGAGTTCCTGGCCGCGGCCGTCCGGCTGCGCAAGCGCACGGTGTGGATCAGCCGGGCCGCCGTCGCGGCGCTGGTGGTGCTGTCCCTGGTCGCGGGCGGGTCGGCGGTGATCGCCTGGCAGCAGCGGGACGACGCCGTCTTCGAGCAGGTGCTCGCCGAGGCCGACCGGGTCCAGCACACGGATCCGTCCCTGGCCGCCCAGCTCGACCTGGTCGCGCACCATCTGCGCCCGGCCGACGAGGGCACGTACAGCAGGCTGATCTCGATCGTGAGCGCGCCGCTGGCCACCCCCCTGTCCGGCCACACCGGTGCCGTCTACCTCACCTCCTTCAGCCCCGACGGCAGAACGCTGGCCACGGCCAGCTACGACCGGACCGTCCGGCTGTGGAACGTGGCCGACCCACGCCATCCCAGGCCGCTGGGCAGGCCGCTGACCGGCCACACCAGCTGGGTGAGCAGCGCCGTCTTCAGCCCGGACGGCCGCACCCTCGCCAGCGCCGGCGACGACGGCACGATCCGGCTGTGGGACGTCACCGACCCCGCCCGCCCGAGACCGCTCGGCAGTCCGCTCACCGGCCACCGGGGCACGATCTATCTGGTCGCCTTCAGCCCGGACGGCCGCACCCTCGCCAGCGCCGGCGAGGACCACACGGTACGGCTGTGGAACGTGACCGACCCGCGCCGGCCGAGCGAGCTCACCGCCCTGCGCGGGCACAGCGCCGCGGTGCGCAGCGTCGCGTTCAGCCCCGACGGCCACACCCTCGCGGCCGGCGGCGACGACAACACGATCCTGCTGTGGAACACGGCCGACCCCCGCCGGCCGAAGCAGTACCCCACCGCGCTCAAGGGCCACACGGACCTCGTGCACTCGGTGGCGTTCAGCCCCGACGGCCACACCCTCGCTTCCGGCAGCGCGGACGACACGATCCGCCTCTGGAACGTCACCGACCCCGCGCACCCGTCCGTGCTCGGCTCGCCGCTGGCCGGGCACACCGGCCCGATCTGGTCGGTGGCCTTCAGTCCGGACGGCAACCGGCTCGCCGCCGCGAGCGCGGACAGCACCGCCAGCCTGTGGAACGTGACCGATCCGTCGTCCCCCTCACAGGTCGGGGGGCCGCTCGCGGGCAGCAGCGGGGAGATGTACGCGCTGGGGTTCAGCCCCGACGGGCGGACCCTGGCCACCGGCAGCGGCGACAGCAAGGTGCGCCTGTGGTCGCTGTCGACCTCGGACATCATCGGCCGCACCGGCGCGTTCCGGCCGGACGGACGGGTGCTGGCCACGGCAGACCGGGACGGCAGGCTCCGGTTGTGGAACGTGACGCGGCCCGCGCGGCCCGCGCCGCTGGGGGAACCGTTCATGCAAGCGGACGGCGGCCATCGTGCACCGGTGTTCTCCCCCGACGGCCGCACCCTGGCCGTCCTCACCAACAACCAGTCGGTGTACCTGTGGAACGTCCGCGACCCGTCCCACCCGGTCGCCGCCGGCCCGCCCATCCGCTTGCGGACGCGCTTCGCGGGGCCCGACACGCTCGCCTTCAGCCCGGACGGCCGCACCCTGGCCACCGCCTACGACGACGCCACCATTCAGCTGTGGAACGTCACCGACCCCGCGCACCCCGTGGCGCTCGGCAGACCACTGACCGGCCACCGCGGCTACGTCAACGCGCTCGCGTTCTCCCCCGACGGCCGCACCCTGGCCTCCGGCAGCGCGGACAGCACGATCCGCCTCTGGAACGTCACCAACCCGGCCCGGCCGACCGGGCTCGGCCGGCTCACCGAGCACTCGGGCCCGGTCAACGCGATCGCCTTCAGTCCGGACGGGCACGTTCTGGCCAGCGGCAGCGACGACGACACGGTCCGGCTGTGGAATATCAGCCACCCCGCCTCGGCAGCCGCGCTGGGCGGGCCGCTCAGCGGCCACACCGAGGCGGTGAAACTGCTGACATTCAGCCCGGACGGGCACGTTCTGGCCAGCGGCGGCAACGACAACACGGTACGGCTGTGGAACGTCAGCCACCCCGACTCGGCGACCCCCATCGGCCAGTCGATGAGCCCCAACGCCAAGTCGGGCACGTTCCTGTCCTTCAGCCCCGGAAGCCGCGTCCTCGGCGTCTCCAGCGGCACGGACACGGTCCGCCTGTGGAGCCTGGAGTCCGACGCGGCGATCGACCACATCTGCTCGGTCACCCGGGGCGTACTGACCCCGCAGAAGTGGCACGAGTACCTGCCCCGTCTCTCCTACGACCCTCCGTGTGACCACTGATCGGCCAACCTGACTTATTCCTGCCCGACTTCGCCCCGCAAGGCCTCCGGTCTTGTTACCCTTGGCCACAGCCCGATCGCTGGTGCATCCCCCGTCGCCAGCGGTCGGGCCTTTTCTGTTCCCTTTGTGCGCCACAGACACATGTACGCCACGAACGCCAAAGACCCCCGATCCATCCGGACCGGGGGTCTTCGTGCTGGTGGGGCTAACAGGATTTGAACCTGTGGCCTCATCCTTATCAGGGATGCGCTCTAACCAACTGAGCTATAGCCCCGCCGCGCTGTGCGGTGTGTGTCCCGCGCGCTGACTCCTGAAGATTAGCGCACGACCACGTCAGTCCCAAAATCGGTTGTCGGGGGACCGTCAGGTCAGGGGACCCGCAGGGTGTCCGTACGCCCTCCGGAGGGCCTATTCGTCCTCTGCCAGCGTCAGCTCGATGCCGCCCACGAAACCGGCGGAGAGGTTGTAGATGAACGCGCCGAGCGTCGCGAGCGCCGTGGCCAGGACCACGTCGATGACCGCGATGATCGTCGTGAACATCAGGACGTGGGGGAGCGACAGGAACGACTGGAGATCGAAACCGTTCCCCTCGTTCGAACCGGTCGCCTCGGAGATCGTGCCGCCCACCGTCGAGAACACGCCCATTGCGTCCATGACCATCCACAGCACCGCCGAGGCGACGATCGTGCAGATGCCGAGCGCGATGGAGAGCAGGAAGCTGACCTTCATCACCGACCAGGGGTCGGCCTTGGCCACCCGCAGCCGCGCCTTACGGGTGCGTGGCGCCGTACGCGCGCCGGTACGGGGCCGTCGTACGGCGTCGGCGGGCGGCTGCGCCGGATACGCCTGCGGCGGGTGGTACGGCCCGGAGGGCTGCTCCGGGCTCCGCTCCCCGGGGAGCGGAGACGACGACTGCGCCTCGCCGGCCGCGGCCGGGCCTCGGGTGTCCGTCACAGTTCCCCCCTGGGATCCAGACGTGCCGGCGGAGTCCTTGGCGGACACCTTCACCGGCTTCAGGTTGGTCGTGTGCGGGTCGGTCACGCTCCCCGCACCCGCCCCGTGCGCGGCGGAGCCACGGCCGCCGCCGTCCGTTTCCGTACCCGTGGGGGTACCGGCCGATCCGGCGCCCGTGGCTCCGCTCACGATGACTCTCTCCTCGTGCTACTCGGCCGAGGGCGCCTCACCCTCGTCCATGCCGCCGGCCTGAGCACCCTCGGCGGCATCGACGGCCTCCTCGCCGTCGACCTCCTCCGCCTCGCGCCCCGCCTCGGCGTTACGTGCGATACCGACCACGGCATCGCGCTTGCCCAGGTTGATCAGTTGGACGCCCATGGTGTCACGGCCCGTCTCCCTGACTTCATTGACTCGCGTACGAATCACGCCGCCGGAGAGGGTGATCGCGAGGATCTCGTCGGTCTCCTCGACGACCAGCGCCCCGACGAGCGAACCGCGGTCCTCCACGATCTTGGCGGCCTTGATACCGAGGCCACCGCGGCCCTGGACGCGGTACTCGTCGACAACGGTCCGCTTCGCGTACCCGCCGTCGGTGGCAGTGAACACGAACGTACCGGGTCGAACAACATTCATCGACAGAAGTTCATCGCCTTCACGGAAACTCATGCCCTTCACACCGGAGGTGGCGCGGCCCATCGGGCGCAGGGAGTCGTCCGTGGCCGTGAACCTGATCGACTGGGCCTTCTTGCTGATCAGAAGGAGATCGTCGTCCGCCGAGACCAGCTCGGCACCGATCAGCTCGTCGTCCGAACCGTCCTCGCGCTCGCGCAGATTGATCGCGATCACGCCGCCGGAGCGGGGCGAATCGTAATCCTTCAGAGGCGTCTTCTTGACCAGACCGGACTTGGTGGCCAGCACCAGGTACGGCGCCGCCTCGTAGTCCCGGATCGCCAGGATCTCGGCGATCGCCTCGTCCGGCTGGAAGGCCAGCAGGTTCGCCACGTGCTGCCCGCGCGCGTCCCGGCCGGCCTCGGGCAGCTCGTACGCCTTCGCCCGGTACACCCGGCCCTTGTTGGTGAAGAACAGCAGCCAGTGGTGGGTGGTGGAGACGAAGAAGTGGTCGACGATGTCGTCTTCCTTCAGCTTCGTGCCGCGCACGCCCTTGCCGCCGCGCTTCTGCGCCCGGTAGTCGTCCGTCTTGGTCCGCTTGACATAGCCGCCGCGGGTGACCGTGACGACGATGTCCTCCTCGGCGATCAGGTCCTCGATGGACATGTCGCCCTCGTACGGGATCAGCTTGGTCTGACGGTCGTCGCCGTACTTCTCGACGATCGCGGCCAGCTCCTCGCTCACGATCCCGCGCTGACGGACCGGGGAGGCGAGGATCTCGTTGTACTCGCTGATCTTCGCCTGGAGTTCGTCGTGCTCCTGGACGATCTTCTGCCGCTCCAGGGCCGCCAGGCGCCGCAGCTGCATCTCGAGGATCGCGTTGGCCTGGATCTCGTCGATCTCCAGCAGGTCCATCAGGCCGCCGCGCGCGATCTCGACGGTCTCGCTGCGCCGGATCAGCGCGATGACCTCGTCGATCGCGTCCAGGGCCTTCAGCAGACCGCGCAGGATGTGCGCCCGCTCCTCGGCCTTGCGCAGCCGGAAGCGGGTACGGCGGACGATGACCTCGATCTGGTGCGTCACCCAGTGGCGGATGAACGCGTCCAGGGAGAGCGTGCGCGGCACGCCGTCGACCAGCGCCAGCATGTTGGCGCCGAAGTTCGTCTGCAGGTCGGTGTGCTTGTACAGGTTGTTCAGCACGACCTTGGCAACCGCGTCCCGCTTCAGGACGATGACCAGCCGCTGGCCCGTACGGGAACTGGTCTCGTCACGGACGTCCGCGATGCCGCCGATCTTGCCGTCCTTCACCAGGTCGGCGATCTTCTGCGCCAGGTTGTCCGGGTTGACCTGGTACGGCAGCTCGGTCACCACCAGGCACTGCCGGCCCTGGATCTCCTCGACCTCGACGACCGCGCGCATCGTGATGGAGCCGCGCCCGGTGCGGTACGCCTCCTCGATGCCCTTGCGGCCCACCACCAGGGCGCCGGTCGGGAAGTCCGGGCCCTTGATGCGCTCCATCAGCGCGTCGAGCAGCTCCTCGTGGGAGACCTCCGGGTTCTCCAGGTACCACTGGGCACCGGCCGCGACCTCGCGCAGGTTGTGCGGCGGGATATTGGTCGCCATGCCGACCGCGATCCCGGCCGAGCCGTTGATCAGCAGGTTCGGGAAGCGGGCCGGCAGGACGGTCGGCTCCTGGGAGCGGCCGTCGTAGTTGTCCGTGAAGTCGACGGTCTCCTCGTCGATGTCGCGGACCATCTCCATCGACAGCGGCGCCATCTTGCACTCGGTGTACCGCATGGCGGCCGCCGGGTCGTTGCCCGGGGAGCCGAAGTTGCCGTTGGAGTCCACCAGCGGCATCCGCATCGACCACGGCTGCGCGAGGCGCACCAGCGCGTCGTAGATCGAACTGTCGCCGTGCGGGTGGTAGTTGCCCATGACGTCACCGACGACACGGGCGCACTTGTAGAAGCCGCGGTCGGGGCGGTAGCCGCCGTCGTACATCGCGTACAGCACGCGCCGGTGGACGGGCTTGAGGCCGTCCCGGACGTCGGGCAGCGCACGCGACACGATGACGGACATCGCGTAGTCCAGGTACGAGCGCTGCATCTCCGTCTCGAGCCCGACGGGCTCGACGCGCATCGCGAGCTCGCCGCCCTCGGTCTCAGGGGTTTGCGGAGTGTTCTCGTCGGCCATAGCTGGTGAAGATCCTTCCTGGTGCGGTCAGCTGAGACCGACTCAGATGTCGAGGAAGCGGACGTCCCTGGCGTTGCGCTGGATGAACTGGCGGCGGGCCTCGACGTCCTCGCCCATGAGGACCGAGAACAGGTCGTCGGCCTGGGCGGCGTCGTCGAGGGTGACCTGGCCGAGGACCCGGTGCTCCTGGTCCATCGTGGTCACGCGCAGCTCCTCGGCGTTCATCTCGCCGAGACCCTTGAAGCGCTGGATCGAGTCCTCGCGGACGCGCTTGCCGCGCTGGCGGCCCATCTCGATCAGTGCGTCGCGCTCGCGGTCGGAGTACGCGTACTCCACGTCGTCCCGGCCCCACTTGATCTTGTACAGCGGAGGACGGGACAGGTACACGTGCCCGGCCTCGACCAGCGGCCGCATGAAGCGGAACAGGAAGGTCAGCAGCAGGGTGCTGATGTGCTGGCCGTCGACGTCGGCGTCCGCCATCAGGATGATCTTGTGATAGCGGAGCTTCTCGATGTCGAAGTCCTCGTGCACACCCGTGCCGAAGGCCGAGATCAGCGCCTGGATCTCCTGGTTCTGCAGGATCTTGTCGATCCTGGCCTTCTCCACGTTGAGGATCTTGCCGCGGATCGGGAGGATCGCCTGGTACTGCGGGTTCCGGCCGGACTTGGCCGAGCCGCCGGCGGAGTCACCCTCGACGATGAAGATCTCGCACTTGGTGGGGTCGTTCGACTGGCAGTCGGAGAGCTTGCCCGGCAGGGACGCCGACTCCAGCAGGCCCTTGCGGCGGGTCAGGTCGCGGGCCTTGCGGGCCGCCACGCGCGCGGTGGCCGCCTGGATGCCCTTGCGGATGATGTCCGCGGCCTCGACCGGGTTGCGGTCCAGCCAGTCGTTGAGGTGCTCGTAGACCGCCTTCTGCACGAAGGTCTTGGCCTCCGTGTTGCCCAGCTTGGTCTTCGTCTGGCCCTCGAACTGCGGCTCGCTCAGCTTCACCGAGATGATCGCGGTCAGACCCTCACGGATGTCGTCACCGGTGAGGTTGTCGTCCTTCTCGCGCAGCAGCCTCTTGTCGCGCGCGTACTTGTTGATCAGCGAGGTCAGCGCGGCGCGGAAGCCCTCTTCGTGCGTACCGCCCTCGTGGGTGTGGATGATGTTCGCGAAGGAGTACACGCCCTCGGTGTAGCCGCTGTTCCACTGCATCGCGACCTCGAGGGACAGGCTCTTGTCCTTGTCCTCGGCCTCCAGGTCGATGACGGTGGGGTGCACCGTCTCCCCCTTGCGGGAGTTGAGGTACTTCACGAAGTCGACGATGCCGCCCTCGTAGTAGTACGTGACGGCCTTGACCTCGGCCTTCTCGTCCGCGCCCGCCTCGTCCGCGCCGCTGGTGGCCTTCGCCGACTCGCGCTCGTCGGTGAGTTTGATCGTCAAACCCTTGTTGAGGAACGCCATCTCCTGGAAACGCCGCGACAGCGTCTCGAAGGAGTACTCGGTGGTCTCGAAGATCTCCGGGTCGGCCCAGAAGGTGACCGACGTGCCGGTCTCCTCGGTCGCCTCGTGCTTGTCCAGGGGGGCGGTCGGAACGCCCATCTTGTAGTCCTGCGTCCACCGGTACCCGTCGGTCCTGACCTCGACGGAGACCTTCGTGGACAGCGCGTTCACGACGGACACGCCCACACCGTGCAGACCGCCGGAGACGGCGTAACCGCCGCCGCCGAACTTGCCGCCCGCGTGCAGCACGGTCAGCACGACCTCGACCGCCGGCTTGCCCTCGGAGGGCACGATGCCCACCGGGATGCCGCGGCCGTTGTCGACGACCCGGACGCCGCCGTCGGCGAGGATCGTGACGTCGATCGTGTCCGCGTACCCGGCCAGCGCCTCGTCGACCGAGTTGTCGACGACCTCGTACACCAGGTGGTGCAGACCGCGCTCGCCCGTGGAACCGATGTACATGCCGGGCCGCTTGCGGACCGCGTCCAGCCCTTCGAGCACGGTGATGGCGCTGGCGTCGTAGGAAGCCGAGGCCGCGGCCTCGGCGTTCACGGTGGCCCCGGCGGGCTCGCCGTTCGCGCCGGCGTCGGTGGACGGGATGTTCTCGTTGGGGTTGCCGGAATCGGCCACGAAGCGCCCTTTCTGGCACAGCACGAGCCGGGCTCGTCGGCGGGTTTGCCGGAGCGGCTGCGGCATGTTGCGGTGGTAAGCCTTGATCAGCGTTGCTCAGCTTTTCCCGGGCGGTCCCCACGATGGGGCGGGATTGTCTTCCAGTCTACCGGTAGCTCTGACATCGATGGGGGTTTGCCGGTACCTGAGTCCCCATGTGCCGCCCTGAACCGGCCTCGATCGGGTCCCGATATACGGATGGGGGCTCCGAGGGGCTCACAGCGGCACTCAGCGCTTCGAGCCGTCAACCCTTGGCTACTGGGGGGTCAGATGACGATCCGCCGGTGCCGCGGCGGCTCTCCACACGTGTGATACGGCGCCGCCCCGACGGCACGGCCCCACTCTTCGACGTGATGTACGTCACCCGTACGTATCGCCGGGCCCGGAGCTCCCCGGCGCCCGCAGCGGGCCGTAGCGCCGGGCCGGGCCGCCCGGATTCAGCACCTTGATCATCCGTACGGTGCCGTGCCCGAGATCCTCGTTGAGGCGGGCGACCAGCGCGGGCGCGAGATGGCGCAGCTGGGTCGCCCAGGCCGTCGAGTCGCAGCTGACGACCAGCACGCGCTCGTCCTCGTCGTACCGCTGCGGCACACAGTGCTTGGCCAGGTCCTCGCCGACGATCTGCGGCCAGCGGCCCATCACCCCGCCCACCGCCGCGGGGGTCTCCCAGCCGCGCTCGGTCAGCAGCCGGTTGATCGCGGCGCCCAACGCCATCGGGTCGCGGCCGTCGGCGCGCGCGCCGGAGCGCAGCCCGCCACCGCGGCGGGCCTGCTTCTTCTGCCGCGCCGCGTCCCCACGCGCGCGTGCCTGCTCCTTCGCAGCGCGCAACGCCACGCGCGCGAGGTCGACACCGGAGGGTTCGTCCCCGTCCTTCTTCGGGTTGCGGGGGGCGGGTTCGTCGGTGCTCATACGCGTTCCACCGTCCCGTCGGCCACGGCGTACCGCACCCCGGTCAGCACCTCGGGTACGTCGTCGTCCACGGCCGCGGTGACCAGCACCTGCTCGCCGGGTGCGACCAGCTCGGCGAGCCGTTCCCGCCGACGCGCGTCCAGCTCGGCGAAGACGTCGTCCAGGACCAGCACCGGCTCGTTGCCCTCGGCCCGCAGCAGGTCGTAGGAGGCCAGGCGCAGGGCGAGCGCGTAGGACCAGGACTCGCCGTGGGAGGCGTACCCCTTGGCGGGCAGCTGGCCGAGTTTGAGAATCAAATCGTCCCGATGAGGGCCCACGAGGGTGACACCGCGCTCGATCTCCTGCTTGCGCGCCTCCGCCAGCGCCGCCATCAGCTGGGCGTAGAGATCCTCACGCGCGTGGGCGTCGCCGGGCGCGGACGGCTTGTACTCCAGCGCCAGCGGCCCACCGCCGGGGGCCAGCTGCTCGTACGCCTTGTCGGCCAGCGGCTGCAGCGCGGCGATCAGGTCCAGCCTCTGCGCGAGCAGTTCGGCGCCCGCGCGCGCGAGATGCTGGTCCCACACGTCGAGCGTGGACAGATCCGCCCCCAGGCTCGAATCCGCTCGCCCGGGAGGTGCCCCCCTCCGCCCGCCGTGCCGGCGCGCCAGGGCGGCCGTCTTGAGCAGGGTGTTGCGCTGCTTGAGGACCCGCTCGTAGTCGGAGCGCACCCCGGCCATGCGCGGCGACCGGGCCGTGATCAGCTCGTCGAGGAACCGCCGCCGTTCGCCCGGGTCGCCTTTGACGAGGGCGAGATCTTCGGGCGCGAACATCACGGTCCGTACGATCCCCAGTACGTCCCTGGGCCTGACCTGCGAGGACCGGTTGATGCGGGCGCGATTGGCCTTGCCGGGGTTCAGCTCCAGCTCGACCAGCTGCTGCCGCTCGCCCTGCCGGACCTGCGCCCGGATGACGGCCCGCTCGGCGCCCATGCGGACCAGGGGCGCGTCGGAGGCGACCCGGTGGCTGCCGAGGGTCGCGAGGTATCCGACGGCTTCCACCAGGTTGGTCTTGCCCTGCCCGTTGGGGCCGACGAAGGCGGTGACGCCCGGGTCGAGCGGAACCTCGGCCCGGGCGTACGAGCGGAAGTCGGCCAGCGAAAGATGCGTGACGTGCATGGTCGTTTCGCCGGCCTTCCCCAGAGTGCTGATGAGCTGTGGATCCACAGGACGCGCCGGGCGCCCCGGTGGATCTGTGGATTACTTCTTCGCTACGGCGTGACCGCCGAACTGGTTGCGCAGCGCGGCGATCATCTTCATCTGCGGCGAGTCCTCCTGGCGGGAGGAGAACCGCGCGAACAGCGACGCGGTGATCGCCGGCAGCGGCACCGCGTTGTCGATCGCGGCCTCCACAGTCCAGCGTCCCTCACCGGAGTCCTGTGCATAACCGCGCAGGCCCTCCAGGTGCTCGTCATCGTCCAGCGCGTTGACCGCGAGGTCGAGCAGCCAGGAGCGGATGACGGTGCCCTCCTGCCAGGAGCGGAAGACCTCGCGGACGTTCTCCACGGAGTCCACCTTCTCCAGCAGCTCCCAGCCCTCGGCGTAGGCCTGCATCATGGCGTACTCGATGCCGTTGTGGACCATCTTCGCGAAGTGGCCCGCGCCGACCTTGCCGGCGTGCACCGAGCCGAAGTCGCCCTCCGGCTTCAGCGCGTCGAAGACCGGCTGCACCTTGGCGACGTTCTCGGCGTCGCCGCCGTACATCAGCGCGTACCCGTTCTCCAGGCCCCAGACGCCGCCGGAGACGCCGCAGTCGACGAAGCCTATGCCCTTGGCCGCCAGCTCCTCGGCGTGCCTCTCGTCGTCCGTCCAGCGGGAGTTGCCGCCGTCCACGACCACGTCGCCGGGCTCCAGCAGCTCGGCCAGCTGGTCGATGGTCGACTGGGTGGGCTCGCTGGCCGGGACCATCACCCAGACCACGCGCGGACCGCTGAGCTTGCCCACAAGCTCTTCCAGGCTGTGGACATCCGCGAGGTCCGCGTTGCGGTCGTATCCGATGACGGTGTGGCCCGCGCGGCGGATCCGCTCGCGCATGTTGCCGCCCATCTTGCCGAGGCCGACGAGACCGAGCTCCATCAGTTGTGTTCCTTAGGTCGCTGTGTGGCGTGAGAGGCACGAGGTGCCGAAGGCGAGCCTAAACCCGCCCCTTCACGCACAGCTGTGGGCATACGCGCTCATGCGTGGGGCCTGCGACCTGCGCTTTTCCACAGACCGCCGGGCGCCCACACCAGGCACCCGGCGCTGTGCACAGCTGTGGACGAACGGTCAGCCGCTGAGCCGCACCGGCATGATCAGGTACTTGTACGCGTCGTCGGCCTCGGCATCCAGCGCCGGCCTCCCGCTGAGCAGCGCCGGCTTCGTGGACGTCGTGAACGACAGCTGAGCCACCGGGGAGTCGATCGCGCTCAGACCGTCCAGCAGGAACGTCGGGTTGAAGGCGATGGAGATGTCGTCACCGTCCAGCTGGGCGTCGACCCTTTCCACAGCCTGTGCGTCGTCGCTGGAGCCCGCCTCCAGGATCAGCACGCCCTGCTCGAAGCTCAGCCGCACCGGAGTGTTCCGCTCGGCCACCAGCGCCACGCGCTTGACGGCCTCCACGAAGGGCGCGGTCTCGATCACGGCGACGGAGTTGAACTCGGTCGGGAACAGCGTGCGGTACTTCGGCAGGTCGCCCTCGAGCAGCCGGGTGGTCGTACGCCGCCCGGCGCCCTCGAAACCGATCAGGCCCTCGCCCGCGCCCGAGCCGGACAGCGCCAGCGTGACGCTGTCACCGGCGCCGAGCGACTTGGCGGTGTCCAGCAGCGTCTTGGCCGGGACCAGGGCGACCGCGGAGGCGTCCGGGTTCTCCGGCTTCCACAGGAACTCGCGGACGGCGAAGCGGTAGCGGTCGGTGGAGGCCAGGGTGACCGTGTCGCCCTCGATCTCGATGCGCACACCGGTGAGGACGGGCAGCGTGTCGTCCCGGCCGGCCGCGATGGCCACCTGGGACACGGCGGCCGCGAAGACCTCGCCGGGGACGGTGCCGGTGGCGTTGGGCATCTGCGGCAGCGCCGGGTACTCCTCCACCGGCAGGGTGTGCAGGGTGAACCGGGAGGACCCGCAGACCACCGTCGCCCGTACACCGTCTGTGGAAATCTCCACCGGCCGGTTGGGCAGAGCGCGGGAGATGTCGGCGAGCAGCCGGCCGGAGACGAGGACGGTGCCCTCCTCCTCGACCTCGGCTTCCACGGACACCCGCGCGGAGACCTCGTAGTCGAAGCTCGACAGGCTCAGCTGGCCGTCCTCGGCCTTGAGGAGAAGGCCGGCGAGGACAGGCGCCGGCGGACGGGCCGGGAGGCTGCGTGCCGCCCACGCCACTGCCTCCGCGAGTACGTCGCGTTCCACCCGGATCTTCACCGTAAGCCGCCTCCTGCTGTTGCTACTGAGTCCTCCGACTCGGTGTCACCGCCCGCTGCGAAGGGAAGGACACCGGGGACCAGTCTGACGCACCGCACTGACAGTAGGTGCCCGTCGGGGTCAAGTCGCTCCGGGAGGCAGCCGGGCACGAGACGGCGAGTTGTGCACAGGCCCCGCTTCAAAACGATTGCCGGACTCTCTCTAGTCGGGAGTAGTAGTAGGGCCTGTGGATACCGTGGATAACCTCGTTTGCCCAGCTCAGAGCCGAGATTTTGTCCACGGGGCCTGTGGGTGGCGGCGGTGGACAACCGGGTGCATCTGTGGAGAACGGGAAGTTCTGCACACCCCGCCCACAGCCTGAGGGCAGTTCTCCCCAGCTGCGTCCCCAGGTTTACCCACGTTTCCCACACCCCAATCCGGCACCTTCGTGTGACGGCTTTCACTCGACGAGGTGAGCCGGTGCGTCGCGTTGCCGAACAGTGGACAGCCATGTGGAGAAGCCGGTGATCACTGGGGACAACCGGCTCCAGCCTGTGGGGCGTCGGTGGAAAACTTCGTGCACAGCCTGTGGATCTTTCCTTCGTCCACAGTCTGTGGAGATCGTTCATCCACGATTCCACAGGCAGCTGAGCTGGGCGAACGTCGTATGAACGGGCTCCCTGTGGACGCCGTTCGGGACAACTCGACAGTCCCCAGCATGTGGACGGAAGAAACCCGGCGAATCTGTGGAGGATGGCCGTAACCCGGCACTTAATCGAACACCCGGTGGCGAACGAGGAACACTCCACAGCCCTCGGCCGTGCCCATGCAGCGGCGGGCAGCCGTACCTCCCCCGGTGCCTCAGGGGCCCGGGAGACCTCGCGCGCGGCACGGGGCGCATGCCAAAGGGCGCCCCCGGGACATGTGTCCCTAAGGCGCCCTCGATGTCGGCGGAGGCCAGGCGCAGCCGCCGTCAGCCGTTCTTGATCCGGTTCGTCAGCTCGGTCACCTGGTTGTAGATCGACCGCCGCTCGGCCATCAGCGCCCGGATCTTGCGGTCGGCGTGCATGACGGTGGTGTGGTCACGCCCGCCGAACTGCGCCCCGATCTTCGGCAGCGACAGATCGGTCAGCTCCCGGCACAGGTACATGGCGATCTGCCGCGCGGTGACCAGCGCGCGACCGCGCGAGGTGCCGCACAGGTCCTCCACCGTCAGCCCGAAGTAGTCCGCGGTGGCCGCCATGATCGCCGTGGCCGTGATCTCGGGGGCGGAGTCCTCGCCACCGGGGATCAGGTCCTTCAGGACGATCTCGGTCAGGCCGAGGTCGACCGGCTGCCGGTTGAGCGAGGCGAACGCCGTCACCCGGATCAGCGCGCCCTCCAGCTCACGGATGTTCCGCGAGATCCGGGAGGCGATGAACTCCAGCACCTCCGGCGGCGCGTTCAGCTGCTCCTGCACCGCCTTCTTGCGCAGGATCGCGATACGCGTCTCCAGCTCGGGCGGCTGGACATCGGTGATCAGACCCCACTCGAAACGGTTCCGCAGCCGGTCCTCCAGCGTGACCAGCTGCTTCGGCGGCCGGTCGGAGGAGAGCACGATCTGCTTGTTGGCGTTGTGGAGCGTGTTGAAGGTGTGGAAGAACTCCTCCTGCGTCGACTCCTTGTCCGCGAGGAACTGGATGTCGTCGACGAGCAGGATGTCCATCTCGCGGTAGCGCTTGCGGAAGCTGTCGCCCTTGCCGTCGCGGATGGAGTTGATGAACTCGTTGGTGAACTCCTCCGAGCTCACATAGCGCACGCGCGTGCCCGGGTAGAGGCTTCGCGCGTAGTGCCCGATCGCGTGCAGCAGATGCGTCTTGCCGAGCCCCGACTCCCCATAGATGAAGAGGGGGTTGTAGGCCTTCGCCGGTGCTTCGGCGACGGCGACCGCGGCCGCGTGCGCGAACCGGTTGGAGGCGCCGATGACGAACGTGTCGAAGAGGTACTTCGGGTTCAGCCGTGCCGTCGGCTCGCCGGGACCGCTCGCCGGCGCGGGCTGTGCGGCCAGCGGGCCGGGGGCGCCTGTCGCGGGCAGGTCCGGGCGGCCGGGGCCGCCGCGGTGCGCCGGGCCGCCGCCCGTCGGCTGCTCGGGCAGCTCACGGCGGACGGGGTCGCGCTGGTCGTACTCGGTGCGGGACGGGTCGTACTCCGGGCGCACGGAGTCGTAGTCCGGACGCCCCGAGTCGTAGTCGGCGCGCGGATTGTCGTAGTCGCCGCGCTGCTGCTCGTACGACGGCCGGTCCCGGCCCGGCGAGCGGTAGTCCGGGGACGGCGAGCCGTAGCCCTCCGGTCCGGAGCCGTAGGCGTCCTGGGACGACGGTGATGCGTACGGGTCGCGCTCGGGGAAGCCGAGCCGCGGCTGCTGCCAGCCGTACTCGTCCTGGGTGGGCCGCGGCCAGGCGCCGGGTTCGCGGCGCTGGTACTCGGAGGGATACGCCGGGCGTACGACGGGAAGCTGGTCCGCGCGGCCGGCGGGCAGCTGGTCGGGGCGGGGCTGCTGCTCGGCCGGCGGTTGCTCGACGGCACGGTGGCGGCCGTAGCCCTCGTACGACCGTTCCTCGTAGGACCGTTCCTCGTAGGACGGGCCGGACGGCAGCTCGGGCTCTTCGTAGCGCGGCTTGGGCGGCTGCGGCACCGGCGCCGGCGGCTCGCCCGCGGAGTCGTCCACGGTGATGGCGATACGGATGGGGCGGCCGCACTCGCGGCTCAGTGTCTCGCTGACGACCGGCGCGAGACGGCCCTCCAGTACGCCCTTCGCGAATTCGTTCGGTACGGCGAGCAGAGCGGTGTCCGCGACCAGCGCGAGCGGCTGGCAGCGCCGGATCCAGTGCTCGTCCTTCGCCTCGACACCCTGTCCGCGGCCCTCTCCGAGGAGCTGCTCCAGTACTCGCGGCCACACTGCGGCAAGATCGGCGGGTACGTCAGCCACAGGGCACGCTCTCTCACAGGTCCCACGAACGTGTGATCGCGGGACGGGTCGGGGGGTACTTCGGGTGGTCGTGTGGGTCAAACCCGCCGGGGCGGGGGACAAAAGAACGAATCGGAGTTCAGCCACGGTAGTCAGCGCGGCGGGTGCGGTTCAAGTTGTTGTCCCCAGCCTGTGGATAGTGTCTCCCCGTGACTCTCGGTTTGACCGGATGGCGCAGCCCCGCGTACCGTAACCAGGTCGAGTTGTCGATGGCTGCTGCCGCCTGCCTCCGATGGGCACAGGTCACGTCAGGTGATCGGGAAGCGGTGCACTCGGGCGTGACGCGAGCTACTCGTGGGCGCACGGTGACAGCCAAGACGGCACCCCGCAACTACCGATTTCTTTCTGGAGCCCCCGAGTGAGCAAGCGCACCTTCCAGCCGAACAACCGTCGTCGCGCGAAGACCCACGGCTTCCGGCTGCGTATGCGCACCCGTGCCGGCCGCGCGATTCTCGCGTCCCGCCGTAGCAAGGGTCGCGCCCGTCTGTCCGCCTGATCCCGATCGGGTCATGACGTCGTGCTGCCCACCGAGAACCGGCTGAGGCGGCGCGAGGACTTCGCGACCGCGGTCCGACGAGGTCGCCGGGCAGGACGCCCGACCCTCGTCGTCCACCTTCGTAGCGGTGCCACGGACCCGCACGCGCCTGGGGAGAGCGCTCCCTCGACGCGTGCGGGTTTCGTCGTGAGCAAGGCCGTGGGTGGCGCGGTCGTGCGCAACAAAGTGAAGCGCAGACTGCGTCATCTGATGCGTGACCGAGTCGCCCTGTTTCCCCCCGGTAGCCTGGTAGTCGTACGAGCGCTGCCCGGAGCGGGCGACGCAGACCACGCACAGCTGGCCCGAGACCTGGACGCCGCCGTTCAGCGGCTGCTGGGAGGGGGCGCGCGATGAAGTACCCGCTGCTGGCTCTGATCAAGCTGTACCAGTGGACGATCAGTCCATTGCTGGGGCCGGTGTGCAAGTACTACCCGTCGTGCTCCCACTACGGCTACACGGCCATCGACCGGCACGGTGCGATCAAGGGAACGGCACTCACCGCCTGGCGCATCCTCCGGTGCAATCCGTGGTCGCTGGGCGGTGTGGACCACGTCCCGCCGCGCAAGCGACCGCGGTGGCACGAAATGCTGCGCAACGCTTGGCGCGCACGCAAGGGCGGGCCCTCCGCCGCCGAACCGGCCACCGAAGCGAAGCCTCTTTCCGGTCCTCCTTCGAGCCCGGCCGCAGAGACCTCGTCCCATGCCCAAGGAGCATGATTAGTGGACACGATTGCCAGCCTCTTCAGCTTCATCACGACACCCGTTTCATGGGTCATCGTCCAGTTCCACAAGGTGTACGGCGCGATCTTCGGTGCTGACACCGGGTGGGCCTGGGGCCTGTCCATCGTGTCCCTGGTGATCCTGATCCGCATCTGCCTAGTCCCGCTCTTCGTGAAGCAGATCAAGGCGACCCGGGCCATGCAGACGCTCCAGCCAGAGATGAAGAAAATCCAGGAGCGCTACAAGAACGACAAGCAGCGTCAGTCCGAAGAGATGATGAAGCTGTACAAGGAGTCGGGTACCAACCCGCTCTCCTCGTGCCTTCCCATCCTGGCGCAGTCCCCGTTCTTCTTCGCCCTGTACCACGTGCTCAACGGCATCGCGACGGCCAAGCCGATCGGCGTCATCAACGAGCCGCTGCTCGCCAGCGCCCGTAAGGCGCACATCTTCGGCGCCCCGCTGGCCGCGAAGTTCATGGACAGCTCGGACAAGGTCGCGGCGCTGGGCGCCACGCTGACCGACGTCCGGGTCGTGACCGCGGTCATGATCATCCTGATGTCGTTCTCGCAGTTCTACACGCAGCGCCAGCTGATGACGAAGAACGTCGACACGACGGTGAAGACGCCGTTCATGCAGCAGCAGAAGATGCTGATGTACGTCTTCCCGGTCATGTTCGCCGTCTTCGGTATCAACTTCCCGGTCGGTGTCCTCGTCTACTGGCTGACCACCAACGTGTGGACCATGGGCCAGCAGATGTACGTCATCCACAACAACCCGACCCCGGGTTCCAAGGCCCAGGCCGCCTACCTGGAGCGCCTGACCAAGCACGTCACGCAGCACGGCAAGGTCCGCCGGCGCAGCGAGAAGGCCATCGTCAAGGCGATCGTCGCCAAGGGCCGGGACCGCAACGAGTTCGAGCGCAAGTTCATCAACGCCGTGAACAAGGCCGGTCTCGCCGCCCAGTCCGACGGCACCGTGGTGAAGAGCGTGGCCCAGGACACGGCGCAGACCGCGGACGGTGTGGAGACCACCTCGGAGGCCGGCACCGCGCCCCGGCGCCAGCAGCCCAAGCGCCAGTCCAAGTCACAGCGTCAGTCCGGCGGGCCCAAGCAGACGGGCGGGTCCACCTCGCTGGAGAAGTCCGACGAGCCGCAGGACGCCAAGCCCACCGCTGCCCAGCAGGCCCCGAAGCCCGGCTCCGGCACCCGCAGCAAGGCCCAGTCCGGCCAGCGCAAGGGTGGCCCGCAGCGGCCCAAGTCCCCGTCCAAGAAGTAAGAAGGAGCCCATCCCGTGACGGAAGGCACCACCTCTGCCGCTGCCGAGGGTGCAGACGCCCTGACCCGCCTGGAACAGGAGGGTGAGATCGCGGCGGACTACCTGGAGGGTCTGCTGGACATCGCCGACCTCGATGGCGACATCGACATGGACGTCGAGGCCGACCGCGCCTCCGTGTCGATCATCAGCGACACCGGCGGCCGGGACCTGCAGAAGCTGGTCGGCCGGGACGGCGAGGTGCTGGAGGCACTGCAGGAGCTGACGCGCCTGGCCGTGCACCGGGAGACCGGCGACCGCAGCCGGCTCATGCTGGACATCGCGGGTTACCGGGCCAAGAAGCGGGCCGAGCTGTCCGAGATCGGTGCCAAGGCCGCCGCCGAGGCGAAAAACACCGGCGAGCCCGTCAAGCTCAAGCCGATGACCCCGTTCGAGCGCA
Source organism: Streptomyces sp. NPDC007856 (assembly GCF_042868225.1). Lineage (NCBI taxonomy): Bacteria > Bacillati > Actinomycetota > Actinomycetes > Kitasatosporales > Streptomycetaceae > Streptomyces > Streptomyces sp. NPDC007856. Next base: position 258,443 of record NZ_JBIAEC010000003.1, on the reverse strand, counting down.
AGGTCGTGCACGACGCGGTCAAGGCCGCGGGACTGAGCAGCGAGTCCGAGGGCGAGGAACCGCAGCGGTTCGTCGTCGTGCTGCCCGCCTGATCGGTCCCCACGTATCACCGGCCCCGTCTGTTGAGCAGACGGGGCCGAAGTTTGTCAGCCTGGTAGTTCTGGTGGCCGGTGCGCGAAGCGCCGGCGCTGTACGGAAGGACGGTCCCCGTGACGGAGGCAGCGGAGCTTCCCCCCGCGCCCGAGCAGGCGCGGGAAGTGTTTGGTGATCGCTTCGCCGATGCGGTTCGCTACGCGGAGCTGCTCGCCGAGGCGGGCGTGCAGCGTGGCCTGATCGGCCCGCGGGAAGTGCCCCGCCTGTGGGAGCGGCACCTGCTGAACTGTGCGGTGCTCTCCGAGGCCGTCCCCGAGGGAGTGACGGTCTGCGATGTCGGCTCCGGTGCAGGCTTGCCCGGTATCCCGCTGGCCTTGGTCCGGGACGACCTGAACATCACCCTTCTGGAGCCATTGCTGCGGCGCACCACCTTCCTCACCGAGGTCGTCGAGCTGCTTGGCCTGGATCACGTCACGGTGGTGCGGGGCCGTGCCGAGGAGGTCCTGGGCAAGCTGCCGCCGGTCCATGTGGTGACGGCCCGAGCCGTGGCCCCACTGGACCGCCTGGCCGCCTGGGGCATCCCGCTACTGCGTCCCTACGGCGAGATGCTCGCGCTGAAGGGAGACACCGCCGAGGAGGAGCTGAAGGCCGCGGCGACGGCACTCAGCAAGCTCGGTGCGGTGGAGACGTCGATCCTGCATGTGGGTGAGGGCATCGTGGACCCGATGTCCACGGTGGTGCGGGTCGAGGTCGGGGAGAGCCCGGGCGGCGTGCGGTTCGCGGCCAAGCGTGCCAAGGCGGCCCGGACTGGTCGTGCCCGCCGTCGACGTTGAGCAGGAGCAGGCGCGTCTCTGATCCGTCCTGACGGTGAGACGTACTCCACACAAGCTGCCAAACCTACGCAGGCCGGAGTGTCGCGAAGGTCCGATCGCCGTCGCTGTGCATCGTGTTTCACGTGAAACGTCGCTCACTTCTGCACGGGATCATCAGTCGTGGCCGCGCTGCGGCCGAACCGCGCGACCGCAAGCCCCTCGGTTCCCTGGGGGAGGATTCCGTCTCCCGGGGAACCCCGTCGCTGTCCCAGGGCTCTCCACCTTTGCCACAGGGCACTTCGTCCCTCTCCAGGGGCATGGAGTTGTCCACGGAGGTGGATTTCTCCACAGAACACCAGGCCTCACTGGTTCACGACCCCGAAGACATGGGAGGCTCTGTTCATTGCGAGCCTGAAGTCGAGGAGAGTGAATCCTTGCGGTCCGACGCCAACATCGCGGGACCGATGACCGATCCGGTCCCCGGTCCCCGTACCGAGTCGATGGGGGTGGATGTTTCACGTGAAACACCGCCTCCGATGGACGACACTCCGATCGGTCGTGCGGCCCAACTGGCGGTAGAGGCTCTGGGCCGCGCCGGCGAAGGCCTGCCACGGCCCGAGCAGACCAGAGTCATCGTGGTCGCCAACCAGAAGGGCGGCGTGGGTAAGACGACGACCACCGTCAATCTTGCTGCTTCGCTGGCTCTGCACGGCGGCCGGGTCCTGGTGATTGACCTCGACCCGCAGGGCAACGCGTCCACCGCCCTCGGAATCGACCACCACGCAGAAGTTCCCTCCATTTACGACGTGTTGGTGGAGAGCAAGCCTCTCGCCGAGGTTGTCCAGCCGGTCCCCGATGTCGAGGGACTCTTCTGTGCTCCCGCCACCATCGATCTCGCCGGTGCGGAGATCGAGTTGGTGTCCCTGGTGGCCCGTGAGAGCCGACTGCAGCGGGCGATCCAGGCCTATGAACAGCCGCTGGACTACATCCTCATCGACTGCCCGCCCTCGCTCGGCCTGTTGACGGTCAACGCGCTGGTGGCGGGGCAGGAGGTCCTGATCCCGATCCAGTGCGAGTACTACGCACTGGAGGGTCTGGGCCAGCTGCTGCGCAACGTCGACCTGGTGCGGGGGCACCTCAACCCCACGCTGCATGTGTCGACCATCCTGCTCACCATGTACGACGGCCGGACGCGTCTCGCCTCCCAGGTCGCGGAAGAGGTGCGCACCCACTTCGGCGACGAGGTACTGCGGACAAGCATTCCCCGCTCGGTCCGTATCTCCGAGGCGCCGAGTTACGGGCAGACAGTGTTGACTTACGATCCTGGATCGAGCGGTGCTCTCTCGTATCTTGAGGCGGCCAGAGAAATCGCGCTGAAGGGCATCGGCATCAGCTATGACGCGAGCCAGGCCCACATCGGCGCCCAGAACGATCCGAGCATGGTGGAGGGGATCCAGTGAGTGAGCGACGGAGGGGGCTGGGGCGTGGTCTCGGCGCACTGATCCCCGCTGCCCCGACGGAGAAGACGCCGGCTCCGGCCGCGCTGGGAGGAGGAGGGGCCTCCGCCTCCCCCGCAGCCGTCCCGGCGCTGACGAACGACCGCGGGGTTGCCGCGGCGAAGGTGGCCACACTGCCGCCTGTTTCACATGAAACCGAGGAGCCTCCGGCAAGCCCCGTAATGGAGACGCCGACTGCTCCCATGGGCGCGCACTTCGCCGAAATCCCGCTTGACGCCATCTCGCCCAACCCACGCCAGCCGCGCGATGTCTTCGACGAGGACGCGCTCCAGGAGCTGGTCACCTCCATCAAGGAGGTCGGGCTCCTCCAGCCGGTCGTCGTACGGCAGCTGGGTCCCGCCCGCTATGAGCTGATCATGGGCGAGCGCCGCTGGCGGGCCTGCCGCGAGGCCGGTCTGGAGGCCATCCCGGCGATCGTCCGGGCCACGGAGGACGAGAAGCTCCTCCTGGACGCGCTGCTGGAGAACCTCCACCGTGCACAGCTGAACCCGCTGGAAGAGGCGGCTGCCTACGACCAGCTGCTGAAGGACTTCAACTGCACGCACGACCAGCTTGCCGACCGGATCGGTCGCTCCCGGCCCCAGGTCTCCAATACGCTGCGTCTGCTGAAGCTCTCGCCGGCCGTCCAGAAGCGGGTGGCTGCCGGTGTCCTCTCCGCCGGGCATGCCCGGGCACTGTTGTCCATCGAGGACTCCGAGGAGCAGGACCGGCTGGCTCACCGCATCGTGGCCGAGGGGCTGTCGGTACGAGCCGTCGAGGAGATCGTGACCCTCATGGGTTCGCGGCCCCAGAAGCCTCAGCGTCCCAAGGGGCCCCGCGCCGGCTCCCGGCTGTCCCCGGCCCTGAACGAGCTGGCGACCCGCCTGTCGGACCGCTTCGAGACACGGGTGAAGGTCGACCTCGGCCAGAAGAAGGGCAAGATCACCGTTGAGTTCGCCTCGGTGGACGATCTGCAGCGGATCCTGAGCACGCTCGCTCCTGGTGAGGGTCCGGTGCTGAATCAGGAGCTGCAGGACGCGACGGACGACCAGGAGGACTGATCCTGGCCCGACCCACTCGGCCATGCACAGAGCGGGCCGTGTCCGGTGTATGCCGGAACACGGCTCGCTCTTTGCTTTGAGGCGGTATCGAGCGAATCGCATCGCGGATACGATGCGAACGGGTATGGCGCATCCACCGGACAGCATCTGCATCTCTGAGTGGGGAGACGGGGCCATGCGATCGATGAGCCGCACCGGACTGGTGAGCGCGGGCCTGAGCCTTGGAGCAGTCGGCGGATTCGTCGGCAGCCTGATCAGGGAGCGGAGCGCTCTGACAGCCGCGCGTGATGCGGCGGGCGAAGGAAGCGAGGAACAGCCTTCATGGGGCGTCGGCTCGTGCCGCTCACGCTGGACAACCTTCAGGACCTTCCCCAACGCTGTCGGTCGTGTGTCTTCTGGGAGCTGGACCCCGTCAGCGGCGAAGCGGCGGTAAGGGCGGGGACGTCGGCACTGGAGAAGGAAGCCTGGATCTCGGCAGTCCTGCTGGACTGGGGATCGTGCGGCCGGGTGGTGTACGTCGATGATGTACCGGTGGGTTTCGTTCTCTATGCCCCTCCGGCTTATGTACCGCGCTCGACGGCCTTTCCCACGAGTCCCGTCTCACCGGATGCCGTGCAGCTGATGACGGCGTTCATCATGCCCGGCTATCAGGGACAGGGGCTGGGCCGAGTGCTCGTGCAGACGGTCGCCAAGGATCTGCTGCGCCGAGGCTTCAAGGCCATCGAAGCCTTCGGCGACGCTCGCTGGAAGGAACCCGTCTGCCTGCTGCCGGCGGATCATCTTCTGGCCGTCGGCTTCAAAACGGTCCGGCAGCATCCCACGCATCCCCGGCTGCGGTTGGAGCTGCGGTCGACCCTCTCCTGGAAGGAAGACGTGGAGATGGCGCTCGACCGGCTTCTCGGAGCGGTTCAGAAGGAGCCGGCGCTGAGGCCGCTGTAGTGTCAGCACGGTGACATAAGCGAATGGGCCAACCCGGAAGGGTTGGCCCATTCGTGTTTCACGTGAAACATGCGCCGCCGCGCGGACAGCACGGTTCTCCGCCTTACTCGGCGATGAACTCCTCGAGGTCGCGAACGATCGCGGCCTTCGGCTTGGCACCGACGATGGTCTTGGCGACCTCGCCACCCTGGTAGACGTTCAGGGTGGGGATGGACATGACGCCGTACTTGGCGGCTGTGCCCGGGTTCTCGTCGATGTTCAGCTTGACGACCTCGATCTTCTCGCCGTACTCGGCAGCGATCGCCTCCAGGGACGGAGCGATCTGGCGGCACGGACCGCACCAGGCGGCCCAGAAGTCCACCAGGACGGGCTTGTCGCTCTTGAGGACGTCCTGCTCGAAGGAATCGTCGGTCACATTCTTCAGGCTGCCGGCCACGGCGGGCTCCTTAACTCGATCGTGCGGTGGGGCGGGGGGAAGGGGAAGGTCAGACGGCGGCGGACTTCTCGGGCTCGGCCTTGTCCTCGTCCGCCAGGGCGGAGAGGAAGCGCTCGGCGTCCAGAGCGGCGGAGCAGCCGGTGCCGGCCGCGGTGATCGCCTGGCGGTAGGTGTGGTCGACCACGTCACCAGCGGCGAAGACGCCGGTCACATTGGTGCGGGTGGATGGGGAGGCGACCTTCAGGTAGCCCTCCTCGTCCAGGTCCAGCTGGCCCTTGAACAGCTCGGTGCGCGGGTCGTGGCCGATCGCGATGAACAGACCGGTCGCGGGCAGCTCCGACAGTTCGCCGGTCTTGACGTTGCGCAGCTTCAGACCGGAGAGCTTCTGCTCGCCCTGGATCTCGGCGACCTCGCTGTCCCACACGAACTTGATCTTCGGGTCGCCAAAGGCACGCTCCTGCATCGCCTTGGAGGCACGCAGCGTGTCCCGGCGGTGGACGATCGTCACGGACTTGGCGAACCGCGAGAGGAAGGTAGCCTCCTCCATCGCGGTGTCACCGCCGCCGATCACGGCGATGTCCTGGCCCTTGAAGAAGAAGCCGTCGCAGGTCGCACACCAGGAGACACCGCGACCGGACAGCGCGTCCTCGTTGGGCAGGCCCAGCTTGCGGTGCTGGGAGCCGGTGGCGACGATGACGGCCTTCGCCCGGTGAACGGTGCCGGCGGTGTCGGTGACGGTCTTGATCTCACCACTCAGGTCGACGGAGACGATGTCGTCCGGAATGAGCTCGGCGCCGAAGCGCTCTGCCTGCGCCCGCATATTGTCCATGAGCTCGGGGCCCATGATGCCGTCGCGGAAGCCCGGGAAGTTCTCGACCTCGGTGGTGTTCATCAGCGCGCCACCGGCGGTGACGGCTCCCTCGAACACCAGGGGCTTCAGCGACGCGCGCGCGGTGTAGAGCGCCGCCGTGTAGCCTGCGGGCCCGGAGCCGATGATGATCACGTTACGGACGTCGCTCACGGCTTGATTCCTCGTCTCTGGTCTGTGTCAGTCGACCGGTGGGAGACCCCTTCAGGACTCTCACCCCACCCAACGGATCCTACGGGGCGCGCATTCCCGGTGTGCCGGGGCACACGCGTGCGTCGAGACACGGAAGGAGCGGTCGAGCAGAATGTCGAGCAGACTCAGGGGCGGGCGAGGGACTGCTTCAGAAGAAGCGTGCCGGTGGAGCCGGGCTGTTGCCGGATGCAGGCCGCGTCGACGATGTAGACCGTGACGCGTGCGCTGTCGGCGGCATCGGGCACCACGACCAGATAGGCGGACTTCCCGTCGTACGTTCCTGTCTTGGCGCCCAGGACGTCGTCGCCCCGGTGGAGCGCGGCCCGGACGCAGTCGGGAACTGCGACATCGGTCTGGATCAAGGTGTTAGCGCTCTCGGTCGAGTGAGGGGTGTTGTGCTCGGACTCGAGGCCCGATCGAGGTCGCTGGCCCAGGGGGGAGTTCTTCTTGTTGGTGAGCAGATCCTTCACCTGGCTCTGGACACTCGCGCCGGAGAAGGGACCGACGGAAGGCGTCGGCTTTCCATGGGCCGTGGTGTCGGAGGAGTGATCGCCGAGCGACTGCAGCACCAGTGACCCCACCCCCAGGACGGCCGCGGTCAGGACGGTCCCCAGGACCACACGCCGCCGGCGCCAGCCCCGCTGACGCCCCTTGCGTCCCGGACCGGTCGCAGCCTGAGGACGGCCGGCGGGCCGATCCGAGGGGAGCGATGTTTCACGTGAAACATGACCCTCGTCGTCCCCATGCCCCGGCTCGGTCTCACTGGAGAGCTGGGCGCTCAGCGGTTCCGGGGTGGAGGGGCTGAGCAGTGCCTCAACGGCGAGTGCGGCATCAATACGCTCGGCCACGTCGGCCGGCATTCGCTCCGCTTCTGATACGGATCCCAGCAGCCCCCGGACCTCCTCGAGCGAGGTATGGACGTCCGCACACAGCTCACACGTCTCCAGATGACGCCGTATGTCCGCGCTGCGATCCGGAGTCAGCAGGCCTTCGGTGAGGTCGGAGATCTCCGCGACGTCCGGGTGCCCGGCCGTGTCTGTCGTGGAACTCACGCTCGCCCACCTCCGCCCTTCACTACGGCTGAATCGCTCGGTCCCGCGTCCTCGGGGCTTCCGTTCGGAGCCCCCGTTGCCGGTGGGACGGATGTCCCCTCCACCCGGTTCCGTCCCCCGCCGGGTTCTTTTCCGCTTCCGGAACCTTCGGGCCGTAGATGAGTGAGCAGAGGCAGCAGCCGGGCTCTGCCCCGGGCGCACCGGCTTTTCACCGTGCCCGTCGGCACGTCCAGGATCCGTGCGGCCTCGGCCACGGGATAGCCCTGCATGTCCACGAGGACCAGCGCGGCCCTCTGGTCGTGCGGCAGGGTGCCGAGCGCTTCGAGGAGCTGGCGCTGGACGTCGTTCCTCTCGGCCGGAGCCGAGGCCGACTCGTGCGGCTCCAGGAGCTGCTCGAGCCGCTCGGTGTCGTCGACCGGCGCGGTCTTCCGCGAGGCTGCCTTACGGGCGCGGTCCAGGCAGGCGTTCACCGTGATCCGGTGCAGCCAGGTCGTGACCGCCGACTGCCCCCGAAAGGTATGCGCAGCCCGGAAGGCCGACACCAGGGCGTCCTGGACCGCATCGGCGGCCTCCTCACGGTCCCCCAGCGTCCGCAGTGCGACCGCCCACAGCCGATCCCGATGCCGCCGCACGATCTCACCGAAGGCATCGGGATCGCCTTCCACATGACGGGCGAGGAGATCCTTGTCGCTCACCCGGTCGTATCCGGCGCCCTCCGCCATCTGCCCCTCCCGAGTGGAGACCTCAGCTGGTCACCTTGACGTCTGCCACTCTGCCCCGCCAGTGGCCCGCCCCGTCCGAGGGCAGCTCAGTCAGCCACACCAGGAGGTACCGGGTCTTGAGGGGCTTGTCGGGCTTGAGTGTCACCGTCGTGCCCGAGCCGCTGGCAGCCTTGCTGTAGGCGTCGAACGATGTCGGTTCCGATCCGGCGTCAGCACTCGCGGCACGGAGCTCGACCGAGGTCTCCCCCAGGAAGGTGACGGTTGCCTTTCCGACCTGTTGGACCTGGCCCAGGTCGAGGATGACCCCGACGCCTGGTTTCAGGTTTCCGAACTTGGGGCTGAGGTAGAAGTCCGTCTGCCAGTAGGTGGAAGGACTGTTGTCGTAGACCTTTCCCACGTCTTCGGGCTTCTCGGAGTGGTCTGCGCTGAACGGGTCGAAGTCACGCGCCTTCTGGATGGCGATGGGCTTGCCGGAAGCCGAAGTCTTGGACCCCTTGTCCCCGTCGTCCGTCGTCTGGCTCTTGTTGGTGTCTTCGGACTTGCCGCTCTTGTCCATCAGTGCGTCCGCCAACTGCCAGCTGCCCAGACCGAGGGCGGCGATGAGGAGGGCGGACACCGTCCACTTCAGCACCTTGCCGGTACGGCTCTGCAGCGGGGGCGGTGGGGTCGCGATCGGCTGGGTGGCGCCGGGGCGCGGCGCGGGACGGCCGTACGTGCCCTGCTGGTAGGTCGTGCGCTGGTACTCCGGCAGGGCCGTGAAGGCCGGCTCCGGCGGGCGGATGCGCGGCATCTCGCCGATCGCCTTCACCAGCTCTTCCGGCGTGGTGCACGGGGCCTCGTGACGGGAGGCGGTGGCCCCGTCGTTGGCGAGTGCGCGCATGGCCAGTTCGGACAGGCCCCGGTGAACACCGGCCCGCACCTGGTCCGGAGCGATGAGGCCGACGCCCTTGGGCAGCCCGGACAGGCCGTACGCGTCGCTCTCGTACGGCCAGCGCTGGGTCAGCGCCGCGTACAGCAGGGCGCCGATCGCCTCGGTGTCGGTGCGTTGCGGGGTGTCGGAGCTGATGCCGCGCAGCGCGGCGTTCACGGCGAGGCCCCGGATGCGCCACTGGCCGGTCGAGGCGCGCAGGACGGCGTTGGGATTGAGCCGGAGATGGGCGAGGCCTTCGCGGTGCGCTGCGGCCATGGCGGAGGCGACCTGACTGACCATCTGGTAGGCGTCGTGCGGCTCCAGCGGGCCTGCCGCGACCAGCGTGGTCAGCTCGGTGGCGTCGGGCAGCCACTCGTGCACGACGTACACGAGGTCGTTCTCCTCGACGGCGTCGAGGACCTGCACGAAACGGGGGTCGCCGAGCAGCGCGGAGGAACGGGCGGCGGCAAGGACGGAACGGGCCCGTACGTGCTGCGCGGGCAGGATGTGGACGCCGACGGCACGACGGAGCTTCTCGTCGACCGCACGCCAGCTGCTAAATCCGTCCAGACGGGTGACGCACTCCTCCAGCCGGTAGCGTCTGGCGAGCTTGTGACCGCTGTGCAGTTCGGGAGGCGAGGCCTTCTTTCCGGAACCCTCGTTGCCGCTCCCCTGTGCCTCGTCGCTGTCCGTGTCCCGCTCCGGGTTCTTGGCCACCCCGTCGGCCGTGGACTGGTCCGCCTTGGCGGTCAGCGGCTGCTCGCCGCTGTTGTCTGCCACGTCGACGGCAGCCGTGCTCCGTTCCGCCACCGTCGTCCCTGCCTCCCCATCCGTTGCGCGCTGTCCGACGCCGAAACCAATTGTGCCCACAGTCCGCCGCTATGCACGACACACAGCGGCGGACGATGGTTGTGCGCCTACCCCCGCCTCAGCGGCCCAGACGCCCGCGGACCATGCCCACGAGCGAGTTGAGTTCTTCGATGCGCATCCGCCGGGCGGCGACGAAGAAGATGCCGAGCAGAACGGCCCCGCCGACGAGCAGCGCGGCGAAGGAACCGATGACGCCCTGGCCGAGGGTGCGCCCGATGCCGTAGCAGACCGCGCCGCTGAGCAGGGCCGCCGGCACCGAGGCGATGCACAGGCGCGCGTACGTCCGCATCACCCGGGCACCGTCCAGGTCACCACCGAGCCGCTTGCGCAGCCGCCGCCAGGCGACACCCACACCGATCGCGTAGGCCAGGCCGTACGCGGCCGCCATGCCGGCGACCGCCCAGCGGGCGGGCAGCAGGAAGTAGCACAGCGCCGAGGCGCCCGCGTTGACGACGGCGACGATGACGGTGTTGTAGAAGGGCGTGCGAGTGTCCTCGTACGCGTAGAAGGCGCGCAGGACGACGTACTGCACCGAGTACGGGATCAGGCCTAGGCCGAAGGACATCAGCATGTAGCCCATGTTGGTGGCCGAGCTGGTGCCCGAGGAGCCGAAGATCAGTGTGCACATCGGGATGCCGAGCGCGAGGAAGCCGAAGGCGATCGGCACGATGGCGACCGCGGTGGTCCGCAGGCCCTGGGAGATGTCGTCGCGGACCGCGCCGCCGTCGCCCTCGGCGGCCGAGCGCGAGATGCGCGGCAGCAGGGCGGCCATGAGGGACACCGTGATGATGGCCTGCGGCAGGCCCCAGATCAGCTGGGCGTTGGCGTAGGCGGCGAACCCGGTGCCGGCGACGCCGGAGTCCTTACCGGCCGCCGTGGACAGCTGGGTGACGATCATGGCGCCGGCCTGGTTGGCGAGGACGAACAGGACCGTCCACTTGGCGAGCATCGCCGCCTTGCCCAGGCCGTGGCCGCGCCAGTCGAACCGGAGCCGGATCCGGAAGCCCGTCTCGCGCAGGTACGGGATCATCGCCAGGGCCTGGACGACCAGACCGAGCAGCACACCGATGCCGAGCAGCCGCTGGCCCTCCGGCGGGATGTTCGTGACGGTCATGTGGGAATTGGCGGCGGTGCCGTAGACCCAGATGAACATGCCGAGCGTCACGATGATGACGATGTTGTTCAGGACCGGCGTCCACATCATCGCGCCGAACTTCCCGCGGGCGTTGAGGATCTGACCCATCACCACATGGATGCCCATGAAGAAGATCGAGGGCAGGAAGTAGCGGGTGAAGGTGACCGCCACGTCGTTGGCCGCGGGGTTGGAGGCGACCGAGTTGGACAGCATGCGCACCAGCAGCGGTGCCGCGAACATCGCGAGACCGGTCAGCGCGGCCAGAGCCACCATCACCAGGGTCAGCAGACGGTTGGCGAAGGCCTCGCCGCCGTCGTTGTCCTCCTTCATCGCCCGCACCAGTTGCGGCACGAAGACGGAGTTGAGACCACCGCCGACGGTGAGGATGTAGATCATCGTCGGCAGCTGGTAGGCGACCTGGAAGGAGTCGCCGAGGAAGTAGAGGCCGAGCGCCGAGACGATCAGCGCCGAGCGGATGAAACCGGTGAGGCGGGAGACCATCGTGCCCGCCGCCATCACGGCACTGGACTTCAGCAGCCCGGCGGCCTTGCCGCCCTTCTTCGCGGGCGCGGCGGAGGGAGCGGGAGCCGTCGCCGGCTCGGGTTCCGCGTCCCGGTACGGGTCGGCGGGCTCCGGCGCCTCGGCCGGGGCGGGCACCGGCGGCTGCGCCGGGTTCCCCGGGACAGCCTGGTAGGACGCCTCGGCGTACGGGTTGCCCTGCTGGGGTCCCTGGCCGGGTGCCGGAGGGTACTGGCCGGCGGGGCCGTACCCGGTGCCCTGAGCGGCGGCCGGCTGCGCGTAGCCGGGCGGATCCATGGGTGCGTGCCCACCGCTGTGCTGCTGGTCCTTGAACAGATGCGCGAAGGCGTCCGGCTCGTGGTACTCCTCGCCGGAGTGCGTGACCAGGTCGTCGACGCCCACGTACTGGGTGGTGCGCGGGTCGTCGCCGTACGGCAGGTGCGGGGTGGCACCCTCGGGCTCGGGCGCCGGCGTCTGCGCCCACACCCGCGGGTCGGGCGCGTGCGGAGACTGGGCGGGCTGACCGTAGAGCGGCTGCTGTCCGTAGCCGTCCTGAGCGGGCGGCGGGTGCGCGGCGCGGTCGTAGAGCGCCTCGGCGACGGGATCCTGGGCGGCGAGGTCGTGTCCCCGGTAGGGATCCTGGTCGTAGGCGTCCTGGAGGTACATGTCGGCCGCCGGCTGCGGCGGTACCTGGCCGGGCTCCGGCGGTGTCTCGGGGTAGCCCGAGCCGGCCGCGCCCTGGCCGCGATCACCGTCGTACGGCGCGTTCATGCTTACCCCACCTCATCGTCCCTGGCCCACCGGCCACGACATCGCTCAACGGTCCACTCTCTCACCCGTCCCGGACGGGTCGGGGCTTTCCGGTGCGGTGTCCGGCGCAGGGTCACTCGGGTGCTTCCGGTCGTCTGCCCCGGCCCGAGAGACCGAATCCTCCGGGTCCTCCGGGAGACGGTCCGCGGGGGCCTCGGGGTTCCCGGGCTCGTCGGCGTCCTGCGCTTCCGCGTCGGGGCCGTCCTCCTCCGCCTGGCGGGCGGATGCGCGCTTGCGCTGGGTGTACATCCGGAATCCGGCGAGGACGAGGAGAAGCACACCGCCGCCGATGACCAGCATCACCGTGGGCGTGATCTCGGTGACCTTCACATCGAAGCTGACGGCGTCACCGTACTTCTGGCCGTCCTCGGTGTACAGCTGGGCGATCACCGTGACCCGGCCGTTGGCGTTGGCCGACGTGGTGAACTTCACGGACTGGCTGTGCCCGCCGGAGATCTCCACCGGCTGCTCGGAGTAGGCCTTGCCGCCGATCTTCAGACGGGTCGGCATGGTCGAGGTGAGGCGCAGAATCAGATGGCCGACCGGCTGGACGAGGTTGTTCTGGACGGTCACCGGGATGGTGGCGCTGCGTCCGGAGAGCTTGGTCTCCGACTTGTCGATCAGCTTGACCTGGTCGGCCAGCTCGTCGAGCCAGCCTTCCACGCCGTCTCGGTAGTTCTGCGCGTGCCAGCTGCCGCCGTTCCACGACGTGGACATCTCACGGTTTATGGCCCGCCCGAACGGGGTGACGACGCGGGACTGGTCGGAGAGGATCACCTGGAAGCTGTCGAGCTTGTCCTGGGTGCGCGCGATCTGCTCGAAGGCCGTCCGCGGCAGTTCCTGCGAGCGCAGCGAGGAGGGGTAGGCGGATGCCGAAGGGATGTGCGTGGTGGCGTTCGGGTCCGGCTTGTCCTTGGCCGCCGCGGAGAGGTCCTGGGACTGAGACCAGTTCCCGCCCTCGAGCGCCTTCAGCGCCGCCGCCATCGCCTGGGCCTGGCTCGCGGTGGGCATGCGCTGCGGGGCGATCACGAGGCTGCGCTGCTTGTCCGTCTGCGCGTTCACCTCGAGGCTCTGCGCCAGGAACTCCTGCACGGCGAGCGTGGCCGAATCCGCCTTCGTCAGATCGCCCTCGAAGGCCGTGGACAGCCGGGCGTCGGAGACCACCGCTGTGATGCCTCCGCCGACCGGTCGGGCGGCCGAGGGCGTGTACGGCAGCCCGGCGGTCTCCTGGAGGCTGTCGCTGCGGGCGATCACGTGGTCGGCCCCGGCGGAGGTCGCGACCTTCATGATCGCCGGATCCACGGCGCCCTCCACCGGCCAGGCGAAGTCGGTGGTCGGTGTGACGTGGAGCACGGTCTTGACGGTGGTGGCGGCCACGTCGGTGGCGTCCTTGAGGTGGCTGAGGGAGCCGGTGACGCTGGTGCCGTTGTGAGCCAGGGACGCCAGGTCCGGGTCGGCGAAGGGCAGCGCGACGACCTCCTTGCCGGCCACCGCGTCCTGCAGGTTCGCCAGCCACTGCTTGGCGAGCGCCTGGTGGTCCTTCGGGCCGGGTGTGGTGGTGCCCCCGCTGCCCGGCAGCCGGTAGTTGCCGGTCGCCATCGCGTCCACCGAGGCCAGCAGGTCCGGGTCGATCACCCAGGTGACGTCCAGGTCCTTGCCCAGGTCCACCATCTGCGCCAGCCGGCCGCCCGGCGCGAGTTCCTTGGCCAGGTTGTCGTTGCGGAACACCGGCGTCTGAAGCTCGCCGGCGCCGGTCTTGGCCGTCATGTGGACCGTGGAGATCAGTGGCCACAGGTACGTCGTCTTGGTCTTGGTGTCGGCCTCGGACGGCTGCCACGGCAGGAACGTGCGCTGGATGCCGAGCACCTGGTCCCAGGGCTGGGCGGCGGTCTGGCCGGAGAGGGTGACATCGAACTCGTAGACGCCGTCGTTGCCGAGGTCGAGCTTGTCCACGGGGACGGAGATGCTGAACTGCTCCGCGACGCCCGGGGACAGCTTGGCGAACTTCTCCACGTACTTGCCGCCGACCTCGGAGCCGGTTCCGCCCGTCAGGTCGTCGGAGTGCTGGGCGACGGAGTCGATCCCCGAGCGGGTGTCCAGCATGGGGCCCACCCGCAGGCCCACATGGGCGCCGGTGACGCTCTGCTTGCCGTTGTTGGTCACGGTGCCCGTCACGGTCACCGTGTCCCCGTCCGTGGGGGCGCTGGGGGTCAGTGAGTCCAGGGAGACGGACACCCTGTCCGAGGAGGCGGCCTGGGCGGGCGCCGCCGCGGGCAGCTGGAGCAGCCCGGCCAGCAGCGGCGCACCAGCGAGCAGCGCGCCGGTGCGTCGCAGCCACCGGCGGGCAGATGAGGCACTGGTCCTCTGGAATTCAGCCGCCTCGGCCACGCGCTCGCCCGTCCCTCGTCGTCAGTGGTCGTCGGAATGTGCGTCCACGCATGGTAACGATGCGCGCTGAGGTGAAGTGCCGCGGTCTACGTCACAAGATCGAAGAACAGCGGCGTCCCGTCCTCTATATCCAGTATCGAGCGGAGAGCTTCCGTACGCCGTGAGAGCAGGGCTTGCGACGGTATGCAGGGAGCTGTCCGCGGTGCCTGCCGGCCGGCCGCACCTCGGCCAAATGGAGGCGCCCCTGGTCGCCGGGGCACGTACCCTGTTCTGTTGTGCCGAACCCCAACGAAGACACTCCCTCTGCCCTGAGCCAGGCGCAGCAGCGCGCGGTCGCCGAGCTGCTGCGGGTGGCCCCCGTCGCCGACGATCTCGCCCGCCGATTCCAGGAAGCCGGGTTCTCCCTCGCCCTGGTCGGCGGATCGGTACGCGACGCGCTGCTCGGCCGGCTCGGCAACGACCTGGACTTCACGACCGACGCCCGCCCCGAGGACGTACTGAAGATCGTCCGTCCCTGGGCGGATGCCGTCTGGGAGGTCGGCATCGCCTTCGGCACCGTCGGCGCGCAGAAAGCCGCCCGTGTCGGGGACACGGACTGGCAGTTTCAGATCGAGATCACCACTTACCGGTCGGAGGCCTACGACCGCACCTCACGCAAGCCCGAGGTGTCGTATGGCGACTCCATCGAGGAGGATCTGGTCCGCCGGGACTTCACGGTCAACGCGATGGCCGTCGCGCTGCCGGAGAAGGAGTTCATCGACCCGTACGGAGGCCTGGAGGATCTCGCGGCGCGCGTGCTGCGGACGCCGGGCACGCCCGAGGAGTCGTTCTCGGACGATCCGTTGCGGATGATGCGTGCCGCCCGGTTCGCCGCCCAGCTGGACTTCGCGGTCGCCCCCGAGGTCGTGACCGCGATGACGGACATGGCCGGCCGTATCGAGATCGTGTCGGCCGAGCGGGTCCGGGACGAGCTGAACAAGCTGATCCTGTCCGCGCACCCGCGCAAGGGCCTGGGCCTGCTCGTCGAGACCGGGCTCGCCGATCATGTGCTGCCCGAGCTGCCGGCGCTACGCCTGGAGCGGGACGAGCACCACCGGCACAAGGATGTCTACGACCACACGCTGATCGTCCTGGAGCAGGCGATCGCGCTGGAGCAGGAGGGTCCCGACCTCACGCTGCGGCTGGCCGCGCTGCTGCACGACATCGGCAAGCCGCGCACGCGCCGCTTCGAGAAGGACGGCCGGGTCTCGTTCCACCACCACGAGGTGGTCGGCGCCAAGATGACCAAGAAGCGCATGACGGCCTTGAAGTACTCCAACGAGCTGGTGAAGGACGTCTCACGGCTGGTCGAACTTCACCTGCGCTTCCACGGCTACGGCACCGGGGAGTGGACGGACTCGGCGGTGCGCCGCTATGTCCGTGACGCGGGCCCGCTGCTGGACCGCCTGCACAAGCTGACCCGGTCGGACTGCACCACCCGCAACAAGCGCAAGGCGGCCGCGCTGTCCCGGGCCTACGACGGCCTGGAGGAGCGCATCGCCCAGCTGCAGGAGCAGGAGGAGCTGGACGCGATCCGCCCGGACCTCGACGGCAACCAGATCATGGAGATCCTGGGGGTCGGCCCGGGTCCTGTCGTCGGCAAGGCGTACAAGCACATGCTGGAGCTGCGTCTGGAGAACGGTCCGATGGAGTACGACGCGGCGGTGGCGGCTCTCAAGGACTGGTGGGCCGAGCAGAACTGATCTCTGCTTGGCCGGGCTCGGCAATGTTTCACGTGAAACACCGGCCAGGCCGAGCACAACGAAGGGGCGATGTTTCACGTGAAACATCGCCCCTTCGCACGTTCACGCGCTACTTGTTGTCTCCCAGGCAGAGGACGAACGAGTCGCCGCCTTCTTTCCACTCGATGGCAGCGGTCGTCCCCTGGACCGACTGGCAGGCGAGCTGAGCAAGACTAGTGCTGCCGTCCTTCTTGAGCACCTTGTAGTCCGCCTTCGAGTCGCTGCAGTCCAGCTGCTCGATCTTCGGGTCGCTGTCGGTCCCCTTGTTCGTCAGGCAGTCGCCGACAGCCAGCTTCTGGGTGTCGTCGTTGTGGCTGTTGAGGTAGCCGCCGGCCGCCGCGATAAGGCCGACGACGATGATGGCTATACGCACGTACAGTTTGACGTTGCGCTTCGGCCGCTGAGGCGGCACCGGCGCGTACGGTGCCGCCCCCTGCTGGGGGAAGCCAGGCTGGCCCGGCTGCTGCGGGTAGCCGCCCTGTGGAGGGTACGGAGCCTGGGGCTGGCCGTACGCCTGCTGGCCCTGTGCGAATGGGTTCTGGCCCTGGGGCGGCGGAGTCGTCACTTGGGTGTCCCCCTAGGAGAGTTGGTGAGCAGCGCACATAAGCGGCGCGTAAGACGCACGTAAGTTACCGGGCTCCACTGACACTTCTGTGACCGAGGGGGACTCTGTGGCTTTGACGTGACCCTCACCGGTGTTCAAAGCGGGCCATAGCCCTAGCAACTGCCCCGTAGATGACGGCGACTGTGATGACCAGCGTTGCCGAGCGTCCGTCCGGGGGCAGCATCAGGGCCGCCACGCCGGCCGCTCCGACGAAGGCCACGTTGAACAGGACGTCGTACACGGAGAAGATCCGGCCGCGGAAGCCGTCGTCGACGGCGGCCTGGACGATCGTGTCCGTGGAGATCTTCGCGCCCTGGGTGATCAGCCCCAGGACGAAGGCCGCGACCAGGAGGGGTCCGGTGGCGAACGGGAGGCCGAGAGCCGGCTCCAGCACGGTGGCGGCGCCGGAGCACACCACGATCCAGCGCCCGGGCCCGAGTCGTCCTGCCGCCCACGGCGTCACCGCGGCCGCCGCGAAGAATCCCGCACCCGACAGGGCCAGCGCGAGCCCGAGCAGCCGGAGCCCGCCCTCGGGGCTCGTGGAGAGGGCGTACCGGCACAGCATCAGCAGCAGAACGAGGAGCGCGCCGTAACAGAAGCGCATCAGCGTCATCGAGGTCAGCGCCCATGCGGCTTCCCTGCGTCGCGGCGCGGCCAGATGACGCACGGCCGCCCTGAGCTCGCGCGCCGTCTCGGTGAGGGCGGTGGCCATGTGCGGCCGTGTCGGCTGCCGGTCGGGACCGAGGAGCGTGGGAGGCATGGTCAGGGATGTCAGACCGGCGCACAGATAGAGGAAGGCGCCGAGGAGTACCACGGCCGCGTCGGAGTCGGACGCCACGAGCCGTACGGCGAAGGCGAGACCGCCGCCCGCGGTCGCGGCGAGTGTTCCGGCCGTCGGGGACAAGGAGTTGGCGAGCACCAAACGCTCGGCGTCCACCACCCGGGGCAGAGACGCGGACAGGCCGGCGAGGATGAAGCGGTTGACGGCCGTGACGCACAGCGCCGAGACGTAGAAGAGCCAGTCCGGGGCCTGGCTGACCATCAGCACGGCGGTGACAGCGGCCAGCAGGGCGCGCAGCAGATTGCCGTGGACGAAGACCTGCCGGCGGCGCCAGCGGTCCAGCAGGACACCCGCGAACGGGCCGACCAGTGAATAGGGGAGCAGCAGGACCGCCATCGCCGAGGCGACGGCGGTGGCCGAGGTCTGCTTCTCCGGGGAGAAGACGACGTATGCGGCGAGCGCGACCTGGTAGACGCCGTCGGCGCCCTGGGACAGGAGGCGGATGGAGAGCAGGCGTCGGAAGTACCGCAGGCGCAACAGGACGCGCAGGTCACGGACGACGGGCATGGGGCACAGCCTCACACATGCGGAAGGTCCCCGGGTCAGGGAACCCGGGGACCTTCACCGCCCTGGCAGGAGCGTTCTCGGGCGAGCGATCGCCTCGGGCGACGCGGCGCGCCGTACCTGGTCGAGCCGGCCCACCGCGCCTGGTCGAGCTAGCGCTCGACGTCGCCGCGGATGAACTTCTCGACGTTCTCGCGGGCCTCGTCGTCGAAGTACTGGACCGGCGGGGACTTCATGAAGTAGGAGGACGCCGACAGGATCGGGCCGCCGATGCCGCGGTCCTTGGCGATCTTCGCGGCGCGCAGGGCGTCGATGATGACACCCGCGGAGTTCGGGGAGTCCCAGACCTCGAGCTTGTACTCCAGGTTCAGCGGGACGTCACCGAAGGCACGGCCCTCGAGGCGGACGTAGGCCCACTTGCGGTCGTCCAGCCAGGCCACGTAGTCGGACGGGCCGATGTGGACGTTCTTCTCGCCGAGGTCCCGGTCGGGGATCTGGGAGGTGACGGCCTGCGTCTTGGAGATCTTCTTGGACTCCAGGCGCTCGCGCTCGAGCATGTTCTTGAAGTCCATGTTGCCGCCGACGTTCAGCTGCATCGTGCGGTCCAGGATGACACCGCGGTCCTCGAACAGCTTCGCCATGACGCGATGCGTGATGGTGGCGCCGACCTGGGACTTGATGTCGTCACCGACGATCGGCACACCGGCCTCGGTGAACTTGTCCGCCCACTCCTTGGTGCCGGCGATGAAGACCGGGAGGGCGTTGACGAAGGCGACCTTGGCGTCGATGGCGCACTGGGCGTAGAACTTCGCCGCGTCCTCGGAGCCGACCGGCAGGTAGCAGACCAGGACGTCGACCTGCTTGTCCTTCAGGACCTGGACGACGTCGACGGGCTCGGCGTCCGACTCCTCGATGGTCTGGCGGTAGTACTTGCCGAGACCGTCGAGGGTGTGGCCGCGCTGCACGGTGACACCGGTGCTGGGCACGTCGCAGATCTTGATGGTGTTGTTCTCGGAGGCGCCGATCGCGTCCGCGAGGTCGAGGCCGACCTTCTTGGCGTCGACGTCGAACGCGGCGACGAACTCGATGTCGCGCACGTGGTAGTCACCGAACTGCACGTGCATCAGGCCGGGGACCTTGGACGCCGGGTCGGCGTCCTTGTAGTACTCGACTCCCTGCACCAGCGACGCCGCGCAGTTGCCCACGCCGACGACGGCTACGCGAACCGAACCCATTCCGGTTGCTCCCTGTGTGTACGAGTGAGTCCCTGTGTGGGACTCACGTGGCGGTGTCTCCGGGCGTATCCGTCCGGGGGGTGTCCCCGGGACGGGGCAGGCCGCCCGTCGATCCAGTGGTGGTGTCCTGCTGAGCGGACTCCCCGGACGCGGAACCCTTCAGGTCCCGCCCGGCCCGCTCGCTCTCGATGAGCTCGTTCAGCCAGCGCACTTCGCGCTCCACGGACTCCATCCCGTGGCGCTGGAGCTCGAGTGTGTAGTCGTCGAGGCGCTCCCGCGTGCGCGCCAGGGAGGCGCGCATCTTCTCCAGGCGCTCCTCCAGGCGGCTGCGCCGGCCCTCCAGTACGCGCATGCGCACATCGCGCGACGTCTGCCCGAAGAAGGCGAAGCGTGCGGCGAAATGCTCGTCCTCGTACGCGTCGGGGCCGGTCTGCGAGAGCAGCTGCTCGAAGTGTTCCTTACCTTCTGCCGTCAATCGGTACACGATCTTCGCTCGGCGTCCGGCGAGCGGAGCGGCGTCCTCGTGGGTGCTGCCCGGCTCCTCGATCAACCAGCCGTTGGCGACCAGCGTCTTGAGGCAGGGATAGAGGGTTCCGTAACTGAATGCGCGGAACACACCCAGGGACGTGTTGAGTCGTTTGCGCAGCTCATAGCCGTGCATCGGGGACTCGCGCAGCAGGCCGAGCACGGCGAACTCGAGGATGCCGGAACGTCGGCTCATCGTCGCCTCCTCTCGGTCCGCTGATCGCTCACGCGGGTCTCGCAGTGCCTCTCAGCGTCTTTATCTCGCGCTGATGTATCGACTCGATACATCATGACGATAGAACGGCCTTCCGCGGGCGAGCAAGAGGGACGGTGGTGAACGGGATCACATCACCGATTCATACGATGCATGTTTCCTGTTTTGGGGTGAACTTCAGGGCTCGGTGGGTTTTGGCGGTGCGTAGTCTGTGCGGCATGCACAGCACCGGGAACCAAGTGACGCCGGGGGAACGTCCTCGTCCCCGGTGCAGTACGGGTGAATACAGAACCGACCACATCCGTACTTCGGGGGGACCGGAAACCAGCCGCCGTTTCAGGCGCGCACGGGTGCGCCTGCCCGAGGAGTAGTCGTTCGATGAGCGAGCACCGTCGCAAACCGCCGCAGCCGCAGGGAGGCGGACGTGCCGCGGCCCGACGCGGCCAGTCCGGCTCGTCCTCCGGTCGCCGTGCGGCACCGCGAGGCGCCACCGAGTCTCCAGCCGACTCCTATGGGCCCAGTTCCTATGGGTCGCGTTCAGGTGGTCAGGGAGGTGAGGAGCGTTCCTACGGCGGCCGTGCCGAGGCCCGCCGGGCGGCGCAGAGAGGCAGCCGCCGCAGAGGCGCCGACAACGCGGGCCCGGGTGGCCAGCGCGGCGGCCCCGGCGGCCCGACCGGTCCCGGGCGTGGCAGAGGGCGTGCATCGACCGCTCCCGGCAGGAAGCGGCTGATCGACTA
Source organism: Streptomyces sp. NPDC007856 (assembly GCF_042868225.1). Lineage (NCBI taxonomy): Bacteria > Bacillati > Actinomycetota > Actinomycetes > Kitasatosporales > Streptomycetaceae > Streptomyces > Streptomyces sp. NPDC007856. The sequence continues at coordinate 237,699 of NZ_JBIAEC010000003.1, read as the reverse complement.
TCCCCGCGCCGGAAAGTACGGCTGGCGCCGCTGGGTGCCCTCCTGGAAGCTCGTCTCCGGGCTGTTCATCGGCTTCGTCGGCAGCCTGGTGGCGGTGGCGGGCATCGCGTACTCGATGGTGAGCGTTCCCAATGAGGCCGCGGTCGCCAAGGCGCAGAACAACGTCTTCTACTGGTCCGACGGCTCGGTGATGGTCGCGACCGGCGGTGAGATCAACCGCCAGAACATGAGCTACGCCAGCATCCCCAAAGAGATGCGCTACGCCGTCATCTCGCAGGAGAACAAGACCTTCGAGACCGACAGCGGTATCGACCCCAACGGTATCGCGCGTGCCCTCCTGAACATGGCCCGCGGCGGTCAGACACAGGGTGGCTCGACCATCACCCAGCAGTACGTCAAGAACGCGATGCTGAACGACCAGGCACAGACGTTGTCCCGGAAGTTCAAGGAGATCTTCGTCGCGATCAAGGTGGGAGCCAAGGTCCCCAAGCAAAAGATCATGGAGGGTTATCTCAACACGACGTACTTCGGCCGCGGGGCCTACGGGCTCCAGGCCGCGTCCCGTGCGTACTTCAACAAGGACGGGACGGAGCTGAACCCGGGCGAGTGCGCCTTCCTCGCGGCGATGGTGAAGGGCGCGACGTACTACGACCCGGCGGGCGCGACCTCCCTCGACCCCTCTGCGACTCCGGAGGCCAACAGCAGGCGGGCCCTGGCACAGATGCAGGACACCTTGGACAAGATGGTCAAGTACGGCCACCTGAGCCCTGCGGAGCGCGCCAAGTACACGACCCTCCCCAAGATTCAGAACCCCCGGTCGAACGGCCAGCTGGGGGGCCAGATCGGCTATCTGGTAGACCTCGCCAAGTCCTACCTGGTCAACAACAGCGACAAGACCGGGATCACCGCGGACAAGCTCCAGCAGGGCGGCTACCGGATCTACACGACCTTCGACAAGAAGAAGGTCAAGGCGCTGGAGGACGCGGTCACGAACGTCCAGAAGGCGAACATCAAGCCCAAGCTGCGACCGAAGACCGACACCCACGTCCAGTTCGGCGGCGCCTCGGTGGACCCGTCGTCGGGTGCCATCAAGGCCATCTACGGCGGTGAGGACGCGACCAAGCACTTCACCGACAACGCCGACGCGACCGGCGCCCAGGTGGGTTCGACCTTCAAGCCGTTCGTGCTGGCGGCGGCCATGAAGTGGGGCGTGCGGAACCCGAATCTGGGCCCCGAGCAGGCTCAGGACGAGCGCACCCAGGTCTCCCCCAAGAGCCTGTACAGCGGAAAGAACAAGCTCAAGATCAAGGAGTACAACGGGAGGGTCTGGACGGACAAGGACGGCAAGGAGTGGCTCCAGACCAACGACGGCAACGAGTCCGTCAATCCGCCCAGCTACAAGATCGACCTGCGTGAGGCCATGCAGCTCTCGGTCAACTCCGCGTACGTCCAGCTCGGCATGGACGTCGGCCTGGACAAGGTCGAGCAGACGGCACTGGACGCGGGTCTCCTCAAGGGCAGTCTCGCCAGCGCCAACTACCCGTCGTTCTCGATCGGTACGTCCGACCCGAGCGCGATCCGCATGGCCGGCGCCTACGCCACCTTCGCCGCGAGCGGCCAGCAGAACGACCCGTACTCGGTGGAAAAGGTCGAGAACAAGGACGGGCAGGTCTTCAAGCACGAGGCAGCGCCCAAGGAAGCCTTCACCCCGCTGGTGGCGGACAACGTCACCGACGTCCTGAAGTCCGTGGTCGACAAGGGAACGGGTACCAACGCCCAGCTTCCGGGTCGTGAGGTGGCCGGTAAGACCGGTACGACGGACGGCAACAAGTCCGCCTGGTTCGTGGGCTACACCCCGCAGCTGTCCACCTCGATCACCATGTTCCGCCTGGACGACAACGCGAACAACAAAGCGCGGACCTTCCTGGAGATGTACGGAACGGGTGGCCAGGAGAAGATCCACGGTGCTTCGTTCCCGGCCGAGATCTGGCACGACTACATGGCCGAGGCGCTGAAGGGCCAGCCGGTGAAGGACTTCCCGCCGCCGCAGCCCATCGGTACGGTGATCAACGCCGAGCCGAGCCCGACGCCGTCCCCGTCGGCGACCCAGAGCCCGTCGCCGAGCCCGTCGCCCAGCCCGTCGCCCAGCCAGTCGTCCGTCACTCCTTCGCCCTCGCCGAGCCAGTCGTGCAACGGCTGGGGCTGGAACTGTGACAACGGCGGAGGCACGAACACCGGCGGCACCGACGGAGGCACGACGCCGACGCCGACCGTTACCGACACGACCGGGACCGGAGGCAACACCCGGGGCAACGGCAACGGAGGCTTCTTGGGCGGACAGGGAGGCTGATGGCCGACCACGCTGCAGGCCGGTGTTCGGCGCCTTTCGCGCGGCGAACACCGGCCTCTTGCGTTGTGCGTACGCTGGGAGCGTCTGGTCTTCCGGTGCCGTTGGAGCAGAGTTCGCTGTGCTTCGCGCCGCTCTCAGACAGGTACGGCAGGATGTGCCCCATGCCCAGTGCAGAGATGACGCCCGCGAGCAGGCACGAGCCCGAGCCCGTGCTGCCCGCCACGGCAGAACCGGTGCGGCCGACCAATGAGGACGAGATCGCCCGGGCCGGCAGCGAGCTGATCGGCGGTCCCCTGGGGCAGCGCGCCCTCCTCGGGACCTCCTGGTGGACCCCTGTCCGGGTCGTCGTGCTCGTGGCGATCGGCATGTTCGCCCTCGGTCTGGTCCAGAAGGCGCCCTGCTACCACACCGCCTGGTTCTTCGGCGCGAGCAGCCAGTACACGAAGGCCTGCTACTCGGACATTCCGCACCTCTACCAGGGGCGCGGGTTCGCCGACCATCTCGTGCCGTACTTCGACAGACTCCCGGACGACATCTCCGGCGGCATGGGCTACCTCGAATACCCGGTGCTCACCGGTGTGTTCATGGAGGTGGCGTCCTGGCTGACCCCGCACAGCGGCAGCATCCAGCAGCAGGAGCAGTGGTACTGGTTCGTCAACGCCGGGATGCTGATGGTGTGCGCGGCCGTCATCGCCGTCTGTGTGGCCCGCACCCACCGGCGGCGCCCCTGGGACGGCCTGCTGGTCGCTCTGGCGCCCGCCTTCGTGCTCACCGCGACCATCAACTGGGACCTGCTGGCGGTGGCGCTCACGGCCGCCGCGATGCTGATGTGGTCCCGGAGCCGTCCCGTCGCCTTCGGTGTCCTGCTGGGCCTCGCCACGGCCGCGAAGCTCTACCCCGTGTTCCTGCTGGGCCCGCTGCTCGTGCTGTGCTGGCGGGCCGGCAAGTGGCGGGAGTACGCCCAGGCCGTGGGCGGTGCGGCCATCGCCTGGCTCGTGGTGAACGCGCCGGTGATGCTCTTCGCCTTTCAGGGCTGGTCGAAGTTCTACACGTTCAGCCAGGAACGGGGCATCGACTTCGGCTCGTTCTGGCTGATCTGGGCGCAGAACTCCACCAACCCGCCCAGCACCGGCTTCGTGAACGCCGCTGCCATGGTTCTGGTGGTGCTGTGCTTCCTCGGCATCGCCGCGCTGACCTTCACCGCGCCGCGCCGGCCGCGCTTCGCCCAGCTGGCCCTCCTGATGGTGGCGGCCTTCATCCTCACCAACAAGGTCTACTCCCCGCAGTACGTCCTGTGGCTGGTCCCGCTGGCGGTCCTGGCCCGGCCCAAGTGGCGGGACCTCCTGATCTGGCAGGCGTGCGAGGTGGCGTACTTCCTCGGCATCTGGATGTACCTCGCCTACACGACCAGCGGCGACGCCCACAAGGGGCTGCCGATGCAGGGCTATCACTGGTCGATCGTGCTGCACCTGGTGGGCACGCTCTACCTGTGCGCCGTCGTCGTGCGGGACATCCTCATGCCGGAGCGGGACGTGGTGCGCCGGTCGGGCGACGACGACCCCTCGGGCGGGGTGCTCGACGGCGCGCAGGACGTCTTCGTGCTCGGCGCGGCAGCCCATCCGCCGCGGCACGCCGCCCACTTCGAGGGGCCACAGGTGGACTGGGGCAGGCCCGAGTCGCCGTCCCTCGAGGACCGTTCGCTCTGAGCGAACGCACTGCCGGAAGGCCATGGAGAAGGCCGTACACGCGGGGTGCGTGTACGGCCTCGTCGCTGTCCCGGCCCGGGATCAGTGGTCCACGAGCCGGTCGAACTGCGTGGTGGTGTGCCGCAGATGGGCCACCAGCTCGTCGCCGACCTTCGGCTCCGGGGCGTCCGAGGGGACGAACAGGATCGACACCTGCATGTGCGGCGGCTCGGCGAACCAGCGCTGCTTGCCGCCCCAGACGAACGGAGAAAGGTTCCGGTTGACCGTGGCGAGGCCGGCCCGTGCGACGCCCTTGGCGCGCGGCATGACGCCGTGCAGGGCCTTCGGGGCCTCCAGGCCCACCCCGTGCGACGTACCGCCCGCCACGACCACCAGGAAGCCGTCGGAGGCCGCCTTCTGCTGCCGGTAGCCGAACCGGTCGCCCTTGGACACGCGCGTGACGTCCAGGACGGCACCGCGGTACTCGGTGGCCTCGTGGTCCCCCAGCCACAGCCGCGTGCCGATGCGGGCGCGGAACCGGGTCTGCGGGAACTGCTGCTGGAGCCGGACTAGTTCATCGGCCTTGACGTGGCTGACGAACATCGTGTGCAGCGGCAGCCGGGCCGCGCGCAGCCGGTCCATCCAGCCGATGACCTCCTCGACGGCGTCCGATCCGTCGGTGCGGTCCAGCGGCAGATGGATGGCGAAGCCCTCCAGCCGGACGTTCTCTATGGCCTGGTGCAACTGCGGCAGATCCTGCTCGCTGATGCCGTGCCGCTTCATCGAGGACATCACCTCGATGACGACACGGGCGCCGACAAGGCCGTACACCCCGTCGATGGACGACACCGAGCGCACCACCCGGTCGGGCAGCGGCACGGGCTCCTCGCCGCGCCGGTACGGCGTCAGCACCAGCAGGTCACCGCCGAAGAAGTCCTTGATACGCGCGGCCTCGTAGGTCGTGCCGACGGCGAGCAGGTCCGCGCCCAGCCGCGTGGCCTCCTCCGCCAGCCGTTCGTGCCCGAAGCCGTAGCCGTTGCCCTTGCAGACCGGGACGACTCCCGGGAACTGCTCCTGCACGTGCTTGTGGTGCGCCCGCCAGCGCGCGGTGTCGACGTAGAGCGTGAGCGCCATGGCCGGACCCGGAACCTTTCTCGTGGCTGCGGTGTATCTGAGGTGGGAAAGCTGTGAACCCTATGGAATCAAACGCCCATGGCTCAGCGACGCGACATGTAGATGTCGAGCGCCTTGTGGAGCAGCTTGTTCAGCGGGAAGTCCCACTCGCCGAGGTACTCGGCGGCCTGACCGCCGGTGCCGACCTTGAACTGGATCAGACCGAAGAGGTGGTCCGTCTCGTCCAGCGAGTCGGAGATGCCGCGCAGGTCGTAGACGGTGGCGCCGAGCGCGTAGGCGTCGCGCAGCATTCGCCACTGCATCGCGTTCGAGGGCCGGACCTCACGGCCGATGTTGTCGGAGGCGCCGTAGGAGTACCAGACGTGTCCGCCGACGATCAGCATCGTCGCCGCGGACAGGTTCACACCGTTGTGCCGCGCGAAGTACAGCCGCATCCGGTTCGGGTCCTCGGTGTTGAGGGCCGTCCACATGCGCTGGAAGTACGACAGCGGGCGCGGCCGGAAGTGGTCGCGCACCGCGGTGATCTCGTACAGCCGCTGCCACTCGGCCAGGTCCTGGTAGCCGCCCTGGACGACCTCGACGCCGGCCTTCTCGGCCTTCTTGATGTTGCGCCGCCACAGCTGGTTGAGGTTCTTGTGGACCTCTTCCAGGGAACGGTTCGCCAGCGGCACCTGGAAGACATAGCGCGGCTGCACGTCGCCGAAGCCGGCGCCGCCGTCCTCGCCCTGCTGCCAGCCCATACGGCGCAGCTTGTCGGACACCTCGAAGGCGCGCGGCTCGATGAAGTCGGCCTCCAGGTCCCGCAGACGCTTGACGTCCTGGTCCTGGATGCCCTTCTTGATGGTCTCGGCGTTCCAGCGCCGGATGATCACCGGCGGGCCCATCTTCACGGAGAAGGCGCCCTGCTGCTTCAGGTGCGCCAGCATCGGCTGGATCCAGTCGTCCAGATTCGGCGCGAACCAGTTGATGACCGGGCCCTCGGGGAGATAGGCGAGGTAGCGCTTGATCTTGGGCAGCTGGCGGTAGAGGACCAGGCCCACACCGACCAGCTCGCCGGTGCGGTCGTCGAACCAGCCGAGGTTCTCCGAGCGCCACTCCGCCTTCACATCGGCCCAGGCCGGGACCTGCATGTGGCTCGCCGCCGGCAGGCTCTGGATGTAGGCCAGATGTTGCTCGCGGCTGATGGTCCTCAGGGTCAGGCTCATGTCGGGGCGCTCCTCGGGCTGGTGTGTCCCCATGGGTACAGGGGCTCCGGCTCTCGCGCCGAAGCCTACTGCGCCGTCCGGGCGCCCCGACTGGGCGTACGGCTTAGAAGAGGCCGCCGAACAATCCGCCGTTCGCCATGCTGATGAGGAAACCGACTCCCGCGGCGCCCATGCCGACCACCAGCCCGAAGCGCTCTCGCGTGGTCACCGAGATCCACTGTCCGTAGATGCCGACGCCCAGCCCCACCAGGCCCGTCCACGAGGACAGCAGGTGCAGGCCGTGAAAGAAGGACGTGATGAAGGCCAGCACGCCGAGGACGAGCGTGGCCCCCGTCAGTGCGTCCTGGAGCGGACGGCGCTTGCCGTCCGTGGCGAAGAGGGAACCGGCGATGTTGGGATGCAAAGCCTGTGCCATGGGCACCTCCTGCGGAAGGCGGCGCACAGTAGCGCCGTACACACCCGACGTGTACAGGGTGACGGTCCTCACGGCCGGATTTCAACCGGAAGCGGGTGTGCGGGTAGTCTGTACCGTCTGCACCGGTGTCTGCCCACGCCTGCCCAGGTAACACTGCGGGATCCCTCAGAGGCCCCCGATTGTCAGTGGCGGCCGATACCGTTGCGTACGCATCACGACCCTCCTGCCACGGAACGACCGTGGCCGCTGAGTCCAAAGGAGGTGGGTTCCACATGCGTCACTACGAGGTGATGGTCATCCTCGACCCCGATCTCGAGGAGCGTGCTGTCTCCCCGCTGATCGAGAACTTCCTGTCCGTCGTCCGTGACGGTGGCGGCAAGGTAGAGAAGATCGACACCTGGGGCCGTCGTCGTCTCGCCTACGAGATCAAGAAGAAGCCCGAGGGCATCTACTCGGTCATCGACCTGCAGGCCGAGCCTGCGGTCGTCAAGGAGCTCGACCGCCAGATGAACCTGAACGAGTCGGTCCTCCGGACCAAGGTCCTCCGCCCCGAGATGCACTGAGCCTTCGCGCTCAGCTGATCCCGGGATTCGAGTAGCAGCACCAAGCAGCCAGCAGCAAACCCGCCGAGAGGTTCCCCCATGGCAGGCGAGACCGTCATCACGGTCATCGGCAATCTTGTCGACGACCCCGAGCTGCGCTTCACCCCGTCCGGTGCGGCGGTCGCGAAGTTCCGCGTCGCGTCCACTCCCCGCACCTTCGACCGCCAGACGAACGAGTGGAAGGACGGCGAGAGCCTCTTCCTGACCTGCTCGGTCTGGCGTCAGGCGGCGGAGAACGTCGCCGAGTCGCTCCAGCGAGGCATGCGCGTCATCGTGCAGGGCCGCCTGAAGCAGCGGTCCTACGAGGACCGTGAGGGCGTCAAGCGCACGGTCTACGAGCTGGACGTCGAGGAAGTCGGCCCCAGCCTGCGCAACGCCACGGCCAAGGTCACCAAGACCGCCGGTGGCGGTCGCGGAGCCCAGGGTGGTTTCGGTGGCGGTGGCGGTGGCGGCCAGGGTGGCGGCGGCTGGGGCTCAGGCCCCGGTGGCGGCCAGCAGGGCGGCGGCGCTCCGGCCGACGACCCGTGGGCGACCGGCGCTCCCGCCGGCGGCCAGCAGGGTGGCGGCGGCTGGGGCGGAGGCTCCGGCGGCGGTGGCGGCTACTCGGACGAGCCCCCCTTCTAGGTCCTTCCCGGTCCTCAGGGACCGGTCCGGCCGAGGGCGGGTCGTACCCAAACTTCTTGATCACACAGGAGAAACACCATGGCGAAGCCGCCTGTGCGCAAGCCGAAGAAAAAGGTCTGCGCTTTCTGCAAGGACAAGGTCACGTACGTGGACTACAAGGACACGAACATGCTGCGGAAGTTCATTTCCGACCGCGGCAAGATCCGTGCCCGCCGCGTGACCGGCAACTGCACGCAGCACCAGCGTGACGTCGCCACGGCCGTCAAGAACAGCCGTGAGATGGCGCTGCTGCCCTACACGTCCACCGCGCGCTAAGGGAAGGGTGACCGACTCATGAAGATCATCCTCACCCACGAGGTCTCCGGCCTCGGTGCCGCGGGCGACGTCGTCGACGTCAAGGACGGTTACGCTCGCAACTACCTGATCCCGCGGAAGTTCGCTATCCGCTGGACCAAGGGTGGCGAGAAGGACGTCGAGCAGATCCGTCGCGCTCGCAAGATCCACGAGATCCAGACCATCGAGCAGGCCAACCAGGTCAAGGCCCAGCTCGAGGGCGTCAAGGTCCGCCTGGCCGTCCGCTCCGGCGACGCCGGCCGTCTCTTCGGTTCCGTCACCCCGGCCGACATCGCGTCCGCGATCAAGGCTTCCGGTGGCCCCGAGGTCGACAAGCGCCGCATCGAGCTGTCCGCGCCGATCAAGACCCTGGGCGCCCACGAGACGTCCGTGCGTCTGCACCCCGAGGTTGCCGCCAAGGTCAACATCGAGGTCGTCGCGGCGTAACGCTGCGCTCGGCTTGAGCAGCTGAGAGAGGGGCTGTCCCTTGCGGGGCGGCCCCTCTTCGCGTCGGTGCCGGGATGCGCTGCGCGCAGGCGCGGCATGTTTCACGTGAAACAGGGACGAGGGAGCCCTGCCGATCCGTTCAGCGGTGACGCCTGCCGATCCGTTCAGCGGGTGGCGCCGGTGACGATCCAGCGACCCGAGCGTGTGCGCAGCCAGAGGGTCAGCATCCGGATGGTCATCATCAGGGTCATCGCGGCCCAGAGCGCGGTGAGACCGCCGCCGAGGGTGGGCACGAGCAGGGCGACCGGCGCGAACACCGCGAGGGTGACGACCATGGCCCCGGCCAGGTAGGGCCCGTCGCCGGCCCCCATCAGGACTCCGTCCAGCACGAAGACCATCCCGCAGATGGGTTGCGAGAGCGCCACCATCAGCAGCGCGGGCAGCGCCGCATCCCTGACCACGGAGTCACTGGTGAACAGCGGCAGGAACAGCGGACGGGTGGCCACCACGAGCAGACCGAGGACCACTCCGGTCGCGATGCCCCACTGGACCATGCGACGGCAGGCCTCATGCGCTCCTTGGGCGTCGTTGGCACCGAGATAGCGGCCGATGATGGCCTGTCCCGCGATCGCTATCGCGTCGAGGGCGAAGGCCAGCAGACTCCACAGGGACAGGATGATCTGGTGGGCGGCGATGTCGGCGTCGCCCAGATGTGCCGCGACCGCCGTCGCGATCACCAGGATCGCCCGGAGCGACAGGGTGCGGACCAGGAGCGGAACGCCTGCCTGAGCCGAGGCCCGGATTCCGGCGGTGTCCGGGCGCAGGGAAGCACCGTGCCGACGGGCCCCGCGGACGACCACGGTCAGATAGACGGCCGCCATGCCGTACTGGGCGATGACCGTGCCCCACGCCGAACCGGCGATGCCGAGCCCGGCGCCGTAGACGAGTGCCGCATTGAGGGCACCGTTGGCGACAAAGCCCGCGACGGCGACATAGAGCGGGGTCCTGGTGTCCTGCAGCCCGCGGAGCACTCCCGTCGCGGCGAGGACGATCAGCATCGCCGGGATGCCCAGCGAGGAGATACGCAGATACGTCGTGGCATAAGGGGCTGCGGTCGAGGAGGCGCCGAACAGGTCCACGATGCCGGGCGCCAGCGGAAGAACGGCGGCGATGACGGCGGTGCCGAGCAGCAGCGCCAGCCAGATGCCGTCCATGCCCTGGCGGATCGCGGCCTGCGGATCGCCGGCGCCGACGCGCCGGGCCACGGCGGCCGTGGTGGCGTAGGCGAGAAAGACGAAGACGCTCACCGCGGTGGTGAGCAGGGCCGAGGCGACGCCGAGACCGGCGAGTTGTGCGGTCCCTAGGTGGCCGACGATGGCACTGTCCGCCATGACGAAGAGAGGCTCGGCGACGAGTGCGCCGAAGGCCGGGACGGCCAGCGCGACGATCTCTCTGTCGTGCCGTCGTCGGGTGGCCTGGGGTATCGCGGGAGCCTGTGTCATGAGCGCTAATGTAATCGTCCACAGGTAAGAGATGCAACGCGCGACTGGCCCTTACCTCTCCTCTCCGGGTGTGTCCTTTCGCGCACCGTTCGAAGAGAACTTGGCCCGACTGGGGAAGTTTTTCTTCTGCACAGCCGGTGGACGGTAAAGGTGCAGGTCAAGGCGATCTTGTGCGTGGGAGGGAGGGCTTGTTCACAGGGCTGTCCACCGGGTCGTGCACAGGTTTCGGTGAGTTCTCCACAGCATCCGGGCCGTCGTCCACATGGCCTGTGGATAACCAGATTGGCTGACGGTGCCGACGGGCCTACCGTTGTCCGGCGCCCGCTCCTTCCGCCGGCCCGGAAAGCTCCCCTTCCGCGGTCCGGGAACCGTCACAAATCCGACGCGTGGTAACCGGAGCCGGGCCTCTCAATTGTCAGTGTCGTGCCGTACAAAAGAGGACACGGCGAGGTCCGCCGCGCGGACGGGAGGAGGTGGCTCGGTGAGCATTTCCGAGCCCTTGGACGATCCGTGGGCCGACGCCGGACCCAGTGATCGTCTGCCGGCCTCCCGTCGACGGGGTGACGGCGGCCGGGGTCGTGACGAACAGCACGACCGGGGCCGGGAGAACGCCTCCTGGGACGGCGGGGGTTCCTCCTTCGAGCGGGTGCCGCCGCAGGACCTGGACGCCGAGCAGTCGGTGCTGGGCGGCATGCTGCTGTCCAAGGACGCCATCGCCGACGTCGTCGAGATCCTCAAGGGCCACGACTTCTACAAGCCCGCACACGAGACGACCTACCAGGCGATCCTGGACGTCTACGCCAAGGGCGAGCCGGCCGACCCGATCACCATCGCCGCCGAACTCACCAAGCGCGGCGAGATCAACAAGGTCGGCGGCGCCGCGTATCTGCACAGCCTCGTCCAGACGGTGCCGACGGCGGCCAACGCCGAGTACTACGCGGAGATCGTCCATGAGCGGGCGGTGCTGCGCCGCCTGGTCGAAGCGGGCACGCGCATCACACAGATGGGATACGCGGCCGACGGCGATGTGGACGAGATCGTCAACCGCGCCCAGGCCGAGATCTACGCCGTCACCGAGCAGCGCACCAGTGAGGACTATCTCCCGCTCGGCGACATCATGGAGGGCGCCCTCGACGAGATCGAGGCGATCGGCTCGCGCAGCGGCGAGATGACCGGCGTGCCGACCGGCTTCACCGACTTCGACTCGCTGACGAACGGTCTGCACCCGGGCCAGATGATCGTCATCGCCGCCCGGCCCGCCATGGGTAAGTCGACGCTCGCCCTGGACTTCGCGCGAGCCGCCTCGATCAAGCACAACCTGCCGAGCGTCATCTTCTCCCTCGAGATGGGCCGCAACGAGATCGCGATGCGTCTGCTGTCCGCCGAGGCCCGGGTCGCCCTGCACCACATGCGGTCCGGCACGATGACCGACGAGGACTGGACCCGGCTCGCCCGCCGTATGCCGGACGTCTCGGCCGCACCGCTCTACATCGACGACTCCCCCAACCTGTCGATGATGGAGATCCGCGCCAAGTGCCGGCGCCTGAAGCAGCGCAACGACCTGAAGCTGGTCGTCATCGACTACCTCCAGCTGATGCAGTCCGGCGGCTCCAAGCGCGCCGAGAGCCGTCAGCAGGAGGTCTCGGACATGTCCCGTAACCTCAAGCTGCTCGCCAAGGAGCTGGAGATCCCGGTCATCGCGCTCTCCCAGCTCAACCGTGGTCCCGAGCAGCGCACGGACAAGAAGCCGATGGTCTCCGACCTGCGTGAGTCCGGCTCCATCGAGCAGGACGCCGACATGGTCATCCTGCTGCACCGCGAGGACGCGTACGAGAAGGAGTCCCCGCGCGCGGGCGAGGCCGACCTGATCGTGGCCAAGCACCGTAACGGCCCCACGGCCACCATCACGGTGGCCTTCCAGGGCCACTACTCCCGCTTCGTGGACATGGCCCAGACCTGATCCGAAGCTTGTACGGCTCAGATTCCGTCAGGTTGGAAGAATGCGAGCATCTTCTGCGCGGCGTCCGGCGACGTCAGCAATTCCTGCATGTCCGCGGACATCCGGGCGGCAGCGCTGGTGCGTTCGAACATCTCGCGTTCGAATTCATTGACGGCGGCGGGAAAGTCGTCCGGGTGCGTGGCCAGCCCGAGGCCGAGCAGGGCGCCGTCGAGCAGCGCCATGTTGGCACCCTCCCCTACCGGCGGCATCAGGTGCGCGGCATCGCCAAGCAGCGTGACGCCTGGTGTCGACGGCCAGGTCAGGCCGACCGGGAGGGAAGTGATCGACCGTGGCACGACCGAGTCGTCGCAGGCTGCGATCAGTGCGGTGAACCGTGGGTCCCAGCCGGTGAACTCCTCGATCAGCCGCGCCCGGGCGGCGGCTGGGTCGTCGAACGGGATCCCGCTGGTGGCGAACCAGTCCTCGGCGGTGTTGTAGAAGCTGAGGCCGATGCGTACGCGGCCGTCGCCGTTGCGCTGCGCCGCCAGGGATCTTCCGTTGCCGAGCACCCAGTAGTTGCCGCGCCCGACCATCGCCGCGAGGTCGGGGTAGGTGCGGTCGATGTCGGAAATGCAGAGCTCGACGACGTTCTGGCCGATGTGCTCTGGTCGAGCGTCGGTGAGCAGCGGGCGAACCCGGGAGTTCGCGCCGTCAGCGCCGACCAGCAGGTCAAACGTCGCACTGCTGCCGTCAGCGAAGTGCAGCACGCCGTTGTCGGCGGATTCGAACGCGTGCCCCCAGCGCACCGTGTGTTCAGGAAGAGAGTCCAGCAGCAGGTCGCGCAGATCGACACGGTCCACCTCGGGTCGCTCAAGCGGGGCGCCCTCGGGCGTGTCCTCCTGCAGCAGCAGGGTGCCGTCCGGCTCGAGAAGCCGCATGTCCTGGCCTTCACCGCGGGCAATCGCGTGGAACTGGTCGATCAGACCGGCCTCGCGCAGCGCCCGCTGGCCGGAGTGGATGTCGAGCATGCCGCCCTGACCGCGGGCATCGCGTGACGATTCACGTTCGTACACGACGGAATCCATGCCGTTCACGTGCAGCACACGGGCGAGAGCCAGGCCGCCGAGGCCCGCTCCGACGATGGCAATGGTCATGATTGCTCCCCCCTCGATACGTCGTACTGATCAATACACTGTATCGTTCGATGCGATGTATTGTTAGCGGCATGTTGGTGTGGGAGAGGCCGGAGCCACCGAATCGACCCGTCCCGGCCCCGTTGAGCCGGGACCGGATCGTGCGAGCGGCGATCCAGCTGGCCGACGCGGACGGCCTGGACGCGGTGTCGCTGCGCAAGGTCGCCACCGCGCTGGACGTCCGTCCGATGCGGCTGTACGGCTACATCGCCAGCAAGGCGGAGTTGCTCGACCTGATGGTCGACGCCGCTTACGCCGAGATCCGGCCGGTCGGAGACGGCTGGCGGGAGGTGCTCCGGTCCCTTGCCGAAGCCACTCGGCACGCCGCGCACGAGCACGAATGGCTCGCCGATCTACTGGGTGGCCGACCCCAGCTCGGGCCGCACGCGCTGGCCAGTGGGGAGACCGTGGTGGCCGCACTGGCCGGCATCGACGTGGACGCCATCATGCCGGTGGTCGCGGCGGTCAACGCGTACGTGATCGGCGCGGTGCGTCGGGAGATCGCCGAGCGGCGTGCCGAGCGGGCCACCGGGATGGACGAGAAGCGCTGGCAGGCCTCACTCGGGCCCTATCTGGAGCGGACCTTCGCCACCGGCCGATTCCCCGCGCTGGCCACGGTGGTGCGCGACGCCGCCCACCTGGACGCTGACCACACCTTCCGGATCGGCCTCGACTTCCTGCTCGACGGCATCGAAGCCCGCATCTCGATGCGACGTGCGGCCGAAGGACCGAACCGCCCATAGCACCAGGTCGGCGCTGACGCTCCGCAACCGGACGGCCGTACCGCGGCAGTTCCGCCACCGCCCGGCCCGTGCGATCCAAAGAAATCGGACGGCGATGTCGAGAACCCGCCTCCGGCTCCGTCCCCGGGGTGAACGCGCCCACAATGGGTCGCACGAGTACCGAGGAGTACCACAATGGCCAAGTACCTGCTGCTGAAGCACTACCGCGGCGCCCCGGCTTCGGTCAACGACGTGCCGATGGAGCAGTGGACGCCGGAGGAGATCTCGGCCCACGTGCAGTACATGCGCGACTTCGCGGCCCGCCTCGAGCAGACCGGTGAGTTCGTCGACAGCCAGGCGCTCGCCCCCGAGGGGACCTTCGTCCGGTACGACGGTGAGGGGCGCCCGCCGGTCACCGACGGCCCGTTCGCCGAGACCAAGGACCTCATCGCCGGCTGGATGGTGATCGACGTCGACAGCTACGAGCGCGCCGTCGAGCTGGCCGGGGAACTGTCGGCCGCCCCTGGGGCGGGCGGGAAGCCGATCCATGAGTGGCTCGAGGTGCGCCCGTTCCTGGCCGGGCACTGCGCCATCACGGAGTGACCTGATCGATGGACGAGGTCCTGCTCCGGAGCCTCACGCCGAGCGTGCTCGCCATCCTCGTCCGCCGCGGAGCTGACTTCGCGGCGGCCGAGGACGCCGCGCAGGACGCGCTCGTCGAGGCGCTCCGCGTCTGGCCGGCCGACCCTCCTCGGGATGCGAAGGGCTGGCTGGTCACCGTGGCCTGGCGCCGCTACCTCGACGCGATGCGCGCCGACGCCGCCCGCCGCCGGCGTGAGGACCGCGTCGAGGAGGAGCCGGCGCCCGGGCCCGCGTCCGCGGTGGACGACACGCTCCAGCTCTACTTTCTGTGCGCCCACCCGTCGCTGACGCCGTCGTCCGCCGTCGCGCTCACGCTGCGCGCCGTCGGCGGGCTGACCACCCCCCAGATCGCCCAGGCCTACCTGGTGCCCGAGGCGACCATGGCGCAACGCATCAGCCGGGCCAAGCGCACCGTCTCCGACGTGCGATTCGATCAGCCCGGCGATGTCGCCACCGTGCTGCGCGTCCTCTACCTGGTCTTCAACGAGGGCTACTCCGGCGATGTCGACCTCGCCGCCGAGGCCATCCGGCTCACCCGGCAGCTCGCGGCCGCCGTCGACCACCCCGAGGCGGCGGGGCTGCTCGCCCTGATGCTGCTCCACCATGCCCGGCGTGCGGCCCGGACCGCGTCCGACGGCAGCCTGGTGCCGCTCGCCGAGCAGGACCGCGGCCGGTGGGACACCGCGTTGATCGCCGAAGGCATCGGGATCCTCCAGGCGGCCCTCGCCCGTGACCGGCTGGGCGAGTTCCAGGCGCAGGCCGCCATCGCGGCACTCCACGCTGACGCGCCCACCGCCCAGGAGACCGACTGGGTGCAGATCGTCGAGTGGTACGACGAGCTCACGCGCCTGACCGACAGCCCGGTCGTCCGGCTCAACCGCGCGGTCGCCGTCGGGGAGGCCGACGGACCGCGCGCCGGCCTGGCGGCGCTCGCGGCGCTGGACGCCTCACTGCCGCGCCACGCCGCGGTGGCGGCGTATCTCCATGAGCGCGACGGCGACCTGGCGACGGCGGCACGGCTGTACGCCGAGGCGGCCCACAAGGCCCCCAACCTCGACGAGCGCGACCACCTGACGCGCCAGGCCGCCCGGCTCAACGCCCGCCGACGTCGCTGACGGGTCGCGCTCGGATCGGTCGCTGCCGGCCGACGGGCTCGCTGACGTCACCTACTGGGGCCGATACGCGGACGACGCGCACGCGCAGTACGGCGGCGAGCGGATCGCGCAGCACGGCTGCGCTGGACCGCACGGATGGCTCGACCTCCCGGTGGCCGAGGCGGCCGCTCTTTCACTGAGCTCACCGCCTGGCGAGGCGGCCTGGGTGATCACTCGATCAGGCACCGCGGTGAACACGATGGCGGCCAGGTGTATCCGGTCACGCTCGAAGCCGACGAGGCGGACGAGACGGTGATGCGATGGACCACCCCGCCCCACGACATCGAACGGCTTCCGTCCGCGCAAATGAACTCGACGTCCGCCGTCACAGCAGGTGGACTGGGCGCATGACGTCATCTCAGGAAGAGCTGCTCCCCGGAACGCACCGCGCCCTGCTGCACCGGATCGCCGTCGCCCAGGCCGAAGGGCGGGCGCCCTCGCTGGTCGCGGCCGTGGTGCGGGGCGGACAGGCCGTATGGCACGGGGCGCGGACCTCGGTGGACGGGCACGGACCGGACGAGACCGTGCAGTACAGGATCGGGTCCATCACCAAGACCTTCACCGCCATCCTGGTGATGCGACTGCGCGACGAGGGCCTGCTCGACCTCGGTGACCCGCTGGAGAAGCATATGCCCGGCACCGGTGCGGGCGAGGCGACGATCGCCCAACTGCTCGCGCACACCGCTGGCTTGGCGGCCGAGTCGCCCGCGCCCTGGTGGGAGCGGACCCCGGGCACCCTGCGCCCGGAGCTGAGCGATGTGCTCGGCGAGCAGCCCCTGCTGCATCCCGTCGGCCGACGGCACCACTACTCCAACCCCGGCTATACGGTGCTCGGCGCACTGGTGGAGGAGCTGCGAGGCGCTCCCTGGGATGAGGTGCTGCGCAGCGAGATCCTCGAGCCGCTCGGGCTGCACCGTACGAGCACGCAGCCGCAGGCTCCGCATGCCGGGGGATGGGCCGTGCATCCATGGGTGGACGCGATGCTGCCGGAGCCGCTGGAGGACCTGGGCAGGATGGCACCGGCCGGCCAGCTGTGGTCGACCACGGGGGACCTGGCGCGGTTCGCCGCGTTTCTGGCCGCGGGTGACGACCGGGTGCTGAGCGCGGAGTCGGTGCGGGAGATGCGCACACCTGCGGCGCCGGCCGAGGCGGCGGACGTGCTGGACGGGGCCGCGTACGGGCTCGGTCTGCAGATTCAGCGCCGTGACGGCCGGCTCCTGGTCGGCCACTCCGGTTCGCTGCCGGGCTTCCTGGCGAACCTCACGCTCAGCGTCGAGGACGACGTGGCCGCCGTGCTGCTTGCCAACTGCACCAGTGGACCGCTGCTGGGAGCGGTGGGCGCCGACCTGGTGCGGATCGTGGCCGAGGCGGAGCCGCGGATCCCGGAGCCCTGGAGCCCGCTGCGTGAGGTCGACCCGTCGGTCCTGGAGCTGGCGGGACAGTGGTACTGGGGGACCAATGGCTACGGTCTTCGGGTGAATGCCGACGGCCTTCTCGCGCTCGGTCCGCTGACCGGAAGCGGTCGGCGTTCCCGCTTCCGCTCCAACGGTGACGGCACCTGGACGGGACTGGAGAGCTACTTCGCCGGAGAGCTGCTGCGGCCGGTACGACGCGCGGACGGATCCCTGAGCCATCTCGATCTCGGCTCGTTCGTGTTCACACGGCAGCCGTACGACCCGGAGGCGCCGGTCCCCGGCGGTGTGGACCCCGAGGGGTGGCGGGGGATCGGTTAGACCTCCACGGCGCAGGGGTGTGTTTCACGTGAAACACACCCCTGTGGTGTCCCTGGCCCGTCGGCACTGTCAGAGCGGCAGTTTGAAGCCTTCGTGCGTGGCGCTGAAACCGAGCCGTTCGTAGAAGCGATGGGCATCGGTGCGTGTCTTGTCGGAAGTAAGCTGCACCATCCGGCACTCCAGCCTGCGGGCGGTGTCGATGGCCCACTCGATCAATAGGCTGCCCAGCCCACTGCCCCGCTCATCCGTGTGGATGCGGACGGCCTCGATGAGCGCGCGGGTGGCTCCCTTGTGGGAGAGCCCCGGAATGATCGTGAGCTGGAGCGTCCCGATCACACGGCCGTCGCGAACGGCGACGACGAGGTGCTGGTTCGGGTCGGTCTCCAGGCGTCCCAGAGCGGCCCGGTACGGGGTCATGTCGTCGGGGGACTCGCGCTGGGCACCGAGCGGATCGTCGGCGAGCATCGCGACGATCGCGGGAAGGTCGGCTGCGGTCGCATGCCGTATTTCAAGATCTCCCATGCGCGCACCCTATGCCGGTACGTTCAGCGTCTCCACTACCCGCACCAGCGGGGCCAGTTCGGGGTTCCTGGCGGCCTCGTCCAGAGCCTCGCGCAGGGCGGCGTCATTGGTGGGGCGGGCCTCTTCCAACAGTCGCAGACCCGCATCGGTGACGTTGGTGTAGATGCCGCGCCGGTCGGTGGGGCACAGGTAGCGCTCCAGCAGGCCGCGGTCCTCAAGCCGGGTCACCAGGCGTGTGGTGGCGCTCTGGCTGAGGACGACCGCGTCGGCGACCTGCTTCATCTGCAGATGGCCCCCTTCGCCGTCGTGCTGGCGGCTCAGTACATCGAGCAGCGAGTACTCGCGCACGCTCAGGTCGTGCTTCGCCTGCAGGGCGCGCTCGATGTGCCCCTCGATCCTTCCATGCAGGGCAGAGAGGGCGCACCAGCCCTGTGCGAGAGCAGTGAGCGCGGGGTCCGTCGCTGTCATGGGTGTTCTCCTCCGTCCCGGAGCGGCTGCATCAAGGGTAGAGCAAGTCCGCAATAGTGTGCGGTTGCGTTTAACCCGCGTCTGCAACTATTGTGGAGGCACGCAAAGCGCACATGCAATCGTCTGGAAGGTGTACCCCCTCCATGCCTCTCGCGCTCCTGGCCCTCGCGATCGGGGCCTTCGGAATCGGAACGACCGAATTCGTGATCATGGGCTTGCTGCCCGAGGTCGCGAGTGACTTCGGGGTCTCCATCCCCACGGCAGGCTTGCTCGTGACGGGCTACGCGCTCGGCGTGGTCATCGGCGCCCCGCTGATGACCGTGCTCGGCACCAAGGTCTCGCGCAAGCGCATGCTGATGCTGCTGATGGGTCTCTTCATCGCCGGAAACCTGCTCTCCGCCGTCGCCCCCACCTTTGTGATCATGCTGATCGGACGCGTGGTGGCCTCGCTCGCGCACGGTGCCTTCTTCGGTATCGGCTCCGTTGTGGCGGCCGAGCTGGTGGCGCCCCACAAGAAGGCCGGCGCCATCGCCATGATGTTCACCGGCCTGACCGTCGCCAATGTCATCGGCGTTCCGCTGGGCACGCTCATCGGCCAGCACGTCGGCTGGCGCGTCACGTTCGGCATCGTCGCTGCCCTCGGGGTCGTCGGCCTCGCCGGCATCGCCAGGCTGGTGCCCGAGATGCCGCGGCCCGAGGGTGTGCACCTGCGCCATGAGCTGGCCGCGTTCAAGAACGCCCAGGTCCTGCTCGCCATGGCGATGACTGTCCTCGGCTTCGGCGGCGTCTTCGCGGCCATCACCTACATCGCCCCGATGATGACCCACATCGCGGGCTTCGCCGACGGCTCGGTGACCTGGCTGCTGGTCCTGTTCGGCCTCGGGATGGTCGGCGGCAACCTCATCGGCGGCAAGTTCGCCGATCGCGCCCTGATGCCGATGCTGTACGTCTCGCTGGGCGCCCTGGCCCTCGTCCTGGCGCTCTTCACACTCACCTCGCACAACAAGATCGCGGCAGCCGTGACCATCGCCCTGATCGGCGCCCTGGGCTTCGCGACCGTACCGCCGCTGCAGAAGCGCGTGCTCGACCAGGCGCACGGTGCGCCGACCCTGGCGTCGGCCGTGAACATCGGCGCCTTCAACCTGGGCAACGCGCTGTCCGCCTGGCTCGGCGGCATCGTGATCGCCGCCGGTTTCGGCTACATGGCTCCGAACTGGGTCGGCGCCGCCCTCGCCGCGGCCGCCCTGGTCCTCGCCGTCCTGTCGGCGGCGCTGGAGCGCCGCGACGGCGCCCGCAGCACCCTGGTCGCCGCCGGGACGTCCGCCGGCCGGCAGACGCCGGTCCACCACTGAATCCCATACACCACTGGGTGCCGCACCCGAATCCCCAAGACCTTCCGTGCAGGGGCTCTCATCCCCGGTACGGCAAACACCCCCTCCGAGCTACACCCGAGGAGAAAGTTTCCATGAGCACCACCGCCGTCGCCCCGCTGTCCATCGAGGACGCCGAACTGCTCGTCGCCACGGCCCGCCGCGCGGCCGAGGAGGCCGGGGTCACCGTCAGCGTCACCGTCCTGGACGCGGGCGGCCATCTGCTCGCCTTCCGCCGGGACGACCGGGCCGTGCTGATCTCCGGCGAGACCAGCACACGCAAGGCCTACACGGCACTCCAGCTGAATACCCCCACCGCCGACCTGGTCGACGCCGTGCAGCCGGGCGGCCTCTTCCACACGCTGCCCACGGCCCTGGAGCGGCCCCTGCTGTTCATCGCGGGCGGAGTGCCCGTCCACCGGGACGGCCGTCTGATCGGCGCGATCGGCGTCGGCGGGGGTGCGCCGGAGCAGGACCACGGCTTCGCCACCGCGGCCGTGCGGGCGCTCGCCTGAGCTAAGCCCCCACAGGGACAACGCCGGTACCGCCGCACGACGCGGCGGCACCGGCGTTCGTCGTACGACGGCTCAGCCCGCGGCCACCGTCAGCGGTGCGAACCGGCGGGTCCAGTCCCCCGGAAGATCCGGGATGCCGTACGTCATCACGGCGTTGAAGGCCACGGAGGCAAGCCCCCGCGCCTTCGCCCAGGTCAGCAGGGCCTCATGGCGCACATCGATGTCGGTGCGCAGGGGACGGTCCGTATGGGCCGCCAGCGAACTGATCAGGGCCTTGGCCGTCTCCGCGTCCCGGGCCACCAGGGGGCCGACGACATGGGTGTCCATGTTGGGCCACGCGGTTGCGTAGCCGATGATCCGGCCGTCCTCCTCGGCCACCCGCAACTGGTCGGCGAAGGCCGGCAGCCGGGTGATCAGGGGAGTGCGATCGGCGCCGAACACCTCCTCGTCGAGACGCAGGATCGCGGGCAGATCCTCAGCGGCGGCGGCACGGGTGAACACACCCGATTCCGGCCCGCCGGGAGTGAAGCGGCCTTTCAACATCTCCGCCCGCCCCGTCACCTTGAAGCCCAGTTCCTCGTACAGGGGGCGGCCGTTGGGTGTGGCGTGCAGGGTGAGGGGAGTGGTCCCCATGGTCGACACGACATGGCGCATCAGGCGGCGCCCGACTCCTTGACGGGCATGGCGTCCGGCCACCAGGACCATGCCGACGGCCCCGAGATCCGGGCGCCCCCACGGGCCGTACTCCGTGATGACGCATGCGGCGACGAGACCACCCTCTGGGTCGTCGATACCGAAGCCCTTTCCGGCGGTGAGCAGGAATCCCCACTTGTGTTCCTCGCGTGGCCACCCCCGGTCCTCGGACAAGTCGGCGCAGGCGGTGAGATCACGAAGCGTCAGACGACGGATGGGCAGAGCGGCGAGGGAAGGAGTCGACACGCAGGTCAGGCTGTCCGACCGGCACCCCCGACGTCCACCCGTTTCCACGCGGGCACACGTGCTTTTGGTCATGTCGCGACCCAATGCACAGCCTGCGGACAGCGGGAAGCGTTTCACGTGAAACATCGACAGCCGGTTAGCCTCGGGGGCCATGGCAAGACTTCATCTCTTCGATCTTGACGGCACATTGCTGCACGGCAGTACGGCTCCCGTGGAGATTTCCCGCCAGTTGGGGCTGGAAGCGGAGACCGTGGCCCTGGACCGGGCGATCGCGGAGGGCCGGATCGGTCCGCCGGAGTATTCGGCACAGGCATACGACCTGTGGTCCGGTCTGACCGAGGTGCATGTGAGCGCCGCATTCGAGGCGGCTCCCTGGCTGGACCGCATCCGTGAGGTCTGGGCAGAGATCAGAGACGCGGGCGAATACTGCGCGGTGGTGTCGCTCTCGCCGTCCTTCTTCGTCGAACGCCTTCTTGGCTGGGGCGCTCATGCGGCGCATGGATCCCGCTTCCCGGCCGTTCCGTTCACCGAGCCCGTGGATCCGTCCGGGGTGCTCAGTGCCGCGGCCAAGGTGGCCATCGCAGATCGGCTCTGCGAGGAGTTCGGCGTGGCCCGGGCGGATTGTGTGGCGTACGGCGACTCGATGTCGGACAAGGACCTGTTTGCTGTCGTACCGGTTTCCGTGGCGGTCAATGCGGACGCCCGCCTGGCAGGACTCGCAACGCACTCCTACACGGGGCGGGATCTGTGGGATGCCTATGAATTGGTTCGACCTGCCCGGTAGTTGTCGGACTTCGCGGTTCGTACTCTTGCCCGATTCGTGAGGAAGCAGGGGGGGACTTGTGTGTGCGGCGACGGCCGGTAGGGTCGACTCCGGTTCATGTCCGGGATGGAATCCACAGATCCCGTGCGGGCCGAGAGCAAAGGGCAAGCAGCCTAACGGGACAAAGGGCGCGAGATCCGTGTTTCCGGGTATGTGACCGCGGCAGCCGATCGGGATGCAACGCTGCGGGGTGCTACGGCTGGCCGCCCGCCGGGGGAAAGCATGCACCTTCTCCAAGAGGAGGAGGTGCGCAGACCGACCGCAAGACGTTCGAGGCGAGGCACACCATGGACGCTCCGACCACCACGTCGGGGGAGAACGGCACGCCGGGCGGAGGCGGCTGGTTCACTCCGCTCACTGCATCGTCGGCACCCCCGCCGGACAGCCCCGAGCCCATTCCGGCTCAGCGGCCGGCACCGGCCGTCCAGGAAGGGTCCCCGGACGCCATCCTCATACGCCGCACGATGGCCGAGATAGCACCGATCGCCGACAAGGTCACTTCTTACTTCTATGCGCTGCTGTTCGTCCGCCACCCCGAGCTGCGGGCGCTGTTCCCGGCCGCGATGGACCTCCAGCGGGAGCGTCTGCTGAAGGCGTTGCTCACCGCGGCCGAGCATCTGGACAACACATCGGTCCTCGTCGACTACCTGCAGAGCCTGGGCCGTGGACACCGCAAGTACGGGACGCGCGCCGAGCACTATCCGGCCGTCGGGGAATGCCTGATCGGCGCGTTGAGCAGGTACGCCGCCACCGTCTGGAGCCCGGAGGCCGAGGCGGCCTGGGTGCGGGCGTACACGACGATCTCCCAGATCATGATCGACGCCGCGGCGGCGGACGAACTGCGTTCTCCGGCCTGGTGGTACGCCCAGATCGTCTCCCACGACCTCAGAACCCCCGACGTCGCGGTCCTCACCGTCCGCCCCGACCAGCCCTATCCTTTCCTCGCAGGCCAGTACACGAGCGTGGAGACGCCCTGGTGGCCACGGGTGTGGCGGCACTACTCATTCGCGTCCGCGCCCCGCTCGGACGGTCTGCTGACGTTTCACGTGAAGGCCGTACCGGCCGGCTGGGTCTCCAATGCGCTGGTGCACCGCGCCCGGCCCGGAGACGTCATTCGCCTCGGGCCGCCGAGCGGCTCCATGACCGTCGACCATACGACCAACAGCGGACTGCTCTGTCTGGGCGGCGGCACCGGCATAGCGCCCATCAAGGCTCTGGTCGAGGACGTCGCCGAGCGTGGAGAGCGTCGGCCCGTCGAGGTGTTCTACGGCGCCCGCACCGACCACGACCTCTACGACATCGACACCATGCTGCGGCTCCAACAGAGCCATCCCTGGCTGTCGGTACGGGCGGTCATAGACCAGCGGGCCCACATCCAGCTCCCCGATGCCGTGCGCGACTATGGCCCCTGGAACGAGTACGACGCCTATCTCTCGGGCCCGCCCGGAATGGTCCGCAGCAGCATCGACACGCTCCGGGACATCGGTGTTCCATCGAGCCGCATACGGCATGACTCGGTGGAGGACCTGCTCGTCGTCGGGAACTGAGCGCGCTAACCGAGGTCGGGAGCGTGCATGGCGCGCACCCCCTCGATGTTGCCGTCCAGATAGTGGCGCAGCGACAGCGGGACCAGGTGGACGGAGGCGATGCCGACGCGGGTGAACGGGACGCGGACGATCTCGTACTCGCCGGCCGGCTCGTCCACTTCGGGGCCGTGCCGCAGCGCCGGGTCCATGGAATCCAGCCGGCAGACGAAGAAGTGCTGCACCTTCACACCGGTCGCGCCGCCGTCCTCACCGATGTGCTCGACGGTGTCCACGAAGCACGGAACCACATCGGTGATCTTGGCGCCGAGTTCCTCTGACACCTCCCGGTGCAGGGCATCCACGACGGTCGGGTCCCCGGGCTCGACCCCGCCACCGGGAGTGACCCAGTAGGGATCGACGCCAGGCTTGGTGCGCTTGATCAGGATCAGGTCGTCACCGTCGAGGAGAACGGCACGGGCGGTGCGCTTGACCACGGGTCGGACGGTCATGGGAGAAATGTGGCCCGGCTGGTTCCACGTGAAACATCGCAAAGAGTCACCATGCGATCGCCGCGCGTGGCTGCTGTGTCGGAGGGCCTCAGCACCAGGTCGTGGCCGCCCGCTGAAGCCACTCGTGGGCCCGCGCGATATGGGGCATGGCGAGGGTGCCGGTGCGCACCACCAGGAAATACGTGCGCAGCGGCGGCACCGCGGGATCGTGCAGCGTCGCGATCGTGCCGTCGTCGAAGGCCGCGGCACACAGATAGCGGGGAAGCACGGCGAGCCCCGCACCGGCGATGGTGCATGCGAGCACCGCGCGTAGATCTGGGACGATGACCGTGCCCGAGGCGGCCGGACGGGAATCGAAGACGGAGGCCCAGTAGCGCGAGACGAAGGGCAGCGACTCGTGGACCTCGACGACGGGGAGATCCTCCAGCGCGGGCGCCCCCTTCAGCCGCAGCGCCTCCGCACCGATCCGCTCGACCCAGCGAGGCGCGGCGACCAGTACGTGTTCCTCGTCGCACAGCGGAGTCGCGGTCAGCAGGGCGCCGCGCGGACGGGCCGTACTGATGGCCAGATCATGGTGTCCGGAGGCCAGCCCCTCCAGTGTTTCCTCCGCCGTGCCGAAGGAGGCGCGGAGCGCGAATCCCTGGCCGTCGTCGCCGGTCAGCTCCGTCAGGGCCGGCAGGGCGCGTTCGGCGGTGAACTCGGGCGGGCCGGCGAGGTGCAGGGTTCTGAGTGAGGACTCGTCGTCCAGGCCGCTCTCGGCTATCTCCACCAGGGCATCGAGATGGGGAGCGGCCTTGTGTGCGAGTTCGTCGCCGATGGTCGTCGGGGTCACCCCGCGCGCCTGGCGGAGGAAGAGAGGCTTGCCGAGCTGCCGTTCCAGCGTGCGGATCTGCGAGGTGACGGCCGGCTGGGAGAGGCCGAGCAGAGCGGCGGCGCGAGTGAAGGAACCAGCCCGGTGCACAGTGACGAAGGTGCGCAACAAGGCCAGGTCCATGGTGTGCCCTCCCCTATCTCTGCCTCCTGTGGCCCCCTAGGCAGGCCCCAACTATAAATAAGTCGATAGGTCTCTGTCGTTAGCGTGATTGGACACTGACGGAGAGTCAACTAGCCTTGTTCGCGCGGTTCTTCGCGCGCAGGAACCGAAGACGGTCCGAGCCACGAGGGGGGAGGCTCGGACCGTCGTGCGCCGTCGGCCGGACGGCCACCGGCTCACTCGGCGGACTCGTCCAGGGCCCGCAGCAGGTCGGCGATCAGGTCCTCGGGGTCCTCGGCGCCGACGGACATACGGATGAAGCCTTCCGGTACCGCGTCCCCGCCCCAGCGGCGACGGCGCTCGGCCGTGGAACGCACCCCGCCGAAGCTCGTGGCGTCCTCCACCAGGCGCAGGGCATCGAGGAAACGCTCGGCACGCGCGCGCGTGGGCAGCGTGAAGGAGACCACGCAGCCGTAGCGGCGCATCTGCTGCGCGGCGTTCTTGTGCGAGGGGTCGTCGGGCAGTCCGGGATAGCGCAGACCGGACACCTCGGGCCGCTGCTTCAGCGCCTCGGCGACCGCGAGGGCGGTGGCGTTCTGCCGGTCGACGCGCAGCTGGAGCGTGGCGATGGACCGGTGCGCGAGCCAGGCCTCCATGGGGCCGGAGATCGCGCCGACGATCTTGCGCCAGCGCCGTACGGCGGCCATGGCCTCCGCACCGTGGCCGGCGACATAGCCCAGCAGCACGTCACCGTGGCCGGTGAGCTGCTTGGTGCCGCTGGCCACGGAGAAGTCGGCGCCCAGCTCCAGCGGGCGCTGCCCGAGCGGGGTGGCGAGGGTGTTGTCGACGGCCACCAGGGTGCCCTGCGCATGGGCCGCCGCCGCCAGCCGCCGGATGTCGCACACGTCGAGCCCCGGGTTCGACGGTGACTCGATCCACAGCAGTCGGGCGCCCTCGAGCACCTCCAACTGGGCATCGCCGCCGGTGGGGGCGGTGCGCACCTCGACGCCGTACGCCTCCAGCTGGGCGCGGACCAGCGGAAGCACCTGATAGCCGTCGGAGGGCAGCACGACCGCGTCCCCGGCGCGCAGCTGGGAGAACAGCACGGAGGAGATCGCCGCCATGCCGGAGGCGAAGACCAGCGTCTCGATGTCGTCCCGCCCGGGCGCCTCCAGCTCGCCGATGGCCCGCTCCAGCAGCGTCCAGGTCGGGTTCTCGTCACGGCCGTACAGATACGGGCCCGTCGCCTCGCCGGGCAGATGGAAATGTGCCGCGAACACCGGTCCGGGCAGGGTCGGCTCGTGCTTGACCGGTTCGGGCAGTCCGGCGCGTACCGCGCGCGTGCCGTCGCCGGTACGGCCCGGGTCCTCGGGGGTGTCGCTCATGCGGCCCGTCCTTCCAGCTGCTCGCGAACGGCGGCGAGCAGACCGACGCTCGCCGCCTCCACCATCTCAAGGCACTCCTCGAAGCCGTCGCGGTGTCCGTAGTACGGATCCGGCACGTCCAGGTCGTCACCGGCGGTGGGATCGTACGAACGCAGCAGGCGGACCTTGCGCGCGTCCTCCTCCGTCGGCGCGAGGCGGCGCAGGGCCTTGAGATGACCGGCGTCGAGGGCGATCACCAGGTCGAGGCGGGAGAACCACGACGACTGGAACTGGCGCGCGACGTGATCGCTGTCATAGGCGTGCTCCTCGAGGATCGAGACGGTCCGCGGGTCGGCGGGCTCGCCCTCGTGCCAGCCGCCGGTGCCGGCGCTGTCGACCGCCACCCGGTCCTCGAGGCCGGCCCGAGCAACGCGCGCGCGGAAGACGGACTCGGCCATCGGGGAGCGGCAAATGTTGCCGGTGCACACGAAGCAGACGCGGTAGGTCATGGTGCGCTCAGTCCTCGTCGGGCAGGACGACGTGCAGCGCCCAGGAGACGACGGAGACGATCAGGCCGCCGATGACGGCCGTCCAGAAGCCCTGTACGTGGAAGCTCAGGTCGAGCTTGCCGCAGACCCAGGAGGTCAGCAGCAGCATCAGCGCGTTCACGACCAGGGTGATCAGGCCCAGGGTCAGGATGAACAGCGGGAAGGTGAGCACCTTCACGATCGGCTTGACCAGCCAGTTCACCAGGCCGAAGATCAGGGCGACGACGATCAGCGTGCCGGCCTTCTTGGCCGTGCTGTCACCCGTCAGAGTGATCTTGTCCAACAGCCACACGGCAACCGCCAGGGCGCCCGCGTTGGCGATCGTCTTGACTACGAAATTCTTCATGTGTCTGATCGTGGCAGACAGGATCGGAACAGAGCAGAGGCGAGGGCGACAGCGGCGATGAAGGCATTCCGGCTGGACGAACTGGAGGCGGAGCGCGCCGCCAACGAGGGGGCCTACCTTCAGTTCCTGCGGGAGCGGAACATGTCCGTCGGCCTGTACGCCCTCAATGCAGGTGAGCACGACCCGCAGACGCCGCACAAGCAGGACGAGGTGTACTTCGTCGTCAGCGGCCGGGCGTCCATCACGGTGGGACTGGAGACGACCGAGGTGGCGAGGGGCAGCGTGGTGTACGTGCCGGCCGGGGTCGCGCACAAGTTCCACCACATCAGCGAGGACCTCAGGGTTCTCGTCGTCTTCTCTCCGCCCGAGGCGTGAGACCGGACCCCGGGGTTCCCTAGGGGACGGGTCAGGGGAGGACAAGGGGCGCGAGGCCCCCGCGGACCCCCTTGTCGGCCCTAGCATCGAGTGCAGAACATCAAGGCCGTACGTGACAAGCGCGTACGAGCACTCGGACGTACGAGAAGGCAAAGGACGAGGGCGATGCGAGAGATTTTCGCGGGACTGCCGTGGTGGGTGAAGTGGGTCGCGGTGCCGGTCATCGCCCTGGTCGTCTTCGGCAGCCTGATAGCGACCGTGGTCCAGATCGTGATCGGCCTGCTGTTCAAGGCGCTGGTCTTCGTCGCCCTGGTCGGCGGACTCATCTACGTCGTGCGCAAGTTCATGTCGAACTCCTCGTCGCGCGGCGACTGGTGACCGACCCGGGGTCCGGTGTGCGGCAACGGGATCACCGGCTCCCGGCAAGGTGAACCCGTGGCTTCCCTCGGGCGAGGGAAGTTTCCCCGTGCGGCCGTCAGTATGCGGCGGCGCAGGATTAGAGTCCGGAGATCCCGCGGGGTCCGGCCCCGCGGACGGCGCAGACCCCTCCGTGCTCTCCCCGGCACGGGCTGCCCCTCCCGCTCCCGGAGTGACCCTTGGCCACGGTTGACACCCCACCGGCAGTACCGCACGCACCCCCCGACCCACCGCGTTCCTGCGCCCCGCCCACCCAGCGGCCGCCTTCCATCGCGGTCCCCGAACAACCGCACCCCACCGACGTCTCCGGGCCACCGCGCGCCGCCGGCGCCCCTGGCCCACCGCACCCCACGGACGCCCACGGGTCCCCGGCCGCCGCGACGCTCATCGGATCCGTCCAGCGCGCCATGCGCCTGCTGGAGTCCGTAGCAGCACATATGTACGGCGCCCCCGCCAAACAACTCGCCCGCGAGACCGGCCTCGCCCTCCCGACGACGTACCACCTGCTGCGCACCCTGGTGCACGAGGGCTATCTCCGGCGTGAGAAGGGGCTGTTCTTCCTCGGCGAGGCGGCCGAACGGCTGGGCAGCAGCGGAGCCCAGCAGAAACGTCGCAGCGCGGTGGCGGACACGCTCGCGCACTGGCGCGATTCCATCGGTGTGCCGGTGTACTACGCGATGTACCAGGACGGCGATATCGACGTCATGTGCGTCTCCGACTCCCCCGAGGCGCCGGCGGTCGAGGAATGGGCCGACTTCCGCGAGACCGGCCACGCGCACGCCATCGGGCAGTGTCTGCTCTCCCAGCTGGACGAGGACGCCCGCCGCGACCATCTCGCGCGCTACCCCGTGCAGTCCATCACGCCGTACACGGTCCGCGACAACGACGCCCTGTTGCGGCGGCTGGCCCGGATGCCGCGCATGGAGCCGGTCGTGGAGCGTCAGGAGTACGCGCTCGGGACGGTGTGCGCGGCGGTGCCGATCACGGTCGGCACCACCGTGGCCACGGTGGCCATGTCGCTGCCCGTCCACCAGGCCGACCGGCTGCTGCCGGCGGCGCGCCGGCTGCAGACGGAGATCGGGCGGCATCTGGGGACGCTCACTCTCTCTATCAGTATGTGAAAACTTACTCCTTGTGATCTGCTGTGTACGTTCAGCAAGATTTGACCACGGTTACAGGGATCAATCCCGGCCAGTCGACGTCCATATGACGGGGTAGACGATGCGCGAGTCCGTACAGGCAGAAGTCATGATGAGCTTTCTCGTGTCGGAGGAGCTCTCCTTCCGCATCCCCGTGGAGTTGCGCTACGAGACCAGTGATCCCTATGCCGTGCGGCTCACCTTCCATCTGCCCGGTGACGCCCCGGTGACCTGGGCGTTCGGACGCGAGCTGCTGATCGACGGCGTCGGCCGGCCGTGCGGGGAAGGGGATGTGCACATCGCTCCCGTCGACCCCGAGGTGCTGGGCGAGGTACTGATCAGGCTTCAGGTCGGCGGCGATCAGGCGCTGTTCCGCTCCTCCGCGCCGCCGCTCGTGGCCTTCCTCGACCGCACGGACAAGCTCGTGCCGCTCGGCCAGGAGGGCGCGCTGGCCGACTTCGACGCGCATCTGGAAGAGGCCCTGGACCGCATCCTGGCCGAGGAACAGAGCGCCGGCTGAAGCGTTACGGCACGGGGCGCCGGATGCTCCGCAGCGCCGCACGGAGGCGTGCAGGAACGCTTCTGCGTTGGGGTGAAGGGGCGGGCCCGTGCGTCCCAGCGCGCCGGTCCCGCGTGACGGCCCGGCGGACCTACCTCTTCCGGCGCCGCCCCCTGCCGCCGCGTGCCGGGAGGGGCTGTGTCCCTGCCTGTGCCGGGATGTTCGGGCCGGGGCGGTCGGCCGAGACCACGAGGGCGGCGAGCGCGGTGGTGACCGGGACCGAGGCGACCAGACCGATCGAGCCCACCAGCGTGCGCACGATCTCCTCGGCCACCAACTCGCTGTTGGCCACGGTCCCGACGCTGCTCTGCGCGATCGAGAACAGAAGCAGCAACGGCAGCGCGGCACCGGCGTAGGCGAGGACGAGGGTGTTGACCACGGAGGCGATGTGGTCGCGGCCGATCCGGATGCCGGCCCGGTACAGCCCGCGCCAGCCCATCGTCGGGTTGGCCTCGTGCAGCTCCCAGACGGCCGACGTCTGCGTCACGGTCACGTCGTCCAGGACGCCGAGCGAGCCGATGATGACACCGGCCAGCAGCAGACCGCTCATGTCGATCGACGGATACAGACCGTGGATCAGGCCGGTGCTGTCGTCCGTGTTGCCGGTGAGTTCGGCCCAGCCGATGAACTGCGATCCGAGGAAGCCGATCAGCAGCAGCGAGGCAAGGGTGCCGAGCACCGCCACCGAGGTGCGGGCCGACAGGCCGTGGCACATGTACAGGGCGAGCAGCATGATGGTGCTCGCCCCGACGACCGCCACGAGCAGCGGGTTCGAACCCTGGAGGATCGCGGGCAGGATGAACTGGGTCAGCACCAGGAAGCTCACGGCCAGGGCGACGAGTGCCATCACGCCACGCAGCCTGCCGACCACCACGACGGCGAGCGCGAAGATGCCCGCGAGCAGCGTCATCGGGAACTTCCGGTTCACATCGGTCACCGAGTACTGCAGGTCCTTCGGCGCCGAGGGCTCGTAGGCGGCCACCACCTGCTCGCCCTGGTGCAGCTGCCGGCTCTGGTCCGGCTGCACGATCTCGATGAACGTGCGGCCCCGGTCCTTACCGGTGTCGACCCGGACGGTCGCCTTCTTGCAGCTTCCCTTCGCCCCCTGATCCGCCGAGGTGCCCGAGGCGGTGGAGGTGTCACCGGTGAGGGCGCCACCGGCGGCGTTCACCGACTTGCAGCTCACCTCGACGACCTTGGTGACCGTGGCCTGCTGGGTCTCCCGGTCGAAGCCGACGCCGCTGCGTTTATGGGGCGGGGCTCCCCCGGGCCAGAGCACCACCAGGCCGACGACGACCGCCACGGTGAAGGGGACCAGGATCGCGGCGATGACCTTGCGCAGGTGCTTGGAGACCGGGGCGGCGGGCCCATGGCTGTGGCTGTGGCCGTGCCCATGGCCATGGTCCTGCCCGTGGTCGTGCTCACGGTCGTGCCCATGGCTCTGCCTGTGGCCGTGACCGTGTGCCTGCCGGTGGCCATGACCACGGCCGTCGTCCCGGCTGCCCTCTTGCTCGGGGGCGTGGTCGTGACCCTGCCCTGAGGCCGGTGAGCGGTGCGGCTCGGGCGGCCGATATGGGTACTGCTGCATCCTGGTCACCGCCCGATCATCGCAACAACGGCAGGGGCCCACTGTTCACCGCGCCACATATGACGCTAGCGTGGAGGCACCTTTGCACACGCGGGAGCTCGGAGCACCGGGCTGAGAGGGCGCTGACCTCCGTACACGCGATGTTTCACGTGGAACAAGTGATGTTCCGCACGGAATGCCGCCAGACGGAAACCGCTGCGTCGACCGCCGAACCTGTTACCGGGTAATGCCGGCGTAGGGAGTAGGTCTCATGACCAACAAGGACGCACGCACGCCTGCCTCCGTCCAGGACGAGAAGTCCCAGGAGGCCGGGAAGTCCACCGGATGGCACAAGGCGTACGTCGAGGGTTCGCGCCCCGATCTGCGCGTGCCGGTCCGTCAGGTGCACCTCACCAACGGGCAGTCGGTCACGCTGTACGACACATCGGGCCCGTACACCGATCCGCTCGTCGACACCGATGTCCGCAGGGGCCTGCCGCCGTTGCGGGAGAACTGGATCATCGCCCGCGGTGACACCGAGGAGTACGCGGGCCGTCCCGTCCGTCCCGAGGACGACGGGATCAAGCACACCTCGCCGCGCGGCGGGCTGCGCAACCTGGACGCGGTCTTCCCCGGACGGCCGCGCCAGCCGCGCCGGGGCCGCGGCGGCGAGGCGGTGACGCAGCTCGCGTACGCCCGCCGGGGTGAGATCACCCCGGAGATGGAGTACGTGGCCATCCGGGAGAACGTTTCCCCGGAGGTGGTCCGCGAGGAGATCGCGGCGGGTCGGGCGGTGCTGCCGGCCAACGTCAACCACCCGGAGATCGAGCCGATGATCATCGGCAAGCGGTTCCTGGTGAAGGTCAACGCCAACATCGGCAACTCGGCGGTGACCTCCTCCATCGAGGAGGAGGTGGAGAAGATGACCTGGGCGACCCGCTGGGGCGCCGACACGGTCATGGACCTGTCCACCGGCCGCAACATCCACACCACGCGCGAGTGGGTGCTGCGCAACTCCCCCGTCCCCATCGGCACGGTGCCGCTCTACCAGGCCCTGGAGAAGGTCGACGGCAAGGCCGAGGAACTGACCTGGGAGATCTACAAGGACACGGTCATCGAGCAGGCCGAGCAGGGCGTGGACTACATGACCGTCCACGCGGGCGTCCGGCTGCCGTACGTGCCGCTCACCGCCAACCGCAAGACGGGAATCGTCTCGCGCGGCGGCTCGATCATGGCCGCGTGGTGCCTGGCGCACCACAAGGAGTCGTTCCTGTACGAGAACTTCGAGGAACTCTGCGAGATCCTCGCCGCCTACGACGTCACGTACTCGCTGGGCGACGGCCTCCGGCCGGGGTCGATCGCGGACGCCAACGACGAGGCGCAGTTCGCGGAGTTGAGGACGCTCGGGGAACTCAACCGGATCGCCAGGCGTTTCAACGTACAGACGATGATCGAGGGCCCGGGACACGTCCCGATGCACAAGATCAAGGAGAACATCGACCTTCAGCAGGAGATCTGCGATGAAGCTCCGTTCTATACGCTCGGCCCGCTGACCACGGACATCGCGCCGGCGTACGACCACATCACCTCCGGTATCGGCGCCGCGATGATCGCCTGGTGGGGCACCGCGATGCTCTGCTACGTCACGCCCAAGGAGCACCTGGGCCTGCCCAACCGTGACGACGTCAAGACCGGCGTCATCACCTACAAGATCGCCGCGCATGCGGCCGACCTGGCCAAGGGGCACCCGGGCGCCCAGGAGTGGGACGACGCACTGTCCGACGCCCGCTTCGAGTTCCGTTGGGAGGACCAGTTCAACCTCGCCCTGGACCCGGACACGGCACGGGAGTTCCACGACGAGACCCTGCCGGCCGAGCCCGCCAAGACCGCCCACTTCTGCTCCATGTGCGGGCCGAAGTTCTGCAGCATGAAGATCAGTCAAACCATCACAGAGCGGTTCGGTGGTGCGGCGGCCGAGGGTGCGTCACAGGAGGAGATCGCCGCGGGGATGCTCCAGAAGTCGAAGGAGTTCGCCGAGGCGGGGAACCGGGTGTATCTGCCGATCGCGGACTGAGGGCCAGGAGCAAGCGGTCCGCGTTTCCGAGCCGCCGTGAGGCACCACGTGAGGCGCGGACTCCGCTTGGCGTCCGGTCAGTGCTGCGTCCACCGGAGCCACGGCCCTCCAGAGGTCGGCGGTGGCGCACCGGTGGGCCGCCCGGTCGGGCCCACGTCGCTCGGGGCGCGAGCCGTGGCCGGGCTGCCGGTGGGGTTACTCGGGCTGGTGCTCCGGGCCGCCGAAGTCGGGGCTCGTGTAGTCCGGGCTGGTGAAGCTCGGCCGGCCCGACTGCGTGCCGTCGTCGGGGCTGCTGAAACCGGGGCGGTCGTACCCCAGGCGGGGCATACGGCCGCGGGGGGCGGGCGGGGTCGTGCGGTGCACGGGGGCGGCCGGTCGGGGCTCGGCGAGCGCCTCCGTGAGGAACGGCAGGATGCCGCGCTCCAGCAGGGCGTCCCGCCAGGCCTCTCTGGCGCTGTCCAGTTCCCGGTGCGCCGCGTCCAGTGCCTGGGCCTGCGGCGAGTTGCCGTTGCGCAGGGCGGTGAGGAGCAGGCCGACGGCGGCGACGAGGACCGTGGCCGCGGTGACCGCGCCGAACACCCAGCCGGCGGTGAGCATGGTCTGGGCGAAGGCCTGTCCGGGGCTCAGTGTCCTCAGGATGTAGCCGAAGAGCAGGAAGATCACCGCGGCGGTTCCGGAGAGGACGGGAGCCAGTACGGCGATGACCGCGACGGCGCCCGCGCCGGTGCTCTCGGCCGCCTCGCCCAAGGTGGTCACGATCTCGGTGGTGGCCGAACTCCGGTCCGCGGGAGCGGAGTCACCGGAGGCCGAGGGGGTCATCGCCGGCTGGCGCAGTTCCTGGCGGATCTTCACAAAGTGCTGGTATTCGGCCGCGGCGGCGGCCGTTATCAGTGCGGTGGCGTCGAGCGCCATGGTGCGCAGTTGTTCGGGATTGAGCCGCTGTCCGACAGCGGCCAGTTCCGGTCGCCGTGGTGCGGAGCGCAGCGCCTCATCGAGGAGCCGCTCGAATTCCTGGCGGTCCTCGCTCTGCAGGTGCTGCGGAACGCTGTTCATGTGCATCCCCCGATGCTCCGTAGGGCTTGGGGCTCGCACGCCGGCGAGCCGTCGGGCAGAAACGGAGGGGAGCCTGCTACGGATAAGCCGATGGTAGAGCCGTGACGGCACACGGTGACAGGGGGTTGCCGGAAATTGCCCTCCGGCCTGCGAGTACTCCGCCGGGGAAGTCGGCCCGCCGAACGGTCAGGTTGGCAGGGGGAGTTGCCGGACCAGTAGCTTTCCGGCCATGGTCACCCCGCCGTCCATCGCGATGGCGAGCCCGTCGGCGTAGACGTGCGGGCCCTCCACGACCGGGCCGGTGCTGTCCTCGCCGTCCTCGGAGCCGACCTCGCCGAGGAGGTAGGGGATCGGGCTGTGCCCGTGAACGATGCGGGTGCCGCCGTACGTATCGAGGAGGGAGCGCACGGCGTCGGCGCCGCCCTCGTCGCGGAAGGAGAAGCGCTTGGTGAACTTGCGGAACAGATCCCAGCACTCGTCCGCGTCGTTGCGGGTGAGGGTCTCGCGGACAGTGTCGTTGACCGCCTCGATGGAGTCGCCGTAGTCGAGGTAGGCGGTGGTGTCCGAGTGCACGAGCAGATAGCCGTCGACCTCCTCGACGGCGTCCAGGCGGGCCATCCACTGCAGATGGTGGTCCTGGAGGCGGTCCATGTCGGTCTTCTGGCCGCCGTTGAGCAGCCAGGCCGCCTGGAAGGTGGCGGTGCCCGCGCCGGAGTTGACCGGGGTGTCGCCGAACCGCTTGGCGCCGAGCAGCAGCAGCTCGTGGTTGCCCATGAGGGCCTTGCAGTAACCGCCGGCCGCCGCGGCCTCGGCGGACAGCCGCATCACGAGATCGATGACGCCGATGCCGTCGGGTCCGCGGTCGGTGAAGTCGCCGAGGAACCACAGCCGGGTGGTGCCGGCGCACCACTGGCCCGAGGCGTCGATCAGCCCCTGCTCCTGCAGTGCGGCCATCAGTTCGTCGAGGTACCCGTGGACGTCCCCGACGACGAACAGCGGTCCGGGCCCGGTCGCGGGCTGCGGGGCCGGGGCCGCGGGTGCCGTCTCGACGGGGACCTGGACCGGCTCCGTGCGGTTGATGACCGGGAGGTCGCGCCGGGTGGGTGTGTAGTCGTCGGGGAACGCCTGGTCGGCGGGCGGTGCGGTGTCGCCCGGGTGGGCGGTGCTGACGTACGGTCCGGTCTCGTGGACGTACGCAGGTACCCGGAAGTCGCGCAGCGTTGCCGTCCGCTCCACTTCGGGTCCCTGACCGGCCCCCTGAGTCATCAGACCCCTCCACCATCGCGCCGCATCTGCACCCCTTCGGACTGCCTGGTCGCAGCGGTCCGCGGTGTCGTGGGCCCATCATAGGAATGCGCATCGCGCCGTGTGATGACCCAGGGGTGGTGAATCGGAACAAGACTCCAGTTCACCGCGGCTTTCGCCCCGTTTGGGCAGGTGTTCGGCCGGCTCCGCACCGGCCGAACACCCGGCCCGCCGGTCACCGGCCCGCCGAGCCCCCCTCGCTCGGCGGGCGCGCGTTCGGGGTGAGCGCCCCGCTTTCCGGCGCTATTTCTCGTCCGGCGTCCGCGGCGGGCTGACCGTCGTACGCGGCGGGCGCCGCTGCGAGGAGGTGCGCACGATCAGCTCGGTCGGTATCACCTGCTCGACCGGCTGGTCCGACTCCACGCCCTCGATGGCGTCGATGAGGAGCTGGACCACCGCCGTGCCGATGCGGCGGGGCTTCAGGGAGAGCGTGGTGATGGGCGGCTCGGTGCTGGCGTACACCATGGACTCGCTGCAGCACACGAGCAGCAGGTCCTCGGGGACGCGGAGCCCGTAGCGCCGGGCGGCGGCCAGCAGGTCGGTGCCGTTGGGGTCGAACAGGCCGTAGACCGCGTCGGGCCGGTCGGGGCGGGCGAGCAGCCGGTCAGCGGCGACGGCGCCCGCGCACGGGTCATGCGCCGGGTAGGCCTCGTAGACCGGGTCCTGGTCGACCCGCTCGCACCAGCGCAGGTAGGCGGTGGTGGACAGGTGGGTGTACGTGTCGGTCGTCGTGCCCGTGAGCAGGCCGATGCGGCGGGCGCCGGCGGCGGCGAGGTGGTCGAGGATGCCGAGTACGGCGGCCTCGTGGTCGTTGTCGACCCAGGCGGTGACCGGCAGCGAGCCGGCCGGACGGCCGTCGGAGACGACGGGCAGGCCCTGCCGGACGAGTTCGGTCACCACCGGGTCCTGGTCGGAGGGGTCGATGACAACGGTGCCATCGAGCGCGACGTTGGACCACACGTCGTGGCGGGACGTCGCGGGCAGGATCACGAGGGCGTAGCCGCGGGCGAGCGCGGCCGAGGTGGCGGCCCGTGCCATCTCGGCGAAGTACGCGAACTCCGTGAAGGTGAAAGGTTCATCCCCGTACGTCGTCACGGTCAGGCCGATCAGGCCCGACTTGCCGGTACGGAGGGTGCGGGCGGCGGCGGAGGGACGGTATCCCAGCCGGTCGGCGACCTCGCGGACATGGCGCCGGGTGGCATCCGGGAGCCGACCCTTGCCGTTGAGGGCGTCGGAGACGGTCGTGATGGAGACTCCGGCGGCGGCGGCCACGTCTCTGATGCCCGCCCGGCCCGGCCGGCTGCCTCGACGTGAGGTTTCCGCGCGGCTCACCTGGTGCTTCCCTGCTGCTGTCATGGCGAGCCGATAGTAGGGCTCATGCGGTGGGGTAGTGCGGACGCATATGCACGAGTTGACAGGCACGTTTCTGCATGGTCGTACTGGGTCAACGCCATTAGAAACAAAGCCAGTTGAACGATCCTGCAGCAAGACGTGACGTGGCGACGCGTATGGACCTGCCAAGTGCCCGATGTCTCGAAGAGGTCTCAACTCACCTGCACGGGTGATGCGCGCCACGGCGCAAGCCACCGGCGCATAGATATATGTACGGCGCGCCCCCTGAATCGTACGCCTTCGTACGGTGATGACCCGGGATGGCGCCGGGACGGATGCGGTTCACGTTTTGCAGGGCCGCAAGCTGTACGCACCGAGGCCGAATCCTCATAAGGTGAGGAGTATTGGAAGCCGGCGGCGTCGACGGTCCGCCGGTGGTCGCGAGGAGGACTGCGGTGAGCGAGACGAGCCCCAAGCTGCGCGCCGAGCTGGAGGGTATCCCCACCTACAAGCCGGGCAAGCCTGCCGCGGTCGGCGGGCCGGTCGCCTACAAGCTGTCCTCCAACGAGAACCCGTACCCGCCGCTGCCCGGCGTGATGGAGAGCGTGACGGCGGCCGCCTGCGACTTCAACCGCTACCCGGACATGGCGTGCACCGGGCTGATGGCCGAGCTGTCGGAGCGCTTCGGCGTCCCGCTCTCCCACCTGGCCACCGGCACCGGCTCGGTGGGTGTCGCCCAGCAGCTCATCCAGGCCACCAGCGGTCCCGGCGACGAGGTGATCTACGCCTGGCGGTCCTTCGAGGCGTACCCGATCATCACGCAGATCAGCGGCG
This sequence comes from Streptomyces sp. NPDC007856, assembly GCF_042868225.1. Lineage (NCBI taxonomy): Bacteria > Bacillati > Actinomycetota > Actinomycetes > Kitasatosporales > Streptomycetaceae > Streptomyces > Streptomyces sp. NPDC007856. The sequence continues at coordinate 199,461 of NZ_JBIAEC010000003.1, read as the reverse complement.
CCCGGTCGGTGCAGGTGCCGCTCACGCCCGGCGATGTGCACGACCTGGACGCGATGGCGGACGCGATCACCGACCGGACGCGTCTGATCTTCGTCTGCAATCCCAACAACCCGACCGGCACGGTGGTGCGGCGGGCCGAGCTGGATCGGTTCCTCGACCGGGTGCCCGGCGATGTCCTGGTGGTGCTGGACGAGGCCTACCGCGAGTTCATCCGCGACCCCGAGGTGCCCGATGGCGTCGAGCTGTACCGGAACCGGCCCAACGTCTGTGTTCTGCGTACGTTCTCCAAGGCGTACGGGCTCGCCGGGCTGCGCGTCGGTTTCGCGATCGCCCATGAGCCGGTCGCGGCGGCGCTGCGCAAGACGGCGGTGCCCTTCGGCGTCAGCCAGCTCGCACAGGAGGCGGCGATCGCCTCGCTGCGGGCCGAGGACGAGTTGCTCGGCCGGGTCGGCTCGCTGGTGTGCGAGCGCACGCGCGTGGTCGACGCGCTGCGCGCCCAGGGCTGGACGGTGCCGGAGACGCAGGCGAACTTCGTCTGGCTGCGGCTGGGGGAGCGTACGGTCGCGTTCGCTCAGGCTTGTGAGCAGCACGGTGTGGTGGTCCGGCCGTTCCCGGGCGAGGGTGTGCGGGTGACGGTCGGCGAGACCGAGGCGAACGACATCTTCCTGAAGGTGGCGGAGGCGTTCCGTAAGGAGTTGTAGTCCGGCCCGGGCTCTACTCGTCGATCAGTTCCACACGGATGGGGTCGCCGGCTCGTACGGTCGCCAGAACGCGGGCGTCCCCATCCAGACTTCCCAGGACGTTGCACGGGCTCGCGAGGCGGCACTCGGCGCCTCGCGAGATCGGTGTCGGGCCGTAGGGGAGGGCGAGCGCGTCGCCGTCCGTCCAGAAGGCCACCGTGCCCGGCTCCACGACCTGCCGTGCGTCCGTTTCACGTGAAACAGAGACACCTGTGTCGAAATAGACCTCCTCGCCCCATGTGCAGGCGCTGGAGGTGAGCGGCAGTGCCTTGGCGAGGGCCTGGGCGGTCGGGGTGTCTGCGTCGAGGGTCGCGGTGATGTTGCCCGCGGGCCAGGAGATACGTATCTGCATGGCGCGCAATTCAACAAGATGTTGAAGTCACTGCCAAGGCCTTGACGCGGAGGCGAAGGGGGACCCCCCCTTGGTTGCCGAAAATCAGTGAGTCATAATGGCTTGTGAATGTGAACGCGTTCACAAGCGCGGCGCGATTGTCCTGTATGTGCGCGATAAACAGGGCAAACCGCCGCTGTACCACGCCGGTAAGGAGAGTGACGACGTGGACCTGGCTTTGGCGCCGGAGACTCTGGCGCGCTGGCAGTTCGGCATCACCACCGTCTACCACTTCCTGTTCGTCCCGCTGACCATCTCCCTGGCCGCCCTCACGGCCGGGCTGCAGACGGCCTGGGTGCGCACGGAGAAGGAGAAGTACCTCAGGGCGACGAAGTTCTGGGGCAAGCTCTTCCTGATCAACATCGCCATGGGTGTCGTCACGGGCATCGTGCAGGAGTTCCAGTTCGGCATGAACTGGTCCGACTACTCGCGCTTCGTCGGTGACATCTTCGGTGCGCCGCTCGCCTTCGAGGCGCTGATCGCGTTCTTCTTCGAGTCCACCTTCATCGGCCTGTGGATCTTCGGCTGGGACAAGCTGCCCAAGAAGATCCATCTGGCCTGCATCTGGATGGTTTCGATCGGCACAATCCTGTCGGCGTACTTCATCCTCGCGGCCAACTCCTGGATGCAGCACCCGGTCGGCTACAAGATCGACAAGGCGAAGGGCCGGGCCGAACTGACCGACTTCTGGGCCGTGCTCACCCAGAACACCGCCCTCAGCCAGGCCTTCCACACCCTGTCCGCGGCCTTCCTGACCGGTGGCGCCTTCATGGTGGGCATAGCCGCCTACCACCTGGCACGCAAGAAGCACATCCGTGAGATGAAGACCTCGCTCCGGCTCGGCCTGGTCACTGTGGTGATCGCCGGTCTGCTCACCGCGGTCAGTGGTGACACCCTCGGCAAGGTCATGTTCAAGCAGCAGCCGATGAAGATGGCGGCGGCCGAGGCCCTCTGGGACGGCCAGAAGCCGGCACCCTTCTCGATCTTCGCCTACGGCGATGTGGAGAAGGGCCACAACACGGTGGCCATCGAGATCCCGGGGCTGCTGTCCTTCCTCGCCGACGACTCCTTCACCTCGTACGTCCCCGGCATCAACGACATCAACAAGGCTGAGCAGCAGAAGTTCGGCCCGGGCGACTACCGGCCCAACATCCCGGTCGCCTTCTGGGGCTTCCGCTGGATGATCGGCTTCGGCATGGCCTCCTTCGCCATCGGCCTGGCCGGACTGTGGCTGACGCGTAAGAAGTTCATGCTGCCGCAGCATCTGCGGGTCGGCGAGGACGAGGTGCCGCATCTGGTGCTCTTCAAGAACAAGGCGCTCAGCCCCAAGCTCACGCCCTGGTACTGGCGCATCGCGACCTGGACCCTGGCCTTCCCGCTGATCGCCAACTCCTGGGGCTGGATCTTCACCGAGATGGGCCGCCAGCCGTGGGTCGTCTACGGCGTCCTGCAGACCCGGCACGCGGTCTCCCCCGGTGTCTCCCAGGCCGAGGTCCTCACCTCGATGATCGTCTTCACCTCGCTGTACGCGATCCTCGCGGTGGTCGAGGTCAAGCTGCTCGCGAAGTACGTCAAGGCCGGCCCGCCCGAGCTGACCGAGGCCGAGCTCAACCCGCCCACGAAGATCGGCGGCGACACCCGTGACGCCGACAAGCCGATGGCCTTCTCGTATTAGGCCGAGGGAACAGTCATGGAACTTCACGACGTCTGGTTCGTCCTGATCGCCGTCCTGTGGACCGGCTACTTCTTCCTGGAGGGCTTCGACTTCGGGGTCGGCATCCTCACCAAGCTGCTGGCCCGCAACCGGCCGGAGCGGCGGGTGCTGATCAATACCATCGGGCCCGTCTGGGACGGCAACGAGGTGTGGCTGCTCACGGCCGGCGGCGCGACCTTCGCCGCGTTCCCGGAGTGGTACGCCACCCTCTTCTCCGGCTTCTATCTGCCGCTGCTGGTCATCCTGGTCTGCCTGATCGTCCGGGGTGTCGCCTTCGAGTACCGGGCCAAGCGGCCCGAGGAGAACTGGCAGCGCAACTGGGAGACGGCGATCTTCTGGACCTCGCTGATCCCGGCGTTCCTGTGGGGCGTGGCCTTCGGGAACATCGTGCGGGGAGTGAAGATCGACCAGCACTTCGAGTACGTCGGCAGCGTCGGGGACCTGCTCAACCCCTACGCCTTGCTCGGCGGACTGGTCACGCTCACGCTGTTCACCTTCCACGGGGCGGTCTTCACCGCGCTCAAGACCGTGGGAGACATCCGGGTGCGGGCACGGAAGCTGGCGCTGTGGGTCGGTCTCGTCACGGCCGTCGTGGCGCTCGCCTTCCTGCTGTGGACGCAGGCCCACAGCGGTGACGGCAAGAGCCTGGTGGCGCTTGTCGTGGCGGTCGCCGCCCTGGTGTCCGCACTGGTGGCCAACCAGTTCGGGCGTGAGGGATGGGCGTTCACGCTGTCCGGCGTCACCATCGTGGCCGCCGTGGCCATGCTCTTCCTTTCGCTCTTCCCGAACGTCATGCCGTCCACGCTCAACGGGGACTGGAGCCTCACGGTCACCAACGCCTCGTCGAGCCCCTACACCCTGAAGATCATGACGTGGCTGGCGGCCGTCGCCACGCCTCTGGTGGTGCTCTATCAGGGCTGGACCTACTGGGTCTTCCGCAAGCGGATCGGCACGCAGCACATCGCTCCCGAGGCTGCGGCCGGCACCGCGCACTGAGTCCGTCGAGGGTGTGTTTCACGTGAAACACACCCTCTGGGCCGAAGGGCACGTTTCACGTGAAACCAATCGATCCACGTCTGCTGCGGTACGCCCGCGCCACGCGCTTCTTCCTCGTGGCGGTCGTCGGTCTGGGAGCCGTCGGTGCGGGGCTGGTCATCGGCCAGGCGATGCTCATCGCCGAGGTCGTCGTCGGTGCGTTCCAGCACGGGCAGTCAGTCGCTGAGCTGTGCACTCCCCTGGTGCTGTTGGCCGTCGTGGCCGTGGGCCGGTCGGTTGTCGCGTGGCTCACCGAACTCGCCGCCCATCGGGCGAGTGCGGCGGTGAAGTCCGAACTGCGGGGGCGGCTCCTCGACCGGGCGGCGGCGCTCGGTCCCGGGTGGCTGGCGGGGCAGCGCACCGGTTCGCTGGTCACGCTGGCCACGCGCGGGGTCGACGCCCTCGATGACTATTTCTCGCGCTATCTGCCGCAGTTGGGGCTCGCGGTGGTCGTACCGGTGGCGGTGCTGGCGCGGATCGTCACCGAGGATTGGGTGTCGGCGGCGATCATCGTCGGCACCCTGCCTCTCATCCCGCTGTTCATGATGTTGATCGGCTGGGCCACCCAGTCCCGGATGGACCGTCAGTGGCGGCTGCTGTCGCGGTTGTCCGGGCACTTCCTGGACGTGGTCGCCGGACTGCCCACACTGAAGGTGTTCGGCCGGGCCAAGGCGCAGGCCGAGTCCATCCGCCGGATCACTGGCGAGTACCGGCAGGCCACTATGCGGACCCTGCGAATCGCCTTCCTCTCCTCCTTCGCGCTGGAGTTGCTCTCCACGCTGTCGGTCGCCCTGGTCGCGGTGACGATCGGCATGCGGCTCGTGCACGGTGACATGGATCTGTACATCGGCCTGGTGATCCTCGTGCTGGCGCCCGAGGCGTACCTTCCGTTGCGGCAGGTCGGCGCGCAGTACCACGCGGCCGCGGAGGGGCTGGCTGCGGCGGAGGAGATCTTCAGCGTGCTGCAGACGCCGGTTCCGGCGTCCGGCACGGGTGCGGTCGCGTCTGGCGCCGTGGCCTTCGAGGGGGTCACTGTTCGCTACTCCGGTCGTTCGGCGGACGCCGTGACGGAGGTGTCGTTCAGCGTCGAGCCCGGTGAGACGGTCGCTTTGGTGGGGCCGAGCGGAGTGGGTAAGTCGACGCTGCTCAACGTACTGCTCGGGTTCGTCTCCCCCAGCGAGGGTCGAGTGCGGGTGGGGGGAGTCGATCTTGCGGACCTCGATCTGGAGGAGTGGCGGTCGCGGATCGCGTGGGTGCCGCAGCGGCCGCATCTGTATGCCGGGACCATCGCGGAGAACGTACGGCTGGCGCGGCCCGAGGCGGACGACCGAGCCGTACGGCAGGCGCTGCGGGATGCCGGTGCGCTGGAGTTCGTGGATGCGTTGCCTGACGGGGCAGAGACCGTGCTCGGGGAGGACGGGGCCGGGCTGTCGGCGGGGCAGCGGCAGCGGCTGGCTCTTGCCCGCGCCTTTCTCGCCGACCGGCCCATGCTGTTGTTGGACGAGCCGACGGCCTCGCTGGACGGGGGGACGGAGGCGGAGGTCGTGGCGGCGGTACGGAAGCTTTCGGTGGGCCGAACGGTGCTGGTGGTGGTGCACCGGCCGGCCTTGCTGGAGGTTGCGGATCGGGTGGTGCGGCTGGAGAGCGGCGGGTTGTCGAGCGCGGAGGTGTCGAGCGCGGGGCTGTTGAGCGCGGAGGTGTCGAGTGCCCGGAGCTGCGGCCGGCCTGCCAGGGGGCTCCGCCTCCTGGACCCCCGTCCTCGCCCACCCGCCACCCGACTCGGTGAGCTGGAAGGTGGCCCTTCGGTGTCCGGGCCCGGTGGCCTGGAGAGTGGTCCGTCGGTGTCCGGGCTCAGTGGGGTGGAGAGTGGACCCTCGCTCGCTGGGCTCAGTGGGCTGGATGGTGACCTGCAGGCCGGTCGCTTCGATGGGCTGGATGGTGACCTGGAGGCCGGTCGCCTCGGTGGGCTGGAAGAGGGACCGCAAGGTCCCGGGTTCGGCCAGCTGGATGGTGGCTCGCAGGACTTCGGGGTCGGTGAGCCGGAGCGGGATCGGCTGGGGCAGGTGGGGATTGGGTCGGCGGCGGTCCTGCGCGGGCAGGTGGCCTCGGCCCGGTCCCGGCGTGTGCTGGCGCGGGTTCGGGCGCTTGCCGGGCCGCGGCGGGGGCGGCTGATGTGGGCGGCGGTGCTCGGCAGCCTCGCGCTCGGTAGTGCCGTCGGGCTGATGGCGACCTCGGGATGGCTCATCTCGCGAGCGTCGCAGCAGCCTCCGGTGCTGTATCTGATGGTGGCGGTGACGGCCACGCGGGCCTTCGGGATCGGGCGGGCCGTGTTCCGGTACGCCGAGCGGCTGGTGTCGCATGACGCCGTGCTGCGGATGCTGGCCGACACCCGGGTCGCCGTGTACCGGCGCCTGGAGCGGCTCGCGCCTGCGGGGCTGCGGTCCGCCCGGCGCGGCGATCTGCTCACCCGGCTGGTCGCGGACGTCGACGAGCTGCAGGACTACTGGCTGCGCTGGTTGCTGCCCGCATCCGTCGCCGTCGTCGTCTCCGCCGCCTCCGTGGGCTTCACGGTCTGGCTGCTCCCCGAGGCCGGCGCCGCCCTCGCCGCGGGTCTCGTGGCGGCCGGCGCCGGTGTCCCGCTCGTCACCGCGACCGTGGCCCGGCGGACCGAGCGCCGGCTGGCCCCGGCCCGGGGCGCCCTCGCCACCCGCGTCACCGACGTGCTCACCGGCACCGCCGAGCTGACCGTCGCCGGGGCGCTGCCCGCCCGTACGGACGCGGCCCGGCGCGCCGACGGCACCCTCACCCGGATCGCCTCCCGTACCGCCGCCGTGACGGCGCTCGGCGATGGGCTCACCGCGCTGATCTCCGGCCTGACCGTCACGGCAGCCGCCCTGCTCGGCGCCCAGGCGGTGGCCGCGGGCCGGCTCGGCGGCGTGGCGATGGCCGTGGTCGTCCTCACCCCCCTGGCCGCCTTCGAGGCCGTACTGGGGCTGCCGCTCGCCGTGCGCCACCGGCAGCGGGTGCGGCAGAGCGCGGAGCGTGTGCACGAGGTACTGGACGCTCCCGAGCCCGTGCGCGAACCCGAGCGGCCCCGGCAGGCGCCTGCATCGCCGTTCCCGGTGGTGGTCAAGGGACTTGCCGCGCGGTACGAGGGGCAGCGGCGGGAGGCACTGGCCGGCTTCGATCTCACGCTGGAGGAGGGGCGGCGGGTCGCGGTGGTCGGGGCGTCCGGTGCCGGGAAGACGACCCTCGCCCAGGTGCTGCTGCGCTTCCTCGACCCGATGGACGGCTCGTACACGCTCGCCGGTGTGGACGCGTACGCGTTGGCCGGTGACGACGTACGGCGGCTCGTCGGGCTGTGTGCGCAGGACGCGCATCTCTTCGACAGCTCGGTGCGCGAGAACCTGCTGCTGGCCAGGAAGGACGCCGACGAGGCCGATCTGCGCCGCGCGCTGGACCGGGCCCGGCTGCTGGACTGGGTGGACAGGCTGCCCGACGGTCTGGACACGCTGGTCGGTGAGCACGGGGCCCGTCTGTCCGGCGGTCAGCGGCAGCGGCTGGCGCTGGCGCGCGCCCTGCTGGCCGACTTCCCCGTCCTGGTCCTCGACGAGCCCGCCGAGCATCTGGACCTGCCGACGGCCGACGCGCTGACCGCGGATCTGCTGGCCGCCACCGAGGGCCGTACGACGCTGTTGATCACGCACCGACTGGCGGGGCTGGAGGCGGTGGACGAGGTGATCGTGCTCGACGCGGGCCGGGTGGTGCAGCGGGGAACCTACGCGGAGCTTCTCGCGGTGGACGGGCCGCTGCGGGCGCTCGCGCGGCGGGAGGCGGAGACGGAGTCACTGGTCGGGGCGCGGTGACCCGTGTGGCCGTATCCGCCCTACTGGCCGTGTTGAAGGGGGCGTTTCAGAAGTGGTCGGCGAGCAGTTGCTCGATCACCACGGCGACGCCGTCCTCGTTGTTGGCGACCGTTCGGCCCGACGCGGCGGCGACGACGTCCGGGTGGGCGTTGCCCATCGCGTACGACTGGCCGGCCCAGGTCAGCATCTCGACGTCGTTGGGCATGTCGCCGAAGGCGACGACCTCCTCGTGCGAGATACCGCGCTCGGCGCAGCACAGGGCGAGCGTGCTGGCCTTGGAGACGTCGGGGCCGCTCAGTTCCAGCAGGGCGCTGGGGCTGGAGCGGGTGACGTTGGCGCGGCCGCCGATCGCGAGCCGGGCGAGGGTAAGGAAGGCGTCCGGGTCGAGATCCGGGTGGTAGGCCAGGATCTTGAGCACGGGCTGGTCGGCGTCCGGGCCGTCGGGGGCGAGGAGGCGCTCGGCGGGCAGGAGGTTGTCCGGTGTCTCCATGTGCAGCTTGGGGTAGTCCGGCTCCTGGTGGAAGCCGTACGTCTGCTCCACCGCGAACACCGTGCCGGGCGCCGCCTCGCGCAGCAGCCGTACGGCGTCCAGGGCGTTGTGGCGCGCCAGTTCGCGCACCTTCACGAAGCGGTGGGCGCCGGGGCCGCCGTGCAGGTCGACCACGGCGGCGCCGTTGCCGCAGATCGCCAGGCCGTGACCGTGGACGTGGTCGCTGACGACGTCCATCCAGCGGGCCGGGCGGCCGGTGACGAAGAAGACCTCGACGCCCGCATCCTCGGCGGCGGCCAGCGCGGCCACGGTCCGCGGGGAGACCGACTTGTCGTCGCGCAGCAGGGTGCCGTCGAGGTCGGTGGCGATCAGCCGCGGCCGTACGGCGGCGGACGGGGTCCCGGGCTGTCTGGTCGTCGCTGAGGTCACCCGGTCATTCTCGCGCATATGCCCGCACGGCCGTGCGGAACTCCGCACAGATGAGACACAGATGACGCCCGGCCCTCGCCGCTGTACCGGTCAGTCCAGCTGGGCGGTGGCCTCCATGGCGATCTGCTCGAAGACCTTCTGGTCCGCGGCGAAGTCGGAGTCCGGGATGGGCCAGTGGATCACGATCTCGGTGAAGCCGAGTTCCCGGTGCCGGCCGGCGAAGTCCACGAAGGCGTCCAGGGAGCGAAGCGGCCGGGCGCGGTCCGGGGTGAAGCCCGTGAGCAGGATCTTGTCCAAGCCGGCCACGTCCCGCCCGGCGTCCGCGCAGGCCTCGGACAGCTTGGCGAGCTGGCCGCGCAGGGCCTCGACGGACTGCTCCGGGGTGCCGTTCTCGTACAGCTTCGGGTCGCCGGTGGTCACCCACGCCTGGCCGTGCCGCGCGGCGAGCTTGAGGCCGCGCGGGCCAGTGGCCGCCACCGCGAACGGCAGCCGGGGCCGCTGCACACAGCCCGGGATGTTCCGGGCCTCGTGCGCCGAGTAGAAGCGGCCCTCGTGCGACACCGCGTCCTCGGTGAGGAGCCGGTCCAGCAGCGGCACGAACTCGGCGAACCGGTCGGCGCGCTCGCGCGGGCTCCACGGCTCCTGGCCCAGCGCCGTCGCGTCGAAGCCGGTGCCGCCGGCGCCGATGCCGAGCGTGATCCGGCCGCCGGAGATGTCGTCGAGGGAGATCAGCTCCTTCGCGAGGGTCACCGGGTGCCGGAAGTTCGGCGAGGTCACCAGCGTGCCGAGGCGCAGCCGCTCGGTGGCGGCAGCGGCGGCGGTCAGCGTCGGGACCGCGCCGAACCACGGGCCGTCACGGAAGCTGCGCCAGGACAGATGGTCGTAGGTGTACGCGGTGTGGAAGCCGAGCTGCTCGGCCCGCACCCAGGCCGAACGGCCGCCCTCGCTCCAGCGGCGGTACGGCAGGATCACGGTGCTCAGACGCAGACTCATGCGTCCGAGAGTACGGGGACCCGCCGACAACGGACCAAACGGTCACCGTACGCGGCTGCTCAGCCACGGACTGGCGCGTGGGCTCGGACTTTGGTCAATGCCACGGATCATGACGGCGGGACGGTGCCCGTGTAGGCCTGGGGGCCGTCGACCGCGGGGTCGCACGTTCAGCGCGGGCCCGGAAAGCGCAGGTAGCGCGGGGGTACGGCCTTCGTCAGCCAGACGCCGTTGGCGCTGACGTGGAAGATGTGGCCGTCGCGGTGCATGGCTCCGGCGTCGACGGTGAGCACGACGGGGCGGCCGCGCCGGGCGCCGACCCGGGTGGCGGTCTCGCGGTCGGCGGAGAGGTGGACGTCGTGCCGGCTCATGGGCCTGAGCCCGTCCGCCCGGATCGCGTCCAGGTTGCCGGCGACGGTCCCGTGGTAGAGATACGGCGGCGGGGTCGACGGGGGCAGGCCGAGGTCGACCTCGACGCTGTGGCCCTGGCTGGCGCGGATCCGGCTGCCCTCGATCGCGAAGCGCTGTTTGTCGTTGGCGGCCACCACGTGGTCCAGTTCCTCGCGCGTGAACCGGAAGCCGTGGGCGGCGGCCGCGGCGATCAGGGTGTCGATCTCCACCCAGCCGCCCGGATCCAGGGTGAGCCCGATGCGCTCCGGTTGGTGGCGCAGGTGTTTGGAGAGATACTTCGACACCTTCACGGTGCGTCTTTCGTCCATGTGTCCAGACTGCGGGAGAGACATGGATCACGCAGGTTGTTTTCCTTCGCAGGTTTGATCCACAACCAAGTAGTGTTATCCACAGCTAAGTTGATGGGTCTGTGGACAAGGCGCATGCCGATTAGGGTGATTCGCGAAGTTCCCTTCCGTACACAGAGTTTGAGGCGAGACGGTCCAAGGCGCGGGCCCCCACCTCGCGTTCGGCTGCAAGCGCGGGGAACTCGGAGACAGCTGCACGTCCAACAAGCCCTTCCACAGCGCCTATCGTCTCAGCGGGCAGCGCGACGGGACGGCTCCCGGAGGGGTCTTGCGCGGGTGGCCCCGCAACCACATGTGTGCGCAGATGCCGAGTGGCCAATGCACGCATGGCACGGACAAGTTCGGCGTCCACCGTCCGCTGCGCCAGCGGGCGTAGCCGGCGCCCCAGCGCTGCGGCTTCCGCCGCGTGCGTGTCCGTACGGTGGCCGGGGTCTTCCAGGTAACGGGCGAAGACGTGCTCGGTGGTGAACTCCAGGAAACGGGCGGCGATGTGCTCGACTTGCCCTCTCAACTCCCTTAGGTGACCGGCGATCGCAGAGAGCAATACACCTGCCGCGTGCAACTCGACCGCCACGGAGAGCTCTTGGGGCTCGGCACGAGGAACGCGTCCGGGTCCCGTCGATCCGCACCAGTACGCCGAGTTCGACCGCCCCGGTCACGGAGGCGGCGTCGGGTGCGCCGCCGAAGCGGGCGTCCAGTTCAGCGCGGGTGATGCGGTCGGGGCGCTCGTCCGTCCACGGCCCCTCCACCTCGGTGACCAGGCCGAGGACCCCGCCCAGGCCACGGCCGGTGTCCCAGGCGTCCAGCAGCTCCTTGATCGATGCCAGGGTGTAGCCCCGGTCGAGGAGGTGGGCGATCTGGTGGAGCCGGGTGATGTTCGCCTCGGAGTAGAGATTCGCGCGGCCCCGGCGTTCGGGGCGGGGGAGAAGGCCGCGGTCCTGGTAGGCGCGGATGGTTCTCACGGTGGTGCGGGTCTGGTGGGCCAAGCCCTCTATGCGATAGGCCTTCTGGGTGGAATGTCGGACACGTTGGGGTTCCCCGGCAGGTGACCGGGGTGGGGCTGTGGAAAGCCCCGAAGGGCACGGGGAGCGCGACCGGCCGGACCCGGACCGGCACCGGCACCGGCACCGGCGACGGTCCCGCACCCCTCGACGGCTCTTACAACTTCGGTTCCACGCGCGCGAGTCGCCGCAGCGCCCCGGGCATGACGCGCGACAACAGATGCGCGCCCCGTGCCTCCGGGGTCACCGGGACGACCGCCCGGTTGCGGGCAACGGCGTCCAGGATCGACTCGGCGACCTTCTCCGGCGGGTAGTTGCGCAGGCCGTACAGGCGGGCGGAGTTCTTCTGGCGGCGGCGCTCCTCCGCCTCGTCCACTCCGGCGAAGCGGGCCGTCGTGGTGATGTTCGTGTTGACGATGCCGGGGCAGATCGCGCTCACCCCGATGCCCTGCCCGGCGAGTTCGGCGCGCAGGCACTCGGAGAGCATCAGCACCGCCGCCTTGGAGGTGCTGTACGCGGGCAGAGCTCGCGAGGGCTGGAACGCGGCCGCCGAGGCGATGTTGACGATATGGCCGCCCTGGCCACGCTCGGCCATCCGTGCGCCGAAGAGCCGGCAGCCGTGGATCACACCCCAGAGATTGACGTCCAGGACCTTGCGCCAGTCCTCGGAGGTGGTGGCGAAGAACGAGCCCGACAGTCCGATGCCCGCGTTGTTGACCAGCACGTCCAGCACGCCGTACTCGCGGTGCACCTTCTCCGCGAGCTTCTCCATCGCCTGCTCGTCGGAGACGTCGGCCGTCTCCGCCCAGGCCTCGGGCGCGCCGATCAGCCGGGACAGCTCTGCGGTGCGGGCGGCGGACTCGGCGTCGCGGTCGACGGCCACCACGCGCGCGCCGGCCTCCGCGAACGCGAACGCCGTGGCCCGGCCGATGCCGCTGCCGGCCCCGGTGATCAGGACCAACTGGCCGCCGAACCGGTCGGCATGGCGGCCGGTGGCCTTCGGTTCGGGGCGGCCGCCGTCCACGGACACGATGAACTCCTCGATCCAGGAGGCGAGCTGATCGGGCCGGCTGCGCGGGACCCAGTGCTTGGCCGGGAGCGTACGGCGGGTCAGTCGGGGCACCCACCGCTCCAGGTCGTCGTACAGGCGCTCCGAGAGGAACGCGTCCTGCTGGGGCGTGATGAGCTGCACGGGCGCGTGCGCGTACGCGTCCGGGCGCGGCCTGAGCAGCCGGGCGCGGACGTTGTCCCGGTACAGCCAGGCGCCGTGTGCCGCGTCGGAGGGCAGCGAGGAGGTCGGATAGTCGCCGGAGGGGACCTTCTCCACCCGCTGGAGGATCTTCGGCCAGCGCTTGCCGAGCGGGCCGCGCCAGGCCAGTTCCGGCAGGGCCGGAGTGTGCAGCAGATACACGTACCAGGACTTGGCACCCTGGCCGAGGAGCTGGCCCAGCCGGCGGGGCGTCGGACGCTGCACGCGCGCGTTGATCCAGTGCCCGAAGTGGTCCAGGGACGGGCCGGAGATCGAGGTGAAGGAGGCGATACGGCCCTCGGTGCGGCCGACCGTGACGAACTCCCAGGACTGCACCGAACCCCAGTCGTGCCCGACCAGGTGCGCCGGGCGGTCCGGGCTCACCGCGTCCACGACGGCCAGGAAGTCGTCGGTGAGCTTGGCCAGTGTGAAGCCGCCGCGCAGCGGCTTGGGCGCCGTCGAACGGCCGTGGCCCCGGACGTCGTACAGGACCACATGGAAGCGGTCGGCAAGGCGGACGGCGACTTCGGACCAGACCTCCTTGCTGTCCGGATAGCCGTGCACCAGCACCACCGTGGGCTGCTCCGGATCGCCCAGCTCGGCCACGCACAGCTCGACCCCGCCGGTCGCCACCCGGCGCTCCCGCGCGCCCCTCAGCATCACGTCCGCCGTCACTTCTCCTCCGCCCAGCGCCGCACGTGCGGCAGATCGTCGTCCAGCCAGAACGCGCTCTGCTCGGGGTCCTTCGAGTCGGTGACCACGAGGATCTCCTCGAACTTCGCGCCCGTGCCCCGGAAGCCGAGATGCGGTTCCACCGCCCACAGGCCCGGCTGCGGCGGATGGTCGGAGAAGCGGTACGGCGACCACAGCGGTGACCAGCCCTCGCGGTGGCCGTGCAGCGCGTCGGCGGCCAGACCCTTCAGGGACTGCGTGCCGAACCCGAACAGGTGGGGGGAGAAGCGGCGCTGTTTCACGCGGTCCACCTTGTGGGCGATCACGCCGAACGGGTACGCGCGATGCCGGTTGGCGTAACCCTGGCGGACCATGAGCCGGTCCACGTCCTCGTAGATCTCGCGCAGCGGCCGTCGCTCGCGCACCTCGCGCAGGATCAGCTCACGATGCGCCTCCAGGTCGGCCATCAGCCGGTCCTGCACCGGATTGACGCCGAGCGAGCCCGAGTAGCCGATGTCCGCCGTGTATCCCTCGTACACCGGGGCCATGTCCAGGATGAACGGCATCCCGGGCGCCAGGGCGCGGTCGGTGGGGAAGAACTGCAGGGGTATGCGGAAGTTCACGAACGCCGTGCGGTCGCCGAACCAGGCGAAGGGCAGGTGGAACCAGTCCCGTACCCCGCGCTCGCGCAGCCACTCCCGCTGCATCCGCGCCGCCTCGCGCTCGGTCACGCCCGGCTCCAGCCGCGTCGCGACCGCCTCCGCGCACTCGTAGGCGAGGCGCTGCACCCGCCTGAACCCCCGCAAGTCCACGGGGAGTTCACTGCTCACTGCCGTCGTCATGCCGCCCCGTCCCGTCGCGTCGTCGACTTGTCCCGTCGATGCGCCGACTCGTCTGTGGACCGCCGTACTCGTCCGTAACTTGACACTGGTGAATGTGACAGTTGTTAGAGACAGCGTCAATAGGATGGATGACGGGCTGTGGAGAACCCGGGGTAACCCTTAGGCGTGGCGTCCCCTAGGGCCCCGTAATACCTGGGTCTGACGCCAATACGGCTCTGAGGTCTGACGACCGGCGTGGCCTGAATCACTACCGTCGTAGCCGTGACTGTGATCGCGACCGAAAGCCTGAGCAAGCGGTTCCCCCGGGTGACCGCGCTCGACCGGCTGTCCGTGGACATCGGGCCCGGTGTGACCGGACTCGTCGGAGCCAACGGCGCCGGCAAGTCCACCCTGATCAAGATCCTGCTGGGTCTGTCCCCCGCCACGGAGGGCCGCGCCGAGGTGCTCGGCCTCGACGTCGCCTCCAAGGGCGGCGCCATCCGCGAGCGCGTCGGCTACATGCCGGAGCACGACTGCCTGCCGCCCGACGTCTCGGCCACCGAGTTCGTCGTCCACATGGCGCGCATGTCCGGCCTGCCGCCCACCGCCGCCCGCGAGCGCACCGCGGACACCCTGCGCCATGTGGGTCTGTACGAGGAGCGCTACCGCCCCATCGGCGGTTACTCGACCGGCATGAAGCAGCGGGTCAAGCTCGCCCAGGCACTGGTGCACGACCCGAAGCTGGTGTTCCTGGACGAGCCGACCAACGGCCTCGACCCGGTCGGCCGGGACGAGATGCTCGGCCTGATCCGGCGCATCCACACCGAGTTCGGCATCTCGGTCCTGGTCACCTCCCACCTCCTCGGCGAGTTGGAGCGCACCTGCGACCACGTCGTCGTCATCGACGGCGGCAAGCTCCTGCGCTCCAGCTCCACGACCGACTTCACCCAGACCACGACCACGCTCGCGATCGAGGTCACCGACAGCGACACGCACCCCGACGGCACCCGCGCGGTCCGCGACGAGCTCCACGCGCGCGGGGTGGAGACCGAGAACGAGGGCGCCGGACTGCCCGGCGCCGGACACATCCTGCTGCTGACCGCCCAGGGCGAGGAGACGTACGACCTGGTCCGGGACGTCGTCGCCGACCTCGGCCTCGGCCTGGTCCGCATGGAGCAGCGCCGGCACCACATCTCCGAGGTGTTCACCAGCAGCGCCGAACACAGCGGCGACGACCAGCGGAAGGAGGCCGTCGGCCATGGACGTTGAGCACCCCGTGCAGCCCCTGACCTCACCCGCGGGCGACCAGACCCGCATCCACGACATCGGCTACCGCGGCTACGACGGCCCCCGGCTCGGCCGTGCCTACGCCCGCCGCTCCCTGTACGCACAGTCCCTGCGCGGCGCCTACGGCCTCGGCCGCTCGGCCAAGACCAAGGTGCTGCCGATGCTGCTGTTCGCCGTGATGTGCGTGCCCGCGGCCATCATGGTGGCCGTCGCGGTCTTCACCAAGGCGCACGAACTGCCGGTGGCCTACACCCGCTACGCGATCATGCTGCAGGCCGTGATCAGCCTGTACGTCGCCGCGCAGGCACCCCAGGCCGTCTCCCGCGACCTGCGCTTCAAGACCGTACCGCTGTACTTCTCGCGGCCCATCGAGACCGCCGACTACGTACGCGCCAAGTTCGCCGCGCTCGCCTCGGCGGTCTTCATCCTGACCGCCGCTCCCCTGCTCGTGATGTACGTGGGCGCGCTGCTGGCCAAACTGGGCTTCGCCCACCAGACGAAGGAATTCGCCGAGGGACTGGTCTCCGTGGCCCTGCTCTCCCTGCTCTTCGCCGGCATCGGCCTGGTCATCGCCGCCGTCACCCCGCGGCGCGGCTTCGGCATCGCCGCCGTGATCGCCGTACTGATCATCTCCTACGGCGCGGTCTCCACGCTCCAGGCCATCGCCGATGTGCAGAACCACACCTCCGCCATCCCCTGGATCGGCCTGTTCTCGCCCATCACCCTCATCGACGGCGTCCAGTCGGCCTTCCTGGGCGCGACCGCCCGCAACCCCGGAGCGGTCAGCCCCTCGACCGGGCAGGGCATGGTCTACGTCCTGGTCGTGCTCGCCCTGATCGCCGGCAGCTACGGCCTGCTGATGCGCCGCTACAAGAAGGTGGGACTGTGACCACGCTCAGCATCGACCACGTCTCGCGTTGGTTCGGCAACGTGGTCGCCGTCAACGACATCACCATGACCATCGGCCCCGGCGTCACCGGCCTGCTCGGACCCAACGGCGCCGGAAAGTCCACCCTGATCAACATGATGGGCGGCTTCCTCGCCCCCTCCACCGGCACGGTCACCCTCGACGGACAGCCGGTGTGGCGCAACGAGCAGATCTACCGGCACATCGGCATCGTCCCCGAGCGCGAGGCGATGTACGACTTCCTCACCGGCCGTGAATTCGTGGTCGCCAACGCCGAGTTGCACGGTCTCGGCGCCAAGGCCGCCCAACGCGCCCTCGCGACGGTCGAGATGGAGTACGCGCAGGACCGGCGGATCTCCACGTACTCCAAGGGCATGCGGCAGCGCGTGAAGATGGCCAGCGCGCTGGTCCACGAGCCGTCGCTGCTCCTGCTGGACGAGCCGTTCAACGGCATGGACCCGCGCCAGCGCATGCAACTGATGGACCTGCTGCGGAATATGGGCGACGAGGGCCGCACGGTGCTGTTCTCCTCGCACATCCTCGAAGAGGTCGAACAGCTCGCCCGGCACATCGAGGTCGTCGTCGCCGGCAGGCACGCGGCCAGCGGCGACTTCCGCAAGATCCGCCGGCTGATGACCGACCGCCCGCACCGCTACCTGGTCCGTTCCAGCGACGACCGCGCCCTCGCGGCCGCGCTGATCGCCGACCCTTCGACGGCCGGCATCGAGGTCGACCTGACCGAGGGCGCGCTGCGCGTCCAGGCCGTCGACTTCGGCCGCTTCACCGCCCTGCTGCCGCGCGTCGCCCGGGACCACGGCATCCGGCTGCTCACGGTCTCGCCGTCCGACGAGTCCCTGGAGTCCGTCTTCTCGTATCTGGTCGCGGCGTAGGAGGCCGAAGATGTACGACCCCACCGTCGCCCGGCTCACCTACCGGGCCCTGCTCGGCCGCCGCCGGGCCCTCATCCTCGGCGCGCTGCCGCTGCTGTTGATCGTCATCTCCGTGGCCGTACGCGGCCTGACCGGAGCCGACGACCAGACCGCCTCCGACGTGCTCGGCGGTTTCGCGATCGCCACGATGGTGCCGATCATCGGCGTCATCGCGGGCACCGGCGCGATCGGACCGGAGATCGACGACGGCTCCGTCGTCTATCTGCTGTCCAAGCCGCTGAAACGGCCCACGATCATCTTCACCAAGCTGATCGTCGCCATCGCCGTGACCATGGTCTTCTCGGCGGTACCGACCCTGGTCGCGGGCCTGATCCTCAACGGCAACGGCCAGCAGGTCGCCGTCGCCTACACGGTCGCCGCGCTGGTCTCCTCCATCGCCTACTCGGCGTTGTTCCTGCTGCTCGGCACGGTCTCCCGGCACGCGGTGGTCTTCGGGCTCGTCTATGCGCTGGTCTGGGAGGCGCTGTTCGGCTCGCTGGTGCCCGGCGCGCGCACGCTCAGCGTCCAGCAGTGGTCGCTGGCCGTCGCCCACAAGGTCGCCGGCGGTGACCTGGTGACCTCGCAGGTGGGCCTGCCGACGGCCACGGTGCTGCTGGTGGCGGTGACCGTGCTGGCCACCTGGTACGCCGGGCAGAAGCTGCGGACGCTGAAGCTGGCGGGCGAGGAGTAGGCCTCCGGCGGCTTGACGGGGACCTCACACCGGTCCGGGCACACTGGACAGAGCGCATGTATGACTGGGAGGCCGTCGATGACAGAGGAGATACCGGGAAACGACGGGCACGCGCGCTCCGAGGGCGACGTCTGGGACGGCTTGGACGAACTGGTCCTGGACGAGGCCTTCATACGGAGCGCCGAGACCTCCGAGCCGTCCGCGCGGGCCCGGATGCTCGCCGCCCGCTGGCGGGCCGAGGGGCCGCAGCCGCAGCCCTGGCGCTCGGACGAGCCGCCGGCGGGCTGGTTCTTCAGCAAGGCGCGCAGGCGCAGGTGGCGCCGCCGGTAATTCAGTGGCGTTCAACCCGGCGGCGGGGCAGAGTGGTTGTGCCCCATCCGCCGGGATCGTCCCGGCTCCACGATCTGGGAGAGGAGCTGGGCGATGTCCATGCACGGCAGTACGCCCCGCTCCCGACAGGGCAGCCCGAGGCCGGCTCCGGTGTAGTTACCCCACCGAGGAGCCCGAGGGGCAGCCCGGGGCGGCCGCTTCGAGCACGCGATGTCGCTCTCGCGTGGGCCGCCCACCCGGAGGATTGGCCGAGTGGTAAGGCACCGGTTTGCACTGTGTTTGATCAAAAGCAGCCGTGGTCGGGCCTGGAAAGCCCGCGCACGTTCGATTCGTGCATCCTCCGCAGAAGAAGCTGAAAAGGCTCAGCTCAGCCACCGTTCCAGCACCACCGCGATCCCGTCCTCCTCGTTGGAGGAGGTCACCTCGTCGGCCACCGCGCGCAGCTCCTCGTGGGCGTTGGCCATGGCCACGCCCCGGGAGGCCCAGGCGAACATCGGGATGTCGTTGGGCATGTCGCCGAAGGCGATGGTGTCCGCGGCCTTCAGGCCGAGACGGCGGGCGGCGAGAGACAGCCCCGTGGCCTTGGACAGGCCCAGCGGAAGGAGTTCCACGATGCCCGTGCCCGCCAAGGCCACGGTGACGAAGCCGCCGGCGGCCTGCCTGGCGGCCTCCGCCAGCTCGTCGTCGCCCATCGTCGGATGCTGGATGTAGATCTTGGTCAGCGGAGCCGTCCAGAGGTCGGACGCGTCCGTGAAGGGAGTGGCGGGGAGGGTGCCCGTGACGGCGTAGCCCGGGCCGACCAGCACCTCGCCGTCGAGGCCGTCGCGGCTGGCCGCCAGGTACAGCGGGCCCACCTCGGACTCGATCTTCGCCAGGGCCACGCCCGCCAGCTGCCGGTCCAGGGTCACCGACGTCAGCAGGCGGTGCGCCCCGGCGTCGTAGACCTGCGCGCCCTGGCCGCAGACGGCGAGGCCCTCGTAGCCGAGGTCGTCCAGGATGTGGCGGGTCCACGGGACCCCGCGGCCGGTGACGACGATGTGGGCCGCGCCCGCCGCGGTGGCCGCGGCGAGCGCGTCTCGGGTGCGCTGCGAGACCGACTCGTCGGAGCGCAGGAGCGTTCCGTCGAGGTCGGTCGCGATCAATCGGTAGGGAAATCCGGTCACTTGGCGACCGGCTCCAGGACCTCCCGGCCGCCCAGGTACGGGCGCAGCACCTCGGGGACGCGGACGGAGCCGTCGGCCTGCTGGTGGTTCTCCAGGATCGCCACGATCGTGCGCGGTACCGCGCACAGCGTGCCGTTCAGGGTGGCGAGCGGCTTGACCTGCTTGCCGTCGCGGACGCGGATCGACAGGCGGCGGGACTGGAACTCGGTGCAGTCCGAGGTCGAGGTCAGCTCGCGGTACTTGCCCTGGGTCGGGATCCACGCCTCGCAGTCGAACTTGCGGGCGGCCGAGGCGCCGAGGTCACCGGAGGCGACGTCGATGACGCGGAACGGCAGCTCCAGCGAGGTCAGCCACTGCTTCTCCCACTCCAGCAGCCGCTGGTGCTCGGCCTGGGAGTCCTCGGGCGCGACGTAGGAGAACATCTCGACCTTGTCGAACTGGTGCACACGGAAGATGCCCCGCGTGTCCTTGCCGTGCGAGCCGGCCTCGCGGCGGAAGCAGGGCGAGAAGCCGGCGTACCGCAGCGGCAGCTTGTCGGCGTCGAGGATCTCGTCCATGTGGTAGGCCGCCAGCGGCACCTCGGAGGTGCCGACCAGGTACAGGTCGTCCTTGTCGAGGTGGTAGACGTCCTGGGCCGCCTGGCCGAGGAAGCCGGTGCCCGCCATGGACTGCGGGCGGACCAGCGCCGGGGTCAGCATCGGGGTGAAGCCGGCCGCGGTGGCCTGGGCCATCGCCGCGTTCACCAGGGCCAGCTCCAGCAGGGCGCCGACGCCGGTGAGGAAGTAGAAGCGGGAGCCGGAGACCTTGGCGCCGCGCTCGACGTCGATGGCGCCGAGCAGCTGGCCGAGCTCCAGGTGGTCCTTGGGCTCGAAGCCCTCGGCGCCGAAGTCACGGATCGTGCCGTGCGTCTCCAGCGTGGCGAAGTCCTCCTCGCCGCCGACGGGGACGTCGGGGTGGACGAGGTTGCCGAGCTGGAGCAGCAGTTCCTGGGTCTCGGCGTCGGCCGCGTCGCGCTCGGCGTCGGCGGCCTTCACGTCGGCGGCGAGCTGGCTCGCCCGCTTCAGCAGCTCGGCCTTCTCGTCGCCGGTGGCCTTGGGGATGAGCTTGCCGAGCTGCTTCTGCTCGGCACGCAGCTCGTCGAAGCGGACGCCGGAGGACCTGCGCCGCTCGTCGGCAGACAGGAGGGAGTCGACGAGCGCGACGTCCTCTCCACGGGCGCGCTGGGACGCGCGCACACGGTCGGGGTCCTCACGGAGCAGGCGAAGGTCAATCACGAGGCCAAGGCTACCGGTGCGGGCTTGCCGCTCACGAATCCCTATTCCCTGGTGCTCCGATTCGCCCCCGCTTGTCGCTTACGTTCCGCTATGTGCAAATTGCGGAACGTGTCGGAACGTACCGAAACAGTCGTCGGAACCTGTCAAGGAAAAGTGTCTCACTCCCTGGGGCGGGGCAGCGTCCTGGCGCTGGGTTGACCGGATTTCCTTGTGGAGAACGGCACTTCGTGAGCCCGCTGTCCACAGCGATCCACACCCCTCCGCAGAGTTATCCACAGGCTGTGTGGAAGGTCTGTGGATTTCGGAATTGATCATTCCGGAACATCGTGGCGGACGGGAGAATTCCCAGGACAAACCCGGTTCACGCCCACTTTTGAGTGGAAAGGGGTCGCTCCAAAAGATGAATCAACGGAAACGAGTGGACGAAGGGTGAGGTGCGGGATGGTGGCCGCATCGGGGGCACGAGGGACGATTTGTCGACCGACTCACACGCCCTTGTCGACTTGTCCCCAGGTCGAGAAGCGGACCTGTGGATAACTTCTGTGGATAACGAAGATACGCAGGTAGTACTGGCCGAAAGCCGTCTACGGCCGCCTCAGAACCGGCCGTCCTGGCAGCGCGCCACCCAGTCCGCCGCCGCCATGAACTCCTCGTCCGAGGTCCCCTGCCGGGTCGCCGGAGCCTCGGCCGGCCCGATGTCCGCACGCGGATAGGAGCCGAGGAAGCGCACCTGCAGACAGATCCGCTTCAGGCCCATGAGCGCCTCCGCCATCCGCCGGTCGGAGATATGGCCCTCGGCGTCGATGCAGAAGCAGTAGTTGCCGATGCCGGCGCCGGTCGGCCGGGACTGCAGCAGCATGAGGTTGATGCCGCGCGAGGCGAACTCACCGAGCAGGTCGCGGAGCGCACCGGGGTGGTCGTCGCGCTGCCACAGCACCACCGAGGTCTTGTCGGCACCGGTCGGCGCGGCGGGCCGGGCCGGCCGGCCGACCAGCACGAACCGGGTCTGCGCGGTCTCCGGGAAGTCGTGGATCCCGGTCTCCAGGGCCTCGAGGCCGTACCGCGAGGCGGCGAACTCGCCCGCGAAGGCGGCGTCGTAGCGGCCCTCCTGGACCAGGCGGGCGGCGTCCGCGTTGGAGGCGGCCGACTCCCAGTGCGCGTCCGGGAGGTGCTTGCGCATCCAGTTGCGCACCTGGGGCTGGGCCGCCGGGTGGGCGGAGACCGTCTTGATGTCCGTGAGCGCGGTGCCGGGCCGGACCAGCAGCGCGAAGGTGATCGACAGCAGCACCTCGCGGTAGATCGTCAGCGGTTCGCCCGCGACCAGCTCGTCCAGGGTGGTGGTGATGCCGCCCTCGACGGAGTTCTCGATCGGCACGAACGCGGCCTCGGCCTCGCCGGCCCGCACCGCGTCCAGCGCGGACTGCACCGACACATACGGGACGAGCTCCCGGGTGGCCGACTCCGGGAGCGTCCGGAGGGCCACTTCGGTGAAGGTGCCCTCGGGGCCGAGATACGCATAGCTCGCTGGCATGTCCTCACCCTAATGGCCGTTCGGGAGCCCGTCGTATGCGTCTCAGGAATGCCACTCGACCGAGTGGTTTGAAACCGGGAAATCCACGAAAGGGCCGGTTCCTGCTGATCAGGCCTCCAGCAGTCGCTGCCCCACGTACTCCCCCTCCGCCGCCCCACCCGGCACCGCGAACAGTCCGCTCGCCTCGTGCCGGATGAACTGCGACAACGCGTCGCCGCGGTCGAGCTTGCGCTGCACCGGGACGAAGCCACGCAGCGGGTCGGCCTGCCAGCAGACGAAGAGCAGACCGGCGTCGGGCGTGCCGTCCGCGTCGAAGCCGTCGTGGTAGGAGAAGGGGCGTCGCAGCATGGCCGCACCGCCGTTCTTGTCGGGCCGGGTGATCCGGGCGTGGGCGTTGAGGGGGACGACGTACTCGCCCTTGGCGTCGGTCTTCTCCAGGTCCATCGGGGTCGTCTCGTCGCCTCCGGACAGCGGCGCCCCGTTGGACTTCCGGCGGCCGATGACCGCCTCCTGGGCCGGTACCGACAGCTTCTCCCAGTCGTCGAGGAGCATGCGGATGCGGCGTACGACGGCGTAGGAACCGTTCGCCATCCAGGCCGGCTCGCCCGAGGCGGGCACGAAGATCCGCCGGTTGAAGTCGGGGTCGGCCGGCTTCGGATTGCGGGTGCCGTCCAGCTGACCCATGAGGTTGCGGGCGGTCATGGGGTGCGCGGTGGCGCCCGGGGTGCGGTTGAAGCCGTTCATCTGCCAGCGCAGGCGGGCCGCGCCGCCCGCGTCCTTCTGGATCGCGCGCAGGGCGTGGAAGGCGACCAGGGCGTCGTTCGCGCCGATCTGCACCCACAGGTCGCCGTCGCTGCGCGTCTTGTCGAGGTGGTCGGAGGAGAAGTCCGGCAGCGGGTCCAGTGCGCTCGGCCGCTCCTTGTCCAGACCGGTCCTGCCGAAGAAGGAGTGCCCGAAGCCGAAGGTGAGCGTCAGCGAGCAGGGCCCGGCGTCGCGGGCCACATCGGTGTCGTCGTGCGGCGCGGCCTCGCCCGCCATCAGCCGCTCGGCCGTCGTCGACCAGCGGCGCAGCAGGGCCGCGGCCTCCTTGCGCCCGGCGCCCGCCGCCAGATCGAAGGCGACGAGATGACCGCGCGCCTGGAGCCCCTCGGTGATGCCGGGCTGATGTTTCCCGTGAAACATCGCCCGGTCGGAGCCCACCGAGGTCAGTGGGGTGGCCGGGGCGGGCGCGGCGGCATAGCCCGCGGCCCCGCCGGCCGCGCCGAGCACGAGCCCGGTGGCGCCGGCGGTGCCGAGCAGGGCGCGCCGGGAGATGCCGTGGCTGCCCGCGGACTCGGCCGGCTCGGACACCTCGGCGGCGGTACGGGCCTGAGGGATGGACTGGTCGGGCATGGTGTCGGTCAGCCGATCTGCGCGTTCTTGGAGACGGTCACCTGGTCGATGTCGGAGGTCCGCACGGTGACGGCGATCTTCCAGTCGCCGGCCATGGGGATCTGCACTCCGCTCGCCGACCAGTGGCCGGTGGTGATGTGGTCGGGGGTCACGGGAAGCGGGCCGATCTTCTTCGCCTCCAGGGTGAAGGCCACCT
Source organism: Streptomyces sp. NPDC007856 (assembly GCF_042868225.1). Lineage (NCBI taxonomy): Bacteria > Bacillati > Actinomycetota > Actinomycetes > Kitasatosporales > Streptomycetaceae > Streptomyces > Streptomyces sp. NPDC007856. The sequence goes on along the minus strand of NZ_JBIAEC010000003.1, from coordinate 175,605 downwards.
TCACCTCGGGGATGTCGAAGGCCCGGCCGCCCGGCCGCTGGACGTACACATGCATCTCGTTGCCGCCCACGCGCGCGGGGTCGAGGTCGATGCTGACGACGCCCTTGCCGTCCGTGCCGCCGGTGTCGAAGGGCATGTCCAGGGTCAGCGCGCCGTTCGAGGGCGCCGTGGCCGAGGCGGAGGAGGACGAGGAGGCCGCCTTGGCGTCCAGCTCGGTGCGGCCCGGCTCGGTCTGGGTCAGCCAGGTGGTGACGGCAAGCAGCACGACCGCGACACCGGCCTCGGCGAGCACCGTACGGCGCAGCCCGAAGCGGTTCGCGTCGCCGTCCCGCAGCCGCTTCTGCCGGGCGGCGACCATCGCGGCCCGCTGCCGCGCGAGCTGGGCGGCGCGCTGGGAGTCGCCGGAGCCGGTGTGCTTTCCGGGCGCCTTCGCCGCGGTGACGCGCTCCTTCTCGGCCTCCGCGTCGGCATCGACCATGGCGGCGTTGTCGGCGAGCTGCCCCGTCCACCGTCGCGATATCGAGGCGATGCCGATCAGCAGCGCTACCAGCCCGATCTTGACCAGCAGCAACTGCCCGTACCGGGTGTCGGTGAACGCCGACCAGGAGCCCAGCTGCCGCCATGACTGGTAGACACCGGTGGCGACGAGCACGACCACGGAGCCGAAGGCCGACCGGGAGAAGCGGCGGACGGCGGCGGCCTCCACCGGTGTCTCGGCGGGCGCCCGGTACAGGGCGACCAGCAGGGCGGTGAGCCCGCCCAGCCAGGTGGCGACGGCGAGCAGGTGGACGACGTCGACGGGCATGGCGATGCCCGGCTGAAGCCCGACCGAGGCATGCTCGGCCATGGCCCAGCTGCTGGCGAGCCCCGCCGCGACGACCACACCGCCGATGGCGAGCCCGAAGGTCAGATCGCGCTTCTCCTCGCCCTCGTCGCGCTTGGTGAAGGCGCCGAAGAGGACGGCGATGAACAGCGCGGCGGCGGCGAGCAGCAGCAGCCGGGAGACCAGCGCCGCGCCGGTCTTGGTCTGCAGCACCTGGCCCAGCAGACCGAGGTCGAAGACGTCGGCGAACTTCCCGGAGGTGGTGTATGAGCCGCGCAGGAGCAGCAGCCACAGGGTGGCCGCGGTGAGCGTGAGCCAGCCGCCGACGACCAGCCGCTGCAGGGCCCGTACGCCCGCGCCGCGCTGCCAGCAGGCGAGCACGAAGGCCGCGCCGCCGGCGAGCACGATGAACCCGGCGTACGAGGCATAGCGGCCGAACGCGTAGAGAGCGCCCACGGTTCCACCGCCCGCGACCGGCCCGGTGCCGGAGACCACGGTCGGCGAGGGCGCCCCGATGGAGAAGGTGTAGGCGCCGGAGACGGGGTGGCTGTCGGCCGAGACGACCTGGTAGGTCACCGTGTAGGTGCCCTTGCCCAGGCCGCTCTTGAGCTTCACGGCGTACGTCGTACCGCTCAGGTTGCCCGGTGTGCCGGTCTGGACCGGCTTGCCCCGGGGGTCGAGGACGCGCAGGGAGTCGTCGTTCATCGCCACCTTCTCGGAGAAGGTGAGCGACACCTGGCTGGGCGCCTGCTTGACCACCACCCCCTGTGCGGGGTCGCTGCCGGTCAGCGCCGCATGCGCGGAGGCCGGTCCGGCACTCGCGAGCAGTGCGCCGATCACGGCGAGGAGCAGCAGCACCAGGGTGCGCAGGCTGCCCCGGTGTCCCGTGGGGGTGATGGTCCGCGTCACGGTGGTCGGTCCCTCCCTCAGTGGCCGGTCGACGGGTTGTACGTGGCGGACTTCACCGGCATCTCGACGGTGAGGGGCCCGGACCTGGCGAAGGTGAGCTTCACGGCGACCGTCTGGCCCTGCTTCGGCTTGCGCTTCAGCTTCTCGAACATCAGATGGTTGCCGCCGCTTTTGAACACGAGTTGACCATGGGCGGGTATGGCGAAGGAGCTCTTCTCCTGCATGGCGCCGCCCATGGTGCTGTGCATGGTGACCTGGCCGGCGGCGTCACTGGTCACCGCGGTCAGCTCGTCCTCGGCGCCGCCCTTGTTGGTGATCGTCAGAAAGCCGGCGGCCATGTCGGCGGAGACCGGCTGCGGCATGTACGGCCCGCTCACCGACAGTTCGGCCTGGGAAGAGCCGGAGCCGGACGAGCCCGAGCAGCCGGCGAGGGACAGCGCACCGGCGAGTGCGGCGGCCGCGGTCACGAGGGCGGGGCGGCGCCTCACGGAGTCGCCCCCTTGACGAGCTTGGGCAGGTCCTTGGTGTAGTCGTCGACCGTGGCGTCCTCGCCGTAGAGGACGTACCCGCCGTTCGTCTTCGGGGAGAAGGCGATGACCTGGGTGCCGTGGACGGAGACGAGCTTGCCGTTCTTGTCCTTCGTCGTCGGCTCCACGGAGATGCCGACGGAGCGGGCACCGGCCTGGACTGTGGCGAAGTCCCCGGTCAGGCCGATGAACTGCGGGTCGATGCCCTTGAGCCACTTGCCCAGCTCGGCCGGAGTGTCACGGCCGGGGTCGGTGGTGACGAACACGACCCGCAGGTCGTTCTGCTCGGCCTTGGGCAGCGCCTTCTTGGCGACGGCGATGTTGCTCATCGTCGTCGGGCAGATGTCGGGGCAGTGGGTGTAGCCGAAGTACAGCAGGGTCGGGTGGCCCTGGGTCTCCTGGCGGAGGTCGTACTTCTTGCCGTGCGTGTCGGTGAGGACCAGGTCCGGCTTCTGGAAGGGCTGGTCGAGGACGGTGGCGGCCTTGCCCGAGTCGGACTCCTCCGAGACCACGGAGACCGGCGACTTGCCGTCGCTCCCGCCGCCGCAGGCGGAGAGGGTCAGGGCGGCGGCGGCGAGCAGCGCGGCCGCGGCGAACGTCTTCTTGCGCATAGAAAAATGTCCCAGATGTGAGTAATCCGGCGCGCACCGGGGGTCGTACGACAGCCACGACAGCGTCGCACGCGCCGCACGCTCCCCCGGTGCGCGGTCCGGAAGGGCCTAGGCGGTCCGGCGGCGACCGGCGAGGACGCCGTAGGCGACGCCCGCGACGCCGACGACGATGCCGACCACGGCGAGCACGCGCGCGGTGGTGTCGGTGTCGTGGTAGCCGGAGTCGGCGGCGGCCGCGGTCGCGGTCCTGTCGGAGGCGTCCTCGGCGTCCGCCGTGCCGTGGTGGTCGTCGGTCGCGGCGGACAGCTGCAGCACGGGCGCCGGGTTCTCCGGCTCGTCCTGGCCGGCCTGCGGCACCTCGATCCAGCGCACGACCTCCTTGTTGGAGTACGTCTGGACCGCCTTGAAGACGAGCTGGTCGGTGTTCTCGGGCAGGGCGCCGAGGGAGAGCGGGAACTTCTGGAAGTAGCCGGGCCGGATGCCCTTGCCGTCGGCGGCGGTCCAGGTGACCTTGGTGACGGCCTCGTCGATCTTCTCGCCGTGCACGGTCAGCGGCTTGTCCAGCTTGGACTTGGTGACCTGCACGTTCCAGCCGGCGACCGACTCGGGCATGACCGAGGCGAGCGGGTGGTCGGCCGGGAAGCCGACCTCGACCTTGGTGGTCGAGGCGTTGTCGCGCTCGTTGGGGACCTTGAAGTCGACGACCGCGTAACCGCCCTTGGCCGCGGTGCCCTCCGGCTGCACGGAGACGTGTGCGAAGGCGGGGACGGACAGCGCCAGTACGGCCGTGCCCGCGACGGCGCCGGCGGCGAGGGCACGGGAAGCGATACGAGAAGCCTGCATGGCAGGAGCACTCCACTCTGAGAGTTCTGGTGACGAAGAGAGGTACGCGTGCGCGTGGCCGTGCCCTTCGGTGGGTTCACGGTGCGCACGCGCGCGTGCCGCGCGACGGCGGCAGCCCTCTGCTCCGGATCACCGGATCGGTGCAGTGGTGCGCGCGTCGCGTCAGGCGGCGAGACGGAAGCCGGCGGCGGGCGGGCCGCGCCGGATCACCGTGTGCTGGAGCGCGGTGGTATGCGGGTCGGGTGCCTCGTCCCGGGCGGTACGACGGCCGCGCATGAGGGGCTCGGCGGCGGGCAGTCCGGCGCACAGGGCGCGCGCCAGCGCGAGTGCGGCGCGCAGGGATCGTACGAGCGCCCCCTCCGCGACTCCGTGCGCCGACAGGTCGATCAGCCGCAGCAGCGCCAGATCGCCGCGGCGCAGCAGCCAGCCCGCAGCGACGGCCGCGAGGACGTGGCCGAGCAGCATCGGCAGCGAGGGCAGCAGCGCGGCAGAGGCGCCGGTGGCGTCGTACGGGTGGTGCATGCCGCCCATGACCGCCGCGGGCCGGCCCGAACGGTCGACGAGGTGCGCGGCGACCAGCAGGTGGAAGGCGTGCCCCGGGGTCAGGGCGGCCGGGCTCGATCCGCACAGCAGCCGCGTGGCCTGCTCGACCAGCGCGGTGTCGCTGAGCGAGGAGCCCGTCGAGCCGGTGGAGTTCATCGACCCCATCGACCCCGTCGCCGCCCCGCCGGAGACCATGGCGGTGCCGTGCTGGGCCAGCCCGAACAGCGTGTGCAGCGCGGTCTGGCCGAGTGCGAGGAGCGCGGCGATGCCCGGCAGCGAGCGGGCCCGCCCGGCGAGCGGCACCACGAGCAGCAGACAGCCGAGGAAGCCCGCGCCCAGCGTCCACAGGGGCACGCCCGCACAGGAGGCGAGGGTGTGCCCGCACGCGGCCAGCGCGACGCAGACCGCGGCGAACACCGCGGCCCGCAGGATCCGGAGCCCGGCTCCGGGACGCGCCGTGCGTGGGTGGGGGGCAGTCATGGCGGCCTCATCATCGCACTGCGCTCACGGGCCTCCCACGGCAGGGCCGGGAAAACGTCCCTCATACACCGATTCCTCCCTCGGCGCATCGGCTGTATGGGCGGAGTCACGTCGACTGTGTGCTTACGGCCCCCTACGGGCGGCAATACGTATCGGTATGTCGAGCCGCGGCCAGGAGGCTGGAGCATGAGCATCTGGTGGTCACTCCATCTGCGCCGCGAGGCCGCGAGCGTGCCGCTCGCCCGGAGGCTGTTGATCGGCACCATGGAGACGGCGGGCGTCGACCCGGAGGTCTCCTTCGACCTGTCCGTCGCACTGTCGGAGGCCTGCGCGAACGCCGTCGAGCACGGCGGGAACGCGTCGCACGGCGGCGTCTCGGAGGCGTACCGGGTGACCGCGTATCTCGACGGCGAGAAGTGCCGTATCGAAGTGGCCGATTCCGGACCGGGGTTCTCCCGTGCCCAGGAGATCCGGCCCGCCCGCGCGGACGCCGAGCACGGTCGCGGCCTGTGTCTCATCCGGGAACTCGCCGACCACGTCCACATCGGCGCCAAGCCCGGCCGGGGCGGCACGGTGGTCAGCTTCGACAAGATCCTCAAATGGACCAAGGATCCCTCGCTGCTGACGGCATAGTGAGGGCATGGAGATCGAGAGCGGCGACATAGCGGCCGGGGTCACGCTGCGGCTTCTGACCCGGACCGACGCGGGTGCGCTGAGCGCGGCCTACGTGGACAACCGTGATCATCTGCGGCCGTGGGAGCCGCGCCGGCCCGAGTCCTTCTTCACCGAGGCGGGGCAGCGGGAGCGGATCGACGGGCTGCTGCGGGTGTTCTCCGAGGGCCGGGCGGTTCCCCTCGTGTTCCAGGCGGCGGACGGGCGGATCGTCGGGACGATCACCCTGACCGGGATCGTCCAGGGGCCCTTCCGCAGTTCCTCCCTCGGTTACTGGGTGGCCGCCGACCAGCAGAAGCGCGGTCTGGCCACGGCCGCGGTGGAGCGGGTCTGCCGGATCGCGCGCGACACGGTGGGGCTGCACCGGATCGAGGCCTCCACGCTGCTCGGGAACACCGGCTCGCAGCGGGTGCTGACGAAATGCGGGTTCGAACCGATCGGCATGGCCCCGAAGTACCTGCACATCGACGGGCAGTGGCGGGACTGCCGGCTGTTCCAGCGGATCCTGCACGACCACGATCCCGCCTTGTGAGGCGCTGGTGAGGGGCCCCTCTCAGGCGTCCAGCACCTTCGCCAGCACCTCCAGCGCCTCCGGATACACCCGCTCGCGGGGCGTGCCGTAGCCGACGACCAGGCCCTGCGGCCGGCCCTCGCGCCCGCCGGGTACCTGCCAGTGGTCGCCGAGGGCGCCGAGCGCTAGGCCCTCCGCCTCCGCGCGGGCCAGCACCTCCGCCTCGTCGGGCACGTCGATCAGCGCGTGCAGACCGGCCGCGATCCCGTGCACGCTCCGGCCCGCGCCCAGCCGGTGCAGCAACTGGTCCCGGCGGCGCCGGTAGCGCAGCCGGCACGCGCGCACGTGCCGGTCGTAGGCGTGGCTGTCGATCAGCTCGGCGAGCGCCAGCTGGCCGATGGTCTCGGTGTGGTGGTCACTGTGCAGCTTGGCGTCGGCGACCGCGTCGACCAGGTGCGGCGGCAGCACCATCCAGCCGAGGCGGAGCGCGGGGCCGAGCGTCTTGGAGGCGGTGCCGAGATACACCACCTGGCCGGGTGCCATGCCCTGCAACGCGCCCACCGGCTGGCGGTCGTAGCGGAACTCCCCGTCGTAGTCGTCCTCGACGATCAGCCCGCCACGCGCGCGTGCCCAGTCGCCGAGCGCCCGCCGCCGCTCCGGGTGCAGGGTCACCCCGGTCGGGTACTGGTGCGCCGGTGTGACCACCACGGCGGCGGCCTCGCCGAGGTCCTCGGGGCGCACCCCGCGCGCGTCGACCGGCGCCGGCAGGACCGTTCCGCCACCCCGCCGCACGACCTCCCGGTGGAACGGCAGCCCGGGGTCCTCCATGGCGACGGCGGCGCCGTCCAGCACGCGCGTGAGCAGCGCGAGACCCTGGACGTACCCGGAGGTGATCACGATCCGCTCCGGCGGCGCCAGCACCCCGCGCGCCCGGCCCAGATAGCCGGAGAGCGCCGTGCGCAGCTCGATCCGGCCGCGCGGGTCGCCGTAGTCGTACGCCAGTGAGGGCGCCGTCGCTATGGCCCGGCGCAGCGCGCGCAGCCAGGCCGCCGCCGGGAACGCGCCGACGTCCGGGCTGCCGGGGCGCAGATCGAAACGCGGGGCACGCGTGCGTGCCGCCGTGCCGGGCTCCGCCGAGGCGACGGGCGGCAGTTCGGCGACCCGGGTGCCCGAGCCCTGGCGCGCCGTCAGATATCCCTCGGCCACGAGCTGGTCGTAGGCGGCCTTGGCGGTGCCGCGTGAGATGCCGAGCTCGGTGGCGAGCCGCCGGGTGGCCGGCAACCGGGTCCCGGGCACGAGCCGCCCGTCCCGTACGGCGTCCCGCAGGGCCCGCTCCAGTCCGATCCGGCGCCCGTCCGCCGAGTCCGGCTCCAGATGCAGATCGACACCGACACCGGACCAGAAGTCGTTCACGAGAACCTTCCCCCCCAGGCACGCGAATGGCCGGGCACCTTCCCGGTCCCCGGCCATTGAAACGCAGATCAGCCCTTGAGCGCGGCCATCCACGCCTCGACCTCGTCGCTGCGGCGCGGCAGGCCCGCCGAGAGGTTCCTGTTGCCGTCCTCGGTGACGAGGATGTCGTCCTCGATGCGGACGCCGATGCCCCGGTACTCCTCCGGCACGGTCAGGTCGTCGGCCTGGAAGTACAGTCCCGGCTCGACGGTGAGCACCATGCCCGGCTCCAGCGTGCCGTCCACGTACGTCTCGGTGCGCGCGGCGGCGCAGTCGTGGACGTCCATGCCGAGCATGTGGCCGGTGCCGTGCAGGGTCCAGCGGCGCTGCAGGCCGAGCTCCAGGACGCGCTCGACCGGGCCCTCGACCAGGCCCCACTCGACGAGCCTCTCGGCGAGCACGCGCTGGGCGGCGTCGTGGAAGTCCCGGTACTTGGCGCCCGGCTTGACCGCCGCGATACCGGCCTCCTGGGCCTCGTACACGGCGTCGTAGATCTTCTTCTGGATCTCGCTGTACGTGCCGTTGACCGGCAGCGTGCGCGTGACGTCGGCGGTGTACAGCGTGTGGGTCTCCACGCCCGCGTCCAGCAGGAGCAGGTCGCCGGAGCGGACCGGGCCGTCGTTGCGGACCCAGTGCAGGGTGCAGGCGTGCGGGCCGGAGGCGCAGATGGAGCCGTAGCCGACGTCGTTGCCCTCCACGCGCGCGCGGAGGAAGAACGTGCCCTCGATGTAGCGCTCGCTCGTGGCCTCGGCCTTGTCGAGGACCTTCACCACGTCCTCGAAGCCGCGGACCGTGGAGTCGACGGCCTTCTGCAGCTCGCCGATCTCGAACTCGTCCTTGACCAGCCGGGCCTCGGACAGGAAGACGCGCAGCTCCTCGTCCCGCTCGGCGGTGACCTTGTCGGTCAGCGCGGCCTCGATGCCGGCGTCGTAGCCGCGCACCACGCGCACCGGGCCGGTGGCCTCGCGCAGCTTGCCGGCCAGCTCGCGCACATCGGCGGCCGGGATGCCGTACAGCGCCTCGGACTCGGCGAGCGAGTGGCGGCGGCCGACCCACAGCTCGCCCTGGCCGGAGAGCCAGAACTCGCCGTTCTCGCGGTCGGAGCGGGGCAGGAGGTAGATCGTCTCCTCGTGGCCGCCGTCCTTCGGCTCCAGGACGAGGACGCCGTCCTCGGTCTGGTTGCCGGTGAGGTACGCGTACTCGACGCAGGAGCGGAAGGGGTACTCGGTGTCGTTCGAGCGGGTCTTCAGGTTGCCCGCCGGGATCACCAGGCGCTCGCCCGGGAAGCGGGCGGAGAGCGCGGCGCGGCGGCGGGCGGTCTCGGCGGCCTGCGGGATCGGCTCCAGGTCACGCAGCTCCGTGTCGGCCCAGCCGGACTTCATGTTCTCGGCCAGCTCGTCGGAGACGCCCGGGTACAGGCCGTTCTTCCGCTGCTTGATGGGCTCCTCGGACTCAGTCTCCGGGGTCTCCGGGTTGAGCTCGTCGGACACGTGTTCCTCCTCGGTACGGCGTGTGATCTCCCCCGGCGGCCCGCGCTGCTCGCGATCGTGTCGGAGCGGGGGCCTCCATCATCGTACGTTCGTACCGTGGGCGGACCCGGGTCGGATGACCTGTTATGCCCGGTCATGCATTCCGGTGCTCGGTCGAAGCGACAGCGGGTCGGTGCTGGGTCGAGGCGGGCTGTCGGCTGCGGGGTGGTGGTCTGTGGAAGTGGGGCGTCGGTTGCGGGGTGGTGGTCGGTCGTAGCGGGCCGGCCGCTGCGGGGTGGTGGTCTGTGGAAGTGGGGCGTCGGTTGCGGGGTGGTGGTCGGTCGTAGCGGGCCGGCCGCAGCGGGGTGGTGGTCTGTGGAAGCGGGCTGGCCGCAGCGGGGTGGTGCTCAGTCGAAGCGGGCCGCCAGCAGCACCACGTCCTCCTCGCTGTCGGCCGCGTCCAGGCCGTCCGGCAGGACCGTGCGCAGGACGTGGTCGGCGATGGCGCCGGGGTCCTGGCGCAGCGCGCGCGGGGTGCTCGCGGCGGCCGCGTGCAGGTGGGCGAAGGCGCGGTCCATCGGGTCGCCGGTACGGTGCAGCAGCCCGTCGGTGTAGAGCAGGACCGTCTCCCCGGCCTCCGCCTCGATCTCGACGCTCGGCGCCTCCCAGCAGGCGAGCATGCCGAGCGGAGCGGAGACGGAGGTCTCGGCGAACTCGGTGCGCCGCTCGCCGATCAGCAGCGGCGGGCTGTGTCCGGCGCCGGCCAGGGTGATCTTGCCCAGGGCGGGCTCGCAGTAGGCGAACAGCGCGGTGGCCGAGCGGGCGGGCTCGGTCAGCCGCAGCAGCAGCTCCAGGTCGGACAGGACGGCGACCGGGTCCTCGCCCTCCATCACGGCGTACGCGCGCAAGCTGGCGCGCAGCCGGCCCATCGCGGCCACGGCGCTCGGGCCGGAGCCGGTGACCGAGCCGACGGACAGGCCGAGCGCGGCCTCCGGCAGCGGCAGTGCGTCGTACCAGTCACCCCCGCCGCGCGGGCCGGTGCGGTGCCGGGCGGCGAGCTGGACGCCTGGGACGCGGGGCAGCCGGGTGGGGAGCAGTTCCTCCGTGATGGTCGCCATGTGCGCGCGGGCGCGTTCCACCTCCAGCAGCCGGGCGAGGTGCTCGGTGGCATGCCGGACGTAGAGGCCGGCGAGGTGGCGCTGCCGCTCGTGGGGTTCGGCCGGTTCGTCGTAGAACCAGACGGCGGCGCCGAGGCGGCCGGCGGCCTCGCTCGCGAGGGGCAGGGCGTAGCTGGCGGCGTAGCCGAGGCGGGCGGCCACCTCACGGTGCCGTGGGTCGAGGCCGGCCTCGGCGAGCAGGTCGGGATGGACGATCTCGGCGGCCGTGCCGGTGTCGTACGGCAGCGCGCCGCGTGGGACGGTCTCCATGTGGCCGAGGTCGGCGCGGCCGAGGCCGAGGCCGAGGGTGGTGCGGGGGCCGAGTCCGTCGTCGGGTTCCAGGGCGACCAGGCCACGTCGGGCGCCGACGAGGGCGGCTCCGGCGCGCAGGAGTTCGTGGAGGGCCGGTTCCAGTGCGTTCGTACGGGACAGACGCTCGGTGAGTTCGTGGAGGGTCGTCAGGTCCGAGACCCAGCCGGCCAGCCGGTCCTGGAGGAGGGTGCCGGGCGCGGGGGTGTTCGGCGCGGGGACGGGAGCGGGGTCGGGGGAGGGACCGGGGCCGGCGGCGGGGGGAGTGGGCGCGACAGTGTGTGCGGGCGTCGGAACCGTTGGATCGATTCCAGCCACTTTCGGAGGGTGCGGGGCGTTCATGGCGTCCGGCTCTCGGACCGGTGCGTATTGCTGAAAAGCATCGCGAACCCCCATGGCATTCTGCGCCGCTAGCAGTGTCTCCACATGTACACGCACTCGTAAGGGGATGTCCAGCATTGTCCTGCAGGGATTCCTGGTGTCCATGAGCCGTACGAGGTTTCCCCTGAACCCCTTGCCTTACCGCCAAGTTGGCTGAAAACTGCACCAGGTATCGGTCCATTGCGGTCGACTGGCCTTGCTCCACGGAGCGTCACAGCGGTCGTGATGGGTACGTACTCGGTGAAGGCCAGGGGTGGTTGGGGGCCACCCGGAACCTGGCGACGGACCCGGGCGTCATAACCACCGACGGCCGAGCCCCATCCTCCCGCGGCGGAGGCGGAGAGAACCACGCGCGACGGCAAAACGCCATACTTCGCCACCCCCGCGCCGCACCCGCGCTTTTGTCAGACGCACTATGTACGCGGACGCGGCCCATGCTCGACCCCTTGGGGTTCCCCCTGCCGTGCGCAGGGGTGTGATGCGCCAACAGGTACGCACAGTGAAGTGATCGACACATGGTGTGATGTGGACCACGGTGTTGCCAGCGGTGCAACGGAAAGGAACGAGCGCTCATGCGCGAGATCCTCGGAAGGCGACGCAGGCTCCTGTCCAGGCGGAACGACGGGAGGCCCGGGCGGAACGACGAGAGGCCTGAGCTGATCGGCGCGGCCCTGACCTTCGCGACCGAGTGGCAGTGGCCGGTGCTCCCGGGCGTGGCCCCGGACCCGCAGGGCCGGGCCCGCTGCGCCTGCCCCGACCCCGAGTGCACAGTGCCCGGTGCGCACCCCTTCGATCCCGGCCTGCTCGCCGCCACGACCGACGCCCGGATGGTGCGCTGGTGGTGGACCAACCGGCCGAGCGCGCCGGTCGTCCTGGCCACCGGGGGCAAGGCGCCCTGCGCGGTCAGCCTGCCGGCGCTCGCCGCCTCCCGCGCCCTCGCCCTGCTCGACCGGCGGGGCATGCGCCTCGGCCCGGTGATCGCCTCCCCGACCCGCTGGGCGCTGCTGGTGAAGCCGTACTCCATGGAGCAGTTGGGTGAACTGCTCTACGCCAAGGACTTCGTCCCCGGCTCGCTGCGCTTCCACGGCGAGGGCGGCTATCTCGCCCTGCCCCCGTCCGAGACCGGCCAGGGCGCCGTCCGCTGGGAGCGCGCACCGCTGCCGGGTTCGGCCGCGCCCTGGGTGCCCGACGTGGAGGCCGTGGTGGACGCCGTGGTCGACGCCCTCACTCGTACGGGTGTGAGCGCGCCCGAGTTGTAGGGGTGTCGGGCGCGGGCAGGGCCGCGAGCCCCGCCGGCTCGTTATGTTCCGCACATGCTGCGAAATTCTGGGGGACAGGGCACTCGGTTCTCCGGGAGGCCTTCCGGGCGGCACGGCCGCCGATCGGCACGGGGCGCGGCGCGGCCGGCGCGGGCGGCGGGTGCGCCATCGCCGGGTGCGCCGTCGGCGGACGTACGGCCGACCGGTGTGCGGCCGGCAGGTGTGTGGCCGGCGAGTGTGCGGCTGGCAGGTGTGCGGTCGGCGGGTGTGCTGCTGGTGGGCGTGCGCCGACCGGACTCTCGAACGCTGCGGATGCTCGCGCTCGTGGCCGCCGTGACGGCCGCGGTCGTGCTGCCGCTGGCCGCGGCGTCCGCGGGACAGGTGGGCAAGGCGGTCCGGCACGTGGTGGCCGGGAAGGCATCGGACGCCGTACGGGCCTCAGGGCGGCAGGACGCTTCAGGGAGCGACGGGGACTCAGGCCGGCCTGACGAGGGCTCCGGGCACGAGGACGGCAAGCTGTCCTCGCTCGACGGGGCCCCTCGGCTGCTCGGGCTGGGCCTGGCCACCGCCACGCGGTGCGGCCCCCAGCTCACCTCCCCCGACGGCATCGAGGCGCAGACCTGTGTGCTGGCCGAGGGCACCGACACCTGGGCCCGCACCTACTACCGCAACTCCTCCGGAAAGTCGCTGGACTCCGCGCTCAGTCTGATGGGTCCGGGCGGCCACAGCCTGGAGACGCGCTGTGTCACCGGCGTCGACGACGAGCCCGCCACCTGCGAGACACCCCGTGAGCACAGCCGGGGCGGCATGGACGCCTACACGGCCGTCACCGAGTTCGCCGCGCACGGGGCCGACGGTGCGCTGCTGCTGCGCTCGGGCAGCAACTCGGCGGACGCCGACGGCAACTCCCCCTCCGTCGACGGGAGTTGACGCTCCACAGCGTGCCGTACACCGTACGCGGACATGGAAAGACCCGGTTGCTGGCGACGGGGGATGCACCAGCAACCGGGCTACTGGAACGGTAACAAGAGATCGGCGGTTCGCAAATTCCCTCTGGGGCATTCGGCCACCGATTTCCCTGTCGCCAAGGGCGAGTTGTGACAGGAGTCACCTGTTCCGCAGGCCGTGCGCGCGCCTTACCAACCGTTCAGTCCTCGGACGCGCGCGACGGCGTCAGCTGAGCGTGACCTGCCGGTTGGTCAGGCCGCCGCGCGCCCGGCGCTCGTCCGGCGTGAGCGGCTCGGTGGCGGCCAGGGCGGCGGCGAGCCGCTCGGCGAACTCGGCGGCCGGCTTCTCCACGTCGTCCGCCGTGACCCCGCTCGGCAGGTCCCAGACCGGCACGGTGAGACCGTGAGCACGGAAGGAGCCCACGAGCCGGGTGCCCTCGCCGAGGTGGGAACGGCCCGCCGCGTGCAGCCGCGCGAGAGCGTCCAGAAGCTGCTCCTCCGGATGCGGCATCACCCAGCGCAGATGGTTCTTCTCCGGGGTCTCGCACCAGTACGCGGCGTCCACCCCGCTCAGCCTCGCCGTCGGGATGGCGGCGGCGTTGGCCCGCTCCAGGGAGGCGGTCACCTCGGGCGTGGCGTTCTCCGCGTCCGGCACCCAGAACTCGAAGCCGCTCTGCACCTCCGGCTCGAACGGTGCCTGTAGGTCGAGCAGATCCTGCAGCCGCGGACCGCCGGCCGGGGCGCGGCGGCCCTGCACCGGGGTGCCGGGCGCGGCCTGGAGGGCGCGCTGGAGGGTGTCGGCGAGGTCGCGGCTGAGGTCACCCGACGCCGTGTCGTTCTGCAGGCCGAGCAGGATCGACCCGTCGTCTCGGCGCAGCGCGGGCCAGGCCATCGGCAGCACCGTGGCCAGCGTGACCGACGGGACGTCCTTGGGCAGGCCGTCCTTGAGGGTCAGCTCGACCGTCGCCGCCGGCACCAGCTCGCGCAGCGCCACCCAGTCGCACTCGCCGGGCAGCCCCTCGAACGGGCGGTGCACCAGCTCGGTCGCCGCGTGCGCCGCGGCCCGGCCGTGGCACGCCTTGTAGCGCCGGCCGCTGCCGCAGGGGCAGGGCTCGCGGGCGCCGACAACCGGGACCTCCGCATCGCTGAGCTGCGGCCGCTCGGCCTTCGTCTGGGGTCGCTTCTTGGCCATCGTGGGTGTCTCCCGGTTACGGCTCTTCTCGTACGGCGGGAGCCTAGCCGTTCAGGCCATGACCGGCTGGAACCTGTGGACAACGCACGCCCGCTCGACTCCAACGGTGTGAACCTGTGGACAACTTCGGGGCGTCCTGCGGCGTGGCCGAGGTCTTGCCGACGGGGGGGCGACGGCTGGTCCGGCCCACGCCTGCCGGTGCGGTCCACTCCTGTCGGTATGGCCCTCGACGGCAGGTACGGGCGCGCGACGGCACGTATGGGCGCGCGATGGCAGGTACGGTCCACGACTGCCGGTACGGTCCATGACTGCCGGCGCTGGAACTGGGCCTTCGTCCGACAGTCCGGGGCCTCACGTTCCGTCCGCGGGGCCAGGATCCCGGCCTCCGTCCGCCTGTGCGGCTCTCGGCCTCCGTCCGCCCAGGCAGGCTCGCTGCCTCCGTCCACCGGTGCAGCCCCAGGGTTCCCTCCGCCGGCCAGGTCAACGGCTGTGTCCGTCGGCGGGGCGACCAGCGCGTGGCTCTGGTCCTCGATCTCCGTCGGCTCCAGTTCCGTGCCCGCGTCCGCCGGCCGGTGTCAGTCACTGCGTGACTCAGGCGCTCGATCACGCCGCCGACTCAGCTGCTCGGGATGTCCATCAGCCCAGGCCTTCGTGCCGTGTCCGTCGGTCCCGGGTCCTCGATCGTGTCCAGCAGTCCGGACCCCTCGACCGTGTCCATCAGCCCAGGCCCTCGTGCCGTGTCCGTCAGTCCAAGTCCTCGAACGCGTCCGCGAAGTCCAGGTCGGGCAGGTGCGGGATCGCGGGGGAGGTGACGCGCGTAGCGAGACCGTTTCGGTGGCACCCGGCATCGGGATCGTGGACGTCCCTGTGGACCACTACCCAGACCGTCACCTCGCCGTGGATGTCGTCCCGTACGCCCCAGTCGTCGGCGAGCGCCGTGATGATGTTCAGCCCGCGGCCGCCGTGCGCGGTCACCGACGGGGTGGCCGGCGCCGGGCGGGTCGGACCGCCGCCGTCCGTCACCTCGACGATGAGCCGACCCCGCCCGTCGACCCGCCACGCGGCGCGCACATCGCCGTCGCCGGCCGGCGCGTCGCCCAGGGGCCGCCCGTGTTTGCAGGCATTGCTCAGCAGTTCGGAAAGGATCAGTACGGCATCGTCGATGACCGATTCGGACACGCCACCGCTGCGCAACTGCGAACGCATCCGGTGTCTCGCCTTCCCCACGCCCGCAGGGCCATGGGGTACGGCCATGCTCGACGACGTGGGCACCTCCTGTGCCACCACCAACGCCACCCCCGAGACCTCCTTTGCCCCACGCCACGGTGTGGATGCCCCATTGGCCTGTACCGGAAACCGGCCAATCCCCTTCCGGTGACGCATTCGCAACAGCTCTGCACGGAACGAACGCGCCGGAGCACTCCTTGTGACGAAGGTCTTTCCCGTGGTCGTCGCATGGCTGGATTTCATTGGTGTGGCCGAGACGGGAGAATTCAGCAGCCGCACAGCGGGGTCAAGGGACGGGCACAGCTCCTTACCGGCCTCTTGAGGTCACACCCGTCCCAAGTGACGCAGGACCGCGTGCGGGCGGTTGGTGATGACGGCGTCGATGCCCAGCTCCACGCAGAGATCGACGTCCTCGGGCTCGTTCACGGTCCACACGTGCACCCGGTGACCGGCCCGCTGCAGTCGCTCCACATAGGCGGGGTTGTTGCGCACGATACGGATCGAGGGTCCCGCGATCCGCACGCCCGCGGGCAGCCGTCCGTCGCGCAGCCGCGGTGTGAGGAACTGCACAAGGTAGACCGTCGGCAGCGTCGGCGCGGCGGCACGCACGCGGTGCAGCGAGCGCGCCGAGAAGCTCATGATCCGGACCTGGGACTCGGCGGCGGAGGTCGGGGCGTCCAGGCCGAACCGCTTCAGCAGCGTCAGCAGCCGCTCCTCGACCTGGCCGGCCCAGCGCGTGGGGTGCTTGGTCTCGATGGCCAGCTCCACCCGCCGTCCGGCGTCCGCGACCAGCTCCAGCAGCCGCTCCAGGGTGAGTACCGAGGTCTCCTCGCGGTCCTCCGGCCGGTGTTCCCAGTCGGGTTCCTCGACCCGTCCGTGCCAGCTCTCGCGCGTCTTCCAGGAACCGAAGTCGAGGGCGGCGAGATCGGCCAGTTCCAGCGCGGAGACGGCGCCGCGGCCGTTGGAGGTCCGGTTCACGCGCCGGTCGTGGACGCAGACCAGATGGCCGTCGGCGGTCAGCCGTACGTCGCACTCGAGGGCGTCGGCGCCGTCCTCGATCGCCTTCTTGTAGGCGGCCAGGGTGTGTTCGGGCGCGTCCTCGGAGGCGCCCCGGTGGGCGACGACCTGGACGGAGCGCTGTAGTGCTTGGGTCACCGCGTCATGGTGCCACCGTCCGGGGGTGCGCGGGGCGGCTCGGGAGGCACAAGGTGCCCGTTTATGTAACTTTTGCCGGTAAGGCACCATATAAAGACTGGTCGGAGAACCACAGCCACCGCTTATGGTGCTCTGACGGCCCGTGGGAAAAGCTGACTGCATACAAACGGAACCAGTGAAGACTGACCACAACACCATGCACAGCTGCCGAGCGTGACCGAGTGCGACCGAACACAACAGCCGTGGACCGAGGAGAAGAGCTGTGAGCACCGAGAACGAGGGCAACGAGGTACCCCAGGCCCCGTCCGCACCTCCTGTGCCGGTGGCCTCTCCCGCCACATCCCCGCAGGGCGCTCCCGGGGGGAACGAGCCGACGGCTCCCCTCCCGCCAGTACCCCAGGAGTCTCCCGCCGTGGCCGAACCCCGGCCAGGCGGGCCCGCCGCGCACCCTTCCGCCCTGCACGCCTCCGGCCCGTCTGCCCCTGGTTCGGCCCCCGACGGCTCCTGGCCGCCTCCGCCGCCCGCCAACCCGCCCTACGGCGAGGGCGCGTCCTACGGTGACGGCGGTGCCGGTGCCGCCGACGGCTTCGGTGGAGCGGGCGGCGCCGGCGGCTGGGGAGCGTCGTACCAGCAGCCCGCCCCCAAGCCGCGCAGCGGGCGCGGCGGTCTGGTGGCCGCCGTCCTGGTGGCGGCGCTGGTCGCGGGTGGCCTGGGCGGCGGCCTCGGCTACACCCTGGCCAAGGACAACGACAACAGCGGCTCCACCACCGTCTCCGCCTCCGACAACGGCGCCACCCAGGTCAAGCGCGCGCCCGGCACAATCGCCAACGTGGCCGCCAGGGCGCTGCCCAGCACCGTCACCATCGAGGCCGAGAGCACCAACGGCGAGGGCGGCACGGGCACCGGGTTCGTCTTCGACACGCAGGGCCACATCGTCACCAACAACCACGTGGTGGCGGACGCGCTCGACGGCGGCAAGCTGACCGCGACGTTCCCGAACGGCAGGAAGTACGACGCCGAGGTCGTGGGCCACGCCCAGGGCTACGACGTGGCGGTCATCAAGCTCAAGAACCCCCCGTCCGACCTCAAGCCCCTCGCCCTCGGCGACTCCGACAAGGTGGCCGTGGGCGACGAGACGATCGCCATCGGCGCGCCCTTCGGCCTGTCCAACACGGTGACGACCGGCATCATCAGCGCCAAGAACCGTCCGGTGGCCTCCAGTGACGGCAGCTCCACCAGCAAGGCGTCGTACATGAGCGCGCTGCAGACCGACGCGTCGATCAACCCGGGCAACTCCGGCGGCCCGCTGCTGGACGCCGCCGGCGCGGTCATCGGCATCAACTCGGCGATCCAGTCGACCGGCAGCGGCGGCTTCGGCTCCGGCCAGTCCGGCTCGATCGGCCTGGGCTTCGCCATCCCGATCAACCAGGCCAAGTACGTCGCCCAGCAGCTGATCAAGACCGGCAAGCCGGTGTACGCCAAGATCGGCGCCGCCGTCTCGCTGGAGGACTCCACCGGCGGCGCGAAGATCACCGACCAGGGCGCGGGCGGCTCTGCCGCGGTCGAGTCCGGCGGCCCCGCCGAGAAGGCCGGCCTCAAGCCGGGTGACGTGATCACCAAGCTGGACGACATGGTGATCGACAGCGGCCCGACCCTGATCGGCGAGATCTGGACCCACAAGCCCGGCGACAAGGTCACGATCACCTACAAGCGCGGCGGCCAGGAACACACGACCGACCTGACCCTGGGCTCCCGCGTCGGCGACAACTGAAGCCCGACGACCGCACGCACGCGTGGGGGCGCCTCTCACCAGAGCGGCGCCCCTCGCCGCGCCGGGCCACGCGCGCCGGCTCGGACGCCGATCACCTGTCACCACGCGGCCACCCTGGGTTCCGTACCGGCCCCCGGGGCTCCGCAACGGACCACACCACCCGCCGGACGTTCGATCCCGGTACGCTGTACCCGCTCCGTCCCAGGTGGGCGCGAGCGAGGTGGGTTGCCCGAGCGGCCTAAGGGAACGGTCTTGAAAACCGTCGTGGCGCGAGTCACCGTGGGTTCAAATCCCACACCCACCGCACGCAGGTCAGCTTAGGTGCTGGTCAGAAGGGGTGCCCCGGTCTCCGGAGCACCCCTTTCACGTTCGACCTGTCTCACCCTTTCTCGGGGGTATCCCAGCGTTGACCAGTACGTATGGGCCATCTGTGGGCCAGGATCAGGCCCCGTCGCCCTCATCGAGCGCGCGGGAGATCAGGTCGTTGGAGTGCTCCTGGCCACCCTTCAGGATCTTTGCGTAGAAGCGGTACAGCACTGCGATGCTGTGGCCGGCACGCGCGGCGACCTCGGCGGGGTCCACCCCGGATTTGATCCAGAGGGAGACGCCGGCATGGCGGAGTGAGTACGGCACGGCGGCGAGCTCCGATTTCACCTCACGGGGCGACAGCACCGCCTTCCGCGCTCTCTCCCAGACGTCGCAGTACTCGGTGGAGGGGACGCGCCCACCCCGCGCAGCCCGGAACAATCGGCCGTCGTCAGCCGTGCCGTATCGGGCGATGTGCTCACGGAGCAGATGCACGAGAACAGGCGGGATGGGCACGGTCCGCGTCGCACCGCGCTTACGCCTCTTAAGGCCGCGCTTCTCGTAAGACGTGCCGTCGTCCGTCCACCCGCCGCCCACTTCGGGACGGCTCTCTCCGAGCAGCAGTTCGCCCCAGTCCTTCACGGATTCACGTGAATTGGGTGGCA
The DNA here is from genome assembly GCF_042868225.1 of Streptomyces sp. NPDC007856. NCBI lineage: Bacteria > Bacillati > Actinomycetota > Actinomycetes > Kitasatosporales > Streptomycetaceae > Streptomyces > Streptomyces sp. NPDC007856. The sequence goes on along the minus strand of NZ_JBIAEC010000003.1, from coordinate 156,396 downwards.
GGGTGCAGTCCGATTCCGTGAGTGCGACGATCTCACCCGGGCGCATGGCTGCGTAGTAAAGGCAACCGAAGAACGCGTGCAGGTGCTGCCCGCGCGGCCCAGAATCGCGGACGGCTCCGAGCAGGGACCTTGCCAGACGCGGGTCCGGTACGTACCGGAAGTCGATTTCGTCATCGCTCTCAGGCGGCGTCCAGTCCACACGGGGAAGCGGATTGGCCGCGAGTAGCCCTTTCTCCTCGACCGTGTAGCGCAGCACGTTGCTCAGGACCATGCGCTTGCGTCGGGCAGTGTTCTCGGCGGCCTTCCCTCCGTCCAGACGGAGCGAGATGGCTTCCAGGGCTGGACGGAGAAGGGCGGGATCCTCCAAGTCCTTGACCTTGATCGAGTGAGCAGAGACCCATTCCAGCGCGGCGAGGATTTCAGCGGGGGGCTCCTCGGCAAGGTGGCGCGGTACCCACGCCCCTTCCGGCCCACGAACTGCTCGGAACGCCCACTGGTAGAGAGCGGCGCGCAGTACCGCGGGGCGGGGTGCTCCCCGCTTGCTGGTGACGAGCGCGGGCGTCACCACGGCCAGCGATTCAGCGATGCTCGCTCGGTGCTTCGCGGCGGCGCGCGGCCACTTCATGAGTACGTACTCCGTCACGTGGTCGTACCAGGTTGGAGAGGTGAGCGCCATCAACTCACGTGCAGGCAGGCCGGTTTCCTCGTCGAATTGCTGCCGCTCTCGCAAAGCGGCCATCAACTCTGCCCGCCGCCCGTCCGCTTGCGGCTTGAGCTTGAAGCTCCGCGAATGCGGCCGCTCGCCCACTCGCCACCGCAGTTCCCACGGCTTCGGGCGGTCCGCGCGCTTGCGGATGGACCAGATATCGACGTCGTACGTAAGCATGTCTCTCCAGGCAGAACGAGGGGCCCGCGCTGAGCGCGGGCCCCGGTGAAGCGGTCTGATTTATGCGGCTTGCTGCTCGCAGCGCTCCCACCACGCGTCGAGGTCGGCGCGGCTGACGCGGACCTGGCCGTTGGGGAGCTTGCGGAGTCGGGGGGCTTGGCCGCGGGCGCGCATGCGGTAGAAGGCGGCACGACTCATGCCGATCTCGTCGAGGACTTCGGGGAGTTTGAGCATCTGGGGGCGTGCCACGGTCGACTCCTTGGAGGCTTCGGTCATGACGGGCTGTTGACCCGACGGGGCTCGCGGCTGTCCGAGGTGCGGATTTCTGCGTCATTGCGTCATCGGCGTCATCTGTGCTTCTGACCTGCGATTTTCCGTGACGCGGTGATTGGGGTGTGCGTCATCGGCCCGTCACGGGGTCCGTCATCGGATGACGCAGATGACGCAGGATGACGCAGCGACTGGAGTCTGCGTCATGGCTTTCGCCGCAGGTCAGGGGCTGCTTTTTGGCCCGTGTGACGCAGATGACGCAGCGTCTTCCCTCTTAGGACAAAAGAGGGGGTGGGTGTCTGTTGTGGTGCGCGCCTTACAGCGTGAAGAAGGAGCCGCTGCGCGGCGCGTCCTTGGGGCGGCGCGTTGCGCCGAACAGCAAGAGGAGCACGCCCGGCCGGTGGTGCTCTTCTTGCTTGTCCGGGCGGGCGCGGTCGCAGGTCAGTGCAGCCGGGGCTGCTCGTGTGGGGGCGGGGCGGCCAGGCGGGTCATTTCGAGGTAGCGGCCCGCGCTGGTGCGCCCCGAGTCGATGAGGACGCCACGGGCGGCCAGGGTCGGCTGGAGGCGCTTGAGCCGGTCGGAGAGGACTTTGCCCGTGGTCGGCCACCCCTTCGGCAGGGGCCGCACCTCATCACTGCTGTAGAGGGCGCTGAGGAGGTGGAGCCACTCGGTGGACGTCATCCGCTGGTCCGCGCCCGGGGCGATCGTGTCGGCGTGCCTGAGGACGGTCTGCGCGAGCAGATCGCCCTCGATCACGTCGTCGTTCAGGTCGTCCAGACTGGCCCGGTACGCGGTGAGCGCCCCGAGCCCGGTCGCGACATCGAGCTGCGCGCACAGGTGGGCGAAGTCCGCCATTCGCAGGTCAGTCGGCGTCTCCGCCTCGGCCGCGCGGACCTTCACCGTGAGGTCCAGGAGCGAGCCGAGAACGACTGGCAGAACCTCCGCGTACTCCGCCCAGAGCTCCGCTTCGGTGCGACGGACTTTCGGTCGCTCCAGACGCAGCGGCAGGAGCCGTTCTGCCAGGTCGGGCCGGATGACGCCGACGTCGATACCGGTCAGGAGCAGGGGGCGGCGGAAGCCGACGCGGAACACGTCCCCGTCCGTGAAGAGAGCGCGCTTGACGTTCTCGCCTCCGGTGACGATGCAGCACATGGCGTCGGACAGGTCCGGCGTCATGTGGGACAGGTTGTCCAGCGCGGTGACCCACCCGGCCGCGACCGCCGCGAGCAGGTTCTCCTCATCCTTCGGCGCGCGGCGCAGGTCACCGCTCATGCCTTCCACGATCCGCACGAGCATGCGCCCGCCGGTGGACTTGCCCGCTCCCTGCGGCCCGGTGAGGAACGGCGCGGGCACGGGAACGGAGGGACCGAGGCAGCCGATCAGCCAGGCGATGGCCAGGCACTCGGTCTCCGCGTTGGCGAAGTTGCACAGCCTCATCAACAGGTCGATGCCCTTGCCGTTGGTGTCCTTGGCCGGCAGGGGAAGTTCCCCAGTGAGCTGCGTGCGTCGCCAGCACACCTCACGCGGGTCGGGAACGGCGATCTCCCAGCCGGTGGGGTGGATACGCACGGACTGCCCGTCATCGCGCCCCAGGTCCAGCCACGTCGCCCCGTCAAAACCCGGGGCAACGCGGATATGGACGGACTGCACGTCCTCACTCAGCGCCAGCGCCTCGATCAGGTCCAACGCCTCCTTGAGCGCGGTCCCGTTGAACACGCCGTACCCGTCCTTGAACAGGCCGACCATGAGTTCCTGCCGATGGCTGCCCGTGGTGCCCTGGGAGCGCATCGGGCGGGCCACGGGGTGGCCGTTCCTTTGCGCGTACACGGTGCCGTCGGCGGTGCGGAAGTACCTGAAGTGAGCCCGGGCGTAGTCGGTGATGACTTCGCGAGCGGGGTTCTTCTCGTCGTCAGCCATGCTCACAGTCCCAACCTGGTACGGGCGTTGGTCCATGCGTCGGTGCAGTGCCGGGTGGTTTCGCCCTTGGCCTGCGCGGCGGTGAACAGGCGCGCGACATGAGCGTCGGTGAGGCAGCCGCACCGGCCGTGCGTGGAGAGCACGGCCAGGAACGTGCGGTAGACGGTTGTGTGCACCGCCTCGCTCGCCCCGGTGATGCGCTGCTCTGCCATCGCGATGCCCCGTTCCAGGAAGGCGGGCGTGCGGTGACGGCACTCACCGCCATCGGCCGGCGCGGGCGCCGTGGCGGTCGGGAGCGCGGGCCCGACGGGGGCGGGCTTGCTCGCAGCCAGTGCGCGCACGGCGTCCGGCAGGGTGGTCATGGTGCCGGTGCCGAACCCGAGCCAGCGGGCGTAGGCCATGGTCGACTTGATGTCCACGCCTGGACGGACCGCGTTCGCGGACTGCATGGCCCCGAGGTATAGCCAGTGCTCACCCCGGGTGGTGGGCACGGTCTGCGTGGCGGGCAGGTTTTTGCGGGCCCATGCGATGGCGTCGGCGTTGTCGAGGTCCACGACCGTTAGCCCGGCCCCGCCCGGGTGGTAGGCAACCGCGCTCGCACGCATCCATGCGCGGCGCCACGGGCCGGAGCTGATGACGTCCGGGTCGGTGGTCGCGGCGGCCCATGCGTGGCAGGGTCCGGGGCAGGCGCACGGCCCCGGGCTCTTCATGTTCGGCCGCCCACCACACGCGTTGTCCGCGCAGCGGCGGCAGTTGCCGAATGGGACCTTCCCCGCTCGTAACGGCATTGCGGGCACGCCGGAGGCTGCCAGGGCCAATGCGGTACGCAGGTGCTCTCCCCGAGAGGGGGGCTGTTGGGTCATGCTGGAGTCCTCCACAGCTCTGTTGTGGGCAGGTGGACAAGGGCGGCCCCGCGGCTTTGGCGAGACGACGGGGGCCGCCCTTGGCGTAGCTAGTACTGGTCGCGGGCGTCGCAGAAGTCGCAGTCGCAGTCGTCGTCGTGGGGGCAGTCGCAGCCGCACGGGTGCCGCAGACCGACGCAGTAGCACTGGCACATGCCATCCCCGCACGGCTCTTCCTCCGGCTCGTCATCCACCCGGCAACCGAGGGGAGCCAGGGCGGAGTGCACGGCGTCCAGGGCTTGCGACAGGTGCATGGCGCGGCTGATGGCGATGCGGGTGGCCTGCACGGCCCGTGATGCGGCCTGATCGGGATCGGCGCCGTCATCGACGGTGAGCCGGTCGGCCTGATGCGCGTCGGTCACGGGCTGGATGGCCTGGGTGATGGCCTGCGGAAGCATGCGGGACAGGTGGGCGAGCGTTCCGATGAGGGTGTAGGCGTCACCGGGGTACTGCCACCCCTCGCCCGGCGTACGAGTGGTGTGGTTGATGCCGCGGATCGCCTCGGCGGCCTGGTCGGCCAGGGCGGCGGCCTTCATGGTCTCGGTACTCATGGCAGGCTCCTGTCAGTTGTGCAAGTGGGTGTGGGAGCGGGCGAACGCGCCCCGGGTGTGGGTGGTGACGTGGGTGTTCTTGGTGACCGGCCCGGTGTAGACGGCGCGGGAGACGGAGCGCCTGGCGCGGGAGAACGCGGCGCCGATGGACAGTGCCGCGAACGCGATGCCGGAGAAGAGGACGCCCATGCAGACGACGCCGGTGACGCTCATGGAGGCGAATCCCTTCAGCACGAGCCAGATGCCGCAGCCGATGCCGGTGGTGCCGGCGCCGATGCCGATGGAGGCGACCGCGGTTCCGGCGGCCCAGGCGGGCACGATCCGGCGGTCGTCCTGCCAGGCCGGCGGCGCGTCCCCGACGCTCGGGGGCTCGGTGTCGTCGCGGTAGGACGTCAGGATCGGCGTCGGGGGCGGGGTGGGCCGGTAGACGTCGTCGATGATGCGGCGGGCTTCGGCGTTGGCCGCCTCGTCGCTCATGCGCGGCCACCAGTCGGCCGGGGTGTTGGTCTCACTCACAGCAGGTGCCTCCTTCCAGTGGGTCAGGCGATGGTGGATGCGGCGTTGATGAGGGCCTGTATGGCGGCGCGGATGGCGGTGGAGGCACCGGTGTCCGCGGTGAAGAATCCGAACAGGAACACCGCGAGCGCGGCGGCCGGGCCGACGTAGCGGGTGCGGATGAGGACGAACGTGAGGAGCCCGAAGAGGGCGACGGCGGACAGAGTCACGATCACGAGGAGCCCCCTTGGGCAACGGCCGGCGGGCAGCATCCGACCCCGGGTGCTGCCCGCCGATGGCTTGTCGTCTGACTTGTCGTGTGGCTTGTCGCTTGTCTTGTCGCCTTGCTTGTCTTGTCGCTTGTCGCCTTGCAGGTCACAAGCCGTTTCCGACCCCCACGACACCCCGAGAGGGGGGTGTGCGTGCGGGACGGGTGACAAGCGACAAGCACTAGTCGCCCGAGGGCGGCTCGGGGGCGTGGTCGCGGTGGACGTAGCGGGCTTTGGTGCCTTCCCCGACCCGCACCGCGGTGCCCTCGTCGGCCCACGTCTTGAGCCAGCCCACGACCGTTTGCCGCGTCGTGCCGTACGCGTCCGCCAGTGCACGAGCGATGGCAGACGCGCCCGTTCCTTCCGGGCCCGCGGCGAGGAGCGCGGCGAGCGCGGCGCGCTGCGCGGGGCTGTCCTGCTCTTGCTCCTTGCGCAGTGCGGACAGGTTCAGCCCCGAGGATGCGGGCGGCGGGGTGTCGGGGTCGGGGGCGGTGGCGAACTGGGCGTCGATCTCCTCGCGGAACCGGCGCAGCAGGTCGTCGTCCCCGCCCGGCGTCCCGGCGCGGTCGGTGCGCAGTGCGGACAGGTTCAGCCCACCCCCGGCACCGGGGGCCGACTGCTCGGTGCCGGTCGCTTCCGGGGTGACGTCACGCATCCACGCCGTGCGCTCCGCGTCCCACCGCCGCGCGTAGTCGGCGCCCGCGGCATTCGCGGACACCGCGTCCAGACGCGGGTGCCGGTCGCTGGTGGCGACGGTGATGTCCCGGATCTGGGAGGGCTTGATCCGCCACGCCTTGAACAGCGCGCCCGGCGACTCCGGGGTGCCCATGAAGCCAGCACCCTTGAACGATGCCTGATCCACCCGCAGCCCGCGCCGACCGGGGAACATCTTGGAGAGATCCATGCCCTCGGTCTCGCCACCGGTCAAAGCAACGCGGACCTTGGCCTCACGGCGGATGAGGAGGTTGCCCAGCACGCTGCCGGTCGCCCCGAGCGCGGTGATGATCGTGCGTCCGCCCATCGAGCGGTGCATGCGGATGAACTCATAGATCCGCTTGGCGAGTTCCTTCATCCGCCGGTCGGTGCTGACCAGGATCTCCGCGCCCTCGTCGATGACCAGCATGATCTGGGGAATCTTCGCGCTCACCGGCAGGAGATCGGTGTCGTGCTTGGCCATCAGCTCCTGATACGCGCGCTTGCGGTGCAGACCGACCGCGATCGCCGCGTCCAGCAGCTTCAGCGCCTCCTCGTAGGTGCCGGCGAGCCAGTCCACGCCGGGCCGCACCGGATTCCCGTCCGCCTGCTTGAGTTCGCCACTCAGGGCGGGGCGCACCCAGGGCAGGCCGGCGGATCCGGCGTTCAGGTCGATCACCCACGTGAGGACGTCTTCGGCGCGGGCGAGTCCGGCCAGGATCGTGTGCAGCATGTTCGTCTTGCCCGATCCGGTCGGCCCGACGACCAGCGCGCACTGCTCGCGCAGGTAGGCGAGCACGTCGTCACCGTTGGTGCGGAAACCCCAGGGGATGCCGGTCAGGATCGACAGAGGTGTGTAGTCCTCGGGGTAGGTGCGGGCTTCGGCAAGCACGTTGCGGGTGGTGACGTCCACGATCGCCCGGCCCTGGTGTACGCCGGGGCCGACCGCGGCGGTGCAGCCGTGGGGCAGCTTCGCGTCCGCCGACAGGGCCGCGGCGTACTGGGCGATGCGGTCGTAGGTGGTGCCGCCCTGCGGTTCGAGATCGAGGGAGTAGCCGTTGCCGGTCTCCCACATCTCCACGGCCAGCACGCGCACGGTGATGTTGCAGATCCGGCGGATCCGCTCCACCCACTCCGCGGCGATCTGGCGTCGCTCCGCACTCATCTCCTGCGCGATCTGGCGCCGCTCCGCGGCCAGGGCCTCTTCCTCGCGGGCCTCTTCGTACAGGGCGACGGAGCGGGCCCCGGCGCCCATCCCGACGCCGATCGTGGCGAGGGAGCCGAGGGCGGCCCAGGACAGGGGGCCGGTGGCCATGGCCCAGGTGGTCCACCCGGCGCCGACCAGCCAGGACGCGGCCTTGAACGCGAGGGTGCGGCCCGCGTTGCGGACCTTGAGCCCGGCCACGGTGTGACCGAGGGCGCCGGCACCACCGACGGCGAGCGCCCACAGGGGCGGCATGCCGGTCGCGGCGCCGGTAGTGGCGACGGCGAGGGCTCCGGTGGTCGCGGACAGGGCGCCGGTCACGGGTCCGTGACCGGCACTCCAGTCCAGCACCGGGCCACTGTCCGCCTGCTTCTTCTTGTTCGCGGCAGTGGTGGCACTCATGTCAGACGTTCCAGCCCTTCTCGGCCTCCGGGCCGTTGCGGGGGTCCTCGTGACGGGCGATGTCCTGCTCGTGGGCCTGCCGGAACAGCGGGCCCATGTCCTCGGCGACCGCGACGGCGCTCATCAGGGCGCCGAAGATGTCGTTGAAGCCGTCCGCCACCTCCTTCTCCAGCGGGAACTCGCTGTCCGCGCGCTCGGCGAGGATCTTCATCACGTTCGCGACGCTGGTCAGCGCGGCGGGGAGGCTTTCGACCATGGCGAGGATCTCCATGGCGTCTTCGGGGTCGTAGGCCTGTGCGGCCTGCTCCATCTCGGCGGCGTGCTCTTCGAACTGGAACCCGGACACGTGCTCTCCTTCACTGGTTGACGTGGGTTCGGTGTTGTTCGGGACGGGCCCGGCCGGGCGCTCCACCCGGTCCCCAAGCCCGTCGGTGACGTCCTTGGCGGCCTCCTGCTCTGCCGCGTCCTCCGCGGCGGCCTGCTCCTCACGGATCGCCGCATCGCGCTCGGCGCGCTGCTCGCGGGCCGCGCCGGTCAGCCGTCGGTACAGGCGCCGGCCGGGGTGGACCAGCCAGGGCAGGCCCAACTTCCGACCCAACGGGCTGGCCAGGAACCCGAGGAGACCGATCGGGAGCGCGAGTAGTGCGGCCAGGGCGCGACGCCCGTGGAAGCGCGCTGCAGAGCGGCGCAGGGCCTTCCTCGCGGCCTGCCGGGCGGGCGCCTTGCGCAGGCTCGAACGCCCGCCGGCCACCTTCCGCGCGGTGGCCGCGTCCCGGCGCGCCCGCTGCTTGGCGATGGCCGCCTGCGTCACCGCACGCGCCTTACGGCCCGCACCCCCGAGCATCCGGCCCGCCAGACCACCCGACCGTGCCCGCGCCTTGTGGGGCTTGGGGACGTTGCGGCGAGCGTCGGCCACCGCGCGCCGGGCCGCGGAGGTCTGCTCCCGCCTCTGCGCGCGGGACGCTCCGGCCTGCTTCTGCGCCTTCCGCAGCGCCCTGACCTGCCCCACCTTGGACAGCGCACCCGCCGCACCGCCACGACCACCGCTCTTGAGCCCGGCGGGCTTGTTCAGGGAGACCGGAGCACTGTGCTTGGCCGCCCCGGACCGGCCCTGACCAGCCGCGCCACGCCCTAGACCGGAGCCCGGTCCGCGCCGCTTCTGACCGGGGACCTTGCCCGACCCGCCAGCCGTGCGACCGCCGCCTGAACTGGTCCTGCGTCCGGCGGTGTTGAGGCCGCCGGAGCGGTGTCGGGCGGCGTGCTGGCGGGCCGCGGTACGCGCGGCGGCCCGGCGTGCGGCCTGCTTCGGGCGCGGGTTGCGGCTGTGGTAGGACGCGAGGGTGCCGAACACGACCATGCCGGTCGCGGCGACCACCGCGGCGATCGGCCCACCGGCCAGCCCCGCCGCCGCGATCGTGGAGACCGTGGCGTTGGCCCCGGACAGGGCCAGCGGCGCGACCGGCCAACCACCCGGAGCGTCCTCTACCTGGCTGTGCTTCTGCTCATCCGCCTTATCCACAGCCTGTGCAGGAGCTGGGGCGGGCGGGGTGTCGATGGTGGCGAGGGCCACTACCGCTTCCGTACTGATGTCGGTCATGCTGAAGGCACTCCTTCCGGAGTGAAAAGCAGGACCCGAACGAGCTGGTGAGAAGGTGCGTTCGGGTCCTGCGCCTGTATGGGGGATGCGCTGTTCAGACAGGGGGATTTCAGGCGGCGCACTGTTCCTCGGGGGCGGCACAAGAGCCGCACATGCCCAGCGAGGGCGGGACGACGTAGCCGACGTCGCGCCGGCACTCGGGGCAGACGCGGCGGGCGGCGTTGGCCTTGGCCAGAGCCGCCCACCGACCCGGGGTCATCGGACGCACCGGCTTGGCCTGGTCGATGCGGTACAGGTAGGCGACCAGCGGGCCACGCCGGCGCCGCGGGCGTTCGAGCTGGGCGGCGACGTCCTGCCCGCCGGGCCGCAGACCCAGGGCGCGCAGTTGCCGGTAGGTCGCGTAGCCCTCAGGGGCCAGGCGCCAGCGGTAGACGGGCAGGGTCACGACGTGCTCTCGGCGGCCATGAGCGTGGTCCATGCCTCACGCACCCGGTCCTCGGCGCCCTTGAAGCCCTGCCCGCGGAACTCTGTCGCGGCCTGCCGATACGACAGCGGCGGGTTCTGCGAGTGCCGCAGGAACCGCAGCACCACGACCAGCTGAGCGTCCGAGAGCGTGGCCCCCGGCTCGGGGACCGTCACACCCGCGACCATCGCCACGTCCGCGAGCGTCACGGCCGGGAGACGAATCTCCTCATCCCGTGACGGCTCGGTGTCCTCGGCGGGCGGTTCGACGTCCGGCGTCACAGTGGCGTCACGCCCGTCGTCACACTCACTGTGCGGGCCGGGCGGCAGGGCGTTGAACTGCGTGTCTTCCGCGTCCCGGGCGGTGTCCGAGGGGGGCAGGGCCGGGGCAGTCGCGGAGGCGGATTCCAGGGGCGTGACGGTCGGCGTCACGGGCGTGCCGAACATGGCGGCCAGCGCGGCATCCGCGCCCTCGGTGACGCGCTCGCGCTGCACGTCCACCAGCCGTGCCCCGAGCGTGACGTCACCGACGCCGACCTTCTCCGCGAGCTTCCAGGACTCCCGCTCCGACTCGGCCTGCACCTTGGCGTCGGGGTGGTTGGCGGCACGGGCCCGGTGATAGGCGAGAGCCTGAACAAGCTCAGCCGTTTTGCGCTCGGCCTCCGGATCGCGGCCATCGCGGTGGACGACGATGCGGCGCGCGAGGAACGCGGCCCCCTCGGCGGACACGGACATGCCCATCGGGGTCAGCGCGTAGATGACCACGCGGCTCGCATCCGGGGCGGCCATCGCCGACATCGCCGACGCTGCGGCCGGCAGGGCCCACAGTCCGGCGCGCACGGGCCACGGGGACGCCTGGCCCAGCATCGTCAGACCGAGCAGGACCAGTGCGAGTACCGCGGTGGCGCCCTCGCCGGCCGCGACCGCACCGGCCGCGGTGCCCTTGCCGTACATGTGGCTGATGTTGGAGAACGTGCCGATCGCACCGAACCCGCCGGTCGCGACCATCGGCACGAACGCCGCGGTCAACACGAGCGCTTGGCCTCGGGTCAGCTTGCGCGGCGACGTCGTCACGGGAGTGCCGGTCATGCGGCTTCCCCCGTCCCGAGCCGGTTGGCGACCGTGCGGCGGGCGGCCAAGACCTTGTTCGCGGCCCGGCGCAGACGACGCTGATCCAGCTCCGACGCCGGCCGGTCCAACAGGCTGATCTGGACGTCCAGCAAGTCCATCTCCGCATCGATCAGCGGACGCTCCAACTCGATGGCGTGAAGGTCCCGCCAGGACGGTTCCGCGTCGGGCAGGCCATCGGTAACGGCCTCCTGAACAGCAACGATGAGCTTCATGGGTCGTGTCTCCCTAGCAGTAGGTACGGCCCGAACAGCGGCTCCCGGGAGGCACCCCGGGAGCCGCCCGCCGTACGGGACAGGTCCTCTCGCGAAACACGAGCGACCGCGGCTCCCCGGCACCTCACACCGCCTACGGCAGAGATGTCGGGGACCGTGAGCACTGGTGCTCAGACAGGGCGTCGAACGCCCCGCGAAGGTTCTGCGGATGTCACATCACGCAATGCCAGTCACCACCCCGAAAGGCGGATCCGGGCAGGTCACCCGGCCCGACATGGACGGTCGGGGTGGTGACCCGCACCCATCGACCACACGTGTTCATGCGGCTGGGTCGGCACTCTGTTGAGTTCTTCGCAGCGCTGGTTCCGGGCCCTGCATCCGGGCGCTGTTTATGCAGGTCAAATGACCCTGAAGGCGAAGCGACCTAGGTCGCTTGCCGTTGATGTGAAAGCTACCTAGGTCGCTTTGATGCGTCAAGCGGTCTGGCGACCTGATTGCAAACGACCTAGGTCAAGTACGCTTTCGGGGTGGACTCACAGCCGAAGAGGAAGCTCAACGCCCGCGAAATTGCAGCCAGGGTCCGAGACGAGATCGCCGCAGGGACGTTCGGCCCTGGGGACCGCCTCCCTGGCGCTCGGGCCTACGCCAAGAAGCTCGGTGTAGCCCTGATGACCGTGCAGAACGCCTATGCGCAACTCCAGGAAGAGGGGTTGGTCGAAGGGCGCACGGGGAGCGGCACCTACGTCCGCGACCCCGCTCCCGGCGAGCAGGCGCCCCGTGAGGCCGCACAGCGCCTGACCGAGCTGCAAGCTGAGGTCGCGCGCGTCTCGACCGAACTGGCTGGCCTTGTCGAGCGCGTCAAACAGCTTGAAGCGGTCGTGGGTCCCGCCAAGGAGGGGCCCGACGCTTAGCGTCTCTCGCGGTGTGTTCGCCATCATGCTCATAGCGTGTCCTGGCGAGGGCTCCGTGAGTACGCACTCTTGCCGCCGCCGCACCGAACTAATCCGAACTTTGGCTGCTTAGCCGGGTGTTGGCGGCCCGTCAGGGGCTGTAAGACTGGCCCCATGGCAGAACTGAACGGGAAACCCGTCACCCTGGACGAACTCCAGAGCCTTGCCCTCACGAACTACGGCCACTTCACCTCCATGCGCATGGAGGACGGCACCATTCGTGGTCTGTCGCTTCACCTCGATCGGCTGGTGCGGGACTGCCGCATCGTCTTCGGGGTGGAGTTGGACCGCGAACGGACGCTGAGCTACATCCGTAAGGCAGCGCAGGGCGTCACCGGGATTGCCGGTCTCCGAGTCACAGTCTTCGACCCTGGGATCGACATGGGGCGTCCCAGTGACGCCAAGGACCCCCATATTCTCGTGAACTTGCGGCCGGCGGGCGCCATGCCCCCGCCCCCGCTCACCGCCAAGTCCTACACCTTCACGCGGGACAGTGCGGCGGTGAAGCACATCGGTCTTCACTCGCAGCTCCGGATTCGGCGCGATGCGCAGCTCGCCGGTTTCGACGATGCGGTGTTCGTCGAACCGGACGGTCGCGTCTCTGAGGGCGGCACGTGGAACCTGGGCTTCGTCGACCAGGACGGGACGGTCATTTGGCCGGACGCCCCTGTCCTCCCCGGTACGACGATGCTCCTTCTCCAGAGCTTGGACGCTCCCAAGCAGGTCACAGCCCCGGTACAGCTCGCCGACCTTCCCAACATGGCCGCCGCTTTTGCCACGAACACAACGATCGGCGTGCGCTCCGTGAGCGCGATCGACGACGTGCAGTTCCCGCAGGATCACCCCGTGCTCGAAGCGCTGCGCGTCGGCTACGTCGGGATTCCCGGCGACCGACTGTAAGTGCGATCCGCCGGCCCTTCGGACGGCGATTCACGACAGAGGTAGCCCATGCCACTCGTTACGAAATGGACCGGCCGTGAAGTTAAGGCACTGCGTGAAGCCGTACGGATGAGTCTCATGGAGTTCGCCGAGAAACTCGGCGTGTCCGACCGCATCGTGTCGCGGTGGGAAGGGGACGGCGAGCAAGCCACCCTGCGCATGGTGAACCAAGCGGCCTTGGACACTCTGCTCGCCAAGGCCGACCAGGACGCCCAGGGCCGCTTCGTCGGCATCCTCGCGGCGGACGACGTACCCACCCGAGCCGTCATCGAGCCCGATGAAGACCAGACGAGCAGCGGCGAGTACGTGAAGCATCCGGGTGACGGAAAGCTCATGGCGCACGTGCCGGAAGGGATCTTCCTATCCGGAGAGGACGACGATCCGGTGTGGGTGGATGAATTCCACATCGACACCTTCCCGACCACGAACGCCGACTACGCGCGATTCTGTGCTGCCACTAGGCACCCAGTGCCCGAGTACTGGGAGAACGGCCGTTGTCCGCGTGAACTGTACGACCACCCCGTTGTGCACGTGACGTGGCGAGACGCGAACGCGTACGCGACTTGGGCGGGGAAGTCACTGCCCACAGCAGACCAGTGGGAGAAAGCTGCGCGCGGAACCACTGGCCGCACCTTCCCGTGGGGTGACCAGAAGACTGCTGCCAAGTGCAATGTCAGAGAGACCGGAGTGGAGCGCACGACGTCCGTGTCGCGGTACCACAGCGGTGTCTCGCCCTACGGGGTCTACGACATGGTGGGCAACGTGTGGGAGTGGCTTGCCACGCCGACCACGCCAGGGCGGTACGAACTCCGCGGCAGCGCCTTCACGAGCCCTCTCTTTCGGGGTGTGCCGTCCGTTCCCAATGACGCGAACGACATGATGCACGACGACGACACAGGGTTCCGGTGCGTGGCGTCGCCGGAGCAGATGACACCCGGCAAGAGGTGACGGCATGGGCCCCGTTTTCGGGGCCCATGGCCATGTGTGGGCCAGAGGGTCCCTTACCGGTACCGAAAAGGCCGGTCACCACGGCTTTAGTTCTGCATGCTTGACGCTTGCCTATCGGTCAATTGGCTCGCCAGACAAGACTTGCCAAGCACGCCTGTAATCCTCGCCAGACATCGCGGCTCCTGCCGGCCGATGACTCTCCCAGTCAGAAGCAGGTAGTGAGCTCAAGAACTCGCGAGCTTGACCCGCGTTGGGGACCACATCCGATCGCGAGAGTAGTGATGAACCGAGTGATTCTGCGACTGAGCGCGGAGCTGAGGCCATTCTCATGATGACCCCGCCCTCAGTGGAAACACCGTGATACAGCATGGCGCCCAGCAGATTCACCTGCCGGGCATCATCTGGAGCCATCTCATCGAAATTAAGTCCGGAAGTCGGCATCTTGCTTAGTGCAGAGAGGCCCCAGGTTCCAGCCGTGGCTAGGTTCTTGTAGATCAACTTACAAGCTTCTGACAGAGACTTCGTCACAGCGTCCGAGCCAGTTTTCTGGAAGTAGCGTTCGGCGATCTCTTTAATTGAGACGCCATTTACCCAGTCAGCAGCGATCTCTGCCGCCCTAGTCCCCCCGTCTGCCCTTCCTGGGGCTAGGGCTTCAATATCATCCTTAACTTGATCCACTTTCATGAGTACGCCCATGAGCTCTGGCAGTGAACTATCGGGCCCATTTCTAAAGAGGCTCTGCGGTTTCCAATCCTCAAGGGAAAGTCCGCCATCAATTCTTCTAAGCTCAATCGCTGCCGAGCGAACTGATTCCGGTGCGAAGCCAGTACTATCGGCTAGGCGTGCATTCTCGGGATGCTCTGACAGTGACTCCGCATAGGTCCTCGTAGCCTTGAGGAGAGCGCGCCCTTGCTGTTGTTCGACTGTTCCGCCTTCGGACAATGAGGTGTAACCGAACGTGTTACGCAAGAGCAGTTCAGCTTTGGAGAGAACTTCATCTAGGGATGCGCTCTGATTATATAGATGAGCCACGTAGCTGCGAAAGTCAGCCCACTGCTCAGAATAGATCATATTGTCGAGCTGGAGGAGGAGACCGTTGGCTGACAGATCCTTCAGCAGCGTCACCAGTCGCGAGGCAAGAGAACCGGCTGCGTGTTGTACATAGCGAGAGAGATCTAGTTCGTCTGCACCGTTGTCCCGACAGGCAAGGCCGACCACTCCGATGCTGTCGTGGTCCACTCGCCCAGCTCGACCAACCAGGTTCCAGAAACTGCGCATGGGCATTTCTTCCTGGTGATCTTTATACGGGATCTGCCTATTGGCAATGAACAGCGATGAGACCGGGAAATTCAAGCCTTGCGCAATTCCCGTTGTGGCGACAAGAATCTTGAGCTCGCCTGTCTCCGCCAGCCATTCCATCATGCTGCGAGCCTCATCGGACAGGCCGGCATGGTGGACACCGATTCCCGATTTCAGCAAACCGATCAACTCGAAATCTGGGCTGACTTCGGTCGCTAGGAAGCGCTGTACCAATGCGACATTTTCCGAGACTTCCTGTTCTGTGAAGCTCTCGCTCAAAGTCCGCGCAATGGACCAAGCGTTCGGAATGGTGCTCGCCATAACAATGCTCGTGCCTCGCGCGCACATTGCCCGTGCCGCAGCCGCAGCAATTAGCCCGAGATTACTCTTGACCTTTGAATGTGTGAGATCGAGTGGCGCGGAACTACCAATCTGCATAAGCTGGTCAACGACGAGCGTGTCGGCACTTGTTAGGAGAGTCTTGTAATTTAGCGTCCAGGCTCTACGGTTCGACCCTGGTGGATCGGCAACTTTGACGAGTCCGATCATTCTGTCATTTGGCTGCCAAGCTGTAGCGCCAAGGCTAATGCTCTTGCCACTCTCTGGAGATAGCCACCTAGCCAGGTCGTCAGCATTGGGGACATATGGCATGAGGAGTAGAAAGTTGGCGCTAGGGCAATCCTGCTTCACTGTTGCAAGAAGCAACTCGATTCTTACGCCGCGCGTCTTGTCTTCGATGTTCTGAGCCTCGTCGAGGATCAGCAGAGAGAGCGGCCGGTGTACTGATGAATTCCTAATTAGCAAGTGCAGTTTTTCTGGCGTGGCGACCAAAACGTCGAAGGGCGCGCTCGTGTCGCTGACCATTCGCTGTTCTATGTCGTCGAGTTCCACAGCGGCGGATAGCTGCTCGACACGCAGATTGAGTGGTCCTAGATCCTTGCGCAGCCGACGCGTAATTTGTGAAACAAGCGCACGTGTGGGGGCTACGTAAGCGACCCAGCCTCGATCCAGATGGAATTGCCCGAGTGCCTGCACGATTTTAAATTCCGCGAGGACTGTCTTTCCGGCACTTGTTGGTAGATCAACAACTACAGCAGTGGAAGCCTGATCCAATAGGCCCTGCTCCAGGAGAGCGGATCGCTGCGGTGGAAGGAATTCGAAAAGCGAATTCCTAGTCTTTTCTTCGACCAGTTTCCGAGTCTCTCCACCAGCGGCAGCGAGTGCCCAGAGGGACCCTGCTGTCATGCGAGTTGCCAACAGGTGTAGCCATCGAAGTGTGACCTCAGATGGGGCATCGAGGGCTGTCTCGGCCGCTTCAATAGCCCTCTCGAAGTGGTAGTCCAGTTCTGCGCGGATAGAAACTGGAGTACCCTGCATGAGATACTGCGCCAAGAGCTCACTGGAACGCGCCCAGTGGTACAGGGAGATGAGGCGCCATGCCTTCGGTTTTGCGGTTCCATCTCCATGGGCGGCCGCTAGGTAGCTTTCTTCATTTTCGCTTTGAAGCTCCCGAAGGCGTACTACAGACTGGCAGACAGCAGTTAGATCCGCCCATCCTTCTTTTCGCAGCAGCCTGATCCAGATCTCAGCTAGGGTGCGGAGAATTTCTCCTTCCCAGTCTTCAGTGACCCCGGGCAATTGCTCTGGATTTACGTCCCGGTCACGGAGCCAAGCTCGGAATTCCGCCCAGCGATCTGCGGTGTAGGCAAGCGACCCTAGCTGAAGGATTTGATAGGTAAAATCTCGAAGATCTGTATCTTCGAGTGGCAGGGATCGCCGGAGCTCGAAAGCCTTGTAAGCGGCAGCCTCGGAAATCTTGGCCTGCTCGTCTGTTACGCCCCGCTGGACACGAAACAGACTCGGGATTCCCTCTGCCGCAACCATCTCGTATGCCAAGGCGGCGCGACGGACAATCTCGTCTTCGCTTTCCGCGACCTGGGCGCCGTGAATGAAGGAGCCCACGTTCCGTTCTACGTATAGGCGCGAAGCAAGAGAAGTCGCCGTGCGGATCCGGTCGGGCCCCAGGGCCGCGACCGCCCAGTGTTCGGACAGCTTGTCAATCGCTGCCTTGCTTACCGTCATGGCGAGGTCTCCCATGTGACTTGAGCGCCTGCCAGAACATCCATACCTTGTGGAGTCACATAAATAGCCGCAAGAGTGATCTTAGTATTACTTGGACAGTCCATTGCAAGAGATCTCGCTCGGGCGCGGAGGTCGGCAACGTTTGGACTAACTGTGCGAACCAGTGTCCCGTATAGACGAATGTCTGTTGGGTCGGCAAAGTATCTTACCATGGACTTTTGGAAAGTCTGAAACCATGCTTTGCCCTGTGCGTGCATGCTCAGATATTTAATCGCCCAAAGCTTCCGATTGTCTCCGGAGCGCAGGCCTTCCAGTTGCCCCTTCATGCCGTGTCGACCCTGCATCAAATCTGGAGGGCTTTTCTCCTGCTTACTCGTTTTAACTTCGGCTAGAGCGAGAGCCGTCTCGCCAGACTCTCTTATTTCGAACCCGATCAAATCAACGCCACCCGAGCTTGTGCCCGGATTTTTTAGATCGCGGCCCGATGGCCAAGGGAAGAAGCAGAAGCATTGAGATGTCAAATGGTATTCGGCTAGAGCTTCCCCAACTCGCCACGCTTCGGATTCGCTCTCTGAATTTAGGACTTCTTCCAGTCGAGTCCTGTCAAACTCTGTCCGGGTGATCGACTCAAGCGACTTGCGGACTTCCTCGACACCCTTCGAGTCAGCAAGCAGCCCTTGAATTGTGGGAGCCGCATTCAGGGCTTCGCTGTCGGACACCGCGTACCCCGTCGCGGGCAGTACCGTCTGATCGACGGTGTACACCTCGGTCCAGTCCATGCGTGCCGTCCTCCCCCAGCGGGCCCCCCAGCCCGTCCCCAACACGAGGACTCCATGGTGGCGGGTGTCGACGTTGGCGTCCAGATCGCCGTTCACGGACTACTTGTCGGGACTTTGTCGGGTTGACCTGTGCGGCAGCAGTCTCCAATCTGACTCCTACTGCGGGGCGTTACCTCCGTAGCGGCCAGCAGGGGCCTTCAATGGGACTGAGCGGTCTCGGCCGGCTGAGTACCGGCACGGCGTCTGCGGTCCGGGATGCCATGGGCCATCTGTGGGCCAGGGTGGTTGGCAAGACGGGAAGTTGTGACAAACAGGCAGGTCAGAGCCCTGTGCCCTTGTGCAACACGACGCTCTTGAAAACCGTCGTGGCGCGAGTCACCGTGGGTTCAAATCCCACACCCACCGCGGATGTTGCAAAGGGGCGCCCTCCTCAGGGGGCGCCCCTTTCACGTGCTGCGTCGGCTTCCCGCCGTCACGGTCGGTGTCCCGTCATCCGTGCTGCCGAGGCGATCGTCGCGCGGGCCTCGCGTTCGGACAGGCCGGTGTGGCGGGCGGCCTCGGTCAGGGGGTCGGCCAGGGCGGGGCCGATGCCGTTCTCGTAGGCGCGGCAGGCCGCCCAGAAGAGGCGGGTGTTGCGCTGGCCCTCGTGCGCGGAGAGGACGAACTGGACCAGGCCGCGGCCGTGGTCGCCGGGGACCGCAGGATGCGGATCCGGGGGCCGGGGTGGCGGCACCAGCAGGCGCAGCAGGGACGGCGGACAGGGGGCGGGCGTCAGGTGCGCGGTGCCGGGGGCGGTCGTGTACACGCCGTGGTCGGTGCGGGAGCCGGGGCCGACGAGGTAGCCGCCGGCGCCGCGGATGTCGATGCCGGGGGCGAGACGCCCGGCGGAGTTCGGTACGACGACGTCCGGCGGGCCGGTGAGCCACAGGTGACGCCCGCCGCTCGGGGTGCGGACGACGACCGTCTCCGGAATGGTGAACAGATGGCGCAGGGCCAGTTCGCGCAGTGCGGTCGAGGAGTTCGTGCCGGACTTGGTGTCCAGGTCGACGCCGATCAGGTGGTACGGCGGCAACCCGCAGGCGATGCCGTAGCCGGTGGCCCAGGGCGCGGCGGCGAACAGCTCGCGGATGCGGACGGGGTCGGTCGAGGCGTCGTACACGCCGTGGCCGAGGCGCCCGCACTCGCCGTGGCAGCGGGGTCCGGCCGGGTCGGGGTCGTCGCGGTGGGGGGAGCGCAGAGCCGGGAGCTTCGTCCGGGACAGGGGGATGACGGCCAGTCCGCGTTCGGCGGCTGACAGAGCGTGTGCGAGGGCCAGCGTCGTGGCCTGCCGGTCGGTGTAGGCCATGCCTTCATGTTCGTACGTACGTTCGAAAAAGGGAAGGGGGCCGGTGGCGGCGCGCCGGGGCGGGGGCGATTGGCCGGATATGTGGCGGAACGATTCATCACTTGTGTCACTTGGTGAGGGAAAGCACCGCCTGATCCCTCATGGGAGGTGAAGTGACGAAAGAGGGCGATAGGGGTTTATCGACTTGTCATCACGCTTGCGTGCGAATCAGATCTTCCGGGGTGGTTCGCGGGGGATCCGGTGGGCAACTCTGATCTCGCGACGTCGTCCACGACAGTCAGAGCGGTCGGCCAACTGCCCTGACGCAAGGCGTACTTCACGTACTTCCGGCCCTAGGGCCGCAGAGTTCTCGGTTCTGGAGGAACAACATGGCAAGCATCCGTACCGCCCGCGTTCTCGCCGCAGTCGCCGCGCTCCCGCTCGCAGTCGCCCTGTTCAGCGGCGTCGCGGCCGCCGACAACGGCTCCTTCGCGGACAACGGATCGAGCGCCAACACCGGTGTGGCGGGCATCATCGGCAGCGGAGTCGGCCACAACAACAACGGCAACTCGTCGACCACGCAGCAGAACGCGGTCGGCAACGGTGCCTCGAACCAGAGCAATACCGCCCAGGTCAACGGCTCCGTCTGGACGGCCGTCCAGCAGGGCAACGAGAACGTGGCCATCCACTTCACCCGCCTGTGGTGAGCCTCGGGCGAGGTCCCTCCCGGTAAGGGGCCTCGTGGGGTGTGCTTCGGGGTCGTAACACGTCCGCGCGGCGGTACTTCGGTGCCGCCGCGCAGGCGTTTTCCCGCGCCCGTTCCGCGCCGGCCGCGACCTTGGCGCCCGCCGCGACCTTGACACCCCACAGAATCTGACGGACAGTCAGAAACGATGTGGCTCGGGATGACGAGGGGGCGGCGATGAGCACGGCGGAGAGGGATCACGACCCGCTCGGCGCGCGGCTCAAGGCGTACGAGGGGCGGCCGGCCGCCGTCGCCGGGAAGGGCAAGGACCCGGTGAACGCGCCGATGATCCGGCACTGGTGCGAGGCCATGGGCGACACCAACCCGGCCTACTCCGGGCCGGACGCCATCGCCCCGCCCACCATGCTGCAGGCCTGGACGATGGGGGGCCTGTCGGGGCACGAGGGCCGCACGGGTGCCTACGACGAACTGCTGTCCCTCCTCGACTCCTCGGGCTGTACGGCCGTGGTGGCCACCGACTGCGAGCAGGAGTATCCACGGCCCCTGCGCCCGGGTGACCAGGTCACCTTCGACTCGGTGATCGAGTCGGTCTCCGACCGCAAGACGACAAAGCTGGGCACCGGCTACTTCGTCACGACCCGCACGGACATCCGCGTCGACGGCGATCTCGTGGGCACCCACCGCTTCCGCATCCTCAAGTACGCCCCGGCCCACCGGAAACCCCCGGCCCCCCGTCCCCGCCCGGTGGTCAACCGGGACAACGCCGGGTTCTGGCAGGGCGTGGCCGATCACAAACTCCTCATCCAGCGCTGCGCGGACTGCGGCACCCTGCGCCACCCCTGGCTGCCGGGCTGCAACGCGTGCGGCTGCCTGGACTGGGACACGGTCGAAGCGAGCGGCGCGGGGACGGTCCACTCGTACGTGGTGATGCACCACCCGCCCTTCCCGGCCTTTGATCCTCCCTACGCGGTCGGCCTCATCGAACTCGCCGAGGGCGTGCGGATGGTGAGCAATGTGATCGGGGTGCCGTACGACAAGGTGCGCATCGGGTTGCCCGTCCAGGTGGAGTTCCGCACCTACGAGGACGCGGAGGGCGCGCAGGTCCTCCCGGTCTTCCGGGTCGTCGACGGCCACGGCGAGGGCGGGGCCTGACATGGACTGCACGCCCACCGAGGCCCAGGCCGAGGCCCGTGACCCGGCCGCGCGGATCTTCGGCGACCTCCCACCCACGAACGCCTCAAGGAGGCGAGGCAGAGGGTGGTGCACACCGGTCGGCATCCGCACGGCGGGGCGGGAGCCGATCTCGACCATCCGGTGCACCGGCGCTTCCTGTGGGGCAGACAGCTGGACGCCCATCTGGGCTGTGAGGCCGAACTGCTCCAAGAACTGGGGGAGTTGATTGCGAGTGGGGAGTGAGCCATGAGGACGGCGCCGACGACGGCACTGACGGCGGGCGCCGAGCTGCCCCCGCTGGAGATCCCGGTCACGCGGACGCTGATCGTGGCGGGGGCGATCGCGTCGCGGGACTACCAGGACGTGCACCACGACGCCGAGTCGGCCAGGCAGAAGGGCTCACCGGACGTCTTCATGAACATCCTGACGACGAACGGCCTGGTCGGCAGATACATCACGGACCACTTCGGCCCGACGGTGACGCTCCGCAAAGTCGCCATCAGGCTCGGGGCGCCCAACTATCCGGGAGACACGATGGTGCTGACCGGCACGATCGAGGCGGTCGACGGCGACACCGCCACCGTACGGGTCGTCGGCGCCAACGCCCTCGGCAGACATGTCACGGGCACGGTGACGATCACGGTCCCGACGGACCCGGACCCGGACCCGGACGTGGAGGCCCGCTCATGAGTGGCCGGAGCGTCCGGGCCCGCGACACCCTGGCCGGCCGCGCCGCGATCGCCGGGATCGGGGCCACCGAGTTCTCCAAGGACTCCGGGCGCAGCGAGCTGCGGCTGGCCGTGGAGGCGGTGCGGGCCGCGCTGGACGACGCGGGGCTGTCTCCGGCGGACGTGGACGGAATGGTGACGTTCACCATGGACACCAGCCCGGAGATCACGGTGGCCCAGGCCTGTGGGATGGGCGAGCTGTCCTTCTTCTCCCGGGTGCACTACGGCGGCGGTGCGGCCTGCGCGACCGTGCTCCAGGCGGCGCTCGCGGTGGCGACGGGCGTGGCGGATGTCGTGGTCTGCTACCGCGCCTTCAACGAACGCTCGGGCCGGAGGTTCGGTGCCGGAGTGCAGCGCCGGGAGCCGTCGGCGGAGGGTGCGGCGCTCGGCTGGGTGCTGCCGTTCGGGCTGCTCACCCCGGCCTCCTGGGTGGCGATGGCGGCCCAGCGGTATCTGCACGCGTACGGGCTGACGCCGGAGGTGTTCGGGCATGTGGCCGTGATGGACCGCACGTACGCGGCGACCAACCCGGCGGCGTACTTCCACGGCCGCCCGATCACGCTCGCGGACCACGCGACGTCCCGCTGGATCGTGGAGCCGCTGCGGCTGCTGGACTGCTGCCAGGAGACCGACGGCGGTCAGGCGCTGGTCGTCACGTCGGTGGAGCGGGCCCGGGACCTGCCGCATTCCCCGGCTGTGATCGCGGCGGCCGCCCAGGGCGCCGGCCGGGCGCAGGAGCAGATGACCAGCTTCTACCGGGACGATCTGACCGGCCTGCCGGAGATGGGCGCGGTGGCCGGCCGGTTGTGGCGGTCGTCCGGACTCGGCCCGGCCGACATCGATGTGGGGATTCTCTACGACCACTTCACCCCGTTCGTGCTGATGCAACTGGAGGAGTTCGGGTTCTGCGGAAGGGGGGAGGCGGCGGACTTCGTGGCCGAGGAGCGGCTGCCGCTCAACACCCACGGGGGCCAGCTCGGGGAGGCCTATCTGCACGGGATGAACGGCATGGCGGAGGCGGTGCGCCAGCTGCGGGGCACGGCGGTCAACCAGATACCGGGCGTGAGACGGACCCTGGTGACGGCCGGCACCGGGGTGCCCACCTCGGGGCTGGTCCTGACGGCCGACGACTGACCGACGGGCGGCTGCCCCAGTCCTGTGACGGGCGGCTGCCCCAGTCCTGTGACGGGCGGCTGCCCCAGTCCTGTGACGGGCGGCTGCCCCAGTCCTGTGACGGGCGGCTGCCCCAGTCCTG